>NZ_QUDX01000003.1:0-318007 GCF_003477715.1 Butyricicoccus sp. AF35-5AC
TCTGTGCTGTCCAACTTTAAGCCGCTAAATTATCGTTTATAATAGAATATAAAGGAGCTTTCTATGGATGATATTCTAACATGGCTGAAGAAACATAAAGTAATTACTTTTATTATTGCATTTCTGGTGTTTTGTGGTCCGTTAATTATCGTGCATGCACTCTTCAAATATCATCCTGTCAATACCTTTTGGACTGCTGAATGGACAGCTGGCGATGTTATCGGCTATATTGCTGGATTTGAAGCGCTGGTTGGAACAGTTATGCTGGGAATAGTATCTATTTCATTGGCTAAGCAAGCTAATACAACAAATGACAAAATTCTGAATATAACTCGAGAAACTGAAAAATTGGCTGTCATTCCATACTTTTCGTTCAATAAATATATTGCACGATATAGTGGCTCTTTGGTGGGAACGATGCGCGAACAAGGCAAGAAGATGGGAAAACTGACGCTGGAGCCATGGCAACGGGAGGACATATTACTTGACAGACTGGTTTATACGGTTAGAAAAAACAAGATTACCTTATCAAATCAATTAACAGAGGAGCAATCTAGAGTACTATCTCAACCATATTCGGTGAATGCGGGAGAGGCAGGGATGATGCTTAAGCCGGTGATGCAGCCATACATTAAAATACTTGTACAGAATTGCGGAAATGGTGCGGCAATCAATGTAAAATGTCGTTTGGCCAAGTGTGGACATGAGCATGATGAGAAGATGGATTTGAGTTCACTGCTGTTTTGTGTGCCGACAACGCACAAATTTGATTTAGAGGTTTTTATAGAGTGTCCGCCAGAATGTGCAGGTAAATACACGATTCAACTACAGTACCAAGACATATATGCAACCAAATATGAGCAAAATATTCTGTTAGAAATCATGGCTGAGAGATATACAATCGATTTAAATGCAGAGCAAGTATGTTGCCTAGCGTATGAAGGGGTGTAATCATGCAAGGAGTATATACAGAAGCAGATTATGAAAATTCGATTATTGAGTTGTTTAATCAAAATTTGGGCTATACCTATGTCTATGGCCCGGATGTAGAACGTGATTATCATTCTCCGCTTTATGAAGATTTGTTGTTACCCTGCCTTCAGCGTGTAAATAAAGACTTATCTATGAACGCTTTGAATGAAGCAATATATAAACTGAAAAATTTTGAAACGGGTACCCTGCTGCAGAAAAATATGGTGTTCATGGATTATCTGCAAAATGGTGTTCCTGTAAAATATATGGACAATGGCGAGGAACGCGCTGGCCTCGTTTATCTTATTGACTTCAAAAATACTGCCAATAATGAGTTTACGGTGGTTAATCAATGGACTTTTATTGAGAATTCTGAAAAACGACCGGATATTATTCTCTTTGTGAATGGATTGCCGCTGGTTGTTGTTGAGCTGAAATCCCCGTCCCGCGAGGAAACGGATGCATCGGCGGCTTATCGTCAGTTGCGTAACTACATGTATGAAATTCCGTCGATGTTTGTCTATAATGCGATTTGCGTAATGAGTGATATGACAACTTCTCGCGCGGGTACGATTACATCTGGCGAGGATCGCTTTATGGCATGGAAGACGGTTGACGGCAGTTATGAGAATACACAATATGCAACGTTTGATACTTTCTTTGAGGGAATGTTCGAGAAAACACGTTTCTTGGATATTCTGAAGAACTTCATTTGCTTTAATGTGGATGGGCAAAATACGTTTAAAGTGCTTGCAGGATACCATCAATATTTTGCTGTCAAAAAAGCACTGGAGTCTACCAAACATGCGACGGTAACGGATGGTAAGGGTGGCGTGTTCTGGCATACCCAGGGCAGTGGTAAATCCTTATCTATGGTTTTCTATGCGCATGGCTTGCAAAAAGTGTTAGAAAGTCCTACGATTGTAGTTATCACAGACCGAAATGATCTGGATAACCAGCTTTATGGTCAATTCTCTCGCTGTAAAGATTTTCTGCGCCAGACTCCACAGCAGGCAGAAAGCCGCAAACATCTGAAAGAACTTCTGGAAAATCGCCAGGCAAATGGTATTATCTTTACGACCATGCAGAAGTTCGAAGAAAGCAGCGAGCCGTTGTCGGAACGTAGAAACATTATTGTAATGGCAGACGAAGCGCATCGTGGACAGTATGGACTTAATGAAAAAGTTGTTGTGACGCAAAAGGATAACGGTGAAGTTGAAGCGAAGACCGTTATCGGTACTGCACGTGTCATTCGAGATAGCCTGCCTAACGCTACATATATTGGATTTACGGGTACCCCTATTTCTACGAAAGATCGCAGTACACGAGAAGTTTTCGGTGATTATATCGACATCTATGATATGACACAAGCAGTCGAAGATGGCGCAACACGACCGGTCTATTATGAAAGCCGTGTTATACATCTCAAACTTGACGAAGCAACGCTGCATCTAATTGACCGTGAATACGATATTATGGCAGAAAATACAGATCCATACGTTATCGAAAAGAGCAAAAAAGAGCTCGGTCAGATGGAGGCGATTTTAGGCGCTGATCAGACTATTAACTCGCTGGTTGACGATATCCTTGATCATTACGAGAATTACCGGCAGAACATTCTGACGGGCAAGGCGATGATTGCAGCGTATTCACGTCCGATTGCGATGAAGATTTATAAGCGGATTCTGGAACTTCGTCCGACATGGACAGAAAAAATCGGCGTAGTCATGACACAGGGTAATAACGATCCTGAGGAATGGCGGGAAATTATCGGAAATAAAGCACATAAAGATGATATGGCGCGGAAGTTTAAGGATAATAACTCACCGCTGAAGATTGCCATTGTCGTAGATATGTGGCTGACAGGATTTGATGTACCATCGCTGGCAACAATGTATGTGTACAAGCCGATGTCTGGTCATAATTTAATGCAGGCGATTGCGCGTGTAAACCGTGTTTTCAAGGATAAAGAGGGCGGTCTGATTGTCGATTACGTTGGCATTGCTTCAGCTTTGAAGCAGGCCATGAATGACTATACTGCTCGTGATCGCAAAAATTACGGTAACACGGATGTCAGTAAGGCAGCATATCCGAAATTCCTTGAAAAACTGGAAGTTTGTCGAGACTTTTTCCATGGATTTGATTATTCTAAATTTATGAATGGTTCAGACTTGGAAAGGGCAAAAACAATCAGCGGCGGTGTGAATTTTATCCTCGGGAAAAGTGTAGCCGAACATGACTTGCCGGATAAGGAAAAGACACAGAATATCTTTATCAAGGAAGCACTGTTACTTCGACAGGCTCTTTCGCTATGCAGCAGTTTAGTCAATGAACAGATTCGCATTGAAGCGGCGTTCTTTGATGCTGTAAGAACGATGGTTGTTCGATTGCTCACAGGCGGAACTGGGAAGAAATTCACACTTCCAGAGGTAAACGAGCGAATCAACGAATTGCTCAAGAACAGCATCAAGAGTGAAGGCGTGATCAACCTGTTTTCGGATGTTCAGACAGAATTTTCGATTTTCGATCCCAAGTTTCTTGAAGAAATCGCGCGGATGAAAGAAAAGAATCTTGCTGTCGAACTGCTGAAAAAGCTGATTGCGGAGCAGGTATCAGTTTACCGAAAGACAAACGTTGTGAAGTCTGAAAAGTTCTCGGAAATCATTCAGAGTGCAATGAACCGGTATTTGAACGGTATGCTGACAAACGAAGAAGTCATTGAAGAGCTGCTGAAATTGGCAAAGGACATTGCAGCAGAGGCGGCAGCTGGTAAAAAGCTAGGGCTGACAGCAGAGGAATTGGCATTTTATGATGCTCTGACAAAACCCCAAGCAATTAAGGATCTTTATAAAAATGAAGATTTGATTGCGCTTACCAAGGAGCTGACAGACCTTCTTCGTAAAAACCGTACCATCGATTGGCAGAAAAAAGAGGGCGCACGGGCGAATATGCGCCGTTTAGTAAAGCGACTTTTGAGACATCACCATTATCCGCCGGAAGGCATGGAAGATGCAATCCAGACTGTAATGAGTCAGTGTGAAATGTGGACGGATAATGTGATGGGATCGGAGAATTAAAATGAACGCAGTAGCACAAGTATTTGTAGATGCCTATGAAAAGGATAGGGATATTACGCCGAAAGAGCTGATTGATGCTGGGTGGACATATAAATATTTGACGGTATATATGCATTGCTGTGAAGTAATTCGAGCAATTGGTATCACTTGGGGACGACTGTGGTTAAAAGGAGAAAGCGAACAAAAAGCAACTGTGCGAGAGTATTGTTATGGTGAATTAGAAAAGATTGCTGAACAATTAACTATATTGATCGGCGAGGAAATTCATATCGATCTTGCAGTAGCTTCATTTTTTAATTATTCTTATGCTGGATCGTCAGGTGGTTTGTTTCAGGTTCGCTGCCGTAATAATTACGATAGCAATTCAAGCGAGTGGTTTAGTTGCCTTTTGAAAAATGAGGAATATGCTTTCTCCACTATTAGCTTTTTCATTGGAAAATATATTGTCAAAGGTGTTATGGTGGAACTTTCGTCACGAGAGGATATATCTCAATTAAGTATAGCAGAAGCAAATCATAAAAGGGATGTCTTAAAATCTAAGCTATACACACTTGAGATGAACGAACCTGATTTTTACGAAGATGAGACGCTGAAAGACTTTTTATCTGTTCATAAATACGGAAAACAGATAGGAATATTTATTCAAGATCAAGAGGATTTTGAAGGAGAGATTGAAGAATTAGATGATTATTTGAGCGATCCACAAAAGTATATACAACATAAAAAAGAGGTAGCGCTATACAGGCGTTGTTTGGTTTTGAGAATAAAATTTAATTTGTCTAGAAAAGACGGGGTTCCATCCAGCGCATGTTTGTCTGTCATTTTGGGCAGTAAAAATGAAAATCATGAAATATTTCTTATAAGTGATGCGCGTGAAAAATCGGATACAAACTTTTGGATTCACCGAGGTTTTTCGCAGACTATTCTTGCAACCTTGATGCAAGGTTTACGGGATTTTGAGTACAAAGGCGAAAAACACCATATTTGCGAAGCAACTATACTAAGCGATGCAGCTATCGACATTCTTGGTGATGATACATTCCGTAATCCGAATAAAATTACAACAGTTTATGTGTATTCGCATAAGCATATCAGTAATATTGAGCAGAATTACACACCGGTTACAGCCTATGTGCTATGCGCAAACAGAAATATGCCGGTTCCGTTCAATGTCTATTATGATAAACAAGGGGATCGGTATTTTATCAATGAAACTAGCTATCTGGAGTATGCAAAGCAATATGGATTCCCTTTGATGAAACTGAAAACATATGCACCGAATAGTACATCGTTTTCTATGGCTGATCTTTCGGATATGTCTACCTTGCGACTGTATGGCTATACCGTCAGCAAGAATGAGGGACTGACTGATGGACAACGGCAGGAATTGCTGAAGAATTTGATGGATTCTCGGTTGATGAGCAAAACGGATATACTGAATCATATCGAATGGCTTGTTAATACCCATGAGGGAAATTATAAATACGCTGATGCGTGCGATAAATGGATGTCGGATATTCGATTTGTAAATCAATATAGGCTAGATACGCAGAGGTCCGTATGGGCTAAATTCATTTCTAATGGCTGAAAATGAAAGATTGTTGGTTCGATGCCTACAATGATTGTTATTCTGACATAAGAGTATAGAAAATAAGGAAACGTATGACGATTGTGCTTGGAATAGTTGCAATCGCGCTGGGTGTGTATATGAGATTTGCGGTTTATAAGCACAAATTAGTCTATAAAGACACGGAACTGATACAGCGGAGTATGATTGTTCTCAAGGAAGACGATGAGGTTCTCGCCTGGACGGATTTTCATAAGTATGTGCGTGGCGGCGGCAGCCGAAGTGTTTCCAGCGATAATGCACCAGCGGCGAATAACATCGTCAAGCTGCTGAACTATGTGTTTTTCGACCAATACCATATCGATAAGCTGACTGACATAAAGAAAGAGATGGTAAGGGATTTCTTGAATGATTACGGCTTATGTCGGCTTCAGGGAGATACCCAGACTGCACATCGTGCCAGGTCAACGGTAGAGCGCTGTATTACCAATGTGATGGATTTTCTGGAGGAAATGCTGCGGCAGAATACAAGCTGCAAAATGAAAATCAGTGATCTGTACACGCAGGAGAAGAAGTACAGCAAACAGAAAAAAAGATATATCACGATTAGAAAACCAATCTTTGAGGTGCTGTACGGTAACGAGGTGCGTCCAATGTTGCGTGACCTGCCGGAAAAGGTTTTTCAGATTATTTTCAATCGGATTATGACCATCTATCCGAACTTGTTGATGCTTGCAGCACTGGGCGCTTTTGCCGGTCTGCGTCCGTCTGAGGCCTGTAATGTCCGCCGAACAGATTCACCGCTTGGCGCAGGTATTCGCTTTGAGATGGCAGACGGTAACATTAAGAATATCTTTATTGACTTGAAAAAAGAATTGGTGCTGCGCTCAGATCTGGTCAGTGTGGGTAAGATCAAAAAGGAACGCGAACAGCGCGTGTATCCGGCATTCCTTGAGGTGTTCTATGCCTGCTATCAGAGATATATGAGTTACATACAAGGCCGTAAGTACGAGGCAAAATATGGCGCACTGACGTTAACCAGAGATGGCAAGGCTTTCGCTTATGACAGCTACCGCAAGGCATTCCATGATGTTGTAGAGGCGTGTATTCCGGAAATGCTGGCAAGTGATGATTTTGAGGTAGTGACCTATGGACAGTTGCTGATGGAAAAACAGATTAGTCCGCATATCTTTCGGCACTGGTTCTCAGTGAAACTGACCTTATATGGAGAAGGCGTAGAAGGCTTGATGTACTGGCGCGGAGATAAATCGCCGGAGTCGGTGCTTACTTATATCAACAATAAAAGTGATCTGGAGCGGCAGTATGAGAAAGTCAGCAGCGAGATTTTTAATTATTCGCTTTGGAAATCGGAGAAGCAGCAAATGGCGCTAAAGGAAGGTATGCATGATTGATTTGTCTGACCAAATTGAAAAACTTAAAACAGAATATCATATTATCAATACCGAATTTATGTTTGATGTTTCCACGTTTTTCGTTAGCAACCAGTGGTTTGGAACGCAGCCTGAAGTTACGGAAAACGGCAGGATCCTGATGGAGGATGCGCAGTTTGAGCGGTGCCGTAAATCATTGGAGGAATTCTGTCAGCATTATGACTGTAATGAAGAAGAAAAAAACAAGAAACTGATAAAAAAATTAAAACAGCAGTTGCCAGCGACAGAAGCAGCATTCAGACGGTATTGCAAAGATGTGGGACTGGAAACAGAGGCAGCCAATAAGGTACTGGATTTCCTTCTGTATTTTCTGCCGGGAGAACTGGAAACTTCAACAGATCAGGAGATCGCCTCACTCATGTCAGACGGTTTCGATCATCTTCCAAAGATTTTCGGTGATATTCTGGCAGATTTTATCAACTGGACTCGGGTACACTGCAAGACACTTTACTATCGGGACTATTTTATGAATCCATACAGTACAAATTCTAAAAATGCAGAAGCCTATGATCCAGACGATTATCTGAAAATTATTTTCCATATGTTCAATGAGAATTATATTGCAGAAAACGATATGTATACCAAGGCTGCGACGTCAAAAAACTTTGTTGATACATGGCTTTTTATTTCGGTACATTTCATCAGCGTGATACGGAATACGGATATTGTGCGAATTCCGCACCCAAAACTTACGATGACGCCGGAAGAGGTACTGGAACGAGTACAGGATGGCTCGTTTGAAGATGTTGATGCCCGGCTGACACTGTACTCTATTTTATATCGCCTATCTGTGCTTCAACTTACGCCGAGCAAAACACAAGGGACTACTGGTGTGGCGAGTATCAAGTTCCATGTGCCGGAAAGCGTAGAAGTACACTTTGGCAAGCTGTTTGCTGTCGCAGAGGCATTCCATCAAATTAGTGGATTGCCTGAGGACAAGCCGCTGATTCGGACGATTGCGACGTATGAACAGATTTCGCGCTATATGGGAGAAGAAATCGGTGAGCTTTTTCTGGAGTCTAATTTCCGGTCACGCTCGGCCAACAAAGCATTCATGCAGATGATCTATGTACTGACAGATGATATTCTGAAAAATGATGACCAGTTTTCTGTCAAAGGATATATGCTGGCTGCTCTGGCGCGTTCTCATAAGGGTTCATATGGCGAATTTGCAAAGACGACCAGCGTTTATCTGCGAGACGCAAAGATGTCTGGATTTTCTCCGGAGTTTGTAGCGAGAGAGTTGTTTGAACGCGGTGTGCTGTCGTTTATACCTTCAACGCTGCTGAAGATACTGGCGGGAAAAGAGTACCAGAAGCTGTCTCTCCATACGCAGACAAAGCTGATTCAAGAACTGAATTTGACACCATCGGAAGTAGAACGGTCTGTGGGTCTGGCCCAAATGACTATGGAACGTGCCGTAAAGACTGCGCGCGAGCTTTATACTGCAGTTTCATCAAAGGATATTCTCCTGGTATTACATCGTATTGGTGCAGGTGAAGCGGTATCTAAACAGGATGAAACGCTTTGTCTGATCACGGCCTGCGGAAAAGTTTGCCCATATACGGACAGAACGAACTGTATTAGCTGTCAATATGAAATCAGCACGAAGTCTACGATGTGGCTGATGATCAGTGAAGTCAACCGTCTGAAAGCACTATATAAGAAGACAGGAAATATTCAGCAGAAGAAAAAGTATATTGCTATCCTAAAAGAGATTATTCTTCCTACTTTGGATGAAATACTGTACTGCATAGATGAGACTTATGGCACAAAGGTGAAAAACGATTTTGAACAGATCATTCGGGAGGTGAACGATGAATACAGTCGAAAAAATCAGCAAGTTTGAATCGATTTTGTCTATTCCGGATATGGATATGCGTTCGGTTGTCTCGGCAAAGAAGATCTTCCGAGGGTATCGAGAAGAACGGGTCATTGAAAACTGCGTATTTGAAGATGATGTCTGGCACCTGTGTGATGAGTACAGCAGATATAACTTCGATTTTCGGATAACAGTCGATGAATTCGGAGAGTACGCTGCCTATTTGAAGATGACTCTTGCCGAGTTTATTGATTACTGGAAAACGTATGTAATGTTCCGTATGGGTGAACTGGCACTGCTGTCGCTGCAGGAGTTCATATACAGCGTAAAGAAAGTCATTCGCTGCCCGATACGGGAACTGGCGCATATCCATGAAAAAGAAAGTATCATGAATGCTTCCCATCTGCTTGATTTTTTCGCGCTGTTGCCGCCGGAAAAACGGGAAAATGAAATCGCGGAAATCGAGGACGCTCTGCAATCGGTTGACGATGCCACACGAATGTATTCTAATGGCGGACAGAGAAAGCTGGCATCATTTGATACATATTTCCGGTTCGGAGATATTGTCGACCGGTTCTGGAAGGAAACTGAGGACGAAAGTGAAAAGCTGTTTTACTTCCCGATTTATCTTTGGTGGAAGGTTTCTGGCGTACTTCCACTGCGGCCGCGCGAGTTTGTCTTAACGCCGAAGAATTGCCTGCATCATGTCAATGGAGAATGGAAACTTACCATTCGAAGAAACCGAATAAAAGGATTGCGTAAAAGGGTATCCTACCATATTCGGGACGATTACGAAGAACGAAGCTATGTTATTCCGGAAACGTTGGGAAAGACAATTCAGTGGTATCAGGATCATATCAAGGACTGCTCGGTGAACGATATTGATACGCTGTTTGCTGCGGATGTGCACTACATGAAATGGGAACGCTGCCGGCCATATAACAGCCGGTATTTTACCTATATAAATTTAAATACTTGCCTACGCTATTTTTACAATCAGATTATATGTGAACGGTACGGATACAAGGTTCTGTATGAAAAGGATTCTACTGCATTGAAGGATGGCGAAATCCAATATATGAATCTTGGCGATACGCGGCATCTTGCATTGATCAATTTGATTGCCGAGGGAGCAACGCCGATGATCGCGATGGAGCTGGCAGGACATGATAATCCGGTGATGTCCGCACATTATTTCAGCAATATTACGAACTGGATTGAGTGCAAAACGTATCATCAGTACAAACGTCTGATTAAAGGCAAACAGGAGTATACCATCAGTCAGTATGTGCCGACTTTAGAGGTAGGAAAAATTTACACGGCTGGATAACGGCGGCAGATGTTACTCAAAACGCTTTTTGGAGGGCGATTTAAGTGAATGCTATAAGGTCAGTGGACCAGCGGGTGAAATCGGGTTTTGTCCAAGTTGCACCTACTATCGAACGGAAGACAGGCAGTTTGTCGGTTCGGAAGATTTGTATCGAAATCGAATTGTTTTGGAATGTGAGAATCTGCATAAGGTCATTACACAGGTAAGAAAGAATAATGGATCGCCGGAAGATATTATTCAGGTATTGCTGAAGCTGCAGAGTTCTGAATATTCGTACCATCAATATCTCCAGGAAAAGATAAAATGGGAGGAGAAGCATAGTGCCGAGAGCAAAGAAAATAACCTCTGAGGATCTGTGCAGGCTGGCACTTGATTATCAGCAAATCGTTGCGGGAATGAAAATTACAATTCCAGCCTTTGGCGAGTATGTGCGCAGTCAGGGATATGCGGTTGAGGATTATCTGATTCGGAGAAATAAAGAAGTCCGAGAGCATATTGAGGCTTATAATCAGGCGATTGTGCAGAGAAACATTGATGCTGTGATTGTATTTCATGGCTTGGATATAGATGCGTTTCTGGCGAAAAACAGTTCTCCACAGGCGCTAAAAGAGGCGCTTACGAAGCGTGATGCATATTATGAGAAAATTGCAAATAATGCTTCAGAGCTGAAAAAGAAAAATGAGAAGCTGGAGCAGGAAAACAACCAGTTGAAAAAAGAACTGGAGAAGGCGCAGCAAGATTTAGCTGTAAAGAGAAACCATGACCGAGATGCAGAGATTCAGACGAAAAATGAATTGATTCGCAAGCTGAGAGAGATTATCTATAGCCGTGTATATCCGGAAATGGCAAACTTGATTCTGCAAAAGGAAGGCATCTTTGAATCAGTCAATAAACTCATTATGCCGGAAGCAATAGATGCCCACATGATGACTGCAGATCAGGAAATTAAGACATTTCGGTCTAATGCAGTCAATGAACTGTTGAGTGATTTCGATGAATGATGAACGTTTTAAATGGATAGAACATAAACCGCATCAAGTACTGCAGACCGAGGAGAGACCGCTCCTGTTTCAAAAGCTGCCGGGAGCGGAAGAGATGTGGGATTATGAGCAGAATACATGCAAACCGGAAGAAATTACTTCGGCTACTTCAAAGGTAACGGTAAACTGGGTGTGCGATAAGGGACATCATTTCCAGGCGGCACCGATACGTTTCCACTATAAAGGACGGGTACATTGTGTAGAGTGTCAGAGATTAAAAGCGACCGTGTATGGCAAAGCTCATATGATGAAGTTCTGGGACTACGAACGCAATATAGAAGATCCGGCATATGTAATGGCAAAGTCTATGAATCCGGTATACTGGAAATGCCCTAACTGTGGATATGAATGGCAGGCTGTTGTTGCCAGCCGAAAAGATGATGTTTGTCCATGCTGCGATGCGGGACTGGCAGTCTGGGGTGGTGTAAACGATTTTGCGACCGTATATCCGGAATTGGGACTGGACTATGTGCAGGAACTGAATCCGGGTGTGGATGCGAAGCGTATCGGTATTGGCTCGCATGAGCGATTAAACTAGAGATGTCATGTCTGCGGATACGAATGGACAGCTCCGGTTTACGGACGTATTCGTAAGAACAAGCCGGAACGATACATTGCCAAATGTCCTGTTTGCGCAGGAAACAAGCGAGTAGAAAGTTATGAAAAGGATTTACCGCAGCTAGCAGAAATCTATTCAGAGAACAATAAAATTCCGTTATCCGAAGTGCGTTTGCACCAAAAGGAAAAATCGATTTGGAAATGTCCGACGCATGGCGAATTTACGGCATCATTTATGCAAGTATATGGCGCTTTGAAGAAAGGCAAAGGGAATATTGGATGTCCATACTGCCATGGCACCAAGGTGCGAAAAGAAGATAGTTTTGCTGTCCGTTATCCGGAACTTGCAAAAGAATGGGCTGATGAAAATGATGTTAGTCCGTATGAAGTGTCAGTTGGTTCTCAGAAAGAAATGTTGTGGCAGTGTGCGGCAGGTCATAAATGGTATGCTCGAATTTATACCCGAATATATGGGTATGGATTTTGCAGAAAATGCAAGCCGTTAAATAAAAATCAACGTTATTTTGCGGAAGTGCACCCGGAATTGAAGGCTTGGTACAGTGAGAAAAATGAAATTCCGTTTGAAGAATTCACAGCTAGGGATCAGACAAAAGTAAAGTGGCGTTGTTTAGCCAAGCAGCATGAATTTGAAGATAGTTTTTTTAATATCAATCAAAGAGTTAGGTTCGACTGTCCGATATGTGAAGGCAGAATTATTAAGCCCGGAGTTAATGATCTGCAAACATTGTATCCGGAAGCTGTGGCTATGTATGATACAGAACGGAACGAAGTGCCCGTAAACCAGATTTCACCTAAAAATGTATTAAAAAAAGTATTTTGGAAGTGCGAATATGGTCATTCGTATAGTCGCAGTCCTGCAATGCAAATCAAGTGGAAGAATGTCTGTCCTATCTGTTCGCGCCATGTATTGAGCGTAGGAGACAACGATTTAAAATCTCAGGTTCCTGAATTGGAGAAGCTATGGGATGCTGAAGCAAATGGCCCGATGGAGGGTTGCTTTGATGCACGCAGTAAGTATTACTGCTTTGCATGTGATAAAGGTCACCGTTTTTCTGCCTCAGTGCAGCAAATGATCGACAATGATTATCAGTGTCTTATATGCAAGGGAGTAAAGTTCTTTGAAGAAATCTCTTTACAAAATACAAATCCAGAATTAGTAGCGGAATGGTCTCCCAATAACACCAGAGCAGCCAACAGTGTTATGGAAACTACAAAAATGGATGTGCTATGGAGAGGTCCTAAATGTAACGGAGAATACAGGTATTCGATTGCAGAACGAAAAGTGGGTGATGATTCGTGCCCATACTGCCAGGGCCGGAAAAGATTAGTGGGATATAATGATTTGACAGTGACTGATCCGGAATTGGTAAAAGAATGGTCGCCTAATAATACCACTTCGCCGACAGAATATCGGAATACATCGGGTGAATATGCTCGTTGGATATGTCCTGAGTGCCATGGTGAATACAGTGCAATGATTCGGGGGCGAAAGGCCGGCGATAAGGCCTGCCCCTATTGTCGAGGTGAGCGAAGATTAGCAGGATTTAATGATCTCACAGCTACACATCCCAATCTGCTGAAAGAGTGGTCACCTAATAACAAACTTGGTCCAGAGAACTATATGAAAAGTTCGCATGACTATGCTCTTTGGATTTGCCCGAACTGTCACGGCGAATACAGCTCGGAAATCAAGAGTCGAGAGATTGGGGATAACTCCTGTCCTTACTGCAGAGGATGGCGTACATTAAAAGGCTTTAATGATTTGGCAACGACACATCCGAGACTGGCAGCAGAGTGGTCACCCGGAAACGAAGACTCCCCCGAATGTTATAAAAAGACGGATATCTATCGGAAACTCTGGATTTGTCCTGAATGCCATCAGGAGTACGGTGCAAAGATTCGTGATAGAGAGGAAGGCGTAAGTGCATGCCCATATTGTCGCGGTCTGTGGGTACGGAAAGGTGTGAACGATCTTACTACAACAGACCCTGAACTGGCTAAGGAATGGTCACCGAACAATAGCGATACAGCTGACTTGCATCAAAAGATATCTGGTGATTATGCTTTGTGGATATGTCCACGCTGCAAAGGTGAATATAGTGCCAAAATACAAAATCGTCAAGTTGGAGATGATGTGTGCCCGTATTGCAATGGCTTGCATGTATGGAAGGGATTTAACGATCTTATAACGACACATCCTGACTTAGCAGCAGAGTGGTCTGAGAAAAATGAGGATTCGGCAGATAAATATTATAAATCGGCAACTGCATATGTTTTGTGGCATTGCTTTGAATGTGGTGGAGATTATCGTGCCCAGATTCGAGACCGAGAAGTAGGTGATGATGCGTGTCCATACTGCAGGGGAAAGAAAGCATTGAGAGGGTTTAATGACCTTACAACGACTAATCCGGAACTGGCAGCAGAATGGTCGAGCAATAATCTGCTATCACCAGACTGTTATTTGCGTATGATGAGTGTTGATGCACTGTGGATTTGTCCACGCTGTGGTGGCGAATATAGCGAACGAATTTGCAACCGAGAAGTAGGAGATAATGCATGCCCCTATTGCAGAGGAACAAGAACCTTAGAGGGATATAATGACTTTGCGACCTTGCATCCCGATTTGCTGTCAGAATGGTCAGTTGTGGAGAATACGCTTCTTGGAATTCGCCCTAATGCTGTGCTGGACACGAATATGTTCAAGGTATGGTGGAAATGTCCAGACTGCAATCATAAGTATTATATGTCAATCAAGGACAGATTGATGAAGCAGAAACGCGGCTTCACGGCATGCACCTATTGCAATGGCAGGCGCATAAAAGAGATTCATTTTTTCTAATCAGCGGATTGGCATAGCGCTTGAAGAATACAGCGAAGGCATGTTATAATGAACAAAGTGAAACGTTCAAAATAGATGAAACGTTCATTTTGAAAAGCAATGGACGAAACGAAAAAACATAGACGGTATATAGCTTTTCGGGGCTTTTAGCGAAAAGTTCATATTTTTCCGGAGTTCCGGAAAAAATTTTTCACCGAATGAACGATAAAATGGATGATTCACAAATTTAGTGCGTAAAAGCGACTGATAAAAATAACGAGTTTTAGAGGCTACATTTTCTTATAATAAGAGAAAATGCAGCCTCTTATTTATTTGAAAATAATTGATGTAGTAAGGGCGTGGAGCAAATTTTTCGATGAGAAGAAATGTATAGAGAAAATATATTGTGTCAGATTGCGGCTGTTACTTTGCTGGCAGGATTTCTCTCGGAGACAATATCTTTAAAAATATATAGAGTAATTACCATAATATGCTATAAATCTCCTTCGGAGTCATTGCTTTGAATGCTTGTTTTGTGTATAATGACTAATAAGAGGTTATAAGATTTCCTCTCTAATAGAGATCTGCTTGCAGATGCGAAGAAATTTATGGATATAGAACGAGATATGACCAATACGTAATACTTATCGTCGTTTAGTACGTTTTGGGGACAGTAAATTTTAAGAATAACATCATGTGAGGTTAAGAGTATGGCAGAAAAGAATACATCAAATATTGGATTTGAAAAACAGATATGGGATGCAAAGCTACAGGGCCTTTAAAATGACAGCCAGTTGCGTAAAATGAGGTGCACTGTCTGTCTGAGAGTGTTTTTTTGAGGAATGACTTATCAACAGAAGATGACAGGAGATTTAATATGATTTCGAGAGCAAAGAAATATGTGGCAGTATTACTGGCTTTTGTATGCGTGTGTATGATATTTTCTCCCCAGACTGCATATGCAGCCGAGGACAGTTCGCAGCATGAAACCGTCAAAGTCGGTTTCTTTGCCATGGACGGCTATCACGAGATGGACGAAAAGGGCAACCGCAGCGGTTATGGCTATGATTTTCTTCGTCTGATGGCCCGTTATTGGGATGTAGATTACGAATATGTCGGATACGATCAGAGCTGGGATGATATGCAGCAGATGCTTGAAGATGGCGAGATCGACATGGTAACATCTGCCCGCAAAACACCGGAAAGAGAAGAAAAGTTTGATTTTTCACGTCCCATCGGAACCAATTATGGGATGCTGACCGTCCGCAGTGACAACAGCACGATTGTGGACGGCAATTACAGCACTTACAACGGTATGCGTGTGGCGCTTTTGAACGGAAACACCCGGAATGAAGAGTTTGCGGATTTTGCAGACAACAAAGGATTTACATATGTTCCATCTTATTTTGATACGACCGCAGAAATGAAGGAAGCCCTTCAGAACGAAAAAGTTGATGCGATTGTTACCAGTTCTCTGAGAAAAACAAACAATGAGCGAATCGTGGATAAATTTGGCAGCAGCGATTTCTATGTCATTGTTAAAAAAGGTAATACAGAATTGCTGAATGAGATCAATTATGCAATCGATCAGATGAATGCAGTTGAGGGTGACTGGAAAACGACACTTTATAATAAAAATTATGAAAGCATCGAAACTAAGAATCTGGAATATACGGAGAAAGAAAAAAGTATTATTTCACAGTATTCCAAGGACAACCCGCTTCATGTTCTGTGTGATCCGACCCGTTATCCATATTCTTATAATGAAAATGGTGAGATGAAGGGTATTATCCCGGATTACTTCCGGAAAATTGCAGACTATGCCGGGATTTCCTATGAGTTTCTTACACCTGCCACCAGAGATGAGTATATTGCTTATCAGAAAAATACGGAAACCACAGATATGAGCATCGATGCACGCCTGGAAACAGATAACTATGCTGAAACGAAAAAATGGGGGATTACTGCACCTTTCATTACGATGCAGTTGGCAAGGGTGACACGGCGTGACTTTGATGGAAAAATTAATGTTGTTGCTACTGTTGACCAGACAGCATCAAAGTCAATTGAAGATGCAATGGCACCCGGTGCAGAAAAGCTGATGTGCAGTACCCGACAGGAAATGATGGAAGCTGTCCGTAAGGGTAAAGCAGATGCTGCCTTCGTCTACTATTACATGGCACAGGCGTTTGTGAATAGTGACACTACGGGCACCATGACATATACTCTGCTGGAACAGCCTACATTCACCTACCGCATGGTAATTTCATCAACTGAGAACCATGCGCTGGCCGGTATTCTGACGAAAGCAATGTATGCCATGCCACAATATCTTATTGAAGATCTTGCAGCACAGTATACTACACACAAAGCAACAGAGCTGACATTTGTTGACTGGATCCGTCTGCATCCTGTTGTGACTGTTTCGGTTCTTTTTATTTTTGGATGGCTGCTGACTGCTATGGCTGTGATAATGGTGCGTCTCAGTGCAAGAAGAAAAGCTCAGAAGGCGGCCCAGGAGAAAGCTGAGGAAATGGCGGAACTGGCAGAGCATGCACAGGCTGCAAACAAGGCAAAAACAGCATTTTTGTCACATATGTCCCATGATATGAGGACACCGATGAATGCAATCATAGGATTTACCGGTATTGCAATGAAAAACAATCCGTCAGACGAAGTGAAAAATTGTCTGGAAAAGATTGACGAAAGCTCAGCGTATTTACTGTCGCTGATCAATGATGTATTAGATCTGACCCGCATCGAAAGTGGAAAAGTGAAATACAATCCGGTACCGGCGGATGTGAAAAACATTACAGATTCTGCATTGGATATTATAACAGGCTTTCTTACGAACAGGGATATCAACTTTAAGATTCAGCGTGAAGAAGCAAAGATTCCAAATGTACTTGCGGATCCTGCACGCCTGCGCGATGTGCTGGTCAATATTCTGAGCAATGCCGTAAAATACACTCCGGATGGAGGGACGATTACATTTGAAGCCCGGTGTCAGGAAAAGGGCGGGGATGGATATATAAATATGCGTTACCGCATTTCGGATACTGGTATTGGCATGAGTGAGGAATTTACAAAAGAAGTTTTTGAGGAATTTGCACAGGAAGATTCCGATGTGAGAACGCAGTACCACGGAGTTGGACTGGGGATGGCTATCGTAAAGAAGTATGTGGATATGATGGGTGGAACCATTTCCGTGCAGAGTAAAAAGCATGAGGGAACCACATTTACTGTGGATATTCCGTTGGAAATTACAGATCAGGAATGTAATAAGTCAGACACAGGTTGTTCTGAAAAGGTAGATCTTACAGGTGTGAATGTCCTTCTTGCAGAGGATAATGAACTGAATGCAGAGATTGCTGCCGTGCAATTGGAAGAGCTCGGGATGAATGTAGAAAGAGCTGTGGATGGAAAGAATGCTGTTGAGATTTTCAGAAATCATCCGAAAGGCACATTTGATGTAATCCTGATGGATGTCATGATGCCTGAAATGAATGGTTATGAAGCGACAAAAGCAATCAGGACAATGAATGACAGACCGGATGGAAAAACATTCCTATTATAGCAATGACAGCTAATTCATTTACAGAAGATGTTCAGGCATCACTGGATGCAGGAATGAACGCACATTTGTCAAAGCCGATTGTGATTGATGAAGTTATAAAAACAATTTTAAGGTATGTATATAATTGATTAGCAGAGGTTCATGAATTAGTGGAATAAAATTGACAGGAGGACTAAAGTTTGACAATGTGAGAGTGCTATGAAGCTATTGGAGGAAACTATGAAGATGTCTTGGGGCGCCTTCACAGCGAAGCACTGATTCGGAGATTTGCATTAAAGTTCCTTGAAGAGCAGAGTTATATACAGTTAAAACAGGCAATCCAGAATTAGCAGCGGAATGGTCTCCCGATAACACCAGAGCAACCAACAGTGTTATGGAAACTACAAAGATGGATGCGTTATGGAGATGCCCTAAATGTAACGGAGAATACAGGTATTCGATTGCAGAACGAAAAGTGGGAGATGATTCGTGCCCATACTGCCAGGGCCGGAAAAGATTCATTTTTTCTAATCAGCAGATTGGCATAGCGCTTGAAGAATACGGCAAAGGCATGTTATAATGAACGGAATGAAACGTTCAAAATAGATGAAACGTTCATTTTGAAAAGCAATGGACGAAACGAAAAAACATAGACGGTATATAGCTTTTCGGGGGTTTTAGCGAAAAGTTCATATTTTTCCGGAGTTGCCGAGTTGCAGTAAAGGTGCTGATAAAATGCAGAAGAAAGAGAAAAATACCTGCAAGGGATTTACGCTGGTGGAATTGATCGTTGTGCTGGTCATTCTGGCGATCCTTGCGGCATTTATGATACCGGCGCTGATACAGTATATCGAGAGAAGTCTGGAGGCATCCGACCTCATCGAGGTGCGGGCGGCGTATATTGATGTGCTGACTGCGGTTACGGAGCAGGACAGCGACAACATGAGCAAGACGGTCAGGCTGAAGCAGAAGCAGGATGACTGGCAGTCGAGAGATCCCATTACAATTGCAGGCGTTACCCATTATAAGGCGGATGGAGATACCCCAAACTGGAAAGGAACCCCTGCCGCGGGCGGGGAATGCGAGGTGTACTACGACAGCGCAGCGGCTGTGATCGTGTTTGACTGGAAAGGCAAGAGCACACCGGGCGGCACGATCGACTGGAACGAGAATCTGCACGGCATACTCGATCGGACCGGTATTTTGAAGACACTGAAGAATAATTCGAATTTTGAGATCGACTCGAAGTGCCCCAATTCCACTATGGTGCCCCTGGTGGAGAAGGAGATGAGAAGCGACAGCCTGCTGAAAAATGGCACATGGGCGTTTCTCGGCAGTTCCACGAACAAGAGTGACCGCTATTTGTTCTGGACATCGGTCGATGTCGCTACAAAGGCCGTCGGTGCGGGCAAGCAGATACCGGTCATTGTCAGCTCGGCGAATGGCGGCTATTACATCTCAGAAACGACCACCGCGGCCCGGAGCAACAACGGCCAAAGCTATGTTGCGATTGCGGACCATATCTACAGTTACAGCACCTTTAAGGATTATATCACAGGAACGAAATATGACACGCTGGCGGAGGCGTATGCAGCCTATAAAGAACGAGTGGAAAACAATGTAAAATACCGGGATTATAAGGACACGCTGCCGGAGTGATGCCGGTTTCACTGTCGAATTTTCGGTATTTGCCCCGGAGTCTTGCAAATGGCGCACAAAATCTGTATAATGGTAATACTGTCAATCCACGCGAACAGAGCGCGGAGAAAGGAATGAAATATGGCTTCTTTTCTGCAAAGAATCGCGAAAAAGATGTCGCTTTTTTCAAGCGATATCGGCATCGACCTCGGCACGGCAACCGTGCTGGTCTATGTAAAGGGCAAGGGTGTTGTACTTAACGAGCCGTCCGTTGTGGCGGTGGACAAGGTTTCCGGCAAAATCCTTGCCGTGGGCGAGGAAGCGCAGAGCATGCTTGGCCGTACACCGGGCAACATTGTCGCCATCCGTCCGCTGCGCGAGGGCGTTATTTCGGATTATGAGATGACCGAGCGCATGATCAAGGAATTCATCGCAAAGGTGCAGGGTATCCACCTGTTCAAGCCGAATGTGGTCATTTGCGTGCCGTCCATCATCACCGAGGTGGAGGAGCGTGCCGTCATTGATGCGGGCACGCAGGCGGGCGCAAAGCGCGTTTTTCTGGTCGAGGAGCCGGTCGCGGCGGCCATCGGCGCGGGCATCGATATCAACAGGGCCAACGGCAATCTGGTGGTCGATATTGGCGGCGGCACGACCGATGTGGCGGTTATTTCGCTCGGCGGCATCGTCGAATCCACGTCCATCAAGGTCGCGGGCGATAAGTTCGACGAGGCCATTGTCAAGTACGTCCGCCGCAAGCACAATGCGCTGATCGGCGACCGCACGGCAGAGGAGATCAAGCGCACGGTCGGCTGTGTGTATCCGCGCAGCGAGGAAGCAATCATGGAGGTCAGGGGACGTTGTCTGATGACCGGTCTGCCGCGCACGTTTACCGTAAGCTCGAGTGAGATTCTCGATGCACTCGAGGAGGTCTCCTCAGCGATCGTCGAGGCGGTGCACTGGGTGCTCGAGCGCACACCTCCCGAGCTGACCGGCGACATTTCTGCCAACGGCATCACCATGACAGGCGGCGGTTCGCTGATCTGGGGCTTCGATAAGCTGATCGCCTCCAAGACCGGCATTCCGACGCGCGTCGCGGACGAAGCGGTTTCGTGCGTGGCGTACGGTACCGGCAACTGTCTGGAAAACCTGTCGAAAATGCAGGACGGCACGATGAATCTGTCGCGGCAAAGACAAATGAAAGCGCGCTGACGCTTTATAGGGGGATTGGGTACCCCCTATATACGGCAGGCAGTTCCGGAAGGAAAATCTGTCATGCGGATGCAATTTGCAAGCAAATTGAAATTTTTAAGATTGGCTTTATTGTGGGGCAGGTGAATCTTGATGAGTAAAAACGTAGTTGCAACCATTCGAGAGGACGCACCGTTCGTACCGGCGGGACGTTATTACTTATTTTCTGAGTCGGCGGCGTGGACGCTGATGCCGACCGACGAGGGCAGCGGGCAGCTGCCGCTCACGCTGGACAAGGTCGCGTACACGCTTACCGCGGACGCGGCACCGACCGAGCCGGACGAAATGCAGGGCATGCTTCGTGTGTACAAGCTGCGCCCTGTCGCGTTGACATTGACATTCCGGGATAACGGCGCGAAAGCGGCGCTCACCGTGTCGTACAACACGGAAAACCTTGCGGTGCTGAAAAGCTGGGGATTCGACTGCCGCAGTGCCGGTGAGCCGATGGACAAGCCTGCGGAAACCTTCACGGTTGCCGTTAAAAACGGCGGCGGACTGCTGCCGAAGGGCAAGCTGGAGGTCTGGCGCGACGGCGATGCGCTGCGCTTTTTCCGTCGGGATAAGGGTCTCTACACGGGCAAGGGCAGCCTGCAGAGCGGTGAGCTGTCGGTTCGTTCGATTCGCTCGGTAAAAGCAGCGGGTGAAGTGCGTCGAGAGGCTTATCAGGTACACGGCACAGAGGGCGGTCTTATGACCGGCAGAGCGATCGCGATCGGTTCGGCGCTGGCACTTGTCTTTGGCTTGTTCGGTACACTTCTGCTGAATATTATCGGTCTGGTAATCGGCATCGTGATCGGCATAATCGTCGGCATTCAGACCAGTTTGCAGGAGGGTGAACCGGACCGTACGGAATACCGCGAGGTAGACGAGCGCAGCACAGCGGTAGAGATTGACGCACCGACAGGCGGTGCTGCAACCTTGTTCTTTGAACCGCAGGCAATGGAGAGCTTCGCTAAATTGCTGACGTTCGAGGAAATGCGCGGAGAAGCAAGGAAAACTGCACCAAAGGCGGATATGATCGACCAGTTGGAGCGGCTGGCTGGACTGCACGAAAAAGGGCACCTGACAGATGAAGAATTTGAGCAGGCGAAAGCGCGTCTGCTCGGGAAAATCTGAGGAATTTATGACCGAACAGGAAAAATACATGAAGGCCGCACTCAAGCTGGCGCAAAAGGCGGCAGACGAGGGCGAAGTGCCGGTCGGCGCGGTGGTTGTCTGCGCCGGCAAAATTGTCGGACGCGGACGCAACCGCCGGGAAACCCAAAAAAACGCACTGCACCATGCAGAAATCGAGGCCATCGAGAAGGCGTGTAAAAAGCTGGGCGGCTGGCGGCTGCACCGCTGCGACCTGTACGTTACGCTCGAGCCGTGCCCGATGTGCGCAGGTGCGCTCATCAACTCGCGCATGAAAACCGTGTACTACGGCGCACCCGACCCGAAGGCCGGTTCGTGCGGCTCGCTGATAAACCTGTTCGCACTGCCGTATAATCATCAGCCCGCGCTGGTGAGCGGCGTGCTGGAGCAGGAATGCGCGGACATTCTGCGGAATTTCTTCCGCGAGCTGCGTAAAAAACGGAAAGAAATCCGAAAAATCGAAAAATCCGCAGTCTCGGACGCGGAATGATAGCAATAATTGTCTAAATTGCTATACGAGAGTAAGTCATGCGTCTCGGACGCTTGATATAGTATGTAAATTAAAAGGGGTAAAAACAAGCAATGCAAAGAGAAAGACTCGGCTCGCGCCTCGGCTTCATCCTGCTTTCCGCAGGCTGCGCCATCGGCGTGGGCAACGTATGGAAGTTCCCGTGGATGGTCGGTCAGTACGGCGGCGGCGCGTTCGTCGTGTGCTATGTGCTGTTCCTGCTCATCCTCGGTCTGCCGATCATGACGATGGAATTTGCCATCGGCCGTGCGAGCCAGAAAAGTCCGGTGCGGGCGTATCAGGCGCTCGAGAAGCCGGGCAGCAAGTGGCATATCCACGGCTATCTGGCGATGATCGGCAACTATCTGCTGATGATGTTCTACACCACCGTGTGCGGTTGGATGCTGTACTACTTCTACCTGACGGTCAGCGGCCGATTTGTCGGCGCGACCGGTGAGCAGGTGCAGGCAGCCTTCCCGGAAATGCTCGGCAAGCCGGTGGTTATGACGGTCTGCATGGTTGCGGTTGTTGTCATCGGCTTTATGATCAACTCGTTCGGTCTGCAGGGCGGCCTGGAGCGCGTTACCAAGGTGATGATGATCATTCTGCTGGCCATCATGGTCGTTCTGGCAATCAACAGCATCATGACCGAAGGCTCGGGCGAGGGCCTGCGCTTCTATCTGATTCCAGATCTCGGCCGTATGCAGGAGTGCGGCATCGCCAATGTCATCGTTGCCGCGATGAATCAGGCGTTCTTCACGCTGTCGCTCGGCATCGGCGCGATGGCTATCTTCGGCAGCTATATCGGCAAGGGCCGTGCGCTGCTCGGCGAGGCCGTCAATGTTGCGATTCTGGATACGTTCGTAGCATTTACTGCCGGTCTGATCATCTTCCCGGCGTGCTTTGCCTTCGGTGTGGCACCGGACAGCGGTCCGAACCTGATCTTCGTTACGCTGCCGAATATCTTTAACCATATGGCGCTCGGCCGCCTGTGGGGCAGCCTGTTCTTCGTTTTCATGGCGTTTGCGGCCTTCTCGACCGTCCTCGCCGTGTTCGAGAACATCATGTCCTGCTGCATGGATCTGACCGGCTGGAGCCGTAAAAAGACTGCAGCCATCAACATCGTGCTGATGATCCTGCTGTCGCTGCCGTGCGTGCTCGGCTTCAATGTCTGGTCCGGCTTCCAGCCGTTCGGCGCAGGCTCGAATGTGCTCGACCTCGAGGACTTCCTCGTGTCCAACATCTGGCTGCCGCTCGGCTCGCTGTTTTACCTGCTGTTCTGCACCTCCCGCTACGGTTGGGGCTGGAAGAACTTCAAGGAGGAGGCCAACGAAGGCGGCGGATTCAAGGTCAAGGATAATATCCGCTTCTATGTAAGCTATATCCTGCCGATTATCGTGCTCATCATCTTTGCACTCGGCATTAAGGATAAGTTCTTCTAAAGAAATGCGAAAAGCACCGCGAAAGCGGTGCTTTGAGGCTGTCGAAAAACTTTGTTTTCCGAACAGCCTCTCGATTGAAACCACGCTTTCGAGCGAATCTCGAAGAAAAACCGCGTCCTGCGGACACATTTTTTCTTCCCTTGTATAAATTCCGAGATACATGCTCCCGGAATTTATGAATTTGCAAAGCAAATTCGATTGAATGCGTGCTGCCGCACGAAGCATAAAAATCGAATATTGCTTTTTCGACAAGCTGAAAGCACCGCGAAAGCGGTGCTTTTTTCGTATCCGGAGCAGTGATTGAGAATTGAAAATGGAGATTGACCCTGCGGTAAAGCAATGTTCAGATGGGTTGCACGGCGGGGCACCCCAGTGTGGCCTCTCTTGCCCTTAGGGCAATTTGCCTTGTGCCGCGGGTGCGGCGAACCTCATAGCCAAAGGTTGGCTCCAATTCCGTATCCGATAGCACGCATATAAACCCCAATCCCGCATAAGCTGTTGCAAGAAGCAAAAAAAGGAGGCACCCGCCATGCAGGAGGAAAAAAGCGCAGTCTATACCGTAATCTTAGGCGTATGCCTGCTCCTGTGCCTGCTGATGTTGGGAAATATGCTGATGGGCAGGGCGGATACCGGAACGGCGCCTGCCGCACCTGAGGAGGGCGATGCAATGGAATTTCACATCACGGAGGACGATATCGCGTCTGTGCTGACCGAAGCGCTGCCGTTTCCGGTCGAGGACACGGCGGTCAAAATCAGCCGTGACGGCACGATTGCCGTGACGGCAGCCGTAACCCGTCAAGCACTGACGGAAAGCAATCTGGTACCCGGCAAGCTGCGCACGGCGCTGCTGTTTCTGCCGGAGCGCTGCAAGCTGTACGGCGCGTGGAGCGCAGCTGTTTCAAACGGCAAACTCAGCCTTACCTGCCGGACCATCAAGCTGGAAGGCTTCACCTTGCCCGAGCAGACCGCTCAGGCACTCTCCGATGCGTTCGCCGCACAGTGGAATATCCGCATGGAACAGCGGGACTTCACGCCGCAGACCATACAGTGGCAGGACGGGGAAGCGGTGCTGCTGGGATAACTGCTCTCAACAGGCAAAAGAAAAATCCCTTCGGAAAACCGAAGGGATTTCTGGTATGTAACCTTACTCAAAAATTACGCGGCCTGCGCCCTGATAGCGGGTCGCATAGCTGCCAGTCAGCGACGAGTACTTAACCACATCGCCCGTGCTGGGTGCGTGAATAAACTGGTTACTGCCGACATAAATGCCTACATGGCTGATGGACGAGGTGCTGCTGCCGAAGAATACCAGATCGCCCGGCAGAAGATCGTCGCGGGAAACACGGGTGGTTGCATCATACTGAGCCTGAGCGACACGCGGGATGGAGCCGACCGTGTTCTTGAATACATAAGAGGTCAAGCCGGAGCAGTCAAAGCCGCTCGGCGTGCTGCCGCCGTATACATACGGAACACCGAGGAACTGTGCAGCATAGTTCAGCACGCTCTGGCGCTTTGCGCTGATCGAGACAGAAGCTGCGGTGTTCGACGGGGTGATCGCCGTACCGGACGAAGCAGTTACGAGGTAGTCCGCACTGATGTAGCCGGTCGTGCCTGCGTAGGATACCTTGCTCCAGCCGTTCGAGGTGCTCAGCACGGTAATAGCGGTGCCGTTCTTCAGCTCACCGAGAACGGTGGAAGAGGTGCTTGCCGCAGAGCGGAAGTTTACGGTAGAGGAGCACTTAACTACTGCTGCCGTACCGGTGGACGCGGACGTGTTATTGGATGCCGAACCGGTGGTCGATACATAATC
The DNA here is from genome assembly GCF_003477715.1 of Butyricicoccus sp. AF35-5AC. Lineage (NCBI taxonomy): Bacteria > Bacillati > Bacillota > Clostridia > Eubacteriales > Butyricicoccaceae > Butyricicoccus > Butyricicoccus sp. AF35-5AC. The sequence goes on from NZ_QUDX01000003.1 coordinate 25,993, forward strand.
CTGCTTGATGTAGCCGGTCTTGCCGGAGCAGTTTACCTTGCACCAACCGTTTGCGGTGCTGACAACGGTAACTGCAGTGCCGTTCTTCAGCTCTGCCAGAATGGAAGAGGAAGTATTGGCCTCGGAACGCAGGTTTACACTCGAGGAACACTTCACCGTACCGGCGGTGCCGGTCGTAGAGGTAACGGTGTTCGACGGAGCGATGGCGGTGCCGGCGGAGCTGCTTGCGAGCGTGATATAATCCGGATGGATATAGCCGGTCTTGCCATTGTATGTAACCTTGTACCAGCCGCTGCTTACGCCGACTACATTTACCTTGGTGCCGTTCTTCAGCTCACCGTAAGAGGTGGACGAGGTGTTCGGCGCCGAACGGAAATTTACACTGCTCGAGCACTTTACAGTGCCGGTGCCGAGTGCAACGTCGGTTGCGGTGGTGCCGGTCAGGTACTCGCCGCTGACGTAGCCTTCCTTGCCGTTTACGGATACCTTGTACCAGCTGGAGCTGTTATTCAGTACCGCAACCGTGGTACCCTTGGAGAGGGTCGTGATCACTGCACCGCCGGGGGACTGACGCAGGTAAAGCGAATCTGCGTTTACCTTGGCCTGAAATACTGCCAGCGAGTTCGGCAGGACCATCGACATCGCAAGTGCACCGGAAAGTGCGAAGCGAGCGAGTTTTTTAGAAAAAGACATGAAATTGAAGCCTCCGTTTCAAAATGGGAGAAAACAGCCTTTACACTGCCGCAGCAAGCTGCGGGGAAGTCTTACTTCGTGTGCAGTGCTCTGCCGAGCCAGATGGATGCAATATCCATCGCTGCCCACATGCTGTTCTTCTCGGTTTTCTTGACGATACGCTCTTTCATACGTACGTTGGGATCGGTCTGCTGAAGCTGTACGGATACACGCTTTGCAACCGGCAGACCCTTGTAATCACTAGATTCGAGGATCTGCATCATAATGATGTGAGAGTCACTCATCGAGCCGTAATAGATGATGTTTTCCTTACGCATCAGCGGGTGACCCTTGTATTCCAGAAGGTTATTCTTCTTGGTGGTAGGCATTATCTGCACTCCTTATAGTTACAAAATGGTTACATTCCAAAGTTACATTACGGTTACAGTATAGCATGCTTGAACAGGTTTGTCAAACATTGTTTTGAAATTTCGCATTTTTGTGATAAAATAGAGCCTGTCAAACGCGAAAAAAACGCAGGAATCGACAGCGAAAATCCACAGCGGCCGCACGCGCACGAGAGTAAGGTTACAGACGCTGTAACCCAATCAAACACCATAGGCAACACCCCACAATTAAAGCTGCGGCTTCTTGTGCAGGCTCCGGTCGCACTGCCGCGGCGCTTTGCGGTAATTTTGTGTCCTAACTTCGTTGTAATTTCACGGTAATACATCAAGTATTACCGCAAAACTACGCCTCGTTAGTACGCAAAATTCCTCGCAAATCGCTCTTGTTCAATTATGCGGTGTTACCTATTATATATAGGCGTTCACAGAGCGCGTGTCGGGCCGCTGAGAGCAAAGGAATGTACATTTGTGAAATTTGCTTTTTTCACCTTGGGCTGCAAGGTTAATTTATTTGAGACGCAGGCGCTCAGTCAGCTGGCGCAGGCGCGCGGACACGAGATTGTTGATAAGGACGCGGACGCCGTAATCGTCAACACCTGTACGGTAACATCGGTGTCCGACCATAAGAATATCCGCGCGTTCCACAAGCTGCGGAGAGACAATCCGAACGCAGTTATCGCGGCGTGCGGCTGCTTTGCACAGACCGACCCGGAGCGTGTCCGCGCCACCGGTGAGATCGACCTCATCTGCGGTACCAGGGACAGGGCGCAGGTGATCGACCTGTGCGAGCAGGCCGTCAGCGGACAGGCCGTACAGGTGCATGAGAGCGAGGACAGCGGCTTTGAAACTCTGCCTGCCGGTATTCCGCACGGCCGCACGCGCGCGCTGCTCAAGATCGAGGACGGCTGCAACAACTTCTGCACCTACTGCATCATTCCGTATGCGAGAGGGCGGGTGCGCTCTCTGCCGGTTGAGCAGGCGCTCGAGCAGACGGCGCGGCTGGCTGACGCAGGTGTGCACGAGATCGTGCTGACCGGCATCGAGATCGCGTCCTACGGCAAAGACTTCAAGCCGCAGGTGCCGCTCACCGAACTGTTAGAGAAGCTGCTGACCGCGCAGCCGAACGTGCAGTTCCGGCTCGGCTCCCTCGACCCGCGGGCGGTGGACGATGCGTTTTGTGAACGGCTTGCCGGCTTTGCCAATCTCGCACGACATTTTCATTTGTCTATGCAGAGCGGCTGCGATACCGTTCTCCGGCGCATGAACCGCCACTACACGAGTGAGGAATTTTACCAGTGTGTCGAGCGGCTGAGACGTGCGTTTCCGGACTGCTCGGTTACGACCGATTTGATTGTCGGCTTTCCGGGCGAGACTGAGGACGAGTTTACGCAGACGCTGGCCTTTCTGGAGAGATGCGCGTTCGCGTCCGTGCATGTATTCCCGTATTCTGTGCGCGAGGGCACAAAGGCGGCCGCCATGCCGTGTCAGCTCGATCAGCAGACCAAAACCGCCCGCGCCGAGCGGGCAAAACAGGTGGCAGAAACGCTCAGCATTGCCTATCGAAAGCAGTTTGTCGGCCGCACGCTGTACGCGCTGCCTGAGCACCCGACCGGCGGCCTGTGGGCGGCGCACGGACGCTACGGCTTTCCTGTATATATAGAGGATAAGGCGGAGAAAAATCATCCGGTCACCGTAAAGGTTATCGGTCTGCACAAGGACGGCGTATTGGCGAAAATTGAGAATTGAAAATTGAGAATGGAGAATGTGTAACCACTTTCGGCCTCTTACCATAGAATGTAATGAAATCTTTGATAGGAGGAAATGACAGTATGTGTTCTTCTAACGGCTTCTGGGGCGAAAATTCCTGGTGGTGGATCATCATCCTGATCATCTTGATCTGGGTATGCTGCGGTCAGGGCAGCGGCGGCTGCGGTTCCTGCGGTACCTGTGGTGATAATACCTGCGGCGGCTGCGGTAATTGCGGCAACTGCTGCTGCTGAGCAGCCGACATATCCGCAGAAGGGAGAGGCACCGCGTGAGCGGTGCCTTTTTCGTTTTCGCGGTATAGGGCAACCGGGGGGATGCGAACCGCGCAGGCGGTCTTTTCGGCACCGGCTGACCGGGGGACGCGAACTGCGTAAGCGTGTTCGCCCCTAACGGGCGGGGAGGTTTTCGCTGAACCTCAGCGGGGAGTGCGCCTACCCGGCGGGGGCACAAGAGGGTAGACACCTGCGGTTTCCACCCTCTTGTGAATTTCCCCTTTCCCTTGGAGAGTCTGGCGCAGATTGCCGACATGTGACCGCTGCGAAAATAGGGGAACGGCAGAGGATTTTTTTTACCGTAGGGGAGCACAGTGTGCTCCCATGTCCCGACATATTCGCAGCGTCAGATAAATTACTGCTACATATGTGGGTTCATCTACGCAGGCGCGACATACCCGTGTCGCGCAAATCCTTGGCACGTTGTAACGCACGGCACCTACGAATTAAGCGTTTGGTACAATTTATCCTCGTAGGTGCTGTCTATCATAACGCGCTCACGAATTGCGCGGCACTGCTATGCCGCGCCCAGCGGAGGTTTTCTGATCTGTGTAGCAGTAATGTATCTGACACTGCGAACAGGTTGAGAAAGATACGGAAGAAAAAATCCTCTGCCGTACCCCTTTTCGGAGCGGTCACATATAGGAAATCTGCGCCGGGCTAACAAACAAGGGAAAGGTAGGAGTTCAAAGAGGAAGGAAAACCGCAGGTTGTCCTTCCTTTTTGCCCCCGCCGCGGGGCGCGGCACGCTCCCGCCGTCCGCAGACGGCGAATCCCCCCGCTGAGGTTCAGCGGAAAACTTCCCGCCCGGAAAGGGCGAACCCGCCTGCGGCAGTTCGAGCACCCCGGTCCGCTGGTGCAGAAAAGGAGCCGCCCGTCAGGGGCGAACACGCTAACGCAGTTCGCGCACCCCGGCTTTCCGGTGCAGAAAAAGGAGCCGCCCCGTCAGGGCGAACACGCCTGCGGCAGTTCGAGTGCCCCGCTGGGTCGGTGCAGAAAAGGAGCCGCCCATTAGGGGCGAACACGCTAACGCAGTTCGCGCACCCCGGCTTTCCGGTGCAGAAAAGGAGCCGCCCCGTCAGGGCGAACCCGCTGACGCAGTTCGAGCACCCCGCTCAGCCGGTGCAGAAAAGGAGCCGCCCCGTTAGGGCCGAACCCGCCTGCGGCAGTTCGTGTGCCCCGGTCAACCAGTGCAGGAAAGCGCCGAGTTCCACCGCAATAAAATTTTTCAAGAAAATATGCGTTACCCTCTTGCAAAATACGTGAAAATAGGGTATTATATACAAGCACTGTTTTGTATGAACAGTCGAATGATGCTTAATGATGTAAAAAATACTATTATTTGGAGGCATAGCGATTATGACCGCAGGTGAATTTCGTAACGGCGTAACTTTTGAAATGGACGGTCAGGTACAGCAGGTTATTGAGTTCCAGCATGTAAAGCCGGGCAAGGGCGCTGCTTTTGTTCGTGTCAAGATGAAGAACGTCGTAACCGGTGCGGTTACTGAGACCTCCTTCAACCCGACTGCTAAGTTCGAGGAGGCTTTCGTAGAGCGCCGCGAGATGCAGTATCTGTACAATGAAGGTGACCTGTACTACTTCATGGACAACGAGACCTACGAGCAGATTCCGATCAGCAAGGATACTCTGGGCGACGATTTCCGTTTCGTGAAGGAGAACGAGAACGTTAAGGTTCTTTCCTACAAGGGCAGCGTTTTCGCAGTTGAGCCGCCGCTGTTCGTTGAGCTCGAGATCACTGAGACCGAGCCGGGCGTTAAGGGCAACACTGCTACTAACGTACTCAAGCCCGCTACCGTTGAGACCGGTGCTGTTGTTAAGGTTCCGATCTTCATCGAGCAGGGTGAGCGCATCCAGATCGACACCCGTACCGGTGAGTATCTGGGCCGCAGCAAGACCAAGTAAAAACTTGCAGCCAGCAGGGATGGCAGCCGCCGTCCCTGATTTGGACATTTAGCTCAGCTGGAAGAGCATCCGCTTGACGTGCGGAAGGTCAGCGGTTCGAACCCGTTAATGTCCACCAATTCAAATCCCGTCAGAAATGACGGGATTTTTTCTATATTTAAGACTTTTAGGTATTTGCGGTGGAAAATGTTCTGGAAAACGTAAAAAGCAGAATGTGCATTTCACAGCACATACAGCACAGAAAACCAACAAAAATAAAAATGATGTAGGAAACGTGTTGGAAATCAAACCTGCAATTCCCGTACATCTTCCTCGGTGACGTGGCTGTAAATATTGGCGGTGGTGCTGATGTCTGCGTGGCCCATGAGATACTGGGCGGTTTTCAGATCCACGCCCTGACGGCGCAGATTACTGCAGTAAGTGTGCCGGAGATAGTGCGGCGTGATCGCCGGATCAAAGGCGTGCTTGACAACGGCGTTGCGGTACAGCTCGGCACCGGCCGCAATGTCGCAAGCCCGGTAGAAGCTGTGCCACATGCGGCGCATTTTGGTCATGGACAGCATGCGGCCGTTTCCGATATGAAAGAAATACCTCGATTTCATGTCCAACTGTTTTTGAAGTTCGGCAGGGATGGGAACATAGCGTGCTCCGGCTGCGGTTTTCGTAGACTTCAAAGTCGGCTGGTTCGATTTCGTCTTATATTCGACGGACTGCGAGATACACAGCAGGCCATCCTTGACATCGCGGGCACCGATCGGCACGGTTTCGCCGCGGCGCAGGCCGCAGTCAAGCATGAGCAGCACCCACGGTCCGGCATAGTGACGCTTTGCGACTTCGCGCACGATCTGCTCCTCGGCGCGGGTCAGTGCACGGCGGCTTTTTTCATCCTCGCCCACAGTTTCGATACGGCGGAACGGAGAGGAGGCAATCAGGCCGTTGATCTCCGCCTGCTCAAAGATAGCGTGCGTGATGTAATGCAGTTTGGCGGCGGTGCTTGCACCGAGCGGCTTGCCTTTACTGGTCCTTGCGTTGTTCATCATTTCCTGCAGTTGGAACGGCTTCACGTTATCCAACGCCAGAAAACCAATCGCCGGACAGATGCGCAGCCGCAAGTGCTCCTCGTAATTGTTGCGCTGGCTCTCGCCAACGTGCGGCTCCTTGTAGGTGTGATACCACTGCCACGCCCACTGCTCGACAGTAACCTTGCCGGGCGTGCCGCCGCGTGCGACCAGCATTTGCACGGCGCGTACCTTGGCCTCAAATCTTGCCTTGTTGTTGTCTTGGATGTACTTGCGGATCGGTGTGCCATCGTCCTTGTGGCCGATGACAATGGTGCGCGAGTATTTGTATTTGTTAGCCATAAAAACCTCCAAAAACGTACATTTGTTCGATTGCATGATTGAAAATATAGCAGACCCCAAGGGGAGAGGTCTGCTGTTTATTTTTATGCGCACTTTTGGCAGGGCGTGCGGCTGCCGACCTGATCCATCGTGACTGCGCGGGCATTCTTGCCGGCACAGCTTGCGGAACGGTGCCAACGCTTGCCGCTGGGCGTGATGTAAACAGTCTCACTCTGCTGAGCGGCGGCCTGTTCCTGCGCTGCTTGCTGAGTCGCTGCAGCTTCGGCGGATGCCTGTTCTTGCGCAGCCTTTTCAGCGGCAGCCTTTTCAGCTGCCTCCTGCTCGGCTGCTCGATCATGGACAGTAACTTGTCCGGTCTGTTGCACATCACTGTCGGCGGCGCGAACGGTGTAGTCTGCGGTGCCTGCGGCTTTGCCAGTAAGCGTCACCTCTACGCGTGCCGGATCGCTGAGACATTCCGCCGATACGGCAAGCACATCGCTGTCTGAGGTGGTGGCATATACTGCGTCAGCGGTCATCGCAAAGTCGGACGGATCAACGGTATAGGTCAGGGTCTGACTGCTGCCGAGGTCAATCTCGGTAACAGCATCGCTTGTCTGCGTCAGCTGTGTAATGACTGCGGCCTGTGTGCCATCGTTAGCCGTATCGGTCTGCTTGTCTTTATCATCCGTGCCACCGATGCAGCTGCCAAGCGCACCGATAATCAGCAATGCAATAAAAGCATATACGGCACAGCCACAGCAGCCGTTTTTCTTCTTTTCTTCTTGCGGCTGCGCAGGCTGCAGGTCAGGTCTAATGGGTTGCGCGTTATTGGACGAGGAGGAACGGATAGAAGTCTTGCTGCCGCCGATCTTCTCGGTTTTGCTGTACGACAGACCGGTGCCAGGCAGACCGACGGTCGTAGTTTTGCGGCCGCTACTATTGACCGACACGCGGGCACCCTTGACGCCGGCAGAAATGCCGACTGATTTTTTACCAACGTTTACACGCACGCCCGGTGCGATTTTAAACGATTTACGAAATCTGAATCCCATAGCCTAAACCCCTTTATCGAGGTGTTCAATTTGAACACCTTTATTTTTTACTCAAATTTATAGTTTTTGCGCTCTGTGTAGTAGGAGAGCGCCCAACGCATGAAATCCTCGGTCACGTCAAAATACTCGGCCAAGTCCCACACTTCGGTGATGCCGTTTTTGACGGCTTGCTTGAGCTTACCCCAAGGGATAAGCCGATACACCGCCCAGGCATTTGCCTTGTTCTCGTGCTGGGCGCGGACATCAAACGGCGTGTATTTGTTGTAAAAACCACCGTAGACACAGTGGCCGAGTTCGTGCGACAGCTTGACTGCCTCGTCCGCTTCGGAGCGGATCTTGGTCGGGTCCAGAGCGATGGCGCAAGTGCCACCGATTGGAACCGAGAAAGCCTCGGCTGTCTGCATGGGGAAGTAGTCCACGTCAATGTGGTTCCGCCATGCGTATAGATATAAGCTCGTTCTGCGATCCATAAAGTTACCTTTTGTTATATTGCTCACGCTTGAAACGCGCGTAAGCCTTGATGTCCTCTAATGTTGCATCGTCTATATCAGTCGTCCCAAAAAGTGCAAATTTGATGTCATCATCGTAAATTGATGGTCGTTTATTGCTCGATCGTCCCATCAGGTACTCAATCGAAACGCCGAAAAAGTCTGACAGACGGGAGAGCGTGTCAAAATTCGGTTCGCTGTCTCCGGTTTCGTATTTAGCGTATGTGGAGCGATCAGCCCCCAAAAAATCAGCCACATCCTTCTGCGTTAGCTTGCGTGGGTCTGATTTCCGTACAGTTTTGAGGTTGTTCATAATCATCACCTGATTCAATTATATGTGAAAGAAATTCACATTGCAATGATAAGAGAAAAAACTCCACAAAATACTTGACAATGTGGAGATACTCCACTATAATAGAATCATCAAATGTGAAGAATGTTCACAAAAGAGGTGAGAACGTGGAAAAAATTAGAATTTTACGAGAATCAAAAGGCATCACACAGCAGGCAATGGCGGCAGAACTCAATGTCGATCGCAGTACAGTTGCAAAGTGGGAATTAGCAGGAACGTATCCTCGTCCGAAATTCCTGCCGATGATTGCACGCTTGCTCGGCTGCACGATTGATGCGCTGTATGACGAAAAGGAGGTAGTCTAAATGGCATCGAACAAGTACATGACGGTCGATCAGCTTGCCGAGCGCTGGATGTGCTCGCCGTCATACGTTCGCACCTTGCTCCGGAGCGGTCAGTTGTCAGCAGTAAAAATTGCAGGCTGGAAGGTCCGCCAGGATGAAGTCCTGCGTTTTGAAAAAGCAAAGGAGCAGGCCGACACAGAAGCGCTGCGGCAACAGCGTATCGGTTACATTGTGTAATTATTGTAACGCACGGCAAAGGAGGAAACCAGTGTGCGAGAGAACAGAAATATCTATCAATCTGCACGCGAGCTGAAAGGTTTGACGCAGGAAGTTGCCGCCGAGCGACTGGATCTGTCGGTTGAAAGCCTCGGGGCCTACGAGCAAGATCGCCGTCGGCCACCGGACAGCACGGTGCTCCGCATGGCGCAGCTGTACGATTTCCCGTACTTATGCTATCAGCATATCCAGTCGGGTGATTTGGCAGGTGTGATGCCGGAGGTCAACGTAAAATCACTGGAGCACGCGGCAATGCGGATCGTGCGGCTGATCGGTGGTTTTGCACGCAATGGTCAGTTCGATCAGCTGCTGCAAATCTGCGAGGATGGCGTTATCGCCGAGGAAGAACGCCCGGCATTCGACTGCATTACATCCGAACTGGGCGAGATCGTGTCTGCGGCATTGGAGCTGACATACGCATCGAAAGGAGCAGAAAAGTGAAATCCAGACAAAGAAAAAGCGCCTGCACGGCGGCAACCGTAGCAAGCGCAAATGCGAAAACATCTTACGATTATTATACCACGGCAGCAGTTAAGCGTCAAGTACCGGATTTTGAGGTGCTGAACGGCGGCTGTGCGGGCGTGCGCCCGCACATGGTCGGCATCGGCTTTGCGCTGCTGCTGCTCACGGCCGGACTGACGGACAACGGCACGCTGCCGCTGTGGGGTACGGTGCTGGCCGGTATGGTCGGCATGGCTCTGTTGATGGGAGGGGTACGCAATGCATGAAGTAAACGTGCGGCTGCCAATCCCTGACGAGCTGTGGACAGAAATTGCGGAGCTGGCAGAGAAGAAGAGCAGCCGACCGGGAGAACTGGCTGAATTTCTGGTGATGGTCGGTCTGTATCATCATCTGCGCCAGAACATCGACATGTACAAGGCAAGCATTATGCTGAGCGAGAGGCGAAAGGAGGGGAAGGTTGACACATGAATTTCCATTTTGACGGTGCTGTGGCTGAAATGTACGGCGTGGACGGTGCGGTTTTTATATCGCGCCTGCAGTTCTGGATCGAGAAGAATGCCGCCAACGACCGGCACTATCACGAAGGCCGATACTGGACGTACAATAGCCTGCGTGCCATGGAAAAACTGTTCCCGTTTTGGTCACGGCGGCAGATTGAGCGCATTGTCAAAAACCTCAAGGACAAGGGCGTTCTGCTGACCGCGAACTACGCCAGGGACAGCCATGACCGCACCCTGTTTTACGCCCTCGACGAGAGCAAATTACCCATTTCACCGTTTGGTGGTGACGTGTCACCGTTTGGTGACACCACCCCGTCACCGTCCGGTGACAACCTGTCACCAAACGGTGAAATGATTAATGAACAGTTAAAGACACAGATAAAAGAAGAGGAAGATAAGGCAAATAAGCTCGAAATAAGCAATAAGCCTCAGCAGCTTGCAGACCGGTACAACGCCATCTGCACCAGTCTGCCGAAGGTCGTCCGTCTGACGGACAAGCGCCGCCGAGCGGTGCGCCTGATCTACGGCAAGGGCTACACACCGGAGCAGCTCGATGAGGCGTTCCGCAAGGCCCAGAGCAGCAGCTTCTGTACCGGCCAAAACGACCGCAACTGGAAAGCAGACTTTGACTGGATGCTGAACGAGAGCAATCTGGTCAAGGTGCTCGAGGGTAAGTACGATAATCAGGCGGCAGCTAAGCCGCCTGAGAAGGGAGGCGGACGCAAATGGCTGAAATGATGGACCTGTACAACGAGGCCGAGAACAGCGTGCTCGGCACGCTGATCGCGGACGCCGAGGTAAACGCCTCGCTGGTGTTCACACGGGTACGGCCCGAGGATTTCGTCACCGGAATCTCGCGGCAGATTTTTGAGACCTGCCGGGCGATGTACGGCCGCGGCGATGTGATCGACCCGCTGACCGTCAAGGCGGCCTGCGGCTCTGAGTTTGCAACATGGCTCAAGGAGCTGGAGCAGATCACGCCGTCGGCACGGTACTGCGGCGCGTATGTGGACAAGCTGCTCGAGCTGTCCCGTCGGTATCGGCTGCAGAAGCTGTTCCGCGAGGCGCTGGACGGCAACTTCGCGGGTCTGCCGATGGAAGAACTCATCGGCAAGATCGAGTGCATGAACAACGTGGTCGCGGATGACAACGACCAGCGCAGCAGCACGATGACCGACCTGCTCGCGGATTTTTACACCCGCATGGGGCAGGAGCGGCAGTATCTCGATTGGGGCTTTGACGAGCTGAACCGCTATGTCAAGGTCAACCCCAAGCACTATGTCGTGGTTGGCGCTCGACCGAGTGCAGGCAAGACCGCATTTGCCCTGCAGGTGGCGTTACATATGGCCGAGAAGCATAACGTCACGTTTTTCTCACTCGAAACCGACAGCGAGACGGTCGAGGACCGCATCATGGCGGCGCAGGCCGGTGTTGACCTGGCGCACATCCAGTCCGGCAATCTGGAGGAGGCCGAAACAGTCACACTGGTCGAGGCCAAGCGCAAACTGGCCGACCGGAATTTCCACTTTTACGAGGCAACCGGCGTTACGGTCGATGAGATTCGCGCCGTGACCTGCCGAAACAAGTCGGACATCATCGTGGTGGACTATCTGCAGCTTGTCCGGTCGAGCGATCCCAAGCACATCGGCAAGGAGTACGAGACCATCACCGAGGTTACGACCGCATTGCAGCGGCTCGCCAAAAGCGGCGTGTGCGTGATTGCGCTCAGCCAGCTCAGCCGAGGCGGCGAGGGCATGGCAGCCTTGCGTGGCTCCGGCCAGATCGAGCAGGACGCCGATGTGGTTATGCTGCTCGACTACCCGTCCGAAAAGGATGTGGAGAGCGACGAGGAGGCCGCTGATCTGGAAGCAGGCCGCCTGCGCGTGATCGAGATTGTCAAAAACAAGGGCGGCCGCCGAGGGTCTATCCCGTTCTGGTTCTGCGGCTCGCAGCAGCGGTTCCTCGCCCAGTGGCAAGGATTTTACCAGTCCAAATTACGCATGATGGAGGATGATGCAACAGCATGAGATTAAGCAAAGCAATCCCGCGCCTGCGGTTTGAGCGCCGCCGGTTGTACGCGCAGAGTAAGGTCTGTCCGCCGGAAATGCGGCGGGAATACCGAGAGAGAGCCGAGGCAATCGGCGCGGTGCTTGGATATATCAAACGGAACCGGAAGGAGAAACAGCATGATTGAGATTAAAATTGACGGGACAACGGTTGAAATTATGGCAAATCCTCGTGATGATGACGATTTGCTTTGTGATTCCGCGCGAGTGCTGTGTGCCTTGCAGTATGTTGCGCGTAAATACATCATCCGCGAGATTGCAGACAGCATGATCAAGCAACTGTGCGAGATGCTGATGAATGGCGATTTTGATAGCGCCGAGTTTAAGCCACACGAGGTGCAACATGGCAGCTGAGACACGCCGCGTCATTTGGCGGCATCCGCGCGGCATCTACGAAACGGTTGAGGTATCCGGCACCGGCGTATTCGGCGTGCCGTATAGCTATCGTGAAACCGTCTACACAGCGAACCGCGACACACGCGGCGTGGCCCACAAGGAAATCCAGCCTGCACCGCCGAACGGCGGCAGACCGGCCGGAGGTCCGCGCACAAAGAAAAACCACTAAAACAAGAAAAAGGAGCGAAAACATCTTGAAAACGATTAGCATAGTGAATTTGAAGGGCGGCGTCGGCAAGACCGTCACCGCCGTAAACCTTGCAGGCATTTTGGCTGCCGACTATGGCAAGCGCGTCCTGTTGGTAGACAGCGACCCGCAGGGTGACGCCAGCCAGTACATCGGCGTAGTACCTGACGCCTGCAGCACGGCCGACCTGTTCGACGGCGGCACGGCCTACTACGAGGACGTCATCCAGCACACCATTTACCGTGATCTTGACATCGTCCCGTCCGACATGCAGCTCGCCTCGGTTGATCTGGACGCCGACATTGACCGCAAGCAGGCGGTTCGCGTGTACGCCGATCTGCGTGACGCACTGGTCGAGGATGATGCGTACGACGTGATGATCTTCGATTGTCCGCCGTCATTCAGCTTGCCGTGCATCTCGGCGATTGCTGCCAGTGATATGGTCTTCGTGCCGATCAAGCCGGGCGCGTTTGAGATGGCCGGCATGCGGCTGCTTGCCGATCAGATTGCCAGTGTGCAGAGCACCGGCCTTGCCAAGCGCAGTGTTCGCGGTCTGCTGACCATCTGGCACAACGCTGACGCAACGCGCCAGAGCGAGGACTGGCTGCGAGAGCACAGCCCGATTCAGCTGTTTACGCAAAAGATCAGACGCACCGACAAGGTGACCGAGAGCACCTACGCCGCACAGCCGGTCACGCGCTGGTCTCCGACCTCGGCGGCCGCCCGTGATTACCGGGCGTGGGTTGAAGAACTCATGGAGGTGCTTTGAGATGGCAAAGAAATTTAATCTTGCGGAGCTGATGGGCGAGGCGGTGTCCAAATCGGACACCGGAGAAATGCGGGTGGAGCAGATTCCACTCGCCGAAATCGAGGAAAACGAGAACAACAGCTACGCGCAGACCGGCATTGACGAGCTGGCGGAATCCATCAAGGTCATCGGCTTGCAGCAGCCGCTTGTAGTGCGCCGCAAGACCGAGGGCGGGTACTTACTCCTCGCAGGGCATCGCCGCCGGAACGCACTGGCGCTGCTCGACCGCAAGACCGCGCCCTGTATTGTGCTCGATGCCGACCTTGACCCGTCCATCCAGACGCTGATCCTGCACTGGACCAACACCATGGCGCGCGGCGGCGGCGGTCTGACCGCTGAGTACACCGGTCAGGCGGCAAAGGAGATTGAGGCCGCGCTCAAGGACCTGCAGGCCCGCGGCGTGGTCGAGCTGCCGGGCAAGCTGCGCAGCTACGTTGCCGAGGTGCTCAAAACGTCCGAGAGTCAGATCGCCAGGGCAAAGGCTATCAACAACGGGCTGACCAAGGCGTGGCAAGGCGATTTTAAGTGCCATCGTATCAACGACAGCGCCGCCTATGAGCTGAGCCAGTGCGATGCGGATCTGCAAAGGGAACTGCACGGCGCGTACAAAGACCGCTATTGGAGTCTGGACAGCAAAAAGATTAAAGCGCACCGCAAGGCGGCGGAATTTGACTTTACACCGCTGACCTGCCCGGAAGCATCGCCCGGCATAGAGCCTTGCACCGGAGCGGACAAGCGTGCCGCATGGGTCAAAGGCGGGCGCTGCGAGGGCTGCTGCCATGAGTGTTCGCTTGCCGCCAACTGTAACCGCGTGTGCGGCAAGGTCAAGCAGCGCATTGAGCGGGAGAAAAACAAGGTCAAGGACAACGAGGAACGGGAACGCAGACTGGCAGAGTTCAACGCTTCGCCGCTGGCAGAAGCTCGGCGCAATATCCGCTTTGCGCTGGCCTGCAAGGATATTCGGTGCGCTGATGATTTTGAGGATAAGCGCTTCCGGTGGAATATGAGTTGGCTGTGGGCTTCGCAGCCGTTCGGCTGTGTGCCTGACCTTGCGGAGCTGTTTGAGATGGCAGCATCGGTCGGTATTGACCCATTTGAGATGATTGCCGACCATCCGGCGTGCAGCATCTGGCACAAGTACACCGAGGAGCGGCCGCCGGAGGGCGCTCGGGTACTGTGCAAGCTGTGCGGCTGCACTAATCGCTATGGCGAATATGTTTACCGCGGCGGCAAGTGGTTCTTCCCGGATATCGACGATGAACAGTGCGAGGCAAACATCCTCGTCAGCGCGTGGACGGAGGTGATTCCGGAATGAGATGTGACCTTTGCCCATTATCCAGTCCGGAGGACGTCTGCCCGGAAGCGGAAGGCGCACACGGCATGGAGCACAAGGACGGCACGCTCGGCTGCAAGCACCCGCGAAGCTGGGTGGAAAAGCGGAACGCGGAGCACGGCGAGTATCTCGGTGCCATGGGACTTGACATGGGGATCGAGATGGACTTGACGCCGGAAGAACTGGAACGTGCGCTTGAGATCTGTCAGCACATGGTCGGTCTGGACTATAAGCGACCGTATCACCGACACGGAAAAGCGTTTTACCGCGCGTATCGGAATTACTACGGTGATGTGCCGGAGGGCAATCGGATTTTGGACAAAATGCCGCAGGAGCTGTTCCGCGTCCATCACAATGAGCGCGGCACGACCTACTACCTGACGCAGACCGGTCTGGATTGGCTTGGGCGGCAGCTGCATGTGAAAATTATACGGAGGTAATGAGCATGAAACTGGTTGACGCAGAGGAGATTATTCGCAAACAGCGGGAAAGCGAGAAGATGTAAAACATGAGTAAGTACAAGCCCGGTGAAATTGTCACCATTAGGGGAACGGAATTTGTGGTGCTGGATGTGGAAGAAGGCACGGCGAAGGGCGGCAAAGACAAGTTGTTTGTGCTGCTGAAAGAACCGGTAGGAATCACGATGTTCAGCAGCGACGGCAACGACTATACCAAAAGCAAGTTGCGTGAAGCGGTGGGACACTGGTTCGGAGAATTTGCATCTGATCTCAACAAGGAACTGATTTTTTCGAGAGAAATCAGCCTGCTGACGATGGACGGGCGCAAGAATTACGGCAATATGCGCTTTCTGGCAGCACCGTTGACTTTCGATGAATGGCGTAAGTATTCCCGCTATATTCCAGATTGCGAAAGAGAGTATTGGCTGGCAACCGGTGATAGCGCACCGGGTCGCGACGGCGCGACTTGCGCGCTGTTCGTGTACTTCAATGGCGGTTGGAACTACAGCGACTGTTCGGAATCGTATGCGGTGCGTTCGGCGATGTGGGTATCCGCAGAACTGTTAGACGAGCCGAAAGACGAAAAGCCGGATTTGAGCGAGTACAGCACGATGACGCTGATTCAGGAACTTGCGGAAAGGGCGATGAGGGATGAGTGAATATATTAAGCGCGAAGCGGCTGACAAGCTGCAAGCCATTTAGGATTTTATAAATCGACGGGAATGAATATTTCTTAGACTTGACAAATCAAAAATCTGCGGATATTCTATAAAACTACGCGGACGGGGACAGCCTCGTCCGCTGTGGTGTTCAATTTGGACACCGTTGGAGGGAAAATGAAGAGGAGAAAGACAATCCGAGCCGGACGGCTTGTGTGGGACATTACCTACACGGTGCCGCGGCCGAACGCCAGCAAGCAGGAGCGCAAGCGCATCCGCGAGGTGACGGAGGAGCAGGTGGCGAGAACCAACGCGAACACCGCGCAAAGAAAATTGGAAATGCTGATGGCGACCAACTTTGACGAGGGCGATTTAGTGCTGACAGTCACCTATCGAGATGCGGACCTGCCGGACAGCGCCGACGTGACACGCAAACACCTCGGCAAAGTGTTCTCGCAGATGCGGGCCTACCGCAAAGCGCGAGGCCTTCCAGATCTGAAATACATTTATGTGCTCGAGGGCAGGCACGGTGATCACCGACCTCACGCGCATATTATTATCAATGCCGCAGGCGGTGACTTGGAGCTGATGCGGTCGCTCTGGATTTGGGGCGATGATATACAGCTCAACTACATCCGCGAGCGCGGGTACGACGGATGGGCCGGTTACTTAACCAAAGAGCGGAGAGAAGCGTCGCTCAACGGCAAGAAACAGTTTGTCGGATCGCGCAACCTTGACCGACCGGTCACAACCTATGCATGGGTGGATGACGGCACGACCGTTGATGCACCGCCCGGAGCACAGGTGCTCGATGAGGGCGGCGGCAGAAATGAGATTGCATCCTGCCGGTTTGTTAAATATTTAATGCCGAAAAATACCTATTATAATACACACGCAACGCGCACACGCACGCGCGTTGTTGCTGGCTTGGAATGCTCTATAACATATGACACGGTTGTGGAGAAACGAAAGCGAACGGGTAGACATAGGAGGACGAAAGGTGTATAATCAAGACAAAAGAATAAAACTTGTGTGCCCGCGATGCAAGCGGCCGACCAACGTGGTCGCAATCAAGGGACGCACAGTGTTGCGGGATTTCCCGTTGTTTTGTAAGTTTTGCAAATGTGAGACCGTCATTGAGTTTGACGGGGAGCGCCAGCGCCTGAGAGCCAGAGCCGAATAACTGCACCGAATGGTGTGGCTATTTGGCTCTTATTTTTTGCCAGGAAGGCGGTGAGTGGCGTGCAAACAGTGCGCGAGATGATACCTGAGTACAAGCGCAACCTCGACCGGCTGCGTCAGCGGCGGCTTGATCTGCTGCGGGAGCGTGAGCTTGAACCGAGCTTTGAGAAGCGCTACAAGCTGACAGTGCGCATCTGTCGGCTCAAGAGCATCATCACGTCTACCGAGTCTGCCCTGCACGACATGCTCGAGTATGACAAGTAAGCCGCTGAGGCCGTGCCTGCATCCCGGCTGCCGGGAGCTGGTGCGGTGCGGGTACTGTGACAAGCACAGACCCAAGGACAGCGCACGGCGCAGCACAGAGAGCCGCCGGTGGCGTGGCTGGTACAGCCTGCCGATCTGGACGGACAACCTGCGGCCGGCACAGCTGCTGCGTGAGCCGTGGTGCCGCGAGTGCGCACGGCAAGGCCGCCGAGTCCGAGCGACAGACGTTGACCACATCGAGCCGCACAACGGAGACTGGCAGCGCTTTACCGACCCAAGCAACCTGCAAAGCCTGTGCCACGGTTGCCACAGCGCAAAGACCATGGCCGAAAGCAGGGCTAAAGGCAAGACGAAACGGCGCTGACCGGCGGAACGCTTGGACGGGCGCAGGCAGGTGGGTGTGCGCGAACTTGGCGAGAAATCTCAAGATTTCTCGGGGTCCCCCCCACCCTTGGAAAGTTTTGCGGCGGGGCGCTCTTGACCGCAGCCCCCCATTCGTGCGAGATTTTTTCCCAATGGAGCGGGAATTTTGGAGGTTTTGAAAATGGCGAACAAGAAAAGCGTCGGTCCGGCAGGGCCGGGCGAGGTAAAAGCGGCGTGGTTTATGCCGGAGCAGCTGGCGAGGGTGCCGATCGGCGAGCTGGTGCCGTATGCCCGCAATGCGCGGACGCATAGCGAGAGCCAGATCGCCCAGATCAGAGCGAGCCTGCGGGAGTTTGGTTTTGTCAATCCGGTGCTGATTGACAGCGACCGGAATATCATCGCCGGGCATGGGCGTGTGCTGGCGGCGCAGGCCGAGGGCATGACCGAGGTGCCGTGCGTACTCGTTGAGCATCTGACGGACGCACAGCGGCGTGCATACATCTTGGCAGACAACCGCCTTGCGGAGCAGTCCGGCTGGGACACCGAGATGCTGGCGCTCGAGTTGGGCGAGATGCAGTCCGCGGGCATGGATCTGACAATCACCGGATTCACGGCAGCGGACATGGAAATAGAGGACCCGAACGAAGAACCGCCTGCCGCCGAAGATGACGGCGATAGCGGCGAACCGGATTCCGACACGCCCAGTCGCGCCCAGGACGGCGATGTGTGGAAACTCGGTGACCACGTTCTTTTGTGCGGAAATTGTACCGAAAAAGCGTATTTAGACAAAATTTTCGGGGGGGGGGGTAACACAAAAAGTTGATTTACTACTTACTGACCCGCCGTATGGCGTTGATTACGTCGGCAAGACCGGCGACGCAATGACCATCGAGAATGATGGCGCTGACCGTGACGCGCTGATGGAACTGCTGACCGGCTCGTTTGCTGCTGTCAGCGAGTGGCTGCGAGATGGCGCAGCGTATTACATCTGGTGTGCGAGCAAAACGTGGGATGTGTTCGCTCGGGCGGTGGAACAGCTTGGATGGCCGGTGCGCGAGCAGCTGATCTGGAACAAGGATTGCTTCGTGATGGGCCGACAGGATTACCAGTGGAAGCACGAGCCGTGTCTGTACGGTTGGAAACCGGGAGCCGCGCACAAGTGGTGCAGCGACCGCAGCCAAACTACCGTGATCGACTGTCCGCGTCCGAAGGCGAACCGCGACCACCCGACCATGAAGCCGATTCCGCTGTTTGACTACCTGATTCGCAACAGTACGGACGTTGGTGACACGGTGTATGACCCGTTCTGCGGCAGTGGTACGACGCTGCTGGCCTGCGAACAGGCAAACCGTAAATGCGTGGCGGTGGAGTTGTCACCGCGGTATTGCGATGTAATTTTACGCCGATGGGAGGCGCTGACCGGCCGGAAGGCCGAGCGGCTTCAGAATTTGAGAGAGTGAGGTGAGAGATATGCCAGCCAGCAAGCCGATTCCGCGGGAGGCGGACGGTACGGTGGACATCAAGCAGGCGCGAAAGCGCATGGCAGGACACCGTACAAACGCCGAGATCGAGGCAAAAGCCAAAAGCGAGGTGCGGGGCAAGGAGCCGAAACGCATCACGGTGCCCAAGTATCTGCCGCAGGTGATGGAGGCAGAATACCGGCTGACCGCGAAAAAGCTGGTGGCGCTGCATATCTTTTCCGACCTTGACTATGACATGCTGGCGCGGTATTTTATCGCTCGCGCCGCATGGCAGAACGCCCAGAACTGGGCGAACCGTGCGATCATGCAGGGCGACGCCAAGGAGGCGGGCAGCTGGACCAAGACGGCGAACGTTTACTTTGGTCAGTGCCAGAGCTGTGCGTCGGCGCTCGGTCTGAGCGTGTCGGCGCGGTGCCGCCTCGTGATGCCGGAGCCGCCCAAGGATGAGGCCGACGAGGACCCGCTCAGCAAAATGCTGCGCGAGCGGGCAGAGCGCCGGAAGGCGTGAGACATACGTCCGAGGTTGTGACGGGCAGTGTAATGCCTGCTCGAGCTTCGACCTTTGGCGGTAGGTGAGTTTTGTGATATTTCCTCGCCTGTCCGTCAGAGCCTCGGACAGCTTCCTGCGCTGCGGCGGACGGTGGTCAGCCATTACGCCGTCCCCCACATCAAAGTGGCAAGGATACAAGCGGGTGCACCCGGAATGCAGACGAGTGGGTGCGTCCGCCGGAGCGCAGGAGGAGCAAACAATGCAAGATCGAACAATCTGTCCGGCTATGTGCCCGATGCTCAACGTCCAGGGCTTTTGCGAGAGCGCATGGAGACGGGCAGGCCAGGTGCGGGAGTGCCCGCATAAGAAAATGCGCAAAGCGGTGTCCAGTTTGAACACCGAAAATAGGAGGAAAACAAAATGAAGAAAACCACTTTAATCGTGCTGGCTATCGTGGCTGCGCTGGTACTTATGATCGCCGCTGCGTTCGTGTCGGTCAATAACCGCGCGGTATCGGCGGAGGAACAGGTCAGCTCGGCAGCAGCTGACGTGCAGGTAGCAGAGAAACGCCGTGTTGATCTCGTTTACAATCTGGTGGACGCAGTAAAGTCCTATCAGA
Source organism: Butyricicoccus sp. AF35-5AC (assembly GCF_003477715.1). Taxonomy (NCBI): domain Bacteria; kingdom Bacillati; phylum Bacillota; class Clostridia; order Eubacteriales; family Butyricicoccaceae; genus Butyricicoccus; species Butyricicoccus sp. AF35-5AC. The sequence goes on from NZ_QUDX01000003.1 coordinate 46,097, forward strand.
CCTATGAGAGCGACACGCTGACGAAGATTACGCAGGCTCGCACTGCTGCTGCATCGGGCAAGGTAGAAGAAGCACAGGTTACGTTAAATGCTGTTGCGGAGCAGTACCCGGAACTCAAGGCAAACGAAAATTACAAGCAACTCATGACCGAACTTGCGCTGACCGAGAACCAGATCGCGCAGTACCGCAACAACTACAATCAGCAGGTACGGGCATACAACAAGCTGGTACGGTCTTTCCCGACCGGTTTTCTGCTGAGGGTAATGAACTATCAGACAATCGACACGACCTACACGGACTACGATGCACCGGAAGATGCTCCGCAGAACCTGTTCGGTGGCGGCGATGGAGATTAAGCCTCGTGAGATTGCGTTCAGCGTTGCAATCGTGTTTGTTATGGTGGCACTGGGATTTCTGCTCGGTAGCAAAATCAGTGACCATATCGCTGAGACAAACGAGGAATTTACCACGGCAACGCAGATTACAGACGATCAGCAGTTTCAATATGCGCTGGATACCGACTTCGGGAATGTCATCGCTTACGGCAATCTGGTTGCCGAACAACCCGTTTCGGCTGATGATTTAGATGGCGAATATGCGCAGCTGACCAAAATCACGGAGCAATATACCATGCACACGCGCGTTGTAACCTCTACGGACGGAAAGGGGCACACATACACTCGCACCGAGGTGTATTGGACGTGGGACGAGGTTGACCGGAAGGAAGAAAGCACAGAAACGTTTACATTCATGGGCGTATCGTTCCCGGCGGATAAGTTTTCCGTTACAGCGCACCAACAGGGCGATACAATCTATGACAGTAAACTTGTGCGGCATTATTACGAAGTTGTGGATGCAAATATAGTTGGCAGTATATGCACGCAAATCAAAGACCATACGATCGCAGACAGCAACCGGTTTTATGCCGATGCGGAACCTCAGGCAGTTATAGACCTTGCTGTAAGACAAGGTAATATTGCCATCTTTTTGTTCTGGGTATTATGGATTGTGCTGACCGGTGGTGCAGTATATGGTTTCTGTTTGTTGGAAAACCGGTGGCTGGATTGAAAATGCGGTGTCCAGTTTGAACACCGCAGACAAAAAAGTAAAATCCGGTGCTGTGACGGGCGACCCACCCAAAACACCTTACCTAATTCTTTTGGCGGCGGCGAGGTTTTGTCCTCTTGTACCTCGTCCGTCCGTCAGAGCATCGGATGGTGCAAATTATGGAGGTTTTGACGATGTATGACCGCGAGGAGTATGAGTGGTATAAGACGCACGGCATCTGCGTCCGCTGCCGCAAGGCTAAAGCACGCCGAGGCCGCACGACCTGCGCCGCGTGTGCGGCTCAAAACACAGAGCGCACCTTGCGGTATTTTAACGAGCTGACCGCCGAGAAGCGCAAGGAATACTCTCAGCGAGCCACCGAGAAACAGCGTGAGCGGCGTGACGCTCGCTACGCTGCCGGTCTGTGCGTTATCTGTGGCAAGCGACCGCCGAGAGACAACCGCCGGACCTGTGCGCTGTGCAGCAGCAAGCGCACAGGCGCACAGCAGAAACAGGCGGAAAAGTGACAACAGCACTCCGGTGCTGTGACGGGCGGCAGCAGCTGCCCGAGAAACAACCTCCAAAAACAATTTTGCGCAGGGCACGGCGGCAACGGAACGCCGCCGCGTCCGTCAGAGCACCGGAAACCAATTTAACAGAGCCGACGCGGGAAAGCGGTAGAGAGCCAGAGCCTGAGAGCCAGAGCCAACGAGCAATTTGTCTCGTCGGCTCTTAATTTTTGCTCGGAAAGGGGTGAGAGAGATGGCAAAGAAAGAAAAACGCATCGACTACATCAGCAAAGCGGAGGATATCCGGCTGATTGCGAGCGGCGTAAACGCGGAGCACCGCACCATGACATGGCGAGAGGCGACCGAGTATTGGGAGCGCGACAACGGCACCGACGATTACGGCCGTGCGGCGCTGATGGCGTATCTCGGCATTGCAACGGCAGGCGAGTGTGCCCTGCTGGACGATCTGGTTGACGCGCCGGAGGATGACGAACCGGCAGAGGAGGAAAGTGAATGATGAAGAAAATCGTAGTCGCGCTGCTGTCTGATGCTCTGCTGTTGGGCGGCGCGGTTGTTATTATGGTTGGACTCTACACGATTTGGCCGCCGCTGGCCGCAATCGCGGGCGGTGTGCTCGCTATCTTGCTGTCGATTTTGATGGTCGTGTAAGGCGGTGCAGCAATGATCGCAGACAAGATTATGAGCCGCATCCGCGGACAGACCCGGCTGACACTGGACGACCCGACCGGCTGGAGCACGGGCGGCGCGGCGATCTTTGGCGGAAAAGAGCTGCAGGCCATGAAACTGCCTGCCGTCAATGCCTGCATCGAGATCATCTCGGACAGTGTGGCGAAAATGCCGATCTACCTGATGGACGGCGAGACCCGCGAGCGGGTGCCCGACCATCCGGCGGTGCGGCTGCTGACCGGCAGACCGACAGAGGCCCTGACCGCCTTTGACTATCACAAGCTGATGGAGAGCCGCCGCATTGCGTACGGCAACGCTTACGCGCTCATCCTGCGCGACAAGTGGGGACAGCCGGTGGAGCTGCTGCCGATCGCGCCGGGCTACATGCTGCCAATCCTCGACACCAACGCAAAGCTGTGGTATGTCGGCATCAATCCCAAGACGCACGAGTACCGCAAGTTCTGGCCGACCGATGTGCTGCATTACAAGGCATTCAGCACAGACGGCCTTGAGGGCATCAGCTATCTGCGCCGCGGTGCCGAGACCATTGAGGCGGCCCTGCAGGCACAGCGATACGAGAGCAATTACTACCGCAACGGCGGTCAGGTAAGCGGCATTCTGACCACCGACACCGACCTCTCGCCAAGGCCGACCACCATCGGCGGTGAGAAAGTGGACATCAAGAGCAAAATCCGTGCCGAGTGGGAAAGCATCCACTCCGGAGCGGACAACGCTTACCGCATTGCGGTACTCGATAACGGCCTCAAGTATACGCCGCTGACCGCCACCAACCGTGACGCGCAGTTTATCGAGAGCAAGGCCGCCAGTGTCGAGGACATTGCCCGGCTGTTTAATATCCCGTTTTACAAACTGGGCGCGGGCAAGGAGAGCTACGCCGCCAACACGCAGGCGGCGATCGAGTACATCCAGCGCACGCTGTCGCCAATCGTCAGTGAGCACGAGCAGGAGGACACGCACAAGCTGCTGCTTGAGAGCGAGTGCAGCCGCGGTCTGCAGCTGCGCCGCAACATGATGGGCGAGCTGCGCGGAGACTGGACGGCTCGGGCCGCATGGTACAAGTCCATGCGCGAGATCGGCGCGTACAGCGTGGACGATATCCGCGCACTCGAGGACCTGCCGGACGTGCCCGGCGGCGATGACCGTCTGGCAAGCCTTAACTACGTTCCGCTGGAGGACTGGCGGGACCTGAGCCGCCGCCGCAACGGAGCGGACGGCGAGGAACAGAAAGGAGTGACCCCATAATGGCAATTACAATGCCTAAAATCGACATTACGTTTGAGCAGCGTGCTGTGAGCCTAATCGGCCGCAGTGAGCGCGGTGTCGCAATCCTGATCGTGAGAGACGACACCAACAAGACATTTACGCATAAGCAGTACAGCGACCTGTCCGCCGCACAGGCAGACGAGAGCCTGTATACCGCAGACAACTACGCTGCTATCTGCGACATGCTGGGCTTTGCACCGTATCAGGCGCATGTGTTCCGCTGTGACGCGGACGGCGCTCTGGCAGATACGCTCGCCGAGATCGGCAAGCGCGTCAAGACCGGCTGGCTGACCATTGCCGGCCAGAATGCCGCTGACGGTCTGGCGCTGTCTGCGTGGGTCAAGACGCAGGCGGGCACCAAGCACAAGACCTATAAGGCGGTCTGCTACAACCTGACCACCGCACCGGATGATATGCACGTTGTCAATTTTGTCAACGAGTCGGTTACCTACACGGATGACCGCGGCAAGAAAGACGGCGTGACCTATCTGCCGAGCCTGCTCGGTATCTTCGCGGTGTGCAACGTCACCCGCGGCTGCACCAACTACCTGTGCAGCAACCTCAGCGAGGTGCAGGAGGTCGCTGACAACGACGCGGCGCTCGGCAGCGGCAAGTTTATCCTTGTCAACGATGAGGACGGCAATGTGCGCGTGGCGCAGGGTATTAACTCGATGACCACGACCGACGGCAAGACCAAAACCGAGGACATGCAGTTTATCGAGACGGTCGAGGCGATGGACATGATGCGCGACGACATTACGTCCGTATTCCGTGAGACCTACCTCGGCAATTACAGAAACTCGCGTGACAACCAGATGATGCTGGTGGCCTCGCTCAACATGAGCTATTTCCGCCAGTTAATGCAGCAGAGCATCCTTGACCCGGACTACGCCAATGCGGCAAGCATTGACGTGGACGCGCAGCGTGCCGCGTGGGTGGCATCCGGCAAGAGCGAGGCTGCGGACTGGGACGATGATACCGTCAAGGCCAACCCGTTCAAGCGCACTGTCTATCTGACGGCCAACGTCAAGATTCTCGGCTCGATGACAGATCTCATTTTCCCGATCACGATGGCGTGACCGGATAACCTACAACAACAATTAAGGAGGCAAGACCTATGAAGAAGAAACTGCTTGACCTGCTCGCTAAGAAGCGCGGCATTGTAGACCGCATGAGACAGGCGGACGCAGCAGGCGACCAGACCGCATTTGACGCGGCTCTGGCAGAGAACACCGCCGTTGACGCGGAGATTGCCCGCGTAAAGGCAATCATGGAAGCCGAGGAGAATGTACCGGCAGAGCCGGAAGGCGTACCGACCAGCGGCACCGATCCTCCGGCGGCAGAGCCGGTCAACAGCCGCGAGTGCGTGCATGCCTTTGCGGAGTGCATCCGCGCCCAGGCACGCGGCCAGCGTGCAGCCTTTGAGACCAACGCAGACGTTCTGCGCCGTGCCATGGCAGCCGAAAACGCCGGTGCCATGACCGAGGGTGTAGAGGCAGACGGCGGCCTGCTGGTGCCGCAGGACATCCAGACCCGTATTAACGAGCTGCGCCGCTCTCTGGTGCCGCTGTCCGACCTGTTTGCGGTCGAGAATGTATCGTTCCTGTCCGGCTCGCGTGTGGTAGATACCGCGCCGAACAAGGGCTTTACCAAGATTGACGAGATGGATGAGATTCCGCAGGATGACAAGCCGGCGTTCCGCAAGATCGCCTACAAGGTCGAGGACTACGCGCTGATCCTGCCGGTCTCCAACGACCTGCTGCGCGACACCGATGAGGCGCTGCTGGCGTACATCTCTCGCTGGCTCGCAAAGAAGCAGATCATCACCGAGAACAACCTACTTGTAACCAAGCTCGCCGCGCTCGACACCGGCGCCGCAGCCGCGACCGAGACGGACGTTGTAAAGGTGCTGAAGACTGCGCTTAACAAGACGCTCGACCCGGCAATCTCCGCAACGGCACACTTTGTGACCAATCAGGACGGCTTTAACGCCCTCGACCAGCTGGTGGACGGCAATAAGCGCCCGCTGCTGCAGCCTGATCCGACCGGCTCGACCGGCAAGCTGCTGTTTGGCCGCGGCATTACCGTAGTAAGTAACGGCATCCTCAAGACCGCGACCAGCAAGGCGCCGATCTACTTCGGTGATTTCACCCAGTACGCGACCCTGTTCCGCCGTCAGCCGCTTGAGATCGCATCGACCGACATCGGCGGCAACGCATGGAAGACCAACAGCACCGAGGTCCGCGCGATTACCCGTCTGGACGCACAGGTGTTTGACGCTGAGGCCGCTGCTGCGGTATCTCTGACCATTGCGTAAGGACTGACCCAAGGGCGGCGCTGCTGCCGCCCTTCCTATTTTTAGAGAGGAGGGCACAGGATGCCTGAATTTAACCCCAATCGCATTATGCACGGCAACGGCGGTCATGCGTGGTTTAACGGCAAAAAGCTGACCACGCTGCAGTCGGTTGAGGCCAAGGTTTCCGGTGATTTTGAGGAGATCAGCGTGTGCGGCGATCCGGCTACTTACCGCGTTTTTAACGGCTACTCGGGCGAGGGCACGCTGACCAAGCTCAAGATCGACAGTGATGTGCTGAGCCTGATGGCTGCGGCGTATAAGTCCGGCGAGATGCCGACCATCACCATCATCACCAGCCAGACCATGCCGGGCACGAGCAAGGCCGAGCGTGTTGCGTACAGCGACATCACGATTGACGAGCTCACGCTCGCAAAATTTGAGAAGAAGTCCAAGACCGAGGAAGAGATTCCCTTTAAATTCGGTAACTTCGAGGTTCTCGAAACCCTGTAAGGAGGTGCGGCATGAGATTCAGCTTAAACGGTCACATCGTGGCCGACAGTGACGCGCCTATCCTGCGTTGGTGGGGTATCCCGGCGGCCTGTCCGGCGGATATCCGGTCGGCGCTTGCCGAAAATCCCGCAGACGAGGAATTTGTTCTGGAGATCAACTCCGGCGGCGGCTCGGTCTTTGCGGGTTTTGAGATGTACAGCCTGCTGCGCAATGCGTCCCGTCAGGGTGTACATACCCGCGCCGAGGTGCAGAGCCTTGCCGGTTCTGCCGCGTCTGTCGTGATGGCAGGTGCGGATACGGCGGCGTGCTCGCCGGTCGGTCAGGTGATGATCCACCTGCCGAGCACGGTCACTGAGGGCAATCAGGGCGTGCACCGCGAGAGCGTGCAGATGCTCGAGAGCATCACCGAGAGCATTATCGCGGCGTACGAGAGCAAGGTCGGCGGCAAGACCAGTCATGACGCACTGCGCCGCATGATGGACCGCGAGACCTTTCTCAGCGCCCGTGCGGCGCTTGACGCCGGTCTGATCGACGAGATCATCGGCGAGACACAGCCGGGCGAGCCTCTCGACCTGAATAACATTTACAACGCTTGCGGAACTGTCCCCGATATGGACAAGCTGCGTGCGGCGTACATCGCTGCACAGAGCCAGAGCCAAGAGCCAGAGCCGCAGCCGCCGGTGTCCAATTTGAACACCGCCCGCAAGCGGGCCATCGCTATCGCTGAGGCAGAACTCCGGGCGGTGGTCGTATGATCACCGCCGAGAGACTGGATGCAATCAAGAAGTACTGTCGTGTCGATTACGATGAGGACGATGCGCAGCTGACCGGCTTTGCGGAGATGAGCGACAGCTATCTCGCGCAGTGCGGTATCACTCGTGACGGCCACGAGGCGATGTATGACCTTATTGTGCAGGCAATGGTGCTGAACCAGTACGAGGGCAAGTGTGCAGACAATGCAGCCGCTGCCCTGGCTACGGTTCCGCCGCTCGTGCGGCAGATGGTAAACCAGCTCAAACTGGTGTGTGCGTTTGGAGGTGCGGGCGATGGCAACACAGGTGCGTGATCTGCGCGACCGCGCCGAGGTATGGCTTGCCGCACCGGTGGAGCAGCCAAACGGCGAGACCGACTACTGCTACACCAAAGCCCGGACAATCTGGGCGGCCGTCAACCCGACAAGCGGGCGCACGGAGACGCTGACCGGTGACGCTGAGCGTGCCGAGATCACGCACCGCGTGGTCTGCCGGAGCGCCAGCCTGCCGGAGCTGTGCCGCGAGATGTACTTTATTATCCGCGGTCAGCGGCTGGATGTGTCGTACTGGCTGCCGATCTATAACCGCCGCGGCTGGGTGGAGATTTACTGCACACTGCGGCAGGGAGAGGTGACACGCGATGGCTCGTGATGGTTTTGACTGCTCGGAGCTGATGGCCTTTGCGGAGGAGCTGGGCGCACAGCCCAAGGAACTGGAGAAGGTGCAGAAAAAGCTGCTCCGAGATCAGGGCAGCAAGCTGCGCCGCAAGACAGCCCAGCAGGCGCGTGCAACGGTCAACCGCACAGCGGTGCACCGCAAAGAGTATGACCGCGCCGCCGGTCAGTACCACAAGAGCATTAAGCGCGGCAAGGTGTACACCAAGGACGGTCAGATGCGTATCCGCGTGTATTCGGGTGACCCAATCGGCCATTTGGTCGAGCAGGAATGGACGCCCAAAGCGCGTGACGGTTCTCGCGGCAAGAAGCAGCTGGGCCACGAGGTCTTTGACAAGGCCGCGCAGGGCTTTGATGAGCAGTTTCAGCAGGCCGCCGAGGACGCTCTGGACGAGGTGATTAACAAGCTATGATCCATTGGAAAGAGATAGATGACGCACTCGGTGCGGTGGTAAGTGCGGCACTCAAGGCCGCCAATCTGCCTGCTGTGCGTGAGCGCAAGGACGTTAAGGCGCCTCTGGTGCGGCGCAGTTACCGCATTGACGTTGGTCAGACCGACGGCATGGGCACGGACGACTACGCCGAGACCGGCTGCGACATCGAGATTTATTTTTATCCCGCCGACGGCACGCGCCCGCGGGACGAACTGAACGCCGCCGCTGACGCGATCCGCACGGCGCTGCGGGAAGGCGTGACCGTGCAGGACGTGGTGCTCATCCCGGAGGACGACATCACCTGCGACGCAGACGGCGAGACGCTGACAGTCATGCTGCGGCTCACCTGGATCGAGACCGCCGAGGAGACCGGCGAATTTATGGAGGAAATGGTATATGGATAAAAAGTTACTGGACGCGCTGGCGGCGAAAGCCGAGCAGCGCAAGGCTGACAAAGCCAAGGTCATTCAGTTTAAGGTCGGCGGTCAGCTGCTTGATTTTGTTAAGATCGGGCACACCGCCCAGCTGGACGCTTATGAGGCTTTTCTGGCAGCACGCGACCAGCCGTCGCAGATGCTGGATGTTGGCGCACAGCTGATCTACGACTGCTGCCCGGCATTGCAGGACCCGGAGCTGCACACTGCGCTCGGCGTGACCGACCCGTATGATGTGATCTGGGTGCTGATGGATGTCCGCGAGGTCAATGCGCTCGCGGCATCCCTGTTTGCTTGGCTCGGCCTGATTGCCGGTGACGAGGATGAGGACCCGGCAAAAAACTGATTGAGCGCGACCCGGTGCTCGACCTTGCAGCATTTTACGCGGCACGAGGCATCACGCCGGAGCAAATCCGGCAGATGAGCTACGCCGACCGTGCCGTGCTGCGAGTCGGGCGGGCGCGCTGGTACGTGGATATGATAAACCTGATTGCGGCAGGCATCTGCCGCGCATACGCACCGGAGGAGGGACGGAATAGTGGCTAAAAATAAGGTTATCAACACCGTCCTGACGGTGCGGGATAATATGTCTGGCGGTTTGGTCAAAGCCGCCCAGAACGCGAAGAAGTCCGGCAAAGCTATCGACAGCAGCATGATCTCCGCTACGCGCAGCGTGGTGGCGTTTAAGAATAAATCGGTCGCAGCCTTGCAGGACTATGCGAAGAAAGCCGGTGCGGCAATCGTCGCCGGTACAACTGCTGTGGCAACCGGTTTGTCGGCGCTGACACTCAAAAGCGCACTCGCTGCCGATGATCTGAACACTCTGGCAAAGCAGAGCGGTTTTTCTACTGCCGATATCCAGAAATGGCAGTACGCCTCCGACCTGATCGACGTATCCATTGATGATATTGTCAAGTCTGCAGGAAAGATGAAGAAGAACATGATCTCGACCAGCAAGACGACGATTGCGGCGTTCGACCAGCTAGGCATCAAGGTCAAGGACGGCAACGGTCAGCTGCGTAACAGCACAACGGTCTTTTACGAGACGTTGACCGCGCTGTCCAAAGTGCAGAATGAGACCGAACGCGACACGTTGGCAATGACCATCTTTGGCAAGAGCGCGGACAGCCTCGCGGGTATCGTCGATGACGGCGGTGCCGCCCTGCAGGAGTTGGCTGGTAAAGCGGAGAAGGCCGGTGTTATTCTATCGCAGGATACGCTGGACGGGGCAAACGCCCTCAACGATAAGGTGGACACGCTCAAGGCTACGGTCAAGGGCTTTGCCGGTAAGATTGGCTCGGAGCTGGCCGGTCGTGCGTCCAAGGCTCTGGATATTGTCGGCTCGCATTTTTCCCAGGCATTTAATACGTCGCCAATGGACTGGCTCAACGGCAAGCTGGACACGCTGATGGCAAAACTCGACAGCTGGATTGCCGGAGGCGGACTGGAACAGCTGGCTGATTTACTGGTCAATGGCATACAAACCGGTGCCCAGAAGGCAGGCGAGATGCTGCAAAAGGCCGGGGACGCGCTGAAATGGTGTAAAGACCACAGTGATACGCTGGTAGACGTGCTCAAAGGCTTAGCTGCTGCATGGGCTGTCAAGAAGGTGCTGGATTTTAACAATGGACTGGCCGACTGTGTAGGCAATATCGGCGGTATCATCAAGACAGTGCTGACTATGACCGGTGTACTGGGCGGTCAGGCTGCCGCAACCGGCACAGCAACAGCCGCGCAGACCGGACTTAATGCTGCAATGACGGCAAACCCGATCGGTGCAGTCATCCTTGCTATCGAGGCGCTGATTGCAGTGGGCGTGCTGCTCTACAAAAACTGGGACACAATCAAGGCCGGTGCGCAGAGCCTTTGGAATAAGTTCAAGACCGTCAGCATCAAAATCGGCACTGCCTTTTCCGGTGCGTTTGATAAGGTTAAAAATGCCGCTAAGACGGCGCTGGAATGGGTAGCAAGCAAGCTGTCGTGGCTCAATGACAAGATTGAGAGCATTCCTATCCTCGGCAGTCTGTACAAGGGTGCCAAGGGTGTACTGGGCGACGCTATCGAGTGGGTAGACAATGCCACAACGGGCAATCGCTCGGGCACGTCTACCACCGGAACAACCCAGACCAAGACCAACAGCAAAACGACAACCACGGCCGGTCCGGTCAAGACCACGACCTCGACCACTACGACGGTACCTAAGCCGACACCCAGCGGCCTGCTGAGCCTGCCGGGACTCGGCAAGGCAACCGGCACGCCCTACTGGCGTGGCGGCTTTACAAGAGTCAACGAGCGCGGCGGCGAAATTATGAACCTGCCGAGCGGCACGCAGATCATCCCGCATGATGTGTCTGTCAAGGCGGCAGGCGGTCGGAGTGTGACGGTCAATGTTACCATCCAGGGCAACGTCATCGGCAACCGTGAGTATACCGAGCAGGTCGGTGAGTACGTCGGCCGCAAGGTGCTTGCGGCGCTCGGCAACACATAAGGAGGTGCGGTGCGTGTACAAGATTATCATCTCGGTCAACAACAACGAGGAGGTTTGGACGCTGCCGCACTGTCCGCCGGATTTCCCAATTCCACAGCCGGAGCAGCACCACGAGACCTACGAGGGCCTGAGCCGAGACTATCGCCGCATCGGTCCGCTCGGTCTGCGGCACATGGAGTGGACGGCGCTGTTGCCGGTGCACAGATATCCGTTTATGCCGTCCGAGGCATCTGCGGATGGTTGGGCGTATGTCGATTTCTTCGACCGGTGGCGCGACAAGAAGATGCCGTTCCGTCTGATCGTACTCGACAGCAAGGGTGCGGCACGGCTTAACATGCCGGTGACGGTGAACAGCTTTGATGTTACCGTGCGAAAAAACGGCGATTTGGAGTATTCCATCGCCGTGACAGAATACCGATTTATCACATGAGGAGGTGCGCCGCATGGCGGCAGGCTATGTAGACGAGCACAAGCTCGTCTTGTACCGCGACGGCGCACAGCCGCGCGACATTACGGCGTTTGCCAGTGATATGACGCTGACGGATGACCTTGACACACTGGCGGCGGAGCTGACGTTTACGACGTTTATCTCGCCGTGGGACAAGTACACGCCTAAGCTGGCGCTTGCGCCGGGCGACAAGGTGCGCGTGACCAATCAGGGCAAGACCGTGTTCTCGGGCATCATTATCACGGTGACGCTGGACGGCGGTGTTACCGCCTATGACCGCGGCTGGTATCTCAACAAGAGCGAGATCGTGCTGCAGGTCAACAACCTTGCAGCCGATCAGGTCATCCGCAAGGCGTGTGCCAAGGCGGGCGTGACAGTCGGCAAGGTGTGCAGCCTGCCGACCAAGATCACGCAGTTGTGGACCGGCAGTACGCCCGCTGACATTATCAGCGATGTGCTGAACACCTGCACGTCTGCGACCGGCAAGGGCTATCGCCACAGGGTCGGTGACAGTGGTCTGGTGGTGGAAGCGCTGCCGACCGCGCCCATCAAGGCATACCACAAGCCGGCGAAAAATATCGCCGCGTTTGACATCACATGGGCGCTCGGTCAGGTGAGCGGCGAGGACAGCATTGAGGACACCTACAACGCTGTTGTCATTGCCGCCGAGGACGACGGCAAGGCGTACATCGGCGCACAGGCCAGCAACGCGGCGTCTATCAAGCGCTATGGCTTTATGCAGCATATCGAAACGGTCACGGAAAACCCCGGCACGGCTGTGCTCGGCCAGATGGTCAAAAACTTGCTGAAAAACGCCGACAAGGTAGGGCAGACCCGCTCTATCTCGGAGATTTGGGGCTGTGATGAGGTGACAAGCGGCGTAGTGCTGCGTTTTAACTCTCCGGCGTTTGGCATCAAGGGCAACTTCCGCATTACGCGCGTGGAGCATCACTACGGCGGTGCAGGGCACACCATGGCGCTGGAAATCACGGCGCTCGAGCAGGTGCGAGCCGCCGCCGAGGGCAAGACTGACGCGGCAGCCATCAAGGCCGCCAGCACGGATAAGGTGCAGGTGTTCGGCTTGCCCGACCTGTCCGGCGGCAGTGACGGCGGCTCGGGCGGCACCATTGTCAAGGCGCTGTTTACCGCCTACTATCCGGCTAATAATGCGCTGGAGGGCGGATATTTGGACGCGCAGGGCAACAGGCTCGACCCAAGCAAGCACACCTGCGCCGCACCGCCGTCTGTGCCGTTTGGCACCAAGATTACGGTGCGCGACACCGGCACAAGCCTTGACGGTACGACCTACACTGTCAACGACAGAGGCGGCGCGATCCAGATCGTGAACGGCGTGTACCACTTTGACCTGCTGATGAGCAGCAACGCCGAGTGCAATCGCTGGGGACGTAAAAACGGCTCTGCGATCATCGGCGGCTCGGGCGGCGGCTCTGGCAGCGCGGTGTCGTTTATCAACACGGCACTGGGCGAGGTCGGTTACAAGGAGTCCGGCAAGGACATCAACAAGTACGGCCAGTGGGCCGGTCACAACGGTGTTGCCTGGTGTGTTTATTTTGTTTGCTGGTGTGCGTACAAGTCCGGTGCACCTATCCCGACAAGTTACGGCTACGTTGGCGATATGAGCAGCTATTTCAAGTCTCGCGGCAAGTACAAATCGGCAGGCAGTTACAAGCCTAAGGCGGGTGACCTGATGATCCAGGGCGACCGACACATCGGCATTGTAATTTCTGCCGGAGCATCAAGCTGCGAAACCGTTGAGGGCAATTACAGCAACTCTGTCAAGCGTGTTACTCGCAGTTACGCGGAGATTTCCGGTTTCTGTACGCCGTGGGGATAACACAAGATATTGTATGCTTGTGGATAACACTGTGGAAGATGTGGAAAGGAGTGCGTGCCTATGGCATGGGATACGGCACTGGCGCGGGTCATCCGAGAGACAAGCCGTGCCGAGGTCAACCGCAAGCCGCAGCCGTGGTACAGGGCAGAGGTCGTGCAGGTAACGCCCAAGCTGATCTTTGCGATTGCAGACAAGGAATTTAAGTTTGACAGCAGCACCGGCCTGATTATGACCGCCACGGCAAAAAGCAAAACGTGGAAAGTCGGCATGCAGGCGGCGGCGCTGCTGCATGGGGCACAGCTGCTGGTTTTGGATAGTCTGTAACGGAGGAGGTGCAGCGGATGTTTGACGAGGAGCAGGCGCAGTTTGTCTGCGATTTTTTGGAGTGCCTGACGTGCTCCAGCGGTGTGCCGCTGCGCCTGATGGACTGGCAGCGCGACATGATAACCGAGTTTTACGGTCAGCTGATCGAGGACGAGGACGACCCGGCAGGCAGTTACCTGCGGCGGTACCAGTACCTGTACCTTGAGATTGCAAAGAAGAACGGCAAGTCGGAAATCGCTGCTGGTCTGGGTGTGTACCACCTGTTTGCCGACGGCGAGATCAACGGCGAGGTGTATGTCGTAGCGGCTGACCGCGACAATGCGGGCATCGTCTTTGCGGCGGCCAAGTACATGGTCGAGCAGAGTCCGGCGCTCAAAAAGCGCAGCCGCATCGTGGACAGCACCAAGACCATCTACGACGAGACGAGCGGCTCGAGGCTCAAGGTGCTGTCCTCGGAGGCGTACAGCAAGCACGGCTACAAGCCGAGCTGCGTGATCTTTGACGAGCTGCACGCCCAGCCCAATCGCGACCTGTGGGACGTTATGACGTTTGGTGCCGGTGACGCTCGCCGTCAGCCGGTGTGGATCGTACTGACGACCGCCGGAGATGACCCCGACCGAAAATCCATCGGCTGGGAAGTACACGAGAAGGCGCTTGCTATCTACCGATGGCGGCGCGGCGCGAGGGACGAGAAAGCCTACGATGACCCGCGCTGGCTGCCGATCATCTACGGCCTCGGACTGATCGAGGACGAGGACGAGCTGAAAGACCTCAACATCTACGACGAGGACCTGTGGCGGCGGTGCAATCCGTCGCTCGGCAAGACGCTCAAGCTGGCTACCATCCGCGCCCAGGCGGCGGACGCCAAGAAGAGCGAGGCCGCCGAGCGGCTGTTCCGTTGGCTCAGGCTTAACCAGTGGATTGCCACGGCGACTGTCGGGTGGATACCGATAACTATCTATGACAAAACGCAGTGGAATCCGCCCGGCTGCAAGGACTGGCGCGAGGCCGTGCAGCTGCTGCGCGGCAAGACCTGTTACGGCGGCGTTGACCTCTCCAAGAGCACCGACCTTACCGCCTTTGTGCTGGTGTTTCCGCCGCAGGAGGGTTTGGACCGCTGGGTGGCACTGCCGACCGGGTGGATGCCGCTCAACGGCATAGAGGCACGCGAGCGCGAGGACCATGTGCCGTACCGCGACTGGATACGCGCAGGCTTCCTTCATGGCTGCAAGGGCGATATCATCGACTTTGAGGATGTGGCTTACGCTGTGGTGCAGGCGGCGCGGGACTACGACCTCAGGATGGTGGGCTTTGACCCGTATCTGGGCGCGACTGTGATGCAGAACATCCGCGAGCGGCTTGCCGGTACGGTGACTGAGGTTGTCGAGATACCGCAGGGTATCCGGTCCATCTCGCCACCGATGAAGGAGCTGGAACGGCTCATCCGAGCGCATGAGATGCTGCATGTGCACAACACGGCAGCACGGCAGTGTTTCCTCAATCTGCGGTGCGTGTCGGATGATAACGAAAATATCAAGCCAACCAAAAAGCGGAGCCGCGGACGCATTGATATCACGGTGGCGTGGATCATCGCGTTTGCGACGGCGATGCTGCAGCCTGCACCGACGCTGGCAGACAGCGTGGCGGCTGCGGATTGGCACATGTGAGTTTAGGAGGTGTCGGCTATGGCCGATGTGTTTCCGGTTATCCCGGAGGAGCTGCCCGCGCAGGTTGCGGAGAGCATTGGGCGCTCTCCGGCGTTTGGGTTCCACGAGGATGGGCGCTCGGGCCGTTTCCAGCTGGTTGACGGCGCTCTGGTCGAGCGGCAGGGCGTGGAGGCTGTCAAGCAGTGGCTTGAGCTGATGCTGCGCCAGAAACCGGGTGCAATCCCGATCTACCGGACGAGCGGCACGACCCAGCCGGGCGTGGAGGCGGTCAGCCTTGACCGGCGCGTTCCGGAGGGCTGGATTTTTGCCGAGATTGAGCGCAACGTGCGGGAGACCGCCGCGTTCTGCCCGGCCATCCGGTCACTTGACAGTTTTAAGTTTATGCGCGTGCGGCGCGGCGTGGAGGTACGCTTCACGGTCCGCCTGCACACCGGAGAGAGTGAGGAGGTGACGACTTATGTCAGCGAGTGAGATTTTAGACGAGATGCTGTCCGCAATGCCGGAAAGCTATCAAAAGACCATCGGCTTTCCGACGTATGACCTTTTAGCCGCAGTCAGCCTGCGGATGGAGGGCACGGACACAACGATTGACGAGGCCAAACAGCAGCTTGACCCCGAAAACCTGCACGACAGCGCCCTTGACCGCTATATCTATCCGCGCTCCGGCCTGGAACGCAAGGCCGCGACCTTTGCCCACGGCAGCCTGACCGTCACCGGCACAGGCACGGTCGAGCAGGGCACGCTGTTTGAGTCCGGCGGCGGTGTCCAGTATTACGCAACCGAGACCGTAGCCATTGAGGGCGAGGGCACTGTACCGGTCACCTGCACGGTGGACGGCACGGCAGGCAACCTGCCCGCGCACAGCGTGACGCAGATGCCGGTGGCAGTGCAGGGCATTGCCTCGTGTGATAACCCTGAACCGATTGGCGGCGGTTATGCCGAGGAGTCGGACAGCGAGTATTATGCGCGTTATCTGGTCGTGCTGCGCACGCCTGCTACGTCGGGTAACATCTACCACTATGTGCAGTGGGCGCTGGAGGTGGCCGGTGTCGGTCATGTCAAGGTGTTCCCACGCGTACAGGGGGCGAACACGGTTGACGTGGTAATTGCCGACAACGCCGGTCAGCCTGCATCGCCTGCGTTGGTGAAGTCGGTGCAGGACTACATCGACCCCGAGAGCGAGGGCGCGGGCCGAGGACAAGCTCCGATCGGTGCACAGTGCTTTGTCACCGCTGCGACCGGCAAGGCCATCACGGTCAGCTGCACGGTGTCCAAATCGGACACCGCAGACGAGGAGAGTGTAACGGCAGCCATCAAGTCAGCGGTTGCGGACTATCTGGCCAGCACAGTGTTTGCGCAGAGCTATGTCTCGTATGGACAGGTTGCGGCGGCTATCCTGTCAGCCGACGGCGTTGCGGACTTTGAGGGTTTGACGGTCGGCGGCGGCACAAGTAACATCGCGGTCGGTGAGCGCGAGTGCCCGGTGCTCGGAGAGGTGACAATTACCTATGGCTGAGTTTGACAACATGCTGCGCAGTCTGCCGGTGGCGTACCGGACGGACAAGTGGGTGTGCGACCTGCTGGAGGCCATCCGCGGGCTGGATGAGAGCCAGCGCACGGAGATGCTGGACACGGCGGCGCAGCTCTTTCCAGCCAGCATGACGTGGCTGCTGGAGACCGAGGAACGGGCGGCCAATCTGCCGTCAACCGGCACGCTGGAAGAGCGCCGCACGGCACTGATCGCACGCTGGCGCGGTGCCGGCAAGTGTGACGTGGAGCGCATTCAGAGCGTATGTGACTCATGGCGCAACGGCGAGATCTCCGTCGGCTTTGCCGAGGGCGTGATCGTGCTGACGTTTGTAGACGCGTATGGTATGCCTGACGGCACAGCGCTGGCGGCACTTAGGGATGCGATTGAGCAGACTGTGCCGTGTCATCTGGCGGTCGAGTATTTGTGGCGCTGGCTGCTGGTGAGCGAGGTGTCTGCTATGACGGTCGATGAGCTGCAAAGGCACCGTATCGGCGATTTTGCCTTCTGAGGAGTGATATATTGAGTACAAAAACCAAAAATTTGGAGCTGTTTAAGTATGATCCAGCGACAGACGGCGCAAACACGTTTAACATCGATCAGGCGTTGAATGGCAACTGGGACAAGCTGGACAACGAAGTTGCAGCCCGCGTGAAAACCGCTGAACTTGCAGCAGAAGTGAAAAAGGTTGTCAAGGACGGCAGTCTGACCGCTGCTGACCTCGGTGCAGAAAAAGCCGGAGCGGCAGCAGCGCTTGAAGAGAAAGTAGACGCACTGGGTGCCGGTGACGTTGGTGCTGACCCGACCGGCACGGCTGCAAGCGTGGTATCCACGCATAACACGAGCGCAAGTGCGCATTCTGCACAGTTTGCCAAGAAACAGGATAAAATCAAGGGCAAAAAAGGTAAATTTGTTGGCTTTACGGCGGACAACACCGTGGGCGAGGTGGATGCACCGGCCTCCGGCGGCAGTCGAATTACGCTAGCGTTTGCAAGTGATTTTGTCGGTCAGACATGGACGCTCAAGGGCGGCGGTGAAACCTACACCGGCACGGTTGACAGCAGCAAGACGGCAACGGTAAGCGTGCTTGGCATTAACACTACCTACACCCTGAGTACTGCACTGTCCGGTACGACGTATACAACCGAGGTTACAACCAAGGCTTATTATACGGCGCTGAGTGTTAATCTTGAGAAATTCCAGTCCACGATTACCGTAACCGTAGATAGCGGTTCAACAGTTACGGCGACACTGGGCAGCACGGTATTGACCAAGACGAGCACCGGCACGGCGGTGTTTACCATCGGTAAGGCGGGTACTTGGGCAATCAAGGCCACTAAGGGTGACCAGACCGCAGAGGGTACGGTAAACATTACCGCCAGCGGGCAGAGTAAGACGTTGACCTTGACCTACGCCAATGTGTTCGGCGTGGTGTGGGATACGAGCAATTCGAGCACGGCGCTGACGCGCTTAACACCGAGCACTGACCCTTACGGATTGGTTACGCGGTCGGTGACAACTGAGCCAATTCCAGCTGTCGGAGCTGGCTCTGGAAGCAGCTTATTCGACAGCTATGCACCGTGGAGCGGTATGAAAGAGTGCAACCTTAATGCGTCCGGTGCAGTGACTGCATGGAAGGGAAACAGCGCGTTTACTCGTAGCAGTGATTATACCATGGTGTTTATCCCTGTTTTTTACGTTGCTGCTAAGAGGAGCGGTACAAAACAATATTTCTATGTGTCAGACAAACCTAAAACAGGTATGACAAAACACCCAGGCAGTGGAAAGTATATCGGCAGGTATACCTCTAATGGTGAATATGGCGGAGGCTCGGCTAACTTCGTGCCGCGCGTTAACATCTCACGAGCAGGATTTCGTAGCTTAGTAAAAAGCGGAATTACTAACGGCGCGTTTAATAGTAAATTCCATTTGTACGACTTTGCAACATACTGTGCAATCATCTTTTTGTATATCGTTGAATTTGCAAACTGGAACTGTCAGTCTAAGATCGGACAAGGATACACGAACAATAATTCCTCTGCAATCAAATCTGGTGGCACAGACAACATGACCTATCACACCGGACGCGCATCCGGTACAGATGGTAAGACCGCTGTTCAATACAGAGGTATTGAAAACCTCTGGGGCAACGTGCGACAGTGGGTAGACGGTTTTAACGCCAACGGCACGACTGCTTACTACTGCACTGACCCGAGCAAGTATGCGGACGATACCGCAACCGGCTACACCAAGATTGGTACACTGCCTGCATCTGGCTACATTAAGGATTTGATCGTAACCGACAATGGTTTACTGATTCCGAAAACTACTGGCGGTTCGGAAACGACGTACATTCCAGACTACATGGGCTCGTCCTCTGGCTGGCGCGTTCTGTGTGTCGGCGGCGGCTGGTGCGGCGGCTCGGATGCGGGTCTTTTGTGCTTCGGTGCGTACGACGCCTCGTCGCATTCGGACTCGAGCATCTCCGCGCGTCTCCTGTGCGAGGCGTAGCCGCGCACAATCCCCTGTGGGGGACCGGGGGTCGCAACCCCCGGCGCTTTGCAAAGCGTAAATTTTAAGTGAATAAGGGACTGTCTGCGCTGTCGCGGTGAGCTTGACTTCTGGGCGAACTCGTCCTCTGGCTGGCACGTTCTGTATGTCGGCGGCAACTGGAACGACGGCTCGAATGCGGGTCTTTTGTACTTCAATGCGAACAACGCCTCGTCGAATTCGAACTCGAACATCTCCGCGCGTCTACTTAGCAACTCAATTATCATTGCGCAGGCTTTCCCTCACCCCTTGGTGAAAATCATGCCCAGAGGACGGGAGTTAGTAGGTTGCTCGAATACTCTCGCAGGCAATAAGGATGTGATAACAATCCCTAAAAGAGTTGGATTCCTCTACGAAAAGATGCTCGACAGAGTATTTATAACAGAAACAATACGGCTCGCTGCAAACGGCAAGAAAAATCGTCGCAGCGTCCGACGTGTACTGGCGAACATTGACGCATACGCTGAAAAGCTGTTGGTCATGCTGCGAACGGACAGTTTTATACCGTCAAAACCGAAGGTTAAGCGCGTGTATGACGTATCAAGCCGGAAATGGCGTGATATTAAGGTTGTACCGTTTTACCCGGACGGCTGTGTGCATTGGCTTTGTGTCCGCGCAATGCAGCCGGTACTGATGCGCGGTATGCATTATTGGTCGTGTGCAAGTATTCCTGGGCGAGGTGGCGCTCGTGCTATGCGGCAGATTAAGCGCATGGTACAGCGCAGACCGAAGGACAGTAAGTATTGCGCACAGATGGACGTTCGCAAGTTTTACGACAGTATTCCGCTGGACGGTATGCGGCGTGCACTGGAACGCAAGATTAAGGACAAACGGTTTGTCCGTCTGGTGACACGCATTATTGCTGACGGTTTAGCGATTGGTTACTATATCTGTCAGTGGCTTGCAAACTACTATCTGGAAACGCTTGACCGCACGTTGTGCGCGTGCAAGGGCGTTGTCTGCGAAGTGCGTTACATGGACAACGTGACAATCTTTGGACGCTCCAAAAGAGCACTGCACAAGGCTGTCAAGGCGGCGGAACAGCACCTGCAAACACTCGGTCTGACGCTCAAGAATGACTGGCAGGTGTACCCGATCAGGAAGCGCAAGGTTGATGCGGTCGGGTATAAGTTTGGTCGCAATGCGGTCGTACTGCGTAAGCGCAGCCTACTGCGAACACTGCGACAGTTTAGACGAGCAGCAAAGCGGGAGCGTGTGTCAGCAAAGATGGCACAAGCTCTGCTTAGTCGGCTTGGGCGGCTGAAATGGTGTGCCAGCAAAACGATAATGGTTAAATATGTACGTCCGGTGGGCGTGCAAAATTTGAAAGGAGTGGTACGAATTGAGAGTGCACGGAGATGTCAAACCGCCTGAGGTTGCGGCAGGCAGTATGCCAAACAAGCCCGGTAGGGCATGGGTACGGCTGACCCAGAATGCCAAGCAGGAGAAGGACGAGGACGGTCACACCGGCTGGGTGTACGATGAGTACATTACTGAGGTGGAGGACACGCCCGGTCTGCTGGATGAGGTAAAAGCCAACTATGACAATCTGCTGCGGGAAGCCAAGGCGAACGAGAAAAGCAAGGCTGACCTCGTAGCAGAAAATGAAGAACTGGCGGCGCAGAACGCAACGCTCAAGCAGCAGGTGGTTGCACTGACAGATCAGCAGTCTTTTTATGAGGATTGCATCGCGGAAATGGCGCAAATAGTTTATGCGTAAGTTGTTAGCGGGAATCGCCTTAAAAATCTACATTTTATTATCAGAAGGAGAATTAGAAATGATGGCTATGTTATTTTCTCAGCGTGTGATTCTTGGTAAGTGTGAGTTTGAGCAGGTGCCGAAGAAGCTCCAGAAGCAGGTAGCGGGAATCCTGATCGACGAGTGCGGTATGCCCGAGCTGGTACCGTCCGAGTTCGGCGGCGCGAAGGATGCTGTAAGTGAGTGACGCACAGCTGATTGACGAGCTGTGCGGCATCTGCGTGCAGCTTGCGGAAATTGTGCGGCGACAAAGTGAAATGCTCGCACAGGATAAGGCAGTTGAGGACGCACTCGGGCGTCTGGATGCAATCGTAAAGTAAAGGAGCAGAACTATGTACGAATCGAATATCTACATCAAGAACTACGCAGAAGTGAAGAAGTACCACGGAGACATGGGCGTGCAGCTCGACCAGTACGACAACGATCACCACATCAAGCATGACGCGCTCGCGCGCGCCCAGTACAAGCACTGGCGCGCACAGCAGACCGGCGTGCCTGAACTCCTCAGCGTTGAGGATAAGCGCTTGCTGGGGCTGTAATAACGGAGGTTATCAATGACGGAAGTGATTTGCGCCGCACTCACGGGCTTTTGTGCAATCGTCTGTGCGGCCATCGCTTCTCAGGCGTCTAAGCGCGAGAAGCGTGAGAAGGAGGAGCAGGAGCGCATCAATCGCCGCGCTGAGCAGCGAGCCAAGGAAGGCCGTCTGCAACTGGCGATGATTGACGCGAACTGCAAACTGACGGTTGGTGTAGCGATGGCACTCAAGCGCGGACACTGCAACGGCGAGGTCGAGCAGGGGCTTGCCGCCGTGCAGAAAACACAGCGCGAGTACGAGCAGTTTTTAGAGGGTATCGGCATCGACCATATCACGAGATAGGAGGCAAACTATGAACTGGAAAATCAGAATCAAGAACCCGGTATTCTGGGTGCAGATCGCCCTTGGTGCGTTCGCAACGGCGCTGGCCTATGCCGGTCTGACCGCCGCGGACATGACCACATGGTCGGGCGTGTGGCAGATTATCAAGGCCACGGCGTCAAACCCGTACTGCCTGTTTTTGATTGCCTGCAACGTGTGGTCGGCGCTTAACGACCCGACCACCAGCGGCCTGACCGACTCGGATCGCGCTAAGTCGTACACTGCGCCGTTGGAAAAGTGAGGTGCGCTATGACGAATATTCCGTTTCTGCAGGCTGACTCGAGCAACTTCTATTCCGGCCGAGGCGGCAACAGTATCAAGTATATTGTCGTACACTATACGGCCGGTAACGGTGATACCGCCATGAATAATGCGCAGTATTTCCACAACAACAGCGGCTTGCAGGCATCGGCGCATTATTTTGTCGATGAGCACAGTGTTGTGCAGTCTGTCCGCGATACAGACGGTGCATGGCACTGCGGCGGTCCCCTGGAAAGCTCGCATCACCCGCTGCATAACATCTGCATGAACCGTAACAGTCTGGGAGTGGAGATGTGCAGTGACATTGTAGGTGGTAAGTACACCATCACGCAGCAGACGGTAGACCGCACGGTTGAACTGGTGCGCTGGCTGATGGACAAGTACGGCATCGACGTGGATCATGTTGTGCGCCATTATGATGTCACCGGCAAGGACTGCCCCGAGCCGTGGGTGCGTGATGAGAGCCTGTGGCGCAAGTTTAAGGCGCGGCTGACTGCGCCGGTTGAACCCGAACCGAAGAAGGAGGACGACGAAGTGGTAGAGAAGAAGAGCGTTATGCTCAACGGCAAGACCTACGAGTGTGACGTCATTACAAAGGACGCCACTAACTATATCAAGATGAGATCGCTCCAGCAGGCAGGCTTTACAATCGGGTATGACGCTGTTCGCAAGGTTCCGAGCATCACCGCACCGCAGTGCCGCACATTTGTCCCGGACGGCGATGAGGATGTACAGGCCGCAGTTGATACGCTGCAGGAGAGTGCCGGCCTTGAGAAGCAGACGATTGAGTACCTACTCCGCTATCAGTGGGGTGAGGAGCTTGTGAAGAAGCTGGCGGCAGCGGTTAAGTAAATAGTAAGGCCCTCGGTGTTCGATTTGGACACCGAGGGCCTGTTGTTATTCAGTTGGTTTTGGAGTATTGCCATCAAAAATCACATGAGCAAACCGAAAACGCTGTGTGACATTCGGATACTTCTTGTGATCTACCTCTGATGCAAACATATCGTATGGCCGTGCATAGATTTTGAAATCATCATAGAGGGCCTGATAAATTACCAAAGGCTCACTGGTTTCTGTATGCGTGGCAATGGCGAGAACCTGATATAGTTTGCCTTTGAAGTGCAGATATTTCTCGCTAACTAATATTTTTCGACTACTTGGATTCATTTTCCTCTCCTATATTGAAAAACTGGCTAATGTTCCGGAGAATTAAGCCAACAAAAACTACAACGATCAAGAATGATAAGATTGCGATAATCCAACCAGAATATCCGTCGGGACAAATATATTTAGTCAAAAGACTAGTCACTTGATTGACCAAAATGCCAATAAGGAACGCTAATAAACCGCTTTCTAAAAGAAGAGTTGTCAACTGGATAAAGCGTTCCTTTCCTACGGCACGCTTTATTTCTTTGAGCTTCTTTTTCTTTTCATCTTCTGTGATGTCACGGAGTATTTCGTTTCGAATATCTTTATAGATATCACGTTCGGCATGCTGCTGTAATCGAAGTAATTCGGATGCAGCTATACCATCAGTAGCATTATCTTTTAAGCGATCGGACACATATGCATGAATAAGTTCCTCGGTAGTGATATGATCGTTGTTATCTGTCATTGAGGTAGGCTCCGCTCATGATTTTTCTATATAGTTCTTGTGCCTTAGGTGAAAAATCGGATTCTGTAAATTTAGCACCTAAAAACTCATTTTCATTATGGTAAGAAGCATCTGCCTTAGCACTATAAACTTTTTCAGGCGAAGGCTCGCTTTTTAGTTCTTCAAAAACAATCTGAGCGATAGGCATGTCAGACGTCAAAGCGATAGAATTAGGGCTTACATTTCGCAGACCAATCTGCAGAGTTCCTCGATATCCAGGATTGCAGTGCTGATCCGAAACAATAATACCCAATCGAGTAAACTTGGTCCTTGGACGAATATGTGCAATCATATTGGAAGGAATGCAGATAGTTTCTTTCAATGTCACTAAGATGTATTCCATCGGTTTCAGAATGAATGAAGAAGAATCGGGAATAGGAACTTCTTTGTACAAAGAATCAATCGCATTTTGGTCGGTTAAAGAAATTGTTCGCACATCATCTTTGAAAACATGGATAACATCTGACATGGAAACATCGTAAGAAGCACCTTGCAGGCGAAACTCGTCGAAAGGAGATATCAAAGGATGCTCTGGCTGCGTGCAGAGGACGCGGATATCTTTATCGGATAAAATCACTCTAAACAACTCCTGCTATAATAGAACTGTAACATAATAATAAGCAAATAGTAGGGGTTTGTCAATGTTTTTATTGACATTTTTGATATGATAGGTTATACTATATAGCCTGTCATAAGCGGTTAGGCTATCAGGAATGTTGATGACTATGCTGTGTTTATGGAGAAAGGTACAGCGTAAAAGATATAACAGGGAAGATATTATAAAGAGTTTTGATAGATGTAGGAAATGTGTAGGAAAATGAGAAAAACGAACCTCGAAAAGTGACGATATATCTAACAAAATCGGCATTTTCTATAACCGCTTGACGTGCGGAAGGTCAGCGGTTCGAACCCGTTAATGTCCACCACCAAGCCACTCATTGTGAGTGGCTTTTTCTTTTGTCTGAACAAAAAGCAGCTGAGACCCCACATCTCAGCTGCTTCTATTTTCGTCCCACATTTTGCTTTTACTCTCTGTGCTGCCGCTATCCTTCGGCAGCTGCCTTTTATTGCTCGGTCTCGCGGATATATTTGAAAACCGAGTGCTCCAGATAAAATTGCACGTCACCTTCTGTCAGCTCATACGGCTTGTGGCCGTCAATGCACAGCCAGTATCGTCCGTCCGCGCTTTGCTTGAGATAGGCATTCTCGTCGTTAAAATAGACGGTCGAGCTGCTGTCAGGCTCGGCCGGCGGCTCGAATGCCGGCTGCGGCAGCACCGCATACGACAGTGCCAGCAGGACGGCAAAGCTGCCGATGAGTACGGCGCTTGCGGTTCGGCCGTTCGGCTGCTCTGCGCAGGCGAGCACGGCGGTGAATCGCTCCCGCATGGCCTTGTCCGCCTCGGCGCGAAACAGGGCCGTGGACGGCTGCGGCACCGGCTGCTGTGTGCAGCCTTGCTTCATCGCGGAGAGGATGGCGCGCAGATAGGCTGTGCGTTCCTGTGCATTCAGCGTCTGTGCAATCGCACGGTCGCATTTAAGCTCGAGCGTCTGTTCCAAATCCTTCTGCAGCAGGTATACGACCGGATTCCACCAGAAAATGATGCAGTACAGCGTTACGAGCAGCTTGACAGCCGTATCATGGTTGAGAAAATGCGTGTACTCGTGCAGCAGAATGTAATGCAGCTCGGCATCTGTGTACGTCTTGTCCGGCAGAATGATATATCGGCGCAGCACACCTACGCCAAAGGCGGATTCGATATTCGCGGTTGTACGTCCGCGAACTTTGATGGTGCGGCCGGTCTGCCGCTGGATCTCGCTCAGCAGGGAAGCCGTGCGGCTGTCCCATGGCCTGGCTTGCCGCGCAGCGCGGATGGCTTTGCGATACTGCAGCGCGTAATGAATCAGCAGAAAAACTGTGCCGAACAGCCAGATTGCACACAAAAACAGTCCGACCGATAGGTGTGTGACCGGCTCGGGCTTGCGCGTCAGAAAGCTGTAGATGCGCGGATACACGACGCTGTCGCTCACAATCACTGTGTGCGGAAACTCGAGCGGCAGCAGCAGGCGCGCGGCGCAGAACAGGTACAGCAGCACCATGGTCAGCACGCCGAAATGCGGCCGGAAGCGTGTGCGCCGCACAAGATAGATTACAATAATCAACAAACTGCTCCACAAAAGTGCAGATATAAAGGAAAACAGGGTTATTTGCATATTATTTCTCTTCTTTGTTCTGCAGCGCAGCTTCGTACTGATCGACCATTTTTTCCAGCTCGGCAATCAGCTTTTCTTCCTGCTCGGATTCATTTGATTTGGCAGGTTTTTTGAACAGCGCCACGGCGATTCGGGCAAACAGTGCCTGGTTCACGCCTTGCTCCTCGAGCATGTTCGCCAGAAATTCGTCCTTGGTGTAGCAGGGGACGAACTGCCGCGACTGATAGCGTCCGTTCTGCAGCAGACCGCTGACCTGCACCATGCCTTTTTTGACAAGCTGACCGAGCAGTTTGTCGATATAATTGGTGTTCCAGCGGGCTTCCGTAACTTTTTCGGCAAGCTGCAGCGTTGTGAGCGGACGGTTTTCCCGCCATAAGGTGTCCATCAGAATTTCCTCGGAGTTGGACAGCTTGAAGCGCTTCATTGACCTCACCTCTGTTTGGATAATCACCTGCAAGGTGTTTAGTATAAGATAAGAATAACCACCTTTAAGGTGATTGTCAATATCTTGATGGAAATTTGTAGGAATATCTGAAACTGGACATGATAAATTGTGAGAAGTGACAACATGTTTTCGGACGACAGGGGGAGAGGCACACCTTTTGGTGTGCCTCACAGCTTGTCGAAAAAGCAATATTCGATTTTTATGCTTCGTGCGGCAGCACGCATTCAATCGAATTTGCTTTGCAAATTCATAAATTCCGGGAGCATGTATCTCGGAATTTATACAAGGGAAGAAAAAATGTGTCCGCAGGACGCGGTTTTTCTTCGAGATTCGCTCGAAAGCGTGGTTTCGAGCGAGAGGCTGTTCGGAAAACGAAGTTTTTCGACAGCCTCAGAGGCACACCTTTCGGTGTGCCTCATTTCATTTTCCGCAGATATTCTTTTTGCAGGCGCTGACGGGGTACCATGCACATCCGCGACAAATATCCTCCAGCATGGCTGGGGTCATTTGTGTGTCGATTGCACGGATCAGGTCCTGATAAACATACTTGCCCTCGTGCAGATCAAAGTATTCGACCGTCTTTCGGTCAAAGCGAGAGACCTTTTCCTGTGATTCGCACAGGTCGTCAGCGGTATGGTGCGGGCAGTGCGCGCACAGAGAATCCGAGCCAAAGACAAGCCGGATTCGGGTTCCCGGTACATTTCGCAGAGAATGCACAATCGCACTCATATTTTGCACAAATTCTGTGCTATAGCCCTTGCCGGAGTAGCCTTGTGTGCAAAGCAGATGATGCGGGCGCAGCCGGATCATGCCTTTAGCCCCGGGATGCGCTTGCGAACGAGAAAGCCGATCACGGTTGCAAGAACAGCCTTGATGACAGCGGTCGGGATGAACGGCAGCACGCATGCGGTCACGCCTGCGGCGATCGAGCTGTTCATGAGTACGCAGAACATTGCTGTGCCGACAACGTAGTTGGCAATCGTGCCGACGATCAGCGCGATGACATACGCGCCGCGGAATGCATGACGGTGATCGGCGCCCCAGCCGATGATAAACGCCATCAGCGGGAAGGAGATCAGAAAACCGCCGGTAGGACCGATAAACTTGTCAAAACCGCCGGAAAAGTTCGCGAGCACCGGTACGCCGACGGCACCGAGCAGCAGATAAATTACGCATGAAACTGTGCTCAGCTTGGCGCCGAGTACGACAGCCGCCAGCGTAATCGCAAACGTCTGCATGGTCATCGGTACGCCGCCGGGCATCGGAATGGAAATCTGCGCCATGATCGCGATGACCGCCGCGAACAGTCCGGAATAGCAGATGTCGCGCACGGAAAACGCGCTGCGCTGTGCGGGCTTGCTAGAAATGTCACTCATTGGGAGTTCCTCCTCGTTGTTTTGCTTATTGCATTAAACCACAGATTTACTGCAATGTCAACTGATTTCGGAAAAATGGTTGACGGTGTACGCAAAAAAGAAACAGCCGTTCCGTGCATTTGCACAGAACGGCTGTTTGCTCAGCTTGCGGATTGCTCCCAGCGGGCGAAAATGCGGTGGAGGATCAGGCAGAACAGCAGCGCGAACACCACGCCGAACATATTCTGCGCGACACGCAGACCGACCGCGCTTTTGAGTCCGTACGCGCTGGTTGCAATAGCGAGCGCACCGAACGTGTTGAACACAGCCTGCCAGCCGTATTTCGCGGAAAAACCGACACCGATGCCGCCAATCACGCCGATATAGGCGTAAATCGAGGACGGAAGCAGAAAATACAACACTAAAAAGCAGCAAACACCTGCGATATTTCCGATGATACGCCAGCGAACGCGGTAGCGCATATCGTCCATCGCGGGAAGGATTGCGCTCATGGCGGCAATGCCCGCCCACATCGCACGCGGCATGCCGCTCAGCTCTGCAAGGAAAAGCACGAGCGGAACGCAGATGATCTGGCAAAGCTGCCATTTGGAGCGCGGATGGCGCAGATCGAAAGCAGGAAGGATGTCTCCTGCACAGAGCTCATAGGCATTGCCGCGATGGTTGCCGTAGAATACCGCGCAGACCAGAAGCGCACCGACAGCAAGTCCAAACAGGCGCATTTGATAGGCGTGCCCGCTCACATCGTAACCATATAGCAGCAGATAGCCGAGCACGAGTGTGGACTGATTGAACATTCTTGGTTCGTGGCAGCCGAACAGAATGAGCAGGGCAATCGCAGCAGCATTGATGAACAATCCGCCGACCGGGCCGGCCAGATTGGCTGCATGCGGTCCGACGGCCATAATGCCGAAAAATCCGGCGAGCAGCAGCGTGGACTGCCCTGTGCGAATGCACAGATGTGCGCTGCGGAATACGAGCAGATACAGCAGTACGACCACGCCGACAATGCTGTTGTCCGCGCCGAAGCCCAGACTGTAAAGTGAAACGAAAACAAAGCAGAATGCGACGGTTATCGCAATTTTGGTCAAGTATACGGCAATATGGTACAGCTTTTCGCGCTGTGACGCACTCTCACGGATGATTTTCTTTGAGCCTGCCTGATTGACCTGTAATTCCTGATAAAATGTCATGAAATTCCTTTCCAATCGGTGAAAATGAGTAACTGTATAACTATATCACCATCGAGAAGGAATTTCAACTGTTTTTTTCAAAATCGAACAACAGGCCGGATATACTTCCAGAAACGTACACAATCGTGCACAAAATAGAACACACGACCGGGTGCGGTATCCAGACAGCAGCCGGCGGCCGCTCGGCTCGTTCACGAACGCCATCTGCTGCTCGGCTTCGGGGGCAAGCTGCCGCAGAAGCGCGCTGACCGTTTCTAAATCCGCTCCGGGAATGCGAGCCTGCTTTTACATAAAATCCCAGTAACCGATGCTCACGTAGTTGCGAATGTATGCGAAACCTGCGACTGCGAATAGTCAAGCAGCCGGGCTAAATACGCGAGTGTCAGCGTTTCGCCCTCATGCGCACGGATACAGCGGTCAATCTCGGCGATCAGCCACAGAACATTGTCATGCCAGTTTTGCATGAAAATCCCTCCTTGTCCCTGCATTATACAGGAAAATGAGCTGTGCCGCTTGATCTGACCTGCAAAAAAAAAGAAAAACCGACGTAAAAACGCCGGTTTTCGATCTTATCCGTTCTTCTTGATGGCATTGATGAGCTGCTCGGCCTGCGGAGCGCCGTGCTTCTTGGCCTGCTCGGCCCAGTAGAGCGCCTCGCGCGCATTATGCGGCGTGCCTTCGCCGCGTGCGTACAGGATGGCGGTGTTCATCATGCACGCTGCGTTGCCGCCCTGAGCGGCCTTGAGAAAATACTGGAAGGCGAAGGCCGCATCCTGCGGAACGCCGGTACCGGTGCTGTACAGCCATGCCAGACGACCCATCGCCAGTACGTTGCCGCGGTTTGCGGCAATCTGGTACCAACGGACAGCCTCGTCCATGTCCTTTTCCAAGCCGCGGTCGCCCGTCTCGATCAGGCTGGCGATCAGTGCCGCAGCCTCCGGATGACCGTATTCAGCGGCCTTGCGGTACCAGGTGAGCGCGGTCTGCTGGTTCTTTTCCGCGCCGAAGCCCTTGTCATGGTAGCACGCCAGATTGAACATAGCAACCGGATCGTTTTGCTCAGCCGCCTTTTTTGTCCATTCAAAGGCATTCTCAGCATTCTTTTCCACGCCCTGTCCGCGCTCATACAGCGAGCCGAGCGCACGCTGCGCCGGTGCGCAGCCGTCCTCCGCAAGAGCCAGCCACTGACCGGCCGCTTCAGCAAAATTGCCTGCCTTATATGCGTCCAGAGCCTGATTGAACGCCTGTTCAACGCTCTGCTGATTTTCCTTGTTCGCTTCCATTGTTTACTCCTCCAGACAGTACCGCCTCCGAAATATGCGGTATGCAGATATCTTATTTTATCACACCGCACGTCGAAAGTCTACGAAAAAGCGAAAGAAATAGCATGGCACAACCGTATCTTGACAAAAATGTGAAATGTGTGTGAATGGACTTGCGCTTTGCGCTGAAAAAACGTAAACTGGAAATAGGATTTCTTAAACCAAGGTATAGATTGTAAAACAACGGCACTCTATCAGATAAAAGGAGAATGTCAAATGGGACTTATCAAAGCAGCAGCAGGCGCGGGCGGCGGTGTGCTGGCTGACCAGTGGAAGGAATATTTTTACTGTGATGCGATAAACGCGGACGTGCTCGCGGTCAAGGGTCACAAAAAGGTCACCAAGCGGTCGAGCAACACCAAGGGTGATGAGGATATCATCACAAGCGGCTCGGTCATCGCGGTGGCGGACGGACAGGCGATGATGATCGTCGATCAGGGCAAGGTCGTGGAAGCCGCGTTCGAGCCGGGCGAGTTCGTCTACGATTCGTCCACCGAGCCGACTATTTTCGCCGGTTCGTTCGGTGACAGCGTGTGCAAAATGTTCGCTAACATGGCCAAGCGCTTCACGTTCGGCGGAGAAGCGCCGCGCACGCAGCGTGTCTACTATTTCAACACCAAGGAACTGACCGGCAACAAGTACGGAACCGCGTCTCCGGTGCCGTTCCGCGTGCTTGACGAGCGGGCGGGCATCGACATGGATATTGGTCTGCGGTGCTTCGGCGAGTACAGCTACAAGATTGTCAATCCCATGCTGTTCTATACCAACGTGTGCGGCAACATGGCAGAGGAATACCGGCGGGAAAATCTGGACAGCCAGCTCAAAAGCGAGCTGCTGACCGCGCTGCAGCCCGCCTTTGCACGCATTGGTGCAAATGGTGTGCGCTACTCGGCGCTGCCCGCGCATACGATGGAAATTGCAGACGCACTCAACGAACAGCTTTCGTCCAAGTGGCGTGAGCTACGCGGCATCGAGATCGTATCATTCGGCGTCAACTCGGTCAAGGCGGACGAGGAGGACGAAAAGACCATCAAGGAAATGCAGCGCGAGGCCGCCTACCGCGACCCGACCCGTGCGGCAGGCTCGCTCGTGCACGCGCAGACCGAGGCGATGAAGTCTGCGGCAGCGAACGCGAACGCCGGTCCGGCGATGGCATTCATGGGCATGAATATGGCCGGTCAGGCAGGCGGCGCCAGCGTGCAGAATCTGTACGCAATGGGTCAGCA
The DNA here is from genome assembly GCF_003477715.1 of Butyricicoccus sp. AF35-5AC. Lineage (NCBI taxonomy): Bacteria > Bacillati > Bacillota > Clostridia > Eubacteriales > Butyricicoccaceae > Butyricicoccus > Butyricicoccus sp. AF35-5AC. The sequence continues at coordinate 77,947 of NZ_QUDX01000003.1, forward strand.
GCAGACCCGGCAGGCGCAGACGGCAGGTGAGTGGACGTGCTCGTGCGGACAGACTGGAAACACCGGAAAATTCTGCATGGGCTGCGGCAGACCCAGACCTGAGCAGAGCAGCTGGAAATGCGTTTGCGGTACGGTCAATACCGGAAAATTCTGCTCCGAGTGCGGAAAGCCCCGACCGGAGAATACGACCTGGACGTGCTCGTGCGGCGCAGTGAATCAGGGAAAGTTTTGCTCGGAGTGCGGCAAGGCAAAACCAAATATGTAAAAATGATAGACGATTCAATGCATATCGTAGGGTGAGGGCAACCCGCCCTACGGATTCACTTCAAAAATAAAAAGTGATGGTGAAGAAATGTCAGACAAAGCAACAAACTACCAATGCCCGTCCTGTACGGGACCGCTGCACTACGACGGCGCCGCGGGACGGCTGCAATGCGACTACTGCGGCTCGTCATTTGACCCGGCAGAGATCGAAAAGCTGTACGCCGAAAAGGAACAGCAGGCCGCGTCTCAGCCGGAGACGGGGAGCGACACCGGCGAATGGCAGTCCTCCGCAGATGAGGACTGGGGCACGGACGCGGACAAGATGCGCGTATACAGCTGTCCGTCCTGCGGTGCGCAGCTGATCTGCGAGGAGACCACGGCGGCGACCTCGTGCCCGTACTGCGGCAACCCGACCGTCATTCCCGGGCAGTTCAGCGGCATTCTCAAGCCGGACTACATACTGCCGTTCAAGCTGAGCAAGGAGGATGCGGTTTCCGCGCTCAAGCAGCATTACAAGGGAAAGCTGCTGCTGCCCAAGCTGTTCCGCGATAATAACCATATCGAGGAGCTGCGCGGCATTTATGTGCCGTTCTGGCTGTTCGACGGTGAAGCCGAAGGCAGCGCGAATTACATGGCAACGACCACGCGCGTGTTCCGTCACGGAGACACGGAAATCACCGAGACCAGCTTTTACGAGGTGCAGCGCGCGGGTACGCTGCCGTTCAGCCGTGTTCCGGTGGATGCATCGCGCAAGATGCCGGATGATTATATGGATTCCATCGAGCCGTTTGATTATGCCGGCCTGAAGCCATTTTCGACCGCCTATCTGCCCGGATTTTTCGCGGATAAGTTCGATGTTTCCATCGAGGAGAGCAGCAGCCGCGCGGACAAACGCTGTCGGCAGTCGCTGTCGGATGCGCTGCAGGGAACCGCGCGAAACGGCCGTCCGTATACCTCGGTCACGCCGACCGGCGAGGATATTCACCTCAAACGCACCGGCGTGCATTACGCGCTGCTGCCGGTCTGGATGCTGAATACCCGTTGGAACGGCAAGAATTACATGTTTGCGATGAACGGTCAGACCGGGCGCATGGTCGGTGACCTGCCGGTGGACAGAAAACGGTTCTGGGGTCTGTTTGCCGCCGTTGCCGCGCCCATGACTGCGGTGCTGACGGCGCTGCTGTATTTTCTGTAAGGAGGCGGCGTAGATGAAAAACAAGAGAAAACTGCGTCTGGCTGCGCTCTTAGCCGTGCTTTTGCTGCTGTTTCCGGCCTTTGCGGTTGAGGACGATATAACGGATGAGAGCGACATCTCGACCACCCAGACGGAGGAAACTGACCAGACCGCACCGCTCGGCGGCACGGATTCGATTGACCCGTCGGCAGACAAGCCGCGCGTGTTCGACTATGAAGAGGTGCTGACGCAGACCCAGATTGACACGCTCGAGGAAAAGACCAAGGCGATCGCGGAGAAATACAGCATCGGCGTCGGCATCATCACGATTGACGACTACACGCCGTACGGCGATGACGCTTATGATGCGGCAGAGCAGCTCTACAACGAGCTTGATCTGGGTGCGAGCGAGGACGGCGACGGCGTGGCGCTGCTCATCAGTCTGGATGACCGCGATTTTGCGACCTATGCGCACGGCGCGAAAGCCGAGGAGATTTTCAGCGATGCGGTCCTGCAGGATTTGGAGCCGTATTTCCTGGATAATTTCGGAAACGACGACTGGTACGGCGGCTTATCGGACTTCGTTTCCGGCTGTGAGTGGTATCTGCAGCATGTAGCCGAAGGCGGCGAAGCCGGTGTGCCGGTGCATAATGAGGTTGAGATTTCGGACAGTACGCAGGAAGACACAGCGGACGATTCGTTTACGCTCGGCGGTGCATTCGGCCTGTCGCTGCTCATTTCGTGCGTGGCGGCGCTGATCGTGTGCATGGTGTTCCGCTCGCAGATGAAATCCGTGCGTACGCAGACGTCCGCAAACCAGTATGTGGGAAACGGCGGTCTCAATCTGACGCTCAGCCGCGATATTTACCGTTATACCTCGCAGAAGCGGCGGCAGATTCCGCGGAATGACAATAATAACAACCCGACCGGCGGCGGTCACGGCGGAGCCGGATTTTCCGGCAGCGTCAGCCATACCAGCAGTTCGGGACATGGGAGAAGCGGTAAATTCTGAATGGAGGATGAACATAGCTGCATTTTCCGTAAACAAAAAGCAAAAGACAGCCGACAGGCTGTCTTTTTTATGCAAAAAACGGAGATAATTCCGCAATGTTCGCAATCGTTTTGGATTCCTCCGGAAAGTCCTTCTGCAGCCTTGCGGCACACCGTCTGCAGAAATCCTCATACAACTCGGGATTCTCCCGCATTTGCTGCTTGAAGCCCCAGATATGGGTAAAATATCCGTTCTGCGCACCGCCGAACAGCGCAGGCAGGTCACTGAGGGCAGTTGCGCGTGCGTGCTTTTTCTCGGCGCACATGGAGAGCAGCCGCTGCTCGGCGAACACCATGTAGGTGAGTGTGTCGTCGGCATCCGGTGAGCAGCGCATGAAGCGGATGGCGGTGTCCGTGTAGTACCGTCGGAACTCGTCATTGCCGAAATAGGCGAGCGCGGTATTGAACGGCTGCACCGTCCAGTCAAATGAATCAAGCGGGAAGCCTTCGGTTTTGGCGAATGCCGTTTGATCCGGATAGATGGACGGCATAATGTCCTCGCGGTGGATGGCTGCGGTGTCCGGTCCGTCGAGCAGATTACTGATGGATTTCCAGCAGATGAAATCTGTATCAAGCATCACGCACGGCGATGGCACAGCGGAGAGCGCGTACAGCTTGCCGGCCGCCCAGAAGGCTGTGGCGTTTATGTCCTCGGGCATGGTGTCCAACAGGGGATACACGCCGTCATCCCACAAACAACAAAGCCCGAGCGATTCATAATAACGCTTGGCAGGTGTGTCGCAGATCATGCGGATCGAACCGTTCTCTCTGCGCCACTCGAGCGCGGAAAGCGCGGTCGTGAGCAGTTCAAACGGCTCGATTCGGTATTCCATATGGGGATTGCGGACGAAAAACGGCCTTGTCCAGTTGGAGTGGAACGCCTGCATCAGATCAGCTCCAATCCGTAGCCGCCGACCGGGCACGAGCCGGAACCGAACCGGAACGAACCCGATCCGGAACCGGAATAACTGGTGCGGTAAGAGGTGGTGTACGAGGTCACATACGAGCCGGAGCCTGAGCCGCACGGCACGCAAACGGTCTGTATAACGGTGGTTTCACCGGATGCGGAGACAGCGGTTTCCTCACCTGCTGTCGAGGGGACAGCGCCGCCCATGATGGGCACCGGCGGGCGCTCGTCATCGGCCGGATACCAGCCCTCCGGATACGGGTCCACTGCGAAAACAGGTGCTGGTGCGGCAGACTGTGCTGGATCACTTGCTTCGGGTACGGTCTCGGGAGCAGGTGCTTCTTCGGTTTTCGGCTGGCAATGCCGCGCATAGCTGGCTTCATCGAACACAACGCCGTCGATTTCGCGGTATTTTTCCGGATTCATTGCCAGAATACCGTTCGGTTTGGACATAACACCACACACCTCTCATTCACTAATCATAATTATATATGAAGGGAGCGCAATCCGCAACCGCAAACAAGCAAAATTTTGGCTTTACAATCCGCAGACGGTTTTCGTATAATAGTAGGGAGAAAACAGATACGGTGTTCCGGTCAGTTGATTATGCCGTACCATGTAAAATATTGTAGGGGTGCGCATTGCGCATCCGTTTTATCCGGTTAGCACAATATCAATTCTGCGGATTGGATTAAACAACTACCGTGAGGCACCCGCCCTGCGGTAAAAGTTAGATAAATGTCATTTGTATATAGAATGGGAGAAATTATGGACTTTTTATCAGTAGAGCAGTCGGTCTGGCGCCGATTGCAGCAGGAAACGCGCCCGATCGCACTGTACGGCATGGGCGACGGCGCAGACAAGATACTCGCGCAGTTTGACCGTCTGGGCATTCGCGCATCCGCGGTGTTCGCGAGCGACGAATTTGCCCGCGGCAACCTGTTCCATGGGTTCTGCGTGCGCAAGCTGTCGGACACGGTGGCCGAGCTTGGCGAGGATATTGTAATTGTGATTGCGTTCGCCAGCCAAAGAGCCGAGGTGCTGCAGCTGATGTATGCGCTCGAGGACAAATACGATGTGGTGGCGCCGGACGTGCCGGTGGTCGAGGGACCGCTGTTCGATGAGGATTTCGTGCGCACGCACCGGGACGAAATGCAGCGCGCGTATGATCTTCTGGCGGATGATTTATCGCGCGAGGTTTTCCTCGATACCGTGCGCTTTAAGCTGTCCGGCAAAATGGAATACCTGCGTCACAGCGAATCCGACAAGGATGAGGTGTTTCATAATCTCCTGCGCCCGACCGCAGAGGAGCACTTCTCCGACCTCGGCGCATACAACGGCGACACCATCCGCGAGCTGCTGCACTACACGGACGGCAAATTTGCGTCCGTTACCGCCCTCGAACCCGATCGCCGCAGCTTCCGCAAGCTGAATGAGTGGGCGAGTGCCAATATCACGGGCGATGTTACGCTCGTGCAGGCAGGCGCGTGGAACGAGGACACGGTCAAATGCTTCACCGATCAGGCAGGCCGTCAGTCCCGCGTAGCGGGGCAGGGCAAAGAGACGCAGATGCGTGCGCTCGACAGCGTGCTGTCCGGCCGCCCGTGCACCTATCTCAAAATGGACGTGGAGGGCGCAGAGCGCGAAGCCATCGCCGGTGCCGAGAAAACCATTCGGCAGTACGCGCCCAAGCTGAACATTGCTGCCTATCACCGCAGTGAGGATTTTTTCCAGCTGCCGCTGCTCATCCATGCGCTGCAGCCGAGTTACCGGCTGTATCTGCGTCACCATCCTTATGTTCCGGCGTGGGATACGAATTTGTACGCAATATAAAAAACAGTGGAAATCCCGGTCGGGCCGTTGTATAATAAAGATAGATTACGGCAGGGTGTGACCTGCCGGAGAATTTATACATGAAGGAGATCATAACAATGGGTTGTTTTTACTGTGATGAGCACCATGAGGGCCGCGAAGCAATCATGTTTAAGGTTGGCGACATGAAGGCAGGTACCCTGTACCTGTTCAAGGATCAGGCACACAAGGGCCGCTGCGCACTGGCGCTTAAGAGCCATAAGAAGGAGCTGTGCGAGTGCGACGAGCAGGAGCGCAACGATTACTGTGCAGATCTGGCTGCTGCTTCCGGCGCTATTAAGAAGCTGTGGGGCTGCACCAAGATCAACCTCGGTTCGTTCGGCGACAGCAATCCGCACCTGCATTTCCACATCGTACCGAAGTACGAGGGCGGCTTTGAGTTCGGCGGCAGCTTTGCCATCACCAATCCGGAGCCGGTTATCCTGAAGGACGAGGAGTACAAGGAAATGATCGAGGCTCTGAAGAAAGAGCTGAACCTCTGATTTTTGTTCCTGATACGAGAACAGCATCGAACTTTACGGTTCGGTGCTGTTTTTTATACCTAGAGTTTAAGATTTGTTGTTTCAGGTATCGCGCGGCAGCGCGCATGAAATAGCATTTGCTCTGCAAATGCTCAAAAAGGGGGAGCATGGATCACCCTTTTTGAACTTCTGGAGGGAGAAAGTTTCTGTATAGGAACTTTCGGACGACTTTGGAACGGCCCACGGTCCGTTCCTGCTTGTCGGCGAAACTGTAGTTTCGCGACAGCCGACGGTTCGGTGCTGTTTTTTTGTCTTATATGATACTTGCGCGCTGCGGGAACGTGCGGTATAATGTACAGTGATTTCGTATTGTATAAACAAAGGAGCAATGCTATGAAACGCTATCTTGCAGCGGCGATGCTGCTGCTTGCGCTGTCCGGCTGCGGCTCAAGCGGCAGCAGTACACAGCTTTATACTACCACCGAGGACTTTTTTGCGATGGACACCTACATGTCGGTCGATGTGTCAAGTGAAAAGAGCGAAAGCGCGGCAGAGGACATGGCGATTAAGATCGAGCAGCGCGTCAACCAGCTGGACGCGGCGCTCTCGCGCACGCAGCAGGCGGGCGATCTCTACAAGCTGAATCACGCGAACGGTCAGCCGACCGAGGTGAGCGATGACACATACACCGCGCTTGAGAAAGCGCTCGAGTACGCCGAGACGACAAACGGTGCGTTTGACCCGACGATGGCGCCGCTGACCGACCTCTGGGGCATCGGCACGGACAACGCGCGTGTGCCCGCGCAGAGCGAGATTGATGAAGCGCTGACGCATGTCGGCTATCAGAACGTCAAGCTGCTCGGCAACAATCAGGTGCAGCTGCTGAACGGCGCACAGGTCGATCTGGGCGGTATCGGCAAGGGCTACGCAGGCGACATCGTGCACGAAATGGTGGAGAGCGACACCTCGGATCAGTGGCACGTTCTGGCGCGGCTGAGCGGCAATGTCGAGATGTACGGCGGCAAAACCGCAGACAGCGGCACGGACAACTGGAATATCGGCATTGCCGATCCGGACGACAACACGGACTCGATTGCGGTGGTGTCGCTGCGTGACGGCTCGGTTGTTACCTCGGGCGATTACGAGCGCTTTTTTGAGCAGGACGGCAAACGCTACCACCACATTTTTGACCCCGCAACAGGGTATCCGGCGGACAGCGGCCTGCGCGGCGTGACCGTCATTGATCCCTGCTCGACCAGGGCGGATGCGCTGACAACGGCGCTGTTCGTCATGGGTCTGGATAAGGGTATGAAATTCTGCGAGGAAAATAAGATTGCAGCGGTGTTCATTACCTCGGACAAGCAGGTGTACACCACATCCAAGACAGAGGACTACGCGTTTGAGTTCCTCGGCGAGAAAAAAGGATACAACTATGCGGAATAAGCTGAAATTCGGTGATTTCGTTATCATCGGCGTGGTTCTGGTGATGGCAGGCGCACTGGCGGCAGCGCTGGCGTTCCACAGCTCCGGTGACAAGCTGTACGCCGAGATCTGGCAGAACGATACGCTCATCGAGCGGGTACAGCTGACCGACGCGACCGACCGCACGATCAAGCTGGACGGCAACACGATTGTGCTCTCGGGCAAAACGGCGAAAATGGCGGACGCAGACTGTCGGGATCAGGTGTGCGTGCGCACCGGTACACTTACCCATGCCGGACAGGCGGCGGTCTGTCTGCCGCACCGCGTGGTGCTCAAGCTGGTCGGCGTGAATGACAGCGGCATCGACACTGTGGTATCGTAAGGGGTGCAGCACATGAAAAATGCAAAACGATTGACACTCTGCGGCATGCTGGCGGCGGTGGCTGTCGTGCTCTCACTGGTTGAGCGCATGTTCCCGCTGGATGCCATCGTGCCCGTGCCCGGCGTCAAATTAGGGCTGGCGAATGTGGTGACGCTGTTTGCGCTCACGCGGCTGAGCGCGAGAGACGCATTCGCCATCGTGGTAACGCGTGTTGCCATTTCCTCGCTGCTGATGGGCAGCGTGTCGGCGTTCCTGTTCTCGCTGTTCGGCGGTCTGCTGTCGCTCATCGTGATGGGGATCCTGCTCAAAGCCGAAGGCAGATTCTGCTCGCTGTTCGGCGTGAGCGTAGGCGGCGCCGCGGCGCATAATATCGGGCAGATGGCAGCGGCTGTGATCTGGCTGAAAAACTGGGCCGTGATCGCATATCTGCCGTTCCTGCTCGTGATGAGCGTGCCGCTCGGACTGGTGACGGGACTGACCTGCTCGGTCGTGTTACATCACCTCAAAAAAATTGATTTCGGTGCATAAATTTGAAAAAGCAGTCTCATACTAACGGAAACAGATTAGGAGGGACTGCTATGAAAAAGCTGATCGCCCTGCTGGCGGCGCTGACGATGCTGTTCGTCTGCGGCTGCGGCAGCAACAGCAAGGATAACGGCACAGACAACGGCAATGGCACCAACAACGCGGTGGATAACAACACTGTTGATGAGCGGCACGACACCAACACGAATACCGTCGGTGATGATGTTCGCAACGGCGTGGACAATGCAGGCAACGCCGTCGGAGACGCGATGGATGAGGCAGGCAACGCCATCCGCGACGGCGCAGACGCCGTGACCGGAGATAACAATAACGCGGCGAAGCAGCCGAATACGGCGAATGGGACGAATGCTCCGGCGGAGAATCCGTAAAACAGAAACGGCATGGCGTAAGCTGTGCCGTTTCCTTTGTTTTTCTGCACCGATTCACTGGGGCACACGAGTTGCGTTAGCGGGTTCGCCCTGTCCGGGCGGCAGTTTTTTCAGCACCGGCTGAGCGGGGTGCGCGAACTGCGTCAGCGTGTTCGCCCCTAACGGGCGGGGGGGGCTGAACCTCAGTGGGGGGATTCGCCGTCTGCGGACGGCAGGGACGTTGCGGCGCCCGCCGCGGGGGCAAAAAGGAAGGGACACCTGCGGTTTCCCTTCCTCTTTGAACTCCTACCTTTCCCTTATTTCTTAGCCTGGCGAAAATCGGAGAGCGGCGACCGCTTCGAAATAGGGGAACGGCAGTCGGGTTACCTCAGCGTGTCTTTCTCCGCCTTTTCGCAGTTCACAGACAGCGTACTGCTACACAGGCGGTTTACTCTACGCAGGCGCGGCATAGCAGTGCCGCGCAATTCGTCAGCGCGTTATGATGGACAGGGCCTGCGAGGATAAATTGCACCGAACGCCTAATCCGTAGGTGCTGTCCGCAAACTCCAGACTTACGAGTTGCGCGGCACTGCTATGCCGCGCCTGCTTAGATGAAATCACATGTGTAGCAGTAATGTATCTGACCCTGCGAACAGGTTGCTCAAGAGGACGGACTCCGAAGGTAGTTCGTCCGTAGCAGAGGAAAAATCCTCTGCCGTTCCCCCATTTCGCAGCGGTCACATGTCGGCAATCTGCGCCAGGCTATCTAAGGGAAAGGGGAGATTCATAAGAGGGCGGAAACCGCAGGTGTCTGTCCTCTTGTGCGCCCGCGCGGCGTCAGCGCAGTTCCGTTCGCTTCTCAAGCGACACTCCCACGTTAGGGAAAGGGTGAAAATCAGAGGGTAGAAACCGCAGGTGTCTACCCTCTTGCCCGCCGCCGCGGGTGCGGCGAACCTCCCCGCCAAAGGTTGGCGCCCATTCTATATGCGCAGGAAGCAGCGAAACCGCAGTTTACGTCTTGCACAGACCGCAATCGTGTGCTAAAATAATACTATTATGGGAAAAACACTCGTGGAGCGCACAAACCGCGTCTCCGCGCAGTCTAACGAGTTGGAGTGAGAGATAAATGGATTACAACCGTTTGGCGGAACTGCTGTTTCCGCATATCAATACCACGCCGGAGGAGATGGAGGCTCGCTATCCCAAGCGCGAGCTGCCCGAGGGCGCAAAGGTAACCCGTATGGGCCCGAGCCCGACCGGCTTCATGCACCTCGGCAACCTGTACGGCGCACTGGTGGATGAGCGCCTGGCGCACCAGTCCGACGGCGTATTTTATCTGCGTATTGAGGACACCGACCGTAAGCGTGAGGTAGAGGGCGGCGTGCAGATGATCATCGACGCGTTCAAGTCGTTCGGCCTGCCGTTCGACGAGGGTGCAACGACTGACGGTGAGACCGGCATCTACGGTCCGTACCGACAGAGCCAGCGTGCCGAGATCTACCAGACCTTCGTCAAGTCCCTCGTGCAGCGCGGCATGGCGTACCCGTGCTTCTGCACCGAGGAGGAGCTCTCCGCCGCACACGAGCAGCAGGAGAAGAACAAGGAAAACTTCGGCTACTACGGCAAGTACGCCGTATGGCGCGACCGTCCGATGGAGGACATCGAGGCAGAGCTTGCCAAGGGCACGCCGTATGTTGTTCGTTTCCGCTCGGAGGGCAGCATTGAGCACAAGATCCGCCACGAGGATCTCGTAAAGGGCAAGATGGAAGTCACCGAGAACGATCAGGACGTGGTTATCCTCAAGTCCGACGGCATCCCGACCTACCACTTTGCACACGTTGTGGACGACCATCTGATGGGCACGACCGTCGTTGTCCGCGGTGAGGAGTGGCTGGCAACGCTGCCGGTACACCTGCAGCTGTTCCGCGCGATGGGCTGGAAGGCGCCGAAGTACGCACACACCGCCCAGCTGATGAAGATCGACCCGGAGACCGGCGGCAAGCGCAAGCTGTCCAAGCGCAAGGACCCGGAACTGGCGTTGACGTTCTACGCGCAGGAGGGCTATCCGGTGCCGGCGGTACTGGAGTACCTGATGACGCTCCTCAACTCCAACTTCGAGGAGTGGCGCCGCGCAAATCCGGACCTGCCGATGAACGATTTCCAGTTCACCACCAAGAAGATGAGTGGCTCGGGTGCGCTGTTTGACATTGAAAAGCTGCGCGACGTTTCCAAGAACGTTATTTCGCGCATGACGGCAGAGCAGGTTTACGACTTTGTTGCCGAGTGGTCTGCTGTCAACGACAAGGAGTTTAACGCACTGCTGACCCGCGACCCGGCATTCTCCAAGGCGTACCTCGCCATCGGCCGCGGCGGCAAAAAGCCGCGCAAGGACCTCGCGCTGTGGTCGGATGCCAAGGGCTATATGGACTTCATGTTCGACGAGCTGTTCCAGCCGGATTACACCATGCCGGAGCGCGTTTCCGCTGAGGACGCCAAGGCAATTCTGAGCGATTTTGCAGGCATGTTCGACGAGAACGATACGCCGGACGGCTTCTTCGACAAGATGAAGCAGATCGCTGCCGCACACGGCTACGCCGCCGATACCAAGGCGTATAAGGCTGACCCGTCCACCTATAAGGGCGCCGTCGGTGATGTGTCCATGGTTGTCCGCGTAGCAGTGGCGGGCCGCCAGAACGCACCGGACCTCCAGACCGTAATGGGTATTCTGGGTAAGGATAAGGTTCTGGAACGCCTGTCTAAGTGCGCAGATGCGCTCTGAATAATGGAAAATGTAAAATGGATAATGGAGAATGAAGGAGCCGCCCAAAGGGCGGAATTAAATCATCGCGCGCAGCGCGATACCGCAATTTTCAATTTTCCATTTTCAATTCTCAATTCCAAGGGAGAATAATAAATGTTAGAGAATGTAAACAACTTCCTCACAGAAATCATCGACGAGGATATTAAAAACGGTCTTTCCGAGCGCATCCACACCCGCTTTCCGCCGGAGCCGAACGGTTATCTGCACATCGGCTCGGCCAAGGCCATCTTCATCAACTGGTCTATCGCGAAAAAATACAACGGCCTGTTCAATCTGCGCTATGACGACACCAACCCGGTCAAGGAGGATACCGAGTATGTAGACTCCATCTGGGAGGACATCAAGTGGCTGACCGGCGAGGAGCCGAGCGGCGGTGTGTATTACGGCTCGGACTACTTCGAGACCTGCTTTAGCTGCGCGGTACAGCTGATCAAGGACGGTAAGGCGTATGTTGACGATCTGACGCAGGAGGAAATGCGCCAGTACCGCGGCTCTCTGACCGAGCCGGGCAAGCCGAGCCCGTACCGCGACCGTTCGGTTGAGGAAAACCTGCAGCTGTTCCAGGATATGCGCGACGGCAAGTTTGCCGACGGCTCCAAGACGCTGCGTGCAAAGATCGACATGGCAAGTCCGAACATGAACCTGCGCGACCCGGTGATTTACCGTATCGTGCGTGCACACCATCACCGTCAGGGCGATAAGTGGTGCATCTATCCGCTGTACGACTTTGCACACCCGATTCAGGACGCACTTGAGGGCATCACGCACTCCATGTGCTCGATTGAGTTCGAGAACCACCGTCCGCTGTACGAGTGGGTGGTTGACAACTGCCCGCTGCCGCATCATCCCAAGCAGCGCGAGTTTGCCCGCCTGAACGTAACGCACACCGTTATGTCCAAGCGTTACCTGCGTCAGCTGGTATTTGAAAAGCACGTTGAGGGTTGGGACGACCCGCGTATGCCTACGCTGTGTGCGCTGCGCCGCCGCGGCTACACGCCGAGCGCTATCCTCGATTTTGTACAGCGCGCCGGCATCGCAAAGGCCAACTCGCTGGTTGACATCAAGCTGCTCGAGCACTGCATCCGCGAGGAGCTGAACGAGACCGCGCTGCGCCGCATGGCAGTCACCGAGCCGGTCAAGCTGGTTATCACCAACTATCCGGAGGGGCAGTGCGAGGAGTTCGAAGTGCCGAACAATCCGCGCAATGAGGAAGCAGGCAGCCGCAAGGTTCCGTTCACCCGTGAGCTGTATATCGAAAAGAGCGATTTCGCGGAGGTTCCGCCTCCGAAGTTCCAGCGCCTCAAGCCGGACGGCGAGGTTCGTCTGATGGGCGCGTATATCGTCAAGTGCAACGAGATCGTCAAGGACGACAACGGCGAGATCGTGGAAATCCGCTGCACGGCTGATCTTGAGACCCGCAACGGCATGCCGGTGGACGGTCGCAAGGTCAAGGGCACCATTCACTGGGTATCTGCCGAGCACGCCATCGACGCGGACCTGTATCTGTACGATAATCTGTTCACCCTCGAGAACGTTAATGACGTACCGGAGGGCACGGATTATCTGGATTACCTCAATCCGGATTCGCTCAAGAAGCTGACCGGCTGCAAGCTCGAGCCGTCGCTGGCTGATGCCAAGGAAGGCGAGCGCTTCCAGTTTGTCCGCATGGGCTATTACTGCAAGGACCGCGAGAGCGGCCGATTCAACCGCATTGTTACCCTTAAGGACAGCTTTGCAAAAACGCTGAAAAAGTAAGCACAGATAAGAAAAGCTCTCTGAACTTTGTTCAGAGAGCTTTTTTCGTTAGAGATGAATTGAGAATGGAAAATGGAAAATGAAGGAGCCGCCTGAAAGGCGGGATTAAATCATCGCGCTGTGCGCGATACCGCAATTCTCAATTCTCCATTTTCAATTTTCCATTACTGCAATCGCTTAAATGATGCGGCTTTCGATTTCTGCATCCGGTGCCAGAACCTTCACGAAGAACTCGAGCCGCCGGAGTGCGTTCTCGATAACCGCCTTATCGGTATCCGGCGTGCCGAACACGGGATGGAACACATGGCGGCTGTCCGGATGGATGCAGGTTCGGTCGTCCGCACCGGCGATCATGCTGAAAATGATACCCGAGCTATCGCGTCCGCAGATGTCCTTCGGGTAGGTATGCGTGCTTGCGGCGCGCATGCCCAGGAACGGCAGCTTTTCGCTCGGCGTGAAGATGGTCAGCGGGCCGTCCATGCGGTCGATGTCATGCGTGCCGGAGAGTACGAACGTGGTCAGCTCCAGCAGGAAGGGAACACCCATCACCGGGTCGTCCTCCGGGAAGGGACGGCCTTTGAACATCACGGATTCAAACTGCTGCATGACCGGATAGGTTTTCTTGAACTTCTTGAAGAAGCGAAAATACGGATTTTCACCGAAAACAGCCTTGCGGTCGTAGTCGGCATACTTTTCGCGCAGGGCATCCAGTTCTGCGTGAACAAGGTCGTAAAATTTCGTTATATTCCATGCAGAACGGTCGGGATAGGTGACTTCGAGGATACCGAGCGGAATATTGCGCTCGGCAAAGGTCGGGTCCTTGATGATTTCAAACATAGGAACACCTCGATTTGTTAAGCGGGTTTGTAGGAACTGTGATAATCGTCAGTGGCTTCGCCGGTCAGCACATCGTAGTAGTAGCACTGCGATTTATCCGCGCTGGTGAAGAAATACACGCCGAGGGGGTGCTCTGCGGTATCGCTGGTCAGCCGACCGACATATTCGCCGCTTGCACCGCCAGCCGCTTCTCCGGTGCGGATGATTTCGTCAACGGACACCGGATGCAGCACGGCGATCATGCCAAGCTGCGCGATGGCGTAGGACAGGTACAGCAGGAAGATGGTATAGGCGGACTGCCGCAGCGAAGCCTCCTGCAGAGGATGGTTCATGCACTTGCCGATCAGCAGGCCGATGAAGGACAGCACGATCAGCGCCGCAATCCACCAGAAGCTGATCTCATACAGCGGGTTCATGCCGGACAGCAGGGCAATAAACAGCATCAGCGCCACCAGAAAGACGAGCAGCGCCTGCGCCCAGCGGCTGTGGTCCCTGCCGTCGGGATTACTGGGTCTGCTGTTCATAAAAATGTTGAAGATGAGCGCAACCGGCGCGAACACCCACAGATAGGTGGGAGGCCCGCCGACGGCACCGTCATACACGGTGTTCCAGTGCATGGCGAGCAGGCACACGCCCACCCAGACGATGACCGAAGATACGAGCAGCAGCAGATTTTTCTTGGATTGAAAAAGATTCATACAGGAAATTCCTCTTAAAAGCAAACGGGCAGAGCCTTGCGGCTCTACCCGTTTTGATTACGCACCGCAAGGCACGCTCTGTTCAGTTAAACCGAAAAGATTAAGCCTCAGCCTTGATCTTCTTCAGGTTAGCGAAGCGCGGCAGACCGGATACCTTCGGGCCAACGTTCTCGCCGTTGATGAGCGGCAGAGCGTAGTCAACGAACTCCTGCGTTACGCCGTTGCCTTCCTCGTTGATCCACTCACGCGGAACCTTCTTCTCGGTGTTGGCAACCTCGGACAGCGGGAGCAGCTCGATCTCGCACTTGTAGCCGTTCTCGTCACGGGTGCACTTGAAGCCCGGCATGTAGTCGGTCTTGCCTGCAACTGCATTCTCAACAGCAGCCTTGCCGGACATATAGGACTCGTCAACGTCGGTCTTGGAAGCGCAGTGAGCAGCGCAGCGCTGCAGCAGGCTCAGCTCGATGCCGCGAACCTTGCAGCCCAGCTCGTTCTTAACGGTGTCAGCCAGCATGGAAGCCAGACCGCCGAGCTGTGCATGGCCGAAGCCGTCGGTAGCAGAGGTCTTAGCCTCGGATACGAAGGAGCCGTCAGCGTAGTGGATACCCTCGGAAACAGCTACCAGGCAGTTGCCCTTCTCGTCGTAGATGCGCTTTACGTCAGCCAGGAACTTCTTCATGTCGAAGTCGGTCTCCGGCAGGTAAACCAGATCCGGACCTGCGCCCATAGCGGTAGCCAGACCGGCAGCACCAGCCAGCCAGCCAGCGTGACGGCCCATGATCTCTACGATGCAGACCATGCCGGTGTCGTATACGCGAGCGTCCTGATAGATCTCCATGCAGGAAGTAGCGATATACTTAGCAGCGGAAGCAAAGCCCGGGCAGTGGTCGGTGCCGAACAGGTCATTGTCGATGGTCTTCGGAATGCCCATTACGCGGCACTCGTAGCCGGACTTCATCATATACTTGGAAACCTTGTTGCAGGTATCCATGGAGTCGTTGCCGCCGTTGTAGAAGAAGTAACGGATGTCATACTTCTTGAAGATCTCGAGGATGCGCTTGTAATCGGTGTCATCAACATCCGGATCAGCCAGCTTGTAGCGGCAGGAGCCCAGAGCAGAGGACGGGGTGTAGCGCAGAAGAGCCAGCTCGTCGCGGTCTTCCTTGTCGATATCATACAGGTCGTCGTTCAGCAGGCCCTTGATGCCGTGTGCCATGCCGAATACGCGGGTGATGGACGGATTGTCCAGTGCTGCCTCCAGCGCACCCAGAACAGAAGAGTTGATTACGGAAGTCGGGCCGCCCGACTGACCGATGACGCAAGCGCCTTTCAGTTCACTCATTGATAAAACCTCCTAAGCAAATTAAAACGCAGAGCTGTGCCATGCATTTTCTTACTCATAAAGAGTATCATATAATATGAAAAAAATCAATGAAAATCCTGCGTTTTCGGCAGGTTTGGCAATTTTGGCAAAGTTGCCGCAGGAATTCGGCGAAAAAATGACAGGATTTTTTGGATATGGACTTGATTTTAGCATGCTTAACTGATAGAATAAAAGCAGAATTTTTAAGATTCAGTTTTTATCAGAAAGGAAGTATTCCCATGCCTTTAGTTACTACTACTGAGATGTTCAAGAAGGCTTACGACGGCGGCTACGCTGTTGGCGCTTTCAACGTGAACAACATGGAGATCGTTCAGGGTATCACCGAGGCTTGCCAGGAGCAGCACGCTCCGGTAGTCCTGCAGGTATCCAAGGGCGCACGCGCTTACGCAAACCACACCTACCTCGTTAAGATGGTAGAGGCTGCTGTTAAGGAGTGCCCGGACATTCCGATCGCTCTGCATCTGGACCACGGCCCGGACTTCGAGACCTGCAAGTCCTGCATCGACGGCGGTTTCTCCTCCGTTATGATCGACTGCTCCTCCCGTCCGTTCGACGAGAACGTTGAGGAGACCAAGAAGGTTGTAGAGTATGCTCACGCTCACGGCGTTGTTGTCGAGGCTGAGCTCGGCACCCTGGCTGGCGTAGAGGACGACGTAAAGGTTTCCGCTGAGGATTCCTCCTACACCCATCCGGAAGAGGTTGAGGAGTTCGTAACCCGCACCGGCTGTGACTCTCTGGCTATCGCAATCGGCACCTCTCACGGCGCTTACAAGTTCACCCCGGATCAGTGCACCCGCAACGAGCAGGGCATTCTGGTTCCGCCTCCGCTGCGTTTCGACGTACTCGAGGAAGTTTCCAAGCGTCTGCCGGGCTTCCCGATCGTACTGCACGGTTCCTCTTCCGTACCGCGTGAGTTTGTTGACAAGATCAACAAGTTCGGCGGCAAGATGCCGGATGCAATCGGCATTCCGGAGGAAGAGCTGCGTCACGCTGCACAGCTGTCCGTCTGCAAGATCAATATCGACTCCGATATTCGTCTGGCTATCACCGCTTCTATCCGCGAGCACTTCGCTGAGCATCCGGATCACTTCGACCCGCGCCAGTACCTGAAGCCGGCTCGTCAGGCTGTCAAGGACATGGTTACCCACAAGCTGATCAATGTTCTGGGCTGCAACGGCAAGGCATAAGATCATTTTCTGATCGAAACCAAAGAACCTCGGAATCCTGTTCCGGGGTTCTTTTTTCGTCTTGCGATGGGGAATAGAACGGATACCATATATAGTGTATCTGCTTTTTTGCGGGAGAAATTACCACGGAGAAAATAAAGGAGAAACTTTGTGGAATTTGTCGCGCTTTTCTGATAAATTTTTCGAGTCAAGAGGAAAAGTTTAGAGAATGCTCCAATAAAAATAGTGCTTTTCTTGCAAATGTGCCAAAAAGAATTTAGCGCCTTGACAGGGCGGTGTTTCGGCGGTAGAATATATAAGCAAGAGATAAGCAGACACAAGATGTTGTGCGATATTGAATGCACCACTACATAATTTAGTAAATAATCAAGAAATCGCCGTTAGGCGGTTTTTGTATGAGAGAGGGATTTTTCTTTATGATTCAGCAGATCGTCAAGCGGGACGGGCGCATGGCTCCCTTTGAGATCGACAAGATCACAAATGCAATTTTCGGCGCAGCACAGGCCTCCGGCGGCCAGGATCACGATATGGCGCAGGAGCTGGCAGAGCAGGTCGAAAAAACGCTGGAGGAGACTGCTGGAACCGAAACTCCCACCGTTGAACAGGTGCAGGACACTGTTGAGAAGGTTCTGATCGAAAGCGGACATGCCCGCACGGCCAAGAAGTACATCCTGTACCGCAACGAGCGCACCCGCGTGCGTGAGATGAACACCCGTCTGATGAAGGTGTACGAGGATCTGACGTTCAAGTCCTCGCTCGAGAACGACGTCAAGCGCGAGAACGCCAATATCGACGGTGATACCGCGATGGGCACCATGCTCAAGTACGGCTCCGAGGGCGCCAAGCAGTTCTATGAGATGTTTATCCTCGATCCGGCGCATGCTAAGGCGCACCGCGAGGGCGATATCCATATCCACGATCTGGATTTTCTGACGCTGACCACCACCTGCTGTCAGATTGACCTGCTGAAGCTGTTCCGCGACGGTTTTTCCACCGGTCACGGCTTCCTGCGTGAGCCGAACGACATCCGTTCGTACTCTGCGCTGGCATGCATTGCTATCCAGTCTAATCAGAATGACCAGCACGGCGGTCAGAGCGTGCCGAACTTCGATTACTCGATGGCGCCGGGTGTGCGCAAGACCTTCCGCAAGCTGTTCCGCGACAATCTCGCCAAGGCCCTCGAGGTGTTCGGTGAGGACGACAACAACGAGGTCGATGCGCGTGCGCTGACCGAGCGTGTTGAGCAGGAGACCGGCAAGTGGGCTTGTCTGGCAGGCGGCAACGGCTACGACGAGGCGATGGCTAAGGCACTTTCCGAGACGCTTGACGAAAAGACGGTTGCAAAGTGCATGAAGTTTGCTCGCAAGTACGCGGATAAGGAGACACGCAAGGGCACCTATCAGGCGATGGAAGCGCTGGTTCACAATCTGAACACTATGCACTCGCGTGCAGGTGCGCAGATTCCGTTCTCGTCGCTCAACTACGGCACGGATACCTCTCCGGAGGGCCGTCTGGTCATGGAGCAGCTGCTGCTTGCGACCGAGGCCGGTCTGGGCAACGGTGAGACCCCGATTTTTCCGATTCATATTTTCAAGGTCAAGGAAGGCGTCAACTACAACGAGGGCGACCCGAACTACGACCTGTTCAAGCTGGCATGCCGCGTTTCCGCGAAGCGTATGTTCCCGAATTTCTCGTTCCTCGATGCGCCGTTTAACCTGCAGTATTACAAGCCGGGTCATCCGGAGACCGAGGTCGGCTACATGGGCTGCCGCACGCGTGTTATGTCCAATGTGTGCGATCCGACCCGTGAGATCACCTACGGCCGCGGCAACCTGTCGTTCACGTCGGTCAACCTGCCGCGCATCGCAATCCGCAGCCACGGCGATCTGGACTGGTTCTTCGAGGATCTCGACCGCAAGATCGACCTCGTAATCGATCAGCTGCTCGACCGTTTCCGCATCCAGTGCGGCAAGCGCGTGCGCAACTACCCGTTCCTGATGGGCGAGGGCGTATGGCTGGATTCCGAAAAGCTGGGTCCGGATGACGAGGTTGGCGAGGTGCTTAAGCACGGAACGCTGACGCTCGGCTTCATCGGTCTGGCAGAGTGCCTCAAGGCGCTCATCGGCGTACACCACGGCGAGAGCGACGAGGCGCAGAACCTTGGTCTTGAAATCGTTGGTCACATGCGTCAGCGCATGGACGAGGCAACCGAGAAATACCACCTCAACTTCTCGCTGATCGCTACCCCGGCAGAGGGTCTGTCCGGCCGGTTTGTCAAGATCGACCGTGAGAAATACGGCACGATTCCGGGCGTTACCGACCGTGATTACTACACCAACTCCTTCCATGTGCCGGTTTACTATCCGATTTCGGCGTTTGAGAAGATCGCCCGCGAGGCACCGTATCACGAGCTGACCAACGGAGGCCACATCAGCTACATTGAGCTGGACGGCGACCCGACGCAGAACCTCGAAGCGTTTGAGGCTGTCGTTCGGGCGATGAAGGAAGCCGGCATCGGCTACGGCGCGATCAACCACCCGATCGACCGCGATCCGATCTGCGGCTATACCGGCATTATCGGCGAAGTATGTCCGCGCTGCGGCCGCCGCGAGGGCGAAGGCGTTCCGCTGTCCAAGCTGCAGAAGCTGGGACTGTATAAAAATTGCAACAGCACCACGATCGGCTATCACGGCGACCCCGCCGAAGAAGCCGACCGTCAGCCGAATACATTGAAAATCGTCAAAAAGTGACAGGAAAGGGAGAATTCTATCATGGAAACTAAGAATATCGCTGTACAGGAGCCGATGATTGGTGAAGGTGTAGGCTTTGAACGTATCCGCCGCATTACGGGTTATCTGGTAGGTACGCTCGACCGCTTCAACAACGGCAAGCGCGCGGAGGAGCACGACCGCGTAAAGCACAGCGTTCCGAGCTGCTGCTCCATGCGTCAGGAGCACACCGCCTGATGGAAGGTAAAATTCGCATTGCAGGTACAGTCGGGGAGTCCATTGTGGACGGCCCCGGCTTCCGCTATACGCTGTTTGTGCAGGGTTGTCCGCATGGCTGTCCGGGCTGCCACAATCCGCAGACGCACGACTTTGAGGGCGGGCAGGATATTGAGCTGGACACGCTGCTGAAGGATATGTGCCGCAATCCGTTCATCAAGGGTGTGACGTTCTCGGGTGGCGAGCCGTTTTGTAAGGCGGAGCCGCTGTATTATCTTGCGGTGGAGCTGAAGCGCAAGGGCAAGCACCTGATGGCGTACTCGGGCTATACGTTTGAGCAGCTGTTGGAGCTGAGCGATCCGTTTGTGAAAAAGCTGCTCGGGCAGCTGGATTTACTGGTAGACGGGCCGTTTATCATGGCGGAGAAGAACATCGAGCTGCGGTTTCGCGGCAGCGCGAACCAGCGGGTACTGGATGTGCCGAAGTCGCTGGAGGCGAATGAGGCTGTCTGGGCGGAGCAGTATCGGTGAGGCTGGTCGCTTGCGAAGCGAGCGGAATCTGCCCTGATGCCGCGCGGGCGCACCGTGTAAACCGCATGCACCATTGCTAAACAATGTGTATCGCACAAAATGATAATAAAAGAGCACCGAAACTCACGTTTCGGTGCTCTTTTCATCTTCCGACAGTTCATTTTCTGATTTTGCCTTCTCCGCGAGGTGCGGATTCCGGACCACACACCGTACACACGGTGCAGTCTTGCCGAAGGCGGTATGGCTGACCTTTTCGGTCGGCTGCATACGGCAGGCAACGGCAGTATGCAGTCCTGCGAGATCATCCTTCTGCACGAAGGTGCTGACCTCGTCGGCGTGCATGGACTCGAACGCGTACAGCAGGCACGCGGCGATGCACTCGCGGCCGACGCCGATGCCGCGCAGCTCATGCCGGACGATGCAGTTCGCGGTCAGCACGCGTTCCGCGCCGACCTGCTCGTAAGTCAGGCCGCACAGAGCCGCGGGAACGCCGGTCGGCTTATCAAGTGCGAGCAGCCAGCCGCAGCCCTCGGCCTGATAGCGGCGCAGCGTATCCACCAGCCAGTCCAGCGTCTGCTCGTAGGAGAGTGCGCCGCCGAGCGTCTGCATGGTCTCCTCGCTGCGCAGGAGCGGCGTCAGCAGGTTGAGGTCGTCCGCACTCAGCTCGCGGTAGTCCATGCGGCTGGAGTTTAGTTCGTAAAATTGCATAGGTTCAATTTTCTCCCAACAAAACGGTGCGGCTCGAAAGCCGCACCGCAAAAGTGTCCTTAAAAGTGTCTCTATCTGTTTCGATACCAGAATACAAATTTGCGCACCAGTACGCCCAGCGTTAAGCCGACCAGCGAGGGAACAAGCCCGTAAAACAGGCTTTGCATCTCAGTCGAGCGGAACGTGGCAAGCGGCAGAACAATCGCCCACAGGCCGACGAACACGGGCATCAGACCGTATCGCGGCAGGGCGCGGTATGCCGCCCGAAATGTGCACAGCAACGCCGAAAACGGCAGGATCAGCCAGAAGCCGAGCAGCCAGTACCCCATTTCGTTGCCGTACAGCAGACCGGGGATCAGCCCGACCGCCGTCACAAGACCATAGCAAAGGACAAAATTCCAGTATGGAGAAAAGCGTTTGATGCCATCAAATGTCATACGGTTCACCCTCCTCTGCAGGAACGGTCGGTGTGAAATTGTACTGCAGATACCGAAAAATTCAGCGGTATATTGCTTACTTGGTGCCGAAGATACGGTCGCCGGCGTCACCCAGACCCGGAACGATATAGCCGTGGTCGTTCAGCTTCTCGTCGATACCGGCAACGAAGATCTCAACGTCCGGATGTGCCTTCTGAACAGCGGCAACGCCTTCCGGAGCAGCGATGAGGTTCATCAGCTTAATGTGCTTTACGCCGCGGCGCTTGAGGCCGTCGATCGCAGCGATAGCGGAACCGCCGGTAGCCAGCATCGGGTCGAGCAGCAGTACGTCACGCTCCTCGATGTCGTTCGGCAGCTTGCAGTAATACTCGATCGGCTGCAGGGTTTCCGGGTTGCGGTACAGACCGATGTGGCCGACCTTAGCTGCCGGAATCATCTCCAGAATGCCCTCAACCATGCCCAGACCTGCACGCAGGATCGGCACGAGCGCAATCTTCTTGCCGGAAATAACCTGTACGCGCGCATCAGAGACCGGAGTCTCGATGGTGATCTCCTTGAGCGGCAGATCGCGGGTAGCCTCGTAGCACATCAGCATTGCAATCTCAGCAGCAGCCTCGCGGAACTCCTTAACGCCGGTGGTTTTGTCGCGCATCAGCGCCAGCTTGTGCTTGATCAGCGGGTGGTCCATTTCATGTACGGTTGCCATAGTAAAAATCTCCTTTATCCTAAAACTTTTTTGCTTCAGGCAATATCGCATAATTGAACAAGAGCGATTTGCGAGTGGGTTTTGCGCACTGACAAGGCGCGGTTTTGCGGTAATACTTGGTGTATTACAGTGAAATCGGAACGAAGTCAGGGCGCAAAATTTCCGCAAAGCGCCGCGGCAGCGCGACCGGAGCCTGCGCAAGAAGCCGCAGCTTTCATTGTGCGGTGTTGTCTGCTATTTGGTCTGTGCCAGACGCGCCATGCGCTCGCGCTCTGCCTGCGGACGACGCAGATAGAAGGCGTCCAACTCCTGGGGGGAGCAGGATTTGCCTTCGCGGAACAGGGGGAGTGCGGCGGCGGCAACACCAAATCCGGTCGCAAACCGCAGCTCGGCAGGTGCGAGCCGCAGACCGGTGCAGTTCTCTTTGATAGTATTATAACACAGATCCGCGCCATCTCCAACCAGAAAATACGGCGCTTCTCCGATTTCTTCGGCAAGCTCGGTCAGCTTGATCGCACGGTCATCGCACAGACGGCGTACCCTGCCGTCCTCCACGGTGAAAAGCGCGTTGTAAACCTGACCCGCACGCGCATCCATCACGCAGCACAGGTCGCCGCCGAGTGCGCGGGCGCCCCATGCCATTGCCTCGAGCGTGGAGACACCGAGGCACGGCTTGTCTGCGCCGAGCGCCAGACCCTTGACCGTGGCCACACCGATGCGCACACCGGTAAACGAGCCGGGGCCGTGCGCGACAGCGATCGCGTCCACGTCAGCGAGTGATACGCCGCAGTTTGCCAGCAGGTTTTCCACCATCGGCAGTAGCGTGCGCGAGTGCGTCAGGCCGCAGTTCTGAAAGGACTGCGCCACCAGTTTTTCGTCCTCGGTGAGCGCGACAGACGCGCTGACCGCCGAGGATTCCAGTGCAAGAATTTTCATACAGTCACTTCTCCAATCGTAATGCGGCGGTCGTTGTCCGCATCGCCGTAGGCAATATGGACGGTTTTGTAGGCTTCCGGCAGAACGTCCGCGGCGTTTTCGCTCCATTCGATGAGCACAATGCGGCTGCCGTCGAGATATTCGTCAAAGCCGATCTCGAACAGCGCTTCGCTGTCGAGAATGCGGTACAGGTCGAAGTGCGCGACCTTGACCGTCGGCGTTTCGTATTCGTTTGCAATGGCAAAGGTCGGGCTGGTGACGCGGCCCTCGTAGCCGAGTCCGTGCAGCACGCCGCGCGTGAATGCGGTCTTGCCGGCACCGAGGTCGCCGGAGAACGCAACAACGTCGCCTGCCTTGAGGCTTTTGGCGTATTCTGCGCCGAGTGCTTCGGTCTCCTCGGGTGAGTGGGTGATATATTCCATGAAAACACCTTTCTGTCAATCATAACTATACATTTATAATATACCACGGTACACTCGGAATGGCAAGTCAGCCTGCTGCAAAGTATAACTTTTTTATGACATTTCCGCTTGTTTGCTTGCTGGATGGCATAAGTTGTGGTAAGGTATAAAATAACATAAAAAACTGAACAAAAATTTTAAGGAGGAAAACCCTGTGATAGAATTGCTCAAAGCCTTTCTGTTTGGCATTGTAGAGGGCATCACCGAGTGGCTGCCGATCAGCAGTACCGGACACATGATTCTGCTCAATGAGTTTGTAAAGCTGGATGTGTCGGAAGCGTTTTACAGCATGTTCGAGGTGGTTATTCAGCTCGGTGCGATACTCGCGGTTGTTGTCCTGTTCTGGGGACAGATTTTCCCGTTTGAGCGGCGAAAGGGCCGTCACGGCGGCGCATCCATCGTGCTGAATACGGATACCGTCAAGCTGTGGATCAAGATTCTGGTAGCTTGTGTTCCGGCGGCGATCGTCGGTCTCAAGTGGAACGACCTGTTTGAAGAACTGTTCTACAATTACCAGACGGTTTCCATCGCGCTGATCGTGTTCGGCGCAGCATTCATTCTGGTGGAGAACGCGCACAAGGGCAAGCCGGCGCGCATCAATGCACTCACTGAGCTTACTTACCCGACCGTATTTATGATCGGTATGTTCCAGCTAATCGCGGCTGTGTTCCCGGGCACCTCGCGTTCCGGCGCAACGATTGTCGGCGCGCTGCTGCTCGGCGTATCGCGTACTGTGGCTGCGGAGTTTACGTTCTTTCTGGCCATTCCGGTCATGTTCGGCGCAAGCCTGCTCAAGATTCTCAAGTTCGGCTTTGCGTTTACATCCACCGAGCTGATGATCCTCGGTATCGGTACAATCACCGCGTTCGTGTCCTCGCTGCTCATCATCCGTTTTCTGATGAGCTTTGTCAAGAAGCACGATTTCAAGGTGTTCGGCTGGTATCGTATTATCCTCGGTATCGCCGTGCTGGCGTACTTTATGCTGGCGAAGTGAATAGGGAAAAGAGGTCTGCGGGGCAGACCTCTTTTTGAGGCTGTCGAAAAACTATCGTTTTCCGAGCAGCCTCTCGCTCGAAACCACGCTTTCGAGCGAATACTGAAGAAAAACTGCGCCCTGACGGGCACATTTTTTCTTCCCTTGTATAAAAAGTCAGGTACACGCCCCGACTTTTTATGAATTTGCTTCGCAAATTCTATTTTATGCGTGCTGCCGCACGAAGCGTAAAAATTAAAATAATATTTTTTTGACAAACTGAAAAGAGGTCTGCATTGCAGACCTCTTTTGCTGTATGGTTTTCTATTAGGTACGCTGTTCCAATCCGTGCCGAATCCTTCTCCAAACCACGCACGACAGCGCAATAGTGACATAATCCGTGATGGACTGTCCGAGAACTGCGCCATTCAGACCGAAAACCGCATTCAGCAGATACAGCAGGGGAATGAGCAGCAGACCCTGCCGCAGCACGGACAGCACGGTAGCCGGAAGGGCGCGTCCGACCGACTGCATGCAGTTCATATTGACGAACAGAAAACCGATGAACGGGCCGGACAGCATGTAGGCGATCAGCATCTGCACGCCGTATGTAATAACGCCGCTGTCGTCCACGAACAGGCCGATGATCGGCTTGCGCAGGAAGAAATAGAGCGCGGTTGCCGCCAATCCGACAACAAAGCAGCACAGCTTGGTAAAACGCTCGGTATCGGTAAAACGCTTGATATCACCCGCACCGTAGCTGTAACCGAAAATCGGCTGTACACCGTTTGCAAGGCCCATTTGCAGGAAGGTGATGAACATATTCGCTTTGAATACGATGCCGATCGCCGCAACGGGCGCGTTGCCGTAGGCGACCAGAATCAGGTTGAGCACAATGGTTGAAACACACATCAGCGCGGAGAAAATGGCGGTCGGGAAGCCGGCAGAGCACACACGCACGGCAATGTGCGTGCCGCAGAGCGCGTCCTTCGGCGCAAGCGAAAACCGCCGCGACTTTTTGAGAAAATACCACAGGTAGTACAGCGCCGCAAGCATATTGCCGATGGTGGTTGCAATGGCTGCGCCTGCCGCGCCCTGTCCCAGACCGGAGACGAAAACCGGGTCGAGTACGATGTTTGCAATCGTGCCGATCATGCTGCCGATCATGGCCTCCTTGCTCGCGCCTTCTGCACGCACAACGAAGCTGGCTGCAGCCGACCAGATGACGAACGGTGCGCCGAACGCGATGTAAACCGTGTAGCCGCGGGCAAACTCAAATGTACTTGCGTCCGCGCCGAACAGATGCAGGATGGGTGCGGTGAAGCACAGCAGCACGGCGGCAAACGCTGCGCCGACGACCAAGCTCGCCCATGAGATGAACGAGGAGATTTTCTTCACGCTTGGGTGATTGTTCTCGCCGAGCGCGACCGAGATCATCGCACTGCCGCCCATGCCGAACATGTTGGCGAACGCCATCAGCAGGATGAAGATCGGGTTGGTCAGGCTGACGGCGGCTACCTGCAGGGCGTCGCCGGTCTGTCCGACGAAAAAGGTGTCCGCCATGTTGTACACCACGGTGACAAGGCTGCTGATGACGCTCGGAATCGCCATTGCGGCTACTGCACGAGGTATCGGCGCTTTGCCGAGGAGAGTGTCGTTGTCCAAGTTGTACACGTTCCTTCCTTTGGAAATTTAACGGTTGTTTTCATCGAAGCGGCAGGGCAGTCCGCCCTGCGGTAATGGTTAATCGTTTTTTTCAAAATTTGAAAGCATTTTCAGCCCGATCCGCATAAATGTGTCCCGCTCCTCGGGCGAGATGCCGCGGAGCAGCATGGCTTCGGTCTCCGTAATCTCCTGCAGGCAGGCGGGACGGAAGGCTTCGGCTTTTTCAGTGCAGACAATGCATTTGCGCCGTGCGTCCGCAGGATCGGGTTCGCGGCGGATGAGATCGGCAGCCTGCAGGGCCTGCAGCATTTCGGTTGCGGTGGAAGGCCGCAGGCCGAATTCCTGCTCGACGTCGCGCTGTACGAGCGGGTGTTTTTGACTTTCTATCAAAATATAGTTGAGAATCTGACCTTTGGTGCCGCTGATATGAATGCGTTTTTGCGTTTCCGCTGATCGGCGGCGCAGGCAGTTAGATAGCTTGTTGATAAGCCGCCCGGTATCCATGAAATCACCTCGTTTAATTACTTCGTTTCCTAAGTAATATTGTAGTCGGTGATTGCGGAATGTCAAGAGGGAATTTTACTGCTTGCCCGGGGAGATGGGAGCCGTCCGGACGGCTCCTTTTTCCTGCACTGGATGACTGGGGAACACGAACTGCCGCAGTGGGTTCGCTCTGACGGGGCGGCTCTTTTTCCTGCATCGGCTGACCGGGGCGCGCGAACTGCGTGAGCGTGTTCGCACCTAACGGGCGGAGAGTTTTCCGCTGAACCTCAGCGGGGGATTCGCCGTCTGCGGACGGCGGGAGCGTTGCCGCGCCCGCGGCGGGGGCAAAAAGGAAGGACAACCTGCGGTTTTCCTTCCTCTTTGAACTCCTACCTTTCCCTTGGATAGTCTGGCGCAGATTGCCTACATGTGACCGCTGCGAAAAAGGGGAACGACAGAGGATTTTTTCTTCCGTGTCTTTCTCAACCTGTTCGCAGGGTCAGATACATTACTGCTACACATGTGAGTTCATCCACGCAGGGCGCGGAATAACCGTGCCGCGCAATTCGTGAGCGCGTTATTATAGACAGCACCTACGAGGATAAATTGCACCAAACGCCTAAATTCGCAGGTGCCTTCCGGTATAACGGGAAAAAATCGCGCGACACTGTTATCCCCCAGGGGACCTTCTCTTGCCCTACGGGCAATTCACCTTGTGCCGCGCCTGCGCAGAGTAGCCCGTATGTGTAGCGCTAATCTCCGGAATTTCCCTATTGACACAGGCTGACTCTGCTTTGTACAATAACACAAAACAACGAAACGAGGTGCCTGCTATGCACATCCACCATTTAGCGCTCCGTGTGCGCGATTTCGAGAAATCGCTGCATTTTTACCAGACGCTCACCGAGCTCAAGATCCACACGCAGTTCTCCGCGAACGGCGGCAGCATTGCCTACCTGCAGAACGCCTCCGGCGAAACCCAGCTGGAGCTGATCGGCATGCCGGAGGGCGAGACCGTCAAGGCGTTCGGTATGTTCCTCTGCTTCGGTACGGAGGATATCGCCAGCGCGCATGAGCGTGCCGTCCTGCACGGCATGAATCCGTCCGATATCCGTCAGCCGGAGCCGGACGCGCGCTATTTCTACGTTTACGATCCGGACGGTCTGTCCGTGCAGGTGCGTGAATACCGTTAAGGGAATACCGCATAATTGAACAAGAGCGATTTGCGAGCAAATTTTGCGTACTGACGAGGCGCAGTTTTGCGGTAATACTTGATGTATTACCGTGAAACTGCAACAAAGTCAGGACACAAAATTTCCGCAAAGCGCCGCAGCTTTAATTGTGCGGTGTTGCCTTAAAACAGATTTTTAAGCGTCGGACGCTGCACATCCGGCAAATGTCTCAGTTGAGCGAGCAGCTCCGCACGGTCGAGCGCCAATTCGTCCGTCAAGCCGTTTTGCTGCGCGGCAAGCATGCGGTCAAACAGCCGGTCAGCCTGATCGATCTCGCTGTGCAGCAGCAGAGCGCCGAGTAGGGTCTGTGCTGCGTCCCATGTCTCCCGCGCTTCATTCAGGCGGTCGTTCTCTACGTCGAGGGCGACCGCCTGTGCCGTGTTATCCACGGCTCTTACGCTCCACACACTGCCGAGGATGAGCACGGTACACAGCACGGCAGCCGTCAGCAATCGCTTCATACACGGCCCTCCTTTTTCTGCAGGAACGTGTTGCCGCAGTCGTCGAGCGTCATCAGGAACACATCCTCGACCGCGATACTCTGGTTTTTCAGCCGCCGCTCGATATCCGCAGGGGAGAGGTGCAGCAGCTCGAGCGAGCGCGGAACCATCTTGCCGTCCGACACGACAACGAGCGGCAGACCGGTATCCTTGGGCGTAATGCCGAGCATTTCCGCCGTGACCGGCTGCTGCGGCTGCTTGAGGATAACCGTCAGCGTGCCGTCCGGCTCGATGACGCCGTATTTCACATCGGACACGGCTGCGACATTCTGCTTGCGGAGTGTTTCTATCACCTCGTCGGTCGTCAGCCGCATTTGCCGCAGCTTGTCAATATCGAGCTGACCCTTGCGAATGATGATGGCCGGCTGACCGTTCAGCAGCCGTCGGAATCTGCGGCTTTTGAGTGCGGCGAAGCTGAGAAAAATCTCGAGCACCACGAGCGTGGCGATCGGCACCAGACCGGAGAGCAGCGGAATCCCTAAATCCTGCATGGGCACAGCCGCCAGATCGGATACCAGAATGGTAACGACCAGCTCGGACGGGTCCAGCTCGCCGATCTGCCGTTTCCCCATCAGCCGCACGGCGCAGATGACCGCGCAGTATAAAATCAGCGTGCGCAGCAGCGGCACTGCCATACGCCCGCACCTCCTTCGCTTGTGAAAATCGCACAGTTTACCGAAGTAAAAACTGTATATGTTTGGCATTGTGTAGTATGGCGAAAAAACAAAGAAATATGCACGACAGTTTTCGCATATTTGCAGTCGGAAAGACGTTGACATTCTGAGGAAACGCCTTTATAATATAAACAACATTCAAAAAGATACAGGCTGCGAACGGAAAAGTAGCGTCCCGGACCCATGATAGAGAGCTGTCGGCTGGTGTAAGACAGTGGGAAACGGAAAGTGCGAAAGTCCTCCGGGAGCCGGATTGCTGAAATGAAATGAAACAGGGTTCAGTGTAAGCTATCCCGCATGATCTGCGTTAAACGATCGGGTGAGTGGTCATACCGCCGAATAGGGCAGTGTGGCAAAAAGAGTGGTACCGCAGAGTTTTTGGTCTTTGTCTCTTTGTGAGACAAGGGCTTTTTTGTTTATACGGTATCTTGCGGCAATCGTTATCCGGCTGCTGCATAAGTATGTATGCTATGTTGAAATGAGAGAAAGGAGGCGGATTCGCAATGGTAAAGAACGGCGCAGAGATTCTGATCGACGCACTTGTAGAGCAGGGAGTTGATACCATTTTCGGTTATCCCGGCGGTGCGGTTTTGAACATCTATGACGCACTTTACAAAAACAGCGACCGCATTCGACATATTCTGACCGCGCACGAACAGGGCGCAGCACACGCAGCGGACGGTTACGCCCGTGCGACCGGCAAGGTAGGCGTCTGCCTGGCAACAAGCGGACCGGGTGCGACCAACCTCGTAACCGGTATTGCTACCGCGTATATGGATTCCATCCCGATGGTTGCCATCACCGGCAACGTCGGCACCAGCCTCATCGGCCGTGATTCCTTTCAGGAAGTTTACATTGCCGGCATCACCATGCCGATCACCAAGCACAATTTCGTTGTGCGCGATGTGGAGGATCTGGCGGACACCGTGCGCGATGCGTTCCGCATTGCCGCTTCCGGACGTCCGGGTCCGGTGCTGATCGACATCCCGAAGGATATTACCGCCGCTAAGTGTGAGTTTATCCCGAAGGGCAAGGTTGAGATCAACGAGACCTACGAGATTTCGGACGAAGAGCTGCAGACCGTAGCGGATATGATTGCCGCCTCCGAGCGTCCGATGATCTATTACGGCGGCGGTGTTGAAACCTCTGACGCAGGCGACATGCTGCTGCAGCTGCAGCGGAAGGCGGATATTCCGTCGGCGCACACCATGATGGCCATCGGCTGTATCCCGGATACCGAGCCGCTCAGCCTTGGCATGATCGGCATGCACGGTACGGTTTCTGCCGCATGGGCGGTTGAGCGCTGCGACCTGCTGGTCTGCATCGGTGCCCGCTTCTCCGACCGCGTTGCGACCAACACCAAGCGTTTTGCACCGTCGGCAAAGGTTATCCATATTGACATTGACAATGCGGAGATCAATAAGAACATCGGCGTTGATTATGCCATTGTTTCCGATGCGGAGACCTTCCTCGAAAAGGTTATGCCGTATATTAAGGAGGCAAAGCACGACGCATGGCGCGCGCAGATTGCCGAGTGGCAGACAAAGCTCGACTATGTGCCGAAGGACGACGAGAGCGTTATCCATCCGCACCAGCTGCTCCACACGGTTGCGGAGGAGACCCCGGAGGACACCATTATCGCAACCGACGTTGGTCAGCACCAGCTTTGGAGTGCGCAGTACAACGGCCGCAAGCACGTTCGTCAGTTCCTGACGTCCGGCGGTCTGGGTACGATGGGCTTCGGCTACGGCGCGGCAATCGGCGCGCAGGTGGCCTTCCCGGACAGAACGGTTGTCCACATCACGGGCGACGGCTCGTTCCACATGAATCTTAACGAAATCTGCACCGCGGTTTCCTATAACCTGCCGGTGATCACGATCATTATGAATAACCGCGTGCTCGGCAACGTGCGTCAGTGGCAGACCATGTTCTATGGCAGCCGTTACTCGCAGACCGATCCGCACCGCAAGACAGATTACGTCAAACTGGCCGATGCCTTCGGCGCACGCGGCGTCCGTGTTACCAATATCGCCGAGCTGCGCGACGCGCTGCGGGAAGCGGTGAAGCGAACCGGTCCTGTGCTGATCGATGCACAGATCGACAAGGACGAGCGCGTCCTGCCGATGATCCCGGCAGGCGGCACGGTTGACGATCTTGTAACGGAATAAGGAAGGAGAAATCATGGAAAAGTATATCCTTTCTGTCACCGTACAGAACAACGCCGGTGTTCTGGCCCGCGTATCCAGCCTGTTTGGCCGCCGCGGCTACAACATCGACTCGCTGACCGTTTCGGCCACGACTGATCCGAAGGTTTCCTGCATGTCTATCATTGTGCAGGGCGACCATATGGTGCTTGAGCAGATCATGAAGCAGCTGGCAAAGCTGGAAGAGGTCATGCATGTTGTACACCTCGAAGAAGACAGCTCCTGCTGCAGTGAGCTGGTGTTCGTCAAGCTGCATACGCCGGACGTAAGTGTCCGCAGCGATATTCGCCAGCTGTGCGAGCTGTACGGCGCACGGGTCGTAGAAACACAGGAGAGCGAGATCATCATCGAGCTGTCCGAAGTGCCGAGCCGCATCGATGCCTTCCTCGACGTCATCTCGAACTTTAAGATCCTCGAGATGAGCCGTTCGGGTGTTACGGCAATTGAAAAATAATTTTGGTTAATTAGGAGTTAGAAATTGGGAATGAAAAGCGCTGCCGCGCCGGAGAAATGTTTCATAACCGGGGAGGAAGCACCTTGCAATCACTGATTACTGACTGCTGATTCATATAATTGACTCTTTATAAATTTTTAGGAGGAAATAAAAATGGTAAAGATGTTTTATGACGCAGACTGCAACCTGTCTCTGCTCGACGGCAAGACCGTTGCAATCATCGGCTTTGGTTCTCAGGGTCATGCTCACGCAATGAACCTGAAGGACTCCGGTGTACACGTTGTAGTAGGTCTGCGCCCGGGCTCCAAGCACGAGAAGAAGGCTAAGGACTACGGCCTGGAGGTTATGACTCCGGCTGAGGCTGCAGCAGCAGGCGATATCATCATGATGCTGACCCCGGACGAGAAGCAGGCTGACATCTACAAGGACGTTATCGAGCCGAACCTGAAGCCGGGCAACGTACTGGCTTTCGCTCACGGCTTCAACATCCACTTCAAGCAGATCGTTCCGCCGGCTGACGTTGACGTTATCATGATTGCTCCGAAGGGCCCGGGTCACATCGTTCGCCGTACATACGAAGAGGGTCAGGGTGTACCGGATCTGGCTTGCGTATATCAGGACGCTTCCGGCAAGGCTATGGACATCGCTCTGGCATACGCCTGCGGTATCGGCGGCGGCCGTGCCGGCATCATCGAGTCCACCTTCAAGACCGAGACCGAGACCGACCTGTTCGGTGAGCAGGCTGTCCTCTGCGGCGGCGTTTGCGAGCTGATGAAGGCTGGCTTTGAGACCCTGGTTGAGGCTGGTTACGCTCCGGAGAACGCTTACTTCGAGTGCGTTCACGAGATGAAGCTGATCGTTGACCTGATCAACGAGGGCGGCTTCGCTAAGATGCGTTACTCCATCTCCGACACCGCTGAGTACGGCGATTACCGCACCGGCAAGCGCATCATCACCGAGGAGACCCGCAAGGAGATGAAGAAGATCCTGCGCGAGATCCAGGACGGTACCTTCGCTACCGAGTGGATTCAGGAGAACCGTGCAGGCGGCCGTGCCAAGTTCCTCGCTACCCGTGCTCTGGAAGCAGACACCGAGCTCGAGAAGACCGGCAAGAAGCTGCGCGGCATGATGAGCTGGCTGAAGAAATAATCTCGCGCTCCGCTTGAGACTATTTCTTATAGGGGGCTTCAAAAGCCCCCTATATACAAATCATGGTTCCGTAGAAACCATGATTTGATACCCGAATGACGCGCTCCAAGAGCGCTGAGTCGGGGTGTAAAAAGTCAGGCGCATGTCCTGACTTTTTACGGCACACTTTGTGTGCCGAATGATTGCCGCAACCTTTGGTTGCGGTTAGACGTGAAGCATTTCGCGTGCTGATCGTCAGCTTTTAGCTACCCCGAACGGGCGGACGGATTTTCCCGTCCGCCCGTTTTTTCTATCAGGCAGTCTGCTGGACTGCTTTCAAAGGAGGAAAATCCCCGTGAGAAGAAGTGATAACATCACTGCAGGACCCGAGCGCATGCCGAACCGTTCGCTGCTGCGCGCCTGCGGTATGACCGACGAGGAAATGAATCAGCCGATCATCGGTGTGGTTTCGGCATATTCCGAGATCATCCCGGGCCATATCAACCTCGATAAGATCGCGGATGCGGTTAAGGCAGGCGTTCGCATGGCAGGCGGTACGCCGGTGCTCGTTCCGGCCATCGGCGTATGCGACGGCATTGCCATGGGTCACATCGGCATGAAATATTCGCTGGCAAGCCGTGAGCTGATCGCGGACAGCGTAGAGACGCTGGCGCAGGCGCACCAGCTGGACGGTCTAGTGCTCATCCCGAACTGCGACAAGATCGTGCCCGGTATGCTGATGGCCGCCGCTCGTCTGAACATTCCGTCCATTCTGGTTTCCGGCGGCCCGATGCTGGCAGGCCATTTCGGCGGTGAGGAGGTATCCCTGTCCAAGACCTTCGAGGCGGTCGGCGCTTACAAGGCCGGCATGATGGACGAGGCGACCTTCTACGAAGCCGAGTGCAATTCCTGCCCGGGCTGCGGCTCGTGCGCAGGCATGTACACCGCAAACTCGATGAACTGCCTGTCCGAAGCGATCGGCATGGCGCTGCCGGGCAACGGCACGACCCCGGCGGTTTCGGCTGCCCGTATTCATCTGGCAAAGCATGCCGGCATGAAGATCATGGAGCTGATCGAGAAGGACATCAAGCCGCGCGACATCCTCACGCCGGCAGCGTTCCGCAACGCGCTGACCTGCGAGATGGCGATCGGCTGCTCGACCAACTCGGTTCTGCACCTGCTGGCAATCGCAAACGAAGCAGGCGTTCCGCTGCAGCTTGAGACCCTGAACGAACTGTCCGGCAAGGTGCCGAATATCTGCCATCTGGCTCCGGCAGGCCCGCATCACATTGAGCAGCTTTACATGGCAGGCGGCGTTCCGGCCATCATGAAGGAGCTGACCAAGCGCGATTTCCTCGACCTGTCGCTCATCACCTGCACCGGCAAGACGGTCGGCGAGAACCTTGAGGGCGTTGTCAACAAGAACCCGGAGGTCGTTCGTCCGCTCGAGAATCCGTATTCGCAGACCGGCGGCATCGCTGTTCTGTGGGGCAACATTGCAAAGAACGGCTGCGTTGTCAAGCGTTCGGCAGTTGCACCGGAAATGATGGTGCACGAAGGTCCGGCACGCGTGTTCGACTGCGAGGAGGACGCAATTTCCGCCATCTACAACGGCAAGATCGTGCCGGGTGACGTTGTTGTCATCCGCTACGAGGGTCCGAAGGGCGGTCCGGGCATGCGCGAGATGCTCAACCCGACCTCTGCGCTGGCCGGCATGAAGCTGGATACCACGGTTGCGCTCATCACTGACGGCCGTTTCTCCGGTGCGTCCCGCGGCGCATCCATCGGTCACGTTTCGCCGGAGGCTGCTTCCGGCGGCGAGATCGGTCTGGTGCAGGAAGGCGATATCATCTCCATTGATATTCCGAACAGCAAGGTAAATGTCAATGTTTCCGACGAGGAGCTGGAGGCACGCCGTGCCAAGTA
Organism: Butyricicoccus sp. AF35-5AC; assembly: GCF_003477715.1. NCBI lineage: Bacteria > Bacillati > Bacillota > Clostridia > Eubacteriales > Butyricicoccaceae > Butyricicoccus > Butyricicoccus sp. AF35-5AC. Next base: position 113,016 of record NZ_QUDX01000003.1, read on the forward strand.
CGTTCCGCGTGAGCCGAATGTCAAGTCCGGCTGGCTGTACCGCTATTCGCGTCTGGTCACCTCTGCAGATCAGGGCGCTGTGGTTCGTTGATTTTTGCGTAATGAAAGAAGTCCGAAAATTTTTCGGACTTCTTTTAATTCTTCATTCCGCAATCGCAAAATTTCTACTCCAAGCGTAGACAGAACTGCACCGCAGTGCTATAATAAAGTAATTCTTGAAAAACGAAAAAGGGAGGTCATTTATTATGAAAAACCCTGAAAAGCTGCTTGATCTGCTGGCGCAGGACGCGCGTCTGACTCCGGCACAGCTGGCCGCGATGCTCGGTGAGACCGAGGAGGATGTGGCTGCTGCGATCAACGCGTATGAGAAGAATTCGACGATCCTCGGCTACAAGACCGTGGTCGATTGGGATAAAACATCCAAGGAGAGCGTAACCGCACTCATCGAGGTCAAGATCACCCCGCAGAAGGGTATGGGCTTTGATGAGATCGCCCGTCAGATCTATTCGCACCATCAGGTGGAGAGCGTGTACCTGATGAGCGGCGGCTTCGATCTGACCGTTATCATCAAGGGACGCACCATGCGCGAGGTTGCCCGCTTTGTCTCCGAGCAGCTGGCGCCGATGGAGAACGTGCTGTCCACCGGTACGCATTTCATCCTCAAAAAATACAAGGACAACAGTGTGGAATTCGACCCGGCAGACAGCGATAAGAGAGAGGTCATGGCATGGTGAACTACGAGCAGATTCTCTCTGCGCGTGTAAAAGAGGTACAGCCTTCCGGCATTCGCCGCTTTTTTGAACTGGCGGCTAAAATGCCGCACGCGATCTCGCTCGGTGTGGGCGAGCCGGATTTTGAAACGCCGTGGCAGATTCGCCGCGCTGGCATTCAGTCTCTGGAAAAAGGACAGACCTTCTATACCTCCAACTGGGGTCTTGCCGAGCTGCGCAATCAGATTGCCGCGCTCGTGCGCCGCAAGTACCGCCTGTGCTACGATGCGGACAAGGAGATCCTTGTGACGGTCGGCGGCTCCGAGGCGATCGACAACACCATCCGCGCGATTGTCAATGTGGGTGACGAGGTGCTCATTCCGGAGCCGAGTTTTGTATGCTACAAGCCGCTGACGCAGATGGCAGGCGGTGTTCCGGTGCCGCTGCCGACCCGCGCGGAGGACCAGTTCAAGCTGACGGCGGACAGTCTGCGCGCTGCTATTACGCCGCGCACCAAGCTGCTCATCCTGCCGTACCCGAACAACCCGACCGGCGCGATTATGACGCGCGATGAGCTGCAGGCGATTGCGACGGTCATCAAGGACACGAACATCATCGTGCTGTCGGATGAGATTTACAACAGCCTGACCTACGGCCCGGATCGCCACGTCTGCTTTGCGGAGCTGGACGGCATGAAGGAGCGCACCATTGTTGTGGACGGTTTCTCCAAGTCCTATGCGATGACCGGTTGGCGTCTCGGCTGGGCAATGGGCCCGAAGGAGCTGATGCGCCACATCTGCAAGATTCATCAGTTCGGTATTATGTCCGCGCCGACGACCGCGCAGTTCGCGGGCATTGAGGCTATCCGCACCGGCGAGGACGATATCGAGCGCATGCGCGAGCAGTATGACCTGCGCCGCCGCTACCTGCTCGGCGAGCTGCGGAGCATGGGCCTAGAGTGCTTTGAGCCGCAGGGCGCGTTCTATATGTTCCCGTCGATCGAGTCCACCGGACTTTCCAGTGATGAATTCTGCGAGAGACTGCTGCATGAGCAGGAGGTCGCGGTCATTCCGGGCAGCGCCTTTGGTGAGAGCGGTGAGGGTCATGTGCGTATTTCGTATTCGTACTCGATGAACCATCTGCGCGAGGCTTGCCGCAGGATGCGTAAGTTTTTGCAGACTTTGCAGGCGGAAAAGTGAGATAAAATGAAAGCACCGCCCGAAATGGGCGGTGCTTAGTGGAAAAAAGGCAAACAAAAAGAACGCTCCATCGAGCGTTCTTTTTTTCTTATGCGATTATGCCGCGATAGTTAAAATACGCAATACTGCTTCATATAAGCATCCATCAGCGGCAGGAGATGTGCGTACTCCTCCTTATCCGCAAGATACTCACGGATATCCTGCACGGTAACGAGCGCGTGGACCTTGATGCCAAAATCCTCGCCGACCTCCATAACGGCGGTCTTGCCCGGGTTCTGGCCGACCTCACAGCGGTTTACCGAAATGAACATATCGGTAACCTTCACATCTGCGCAGCCCTTGAGCACCGGCATGGTCTCACGGATAGCGGTGCCTGCGGTGATTACGTCCTCGATGATGATAACGCGGTCGCCGTCCTGCGGCTTGTAGCCGACGATATTGCCGCCTTCGCCATGGTCCTTGGCCTCCTTGCGGTTGAAGAAGAACGGCTTGTCGATGCCGTAATTGCGGGCCAGCGCACCGGAAACCGAGGTAGCAAGCGGGATGCCCTTGTACGCCGGACCGAACATTGCGTCGAACTGATCGCCGACGGTCTCCTTGACCAGAGCTGCGTAAAACTCACCCAGACGGGAGTTCTGCAGGCCGGTCTTGTAGTTGCCGGTGTTGACGAAATACGGGGTCTTTCGACCGGATTTGGTTGTAAAATCGCCGAAGCGCAGTACGTCGGCACTCATCATAAATTCGATAAATTCCTTTTTAGCAGCAGTAAGCATGATCGTTCCACCTTTTTCTATCAATATACTTATCCTCAGTATACCAGAATTTTCGGCAGGGAACAACCCTTTCTGTCAAGCGGCGGTCAACAAATTGCACAAATACACAGGGGGATTAACGTGTTATGAACGGAAAACTGTCAAACTCCTGTTGCAGAAAATGAAAAAACGCGGTAAAATATACTTAGGTATTTCTATGCCTGAACGACGATTTACAATCGTCAAAAACAAAAAGGTGGCTAACAACACAAATGGCATTTCACGGTTTTTCCGCAGAAGGCGTGGATCTTCTGCAACTGAATCGTCTGCAAAACAGCAAAGAATTTTACGATGCACACAAGGACGAGATCAAGCGGTTATCCATCCGGCCCTTTCACGAACTGATCGCGGAAATGACGCCGGAGATGGTCAAGATAGACCCGCAGTTCGTCACCGTGCCGTCCCGCATGGTATCCCGCGTGCGGCGTGATACCCGATATACCAAGGATAAAACGCTCTACCGGGCGAACATGTGGCTGTTCTTCCGCAGAGCACGACGGGAACGCGAATCCGTTCCTGCATACTACTTTGAACTGCATCCCGAATACTGGGCCTTCGGCTGCTGGGGCGCGTGGGGCAGAGGCGAAATGGAAGCGCTGCGCGAAATGATCCTCGCAGAAGACAGGCTGTTCCTTGACGCCTTTCGTGCGGTGAACAGCTGTCCGCAGGTGCACCTTGCGGGCGAGATGTACAAGCGCCCGAAATTCCCGGACGCAAAGTCGGAATATCAGGACTGGCTGAACCGCAAGGAGATCGGCGTGGATTACACGAACGGTGAGGACTTTGCTCCGGTGCTGGACGGCACGTTTGTTCCGTTCATGCTGAAGACCATGCGGCAGCTTGCGCCGCTGTACAGACTGCTGCTCGCGGCGAAGGAACGCGCAGAGGCGGCAGGACGGGAGGCGCTGCAATGAGATATCTTGCACTGGATTTCGAGACCGGAAACGCCTCGCCGCTGAGCGCGTGCGCACTCGGCGCAAGCGTGTTTGAGGATAATCAGCTGGTAGATGAGAAAATCTCGCTCATCCGTCCGCCGGAATGCGTGGGCAAGTTCCACTGGGGCAATGTCCGCGTCAACCACATCAAGGAGAAGATGGTCGCGGACGCACCGTCGTTCGCCGAGGTGTGGGAGCCGCTCGCCGACATCGCGGAGGGCTGCGTCATCGTGTGTCACAACGCTATGTTCGATACGAATGTGCTTTGCAGCTGTCTGGCGCATTACGGACTGAAAATGCCCGAATGTCGGTACTTATGCACGGTAAAGGTGTCCAAGCGGGTATGGCCTGAGCTGGAAAATCATAAACTGGATACGGTATCTGCCGCGCTGCACATCGACCTGAACCACCACGAGGCTGGATCGGATGCGCGGGCTGCGGGACTGATCCTGCAGGCGGCTCTGCGCAGGACGGGCAGCGCGGACGCCGACGCACTGGCAGAAAAAATCGGCATGCGGCTCGGCCGGATTTCCTCGATGGGGAAAACGCCGTGCAGCATCGCCGGGGACCCCAAACCCAGGGAGCACAGGCGGACAGCGCGTCCGCGTAATACGGTAAAACGAAAAGGAGAGAACAAGCTATGAAAAAATATCTGGATAGTATTGACCGCGATGCGCTGCGCAGCCGTGCCGAGCAGATGCTGCACACCGCAGGAAACGCTTGCGATCAGGCAGGACGCTTTATGAACACCACGACCGAAAAGATCCGCGGCTTCTCGCTCATCGAGTTCTTCATCTACGAGACCTGCCTGCTGTCGTTCGGTCTGTGGCTGGGCACCTGCTTCTCTAAATTCTTCAAGAAGTTCCGCGCGATCATCTTCGCAGCGTTTGCCGCAACGTGGCTGTATCTGCTGTGGCGCGTGTTCTTTGATGAGGATGAGGACTAAGCGTATTCAATCTTCATTTTCATTCTCTGACAGCTGACAGGAAGGAGTTTATTGTTGGAAGATCCCAATCAGGAAAAAAAGTCCCGGCTTGACCTGCAGCCGCACTATATTGAGTGGGGGCTGACTGCGTTAGGTGTCATTGTAGCCTGCGTACTGGTCGTGTTCGTGCTGTTCCGCATGACAATAATCTGGGGCGTAATCAAGAAATTTTTCAGCATCCTCAGCCCGTTCATCTACGGCTTTGTGATGGCGTACCTGCTCATGCCGGTGTTCAACATGCTGTACCGCAATCTGCAGCCGCCGATGTCGCGTAAATTCAAAAACGGCACACGGCTTGCCAAAGGCTTGTGCAGCGCGCTGACGCTGGCCTTCGGTCTGGCGGTTGTAGGCGTGCTGCTGTGGATGGTGCTGCCGCAGCTGGTCACGAGTATCACCTCGCTGGTAGACTCGATGGACCTGTATATGAACGAGATATCCGGCTGGGTGGCGTCGCTGCTGCACAACAACCCGGAAATTGAGCACAGCTTCATGCGCCTGTACGATCAGTTCTCCGCACAGATAATGAACTGGGCGCAGAATGACCTGCTGCCGCAGCTCGGCAACATGATGAGCGGCGTTGTTACGACCGTAAACGTGCTGATGAATCTGCTGATCGGTGTCATTATCGCGCTGTACATTCTCAACAGCAAGGACACCTTCTGCGCACAGGCGAAAAAGATGACGTACAGCTTTTTCACGGTTGAAAAGGCGAATGCCATCATGGCTCGTGTGGCGCATATCCACCGCGTGTTCGGCGGCTTCATCACCGGCAAGCTGATGGACTCGTCGATCATCGGCGTGCTGTGCTTTATTGGTATGCGTCTTATGATCTCGTTCGGCTGGATGACCATGCCGACGTCGTACGCGCTACTGATTGCGGTTATCATCGGCGTGACCAATATCATCCCGTTTTTCGGGCCGTTCATCGGTGCGGTTCCGAGTACCATTCTGATCATGGTCATCAGTCCGGTGCAGGCGCTGTATTTCGTCATTTTTGTGCTGCTGCTGCAGCAGTTTGACGGCAATATCCTCGGACCGAAAATCCTCGGCAACGCCACCGGACTGTCGAGCTTCTGGGTCATGTTCGCCATTCTGCTGTTCGGCGGCGTGATGGGCTTCGCAGGCATGGTGATCGGCGTGCCGCTGTTTGCCGTGCTGTACAGCATGTTGACCGAGAAGATCAATCATCTGCTGAAAAAGCGCGGTCTGTCCGTGGATACGAACGACTATCGCGGGCATAAGCGCATCGACCCGGAGACACACGCGTTCGTTGAAGCGCAGGAGACAACGCCTCCGGTGAGTGCAAAAGAGCGCCGCCGTGCGGCAAATGCTGCACAGAAGCAGAAAGATCAGGAAACCAAATAATTGTGTGCAATGAGGGACACTGTGAGTTAGCGGTGTTCCTCTTTTGCGTTCTGGTGCAGAACGGCGGGAGCGTCGCCTGCGAAGCGAGGGAAATTGCGCTGACGCCGCGCGGGCGCACAAGAGGGTAGACACCTGCGGTTTCCACCCTCTTGTGAATCACCCCTTTCCCTTGGATGGTCTGGCGCAGATTACCGACATGTGACCGCTGCGAAATAGGGGAACGGCAGAGGATTTTTTCTTCCGTGTCTTTCGCAACCTGTTCGCAGCGTCAGATACCATACTGCTACACATATGGTTTCATCTCCGCTGGGCGCGGCATAGCAGTGCCGCGCGATTCTTTAGCGCGTTGTTATAGACAGGGCCTGCGAGGATAAATATTACTAAATAGATAGATTCGTAGGTGCCGTCCATAATCTCCAGACTTACGAGTTGCGCGACACTGTTATGTCGCGCCTGCGGAGACAAAACCACCTGTGTAGCAGTACGCTGTCTGTGAACTGCGAATATTTCGCGAAACAAACGCAAGAGTAACCCGACTGCCGTTCCCGTATTTCGAAGCGGTCACATGTCGGCAATCTGCGCCAGACTAAGAAATAAAGGGAAACGGGAGTTAAGAGGGTAGAAACCGTAGGTGTCTACCCTCTTGCCCCGCCGCGGGGCGCGGCGAATCCCTGCGCTCCGCAGAGCGCAACTCCTCGCTTGATTTCAAGCGAAAAACCTCCCGCCCGTTAGGGGCGAACACGCCTGCGGCAGTTCGAGTGCCCCGCTCAGCCGGTGCCGAATAGAGAAAAAACCGATTTTTAACCGAAAAAATCTGCGGAAACCCGCTTGGACTGATTGCGCATCCCATCTACATTTGTTATAATAAACAGTAAAGCAAAAACCAAAACGGCATGGCAGGACAAACCGGAGCCTGCTCCCGGTGCCGGACCTTCGATGCGCCGCCGCATGACGCGGCAGGAATTCCGAGGGTATACTACTTAAACTTTTTTATATAGATTTTTGGAGGATTAAACGCCTTATGGAACATATTAAGGATTGCATCGCGGCATTGCGAGAGGCCGCACCTGAAATAGATATTGCAGAAAATGAACTCATGCGCCGCCATACCACGTTTGCCATCGGCGGACCGGCCGACCTGTTCGTGCAGCCGAAGACCCGCAGGGAACTGACCGCGGCACTTGCCGTACTGCGCGAGCGCAATATTCCGTTCCTGCTGCTCGGCAACGGCTCCAACATGCTGGTGGCCGATGCGGGCATCCGCGGTGCGGTTGTCTGCACATCCGAGCTGGATGAAGTCCGCGTAAACGAGGATAACACCGTCTCTGCCGAGGCGGGCGCGCTGCTCAGCCGCATTGCCCGCCGCGCACAGCGTTCCGGTCTGACCGGAGCCGAGTTTGCAGGCGGCATTCCGGGCAGTCTGGGCGGCGCGGTTTACATGAATGCGGGTGCGTATGACGGCACGATGGCCGGCATTGTGCAGGAGACTGAATTTGTAGACGGCGAAGGCAATATCTGCACCCTCAAGGGCGATGAGCACGGCTTTGACTACCGTACCAGCGTGTTCCGCAAGCATCCGGACTGGACAGTGCTCCGTTCGACCATGCAGCTGCAGAACGGCGATTCGGCGGCGATTCTGGATAAGATGAACGATTTCGCGCAGCGCAGACGCGACAAACAGCCGCTCAACTTCCCGTCGGCAGGCTCGACATTTAAGCGTCCCGTGGGACACTTTGCGGGCCAGCTTATCGAGCAGGCCGGTCTCAAGGGCACGAGCGTCGGCGCGGCACAGGTTTCGGAAAAGCACGCGGGATTTCTTATCAACCGCGGCGGTGCAACATGCGATGACATGCTGCGCCTGATCGAACTGGTGCAGAACAGGGTGCGCGAGCAGTTCGGCGTGGAGCTGGAGTGCGAGGTGCGCATCGTAAAATAATCAGCAGCGCCGCTCGGCGGCGTTATCACAGCAGAAACACAGGGCAGGGGGAAAGGTAACATGTATTTTTTGATCATTTCCGGTATGTCGGGCGCAGGCAAGAGCCGCGCGGTCGCCACGCTTGAGGACTTAGGCTATTACTGCGTCGATAATCTGCCGATCTCCCTCATACCGCGCTTCGCGGAGATCTGTCTGGCGGCAACCGAACGCTATGAACGTGTGGCGCTCGTCACCGATGTGCGTGCAGGCGGCGATTTCCAGCAGCTGTTTGATTCGCTGGATTCGATCAAGAGCATGGGCTGCGATTACCGCATCCTGTTCCTCAACACGGACACGCCGACGCTCATCCGCCGCTACAAGGAGACGCGCCGCAAGCATCCGCTGATGGAAAAGGGCATGTCCATGACAGCCGCCATCGAAAAGGAACGCGAAATGCTGTCCGGTCTGCGCGACCGTGCCGACTTTGTGGTGGACACCACCGGACTGTCTGCCGCCGGTCTGCGCGAGCGTCTGCTGACGCTGTTTTCCGGCACCGAGAGCGGAGAGGTGTTCGAGGTCATCGTGCAGTCGTTTGGCTTCAAGTACGGTATTCCGCCCGAGAGCGACCTTGTGTTCGATGTGCGTTTCTTGCCCAATCCCTATTACGAAATGAGCCTGCGCGAGCGCAACGGCACCGATCCGGAGGTGCGCGATTATGTGTTCCGCGGCGGTACGGCGGATGTGCTGATGCGCTACCTGACGGGCATGATCGACTTTCTGCTGCCGCGCTATATCGCGGAAGGCAAGGCGAATCTGATCATCAGCATCGGCTGCACCGGCGGCAAGCACCGCTCGGTCGCTATCACCGAGGCGCTGAGCGAACACCTGCGCAGGAAGGAATACGGTGTAGTAACCATGCACCGCGATTACCAGAGATAAACCCGCTTCGTTCCGGACAGGCGAAGCGTGCTGTACAGAACGGAGAGAATATATGTCTTTTTCAACCGAGGTCAAAAACGAGCTGTGCCGGGTATCCATGCAGCGCGCCTGCTGCACGCGTGCCGAGGTTTACGGCGCACTGCTCCATGCCTCGGTTTTTTCGCACAAGGAGATACGGCTGTCGGCGGAGAACATGACCGTTGTCCGTCGCCTGCAGGCGCTGCTGCAGCGCGCGTTTTTTGTCGAGTGCGAGCCGCAGAAGGCAGGCCGCAAGCAGCAGCTTGTGCTCACCGAACCGGCGCAGATCGGACGCGTGTTTGATGCGCTCGGCTACGACTGCAAGAGCCATATCACCTATCATATCAACCGTAATCTGCTCGAGGAGGACTGCTGCATTGCGTCCTTTCTGCGCGGCGCCTTCCTTATGGGCGGCACGGTCGCGGGACCGGACAAGAAAAGCCATCTCGAGCTGAAAACCACCCACCAGAGTCTGTCGGGTGAGGAGACAAGCCTGATGCTTGATTTAGGTTTATCGCCCAAGCAGGCACGGCGCAGTAGCGCGTATCTGCTGTACTTCAAGGACGGCGCAAGCGCGGAGGATTTCCTCACGCGCATCGGTGCGCCGCACGCGGCGATGGAGCTGATGCAGGCGAAGGTGGAGAAGAATCTGCGCAACACGATCAACCGGCAGGTCAACTGTGAGACTGCAAACATGATGAAGGCCGCCGATGCATCGGCACGGCAGATCGCGGCGATTCAGGCGCTGATCGACAGCCGGGGGGAGGACGCATTTCCGGGCAACCTGTGGGAGACCGTGCGCCTGCGTCTGGAATACCCGACGGACAGCCTGTCCGAGCTGGCGCAGCGGTTCGACCCGCCCATCTCCAAACCGGGACTGAGCCACCGCCTGAAAAAGATTATCGAGCTTGCGGAAAAGGAGGACTAAATTGGTACCATTTGCACATCTGCATGTCCACAGCGAATACAGCCTGCTGGACGGCGCCTGCCGTATCGAAAAGCTGGTGGACCGTGTGGCAGAGCTGGGGCAGACCTCTTGCGCGCTGACCGACCATGGCGTCATGTACGGCGTGATCGACTTTTACCGCGCCTGCAAGGCGAAGGGTATCCATCCGGTCATCGGCTGCGAGGTGTATCTGGCGCCGCATTCGCGCTTTGACCGCAGCTACATCAACGGCGAGTGGCACACGCACCTCATCCTGCTGTGCGAGAACATGACCGGCTACCGCAACCTCATCCACATGGTGTCGTGCGGTTTCTCGGAGGGCTTTTACATGAAGCCGCGTATCGACATGGAGCTGCTGCGCGCGCACAGCGAGGGACTCATCTGTTTGTCTGCCTGTCTGGCGGGCGCGATCCCGCGTGCGCTGGCGGATGGTGATATGGACGGCGCGTATGACCTCTGCGAGCAGTTCCTCGATATTTTTGACCGGAAGCATTTCTATCTTGAGATTCAGGACCACGGCATTCCGCTACAGCAGAAAGTCAATGAGGGTCTGTACCAGCTTTCCAGAGAGCTGAATATCGGTCTGGTGGCAACGAACGACGCGCATTATCTGACTAAGGCGGATGCGCGCATTCAGGACGTGCTCATGTCCATCCAGATGGGCAAGACCGTGGATGACCCGACCCGCATGAAGTTCGAGACACAGGAGTTCTACATCAAGGACGCGGACGAAATGGCGGCGCTGTTCCCGGAGCACCCGGAGGCACTCGCCAACACGGTAAAGATTGCGGAACGCTGTCAGGTCGAGTTCGAGTTTGGCAAGTACCACCTGCCGGAATTCGATGTGCCGGACGGCTACACCTCGCTCGAATATCTGCAGAAGCTGTGCGATGAAGGCTTCGCAAGACGCTATCCGAACGACGACGGCACCGTGCGCAAGCGTCTGCAGTACGAGATCGACATGATCGCCAAGATGGGCTTTGTCGATTACTTCCTCATCGTGTCCGACTTTATCGGCTACGCGAAAAGTCAGGGCATTCCGGTCGGACCCGGACGCGGCTCGGCAGCAGGCTCGATCGTATCGTACTGTCTCGCTATCACTGACCTTGACCCGATTCACTACTCGCTGTACTTCGAGCGATTTTTGAATCCGGAGCGTGTCTCCATGCCGGATATCGACGTGGACTTCTGCTATGTTCGCCGTCCGGAGGTCATCGAGTACGTTACCCGCAAGTATGGCAAGGACCGCGTGGCGCAGATTGTCACGTTCGGCACGATGGCTGCCCGCGGTGCCATCCGCGATGTCGGCCGTGCGCTCAACATTCCGTACAACGATGTTGACGCGGTTGCCAAGCAGGTGCCGAACGAGCTGCACATTACGATCGACAAGGCGCTGACCATCAACGCGGAGCTGAAAAAGATGTACGACGAGCAGCCGCAGGTCAAAGAGCTTATTGATACGGCGCGTGCGCTCGAGGGCATGCCGCGCAACGCATCGACGCATGCGGCAGGCGTGGTTATCACCAAGGACCCCGTGGACACCTACGTTCCGCTGTCGCGCAACGGCGACCAGATGGTAACGCAGTTTACGATGGTGACCATCGAGGAACTGGGTCTGCTCAAGATGGACTTCCTCGGCCTGCGCAACCTGACCGTTATCGCGGACGCAGAAAAGCTGATTCGCCGTCACACGCCGGATTTTTCCATCGAGAACGTGGATATGAGCGACCCCGCGACCTATGAAATGCTCGGCAAGGGCTCGACCATGGGCGTGTTCCAGCTGGAAAGCGCGGGCATTACCAACGTCGTTACCGGTCTGCGGCCGCAGTCTATCGAGGATATTACCGCAGTCGTTGCGCTGTACCGGCCCGGTCCGATGCAGTCCATTCCGCGCTACATCGAGTGCCGTCATCATCCGGAAAAGGTAACGTACAAGCATCCGCTGCTCGAGCCGATTTTAAGCGTCACCTACGGCTGTATGATCTATCAGGAACAGGTTATGCAGGTGTTCCAGAGCCTTGCGGGTTACTCGCTCGGCAAGGCAGATATGGTGCGCCGCGCCATGAGTAAAAAGAAGATGAAGGAGCTGGAAAAGGAGCGCGTCAACTTCATCTACGGCAATGAGGAGCTGGGCATTGACGGCGCCATCAAGCGCGGCGTGCCCGAAGCTGTTGCGGCAAGTCTGTTTGACGAGATCATGGATTTCGCAAACTACGCGTTCAACAAGGCACATGCCGTATGCTACGCAGTCGTATCGTTCCGCACGGCGTACCTCAAGTGCCATTACCCGCGCGAGTATCTGGCGGCGCTGCTGACGAGCGTTCTGGATGTTTCGGATAAGATCTCCGAGTATATTCAGGCGGCGCGTGATATGGGCATCGCGGTGCTCCCGCCGGACGTAAACGAGTCTTACGATGAGTTTTCGGTTGCGGGCGAGAATATCCGTTTCGGCCTTGCTGCGGTCAAGGGTGTGGGACGCTCGTTTATGAAGCAGCTTGTCGAGGAGCGAGAGGCGAACGGCCTGTTTACCTCGTTCCAGGATTTCTGTGAGCGCATGTACGACCGCGAACTCAATCGCAGAGCCCTTGAAAGTCTCATCAAGGCAGGCTCGTTCGATTCCATGCACTACTACCGCAGTCAGCTTTTGAAAATCGTCAATCCCGTGGTAGATGCCATTGCCCAGAACCGCAAGAAGAACATCGAGGGGCAGATGGACCTGTTCGGCATGGGCAACGACGAGGTGCGCGACACGCAGATTGCGATGCCGAACATTCCGGAAGTACCCAAGCGGGAACTGCTGGCGATGGAGAAGGAGACCACCGGTCTGTACCTCTCCGGTCACCCGATGGACGAGTACCGCAGCCTGACGCAGAAGGCGCAGGCGGCCTCCGTCAAGCAGATCATCGACGACCTGACGGGCGAGAGCAGCCAGCCGGTCTACAAGGACGGCATGACCGTCCGGCTTGCTTGTGTTATCACGGCGGTGCGTCTGAAATCGACCAAGAACGGCTCGATGATGGCATATGTCACCGCAGAGGACGACACGGCGGCGATTGAACTTGTCGTGTTCCCGCGTTCGCTGCAGCAGTGCGGCGCATATCTCACCGAGGACAGCGCAGTCCTGCTCACCGGTAAGATCGACGCCCGAGAGGACGAGGCGCCCAAGGTGCTGCTGAACGAGGCGCAGCCGCTCACTGAGAGTGCGGTGGAGAGCCTGCAGCAGCCGAAAAAGGGCACGCAGAAATCGGTCTACACCGATGCGCAGGCGGCGAAGCTGGCGCCGCAAAAGCTGTTTTTGCGTATTTCCAGTCTGCAGGGCGATGAATGGACGCAGATTAAAGAGGTTTTGCGCACGCAGCCCGGCGATACGCCGGTCTATCTCTACCCGATGGACACGAAGAAAAAGACGCTCGCTGCCCGCCGGTACTGGTGCAAACCGGATATTGCATTTTTAACAAGATTACGCTTTCTCTTGCGCGAGGAAGATGTTATAATACAATAGGAGACTGTGTTTATCCGTAGGGAGAGAGACGGTTTCCGCAGAGGGAAACAAAACTGCAATACAGAGGTCAGTGCGGCATCGACTGTGCCGCTAAGAAAGAAAACAGACCCGACAACAGGGAGGCTTTATCATGGATAAACAAATTCGCAGAATCGGCGTACTTACCAGCGGCGGCGACGCACCCGGCATGAACGCACTTATCCGCTCGGTAGTCCGCAGCGCAAGCGCACACGATATTTCCGTTCTTGGCATTCGCCGCGGCTACAGCGGTCTCATCAACGGTGACATCATCGAGATGGGTGCCCGCAGTGTAGACGGCATTATCCGCAAGGGCGGCACCATGCTGTACACCGCACGCTGCAAGGAAATGCTGACCGAGGAAGGTCTGCAGAAGGCGGCTGACACCTGCCGTTACCTCGGTATTGACGGCCTGATCTGCTGCGGCGGTGACGGTACATTCCGCGGTGCACAGGCGCTTTCCCGCAAGGGAGTTCCGTGCATCGGCGTTCCGGGTACCATTGATAATGATATCGGCTGCTCGGATTACACCATCGGTTTTGACACCGCCTGCAATACCGCGATCGAGTGCATCGATAAGCTGCGCGACACCATGCAGTCCCACGAGCGCTGCTCTGTTGTAGAGGTTATGGGCCGCCGTGCAGGTCATCTGGCACTGCAGGTTGGCTGTGCAGTCGGCGCGACCGCAATCTGCCTGCCCGAGCGTCAGCTGGATTTCGACACCGAGATCGTAGAGAAAATGCGTATCGGCCGCATCAAGGGCCGCAACCACCATATCATCATCGTAGCCGAGGGCTATGGCTCCGCACAGGACGTTGCAGACCAGATTCACGAGGCTACCGGCATCGATACCCGTGTTACCATCCTCGGCCATATCCAGCGCGGCGGCTCTCCGTCTGCTATGGATCGTGTTATGGCGACTCGCATGGGTTATGCTGCGGTTCGTGCTCTGATGGAGGGCAAGACCAACCGCGTTGTTGTTTCGGATAACAGCATTGTTACCGATATCGACATTGAGGAAGGTCTGGCACAGAGCAAGGATCTGAACCAGTGTCTGTTCGAGGCACAGCAGACGGTTGCCATCTAACATGGCGCAGACTGTTCTCATCACCGGAGGCTCGCGCGGTATCGGTGCCGCCTGTGTGCGTGTGTTTGCCGAAAACGGATGGAATACCGCGTTTACTTACAGCAAAAGCAGGGAAGCGGCGGACAGGCTCGCTGGGGAGACCGGCGCACTTGCACTTTCAGCCGATCAGCAGGATACGGCGGCAGTGGAACTCGCGGTCGCGGAAGTGAAGGCGCGGTTCGGCACGATAGATGCTGTGGTCTGCAACGCAGGCATTGCCGAACAGAAGCTGTTCCAAAATATCACGGACGCGGACTGGATGCACATGTTGGATGTCAATCTCATGGGTACGGTGCGCACGATTCGCGCCGTGCTGCCCGAAATGCTGCACAACCACAAGGGAAGCATCGTCACGGTGTCGTCCATGTGGGGGGAGTGCGGCGCGTCCTGTGAGAGCCATTATTCCGCGAGCAAGGCTGCGATTATCGGCCTGAGCAAGTCGCTCGCGCAGGAGCTTGGCCCGAGCAATATCCGGGTCAACTGCATTGCACCGGGCGTGATCGACACCGACATGAACGCCATGCACAGTGCGGATACCATGCAGGAGCTTGCCGATCAGACACCGCTCGGAAGAGTCGGCGCGGCAGCCGAGGTCGCGGACAGTATTCTGTATCTGTGCTCGGATAAGTCGTCTTTCATTACCGGACAGGTGCTCGGTGTGACTGGCGGTTTCTAATAAAATAAGCGCAAAGCGAGAGGTAAAACCTCTCGCTTTTTTTCGTTAATACGGTTCAAAGTCAAAATAACTGAGCAGACCGTTATAAATGCCCTGTGCAAACCCGAACGGATCGTTTTCCAGCTTCATCGCATCGGAAGTATTGGTCAGGTATGCCAGCTCGACCAGAATCGCAGGCATCTGCGTCCGCCGCAGGACATACAGGCTTGGACGGATGCGCACACCGTTATCACGCGTGCCGACACGCGCAACGATGCCGGCGAGCACATGCTGCGCCAGCCAGTACGCCTGCGTGTTTTCCCGATAAACATACACCTCGGTGCCGTTGACGGCGGGATTTACGTTCGCGTTGCAGTGGATGCTGATGAAGTAATCCGCAGGCCACTCGTTCGCCAGCCGCACGCGCTCGGCCAGACTGGTGGCGTTGCTTATGCCGAGGATCTCATCGGGCGTATTGCGGCTCAGCCGTACCTCAAACCGCGGGTCGGCCCGCAGAAGATCGGCCAGATACACGCCGACCGCGTAGGTCACATCCTGCTCGAGCAGTCCGCTGCCTTCCGCGCCGGTGTTCGGACCGGACGGATTGTGTCCCTGATCGACAAAAATCTTGATCGCCAAAGTATCACCTCCTCGTGTCAGCCTATGCGGCGGTGCAGCGAAGCGTCCGTACTTGACGGTCAGCACACGCCGTGTTATCCTGTAAGAAAAGAGGGGGGGATCAATATGAAATTATATATCAAACAAAAGGTGTTCTCCTGGGTGGATCGGTTTACCGTGTTTGATGAAACCGGCGCCGACAAATACTACGTCGAGGGCGAATTTTTCGCGTGGGGAAAGAAGCTGCATGTTACCGACCTGACCGGCCGGGAAACTGCATTCATCCAGCAGAAGGTGTTCAGCATGATGCCTCGCTTCTTCGTGTACATCGACGGCGTGGAACGCGCGGAAATCGTCAAGCGGCTTACATTTTTTCACGAAAAATACGAAATCGAGGGTCTTGACTGGACGATCGAGGGCGATTTCTGGGCACACGAGTACCGTATTACGCAGAACGGACGCGAGATCGTGTCCATCTCCAAGGAGTGGTTCACCTGGGGTGACTGCTATCAGCTGGACATTGCCGATTCTGCAGACGAAACACTTGCGCTGGCGGTCGTGCTGGCTGTCGATGCGGTACACGCGCAGGCGAACGCGGCAGCGGCTTCGACTTGAAAGGAAACGATATGATTGAGATAAACCAGGACTTCGCGGACGGTGTACTGCATTCGCGCAATCCGGAGACAAATAAAAACGACTACGGCCGCATTCTGTGCGTGTGCGGCTCGGCAGGATATACAGGCGCGGCATATTTTTCGGCGCAGGGCGCGGTCCGCATGGGAAGCGGCGTTGTGACGCTGGCAGTTCCGCAGGGCGCGTGGCCGGTGCTGGCGGTCAAGCTGAATGAGCCGGTCGTGCGGCCCATGCCGCAGGATGAAAACGGGCTGTTTTCCATGGACGCACTGCCGAAGCTGCTTGCGCTTGCCGAAAAGGCGGACGCGCTGCTCATCGGGTGCGGACTCGGCCGTTCGGATACGCTGACCGAAATCGTGTGTACCCTGCTTGAAAAAGCCAAATGCCAGATTGTACTCGATGCGGACGGCATAAATTCGATTGCCGGGCATAAGGATATATTGCGGCGAACGGCAAAGCCGGTCGTGCTCACGCCGCACGCGGGCGAGTTCGCACGGCTTAGCGGCAAGCCGGCCGCGACCGCTGCGGATGCGGCACAGTTCGCGCAGGACTATCGGTGCATTGTGCTCTACAAGGGACACCGCACCCGCATTTTCACGCCGGACGGCGGCTGCTATCGCAATACCTCGGGCAATCCCGGCATGGCGAAAGGCGGCAGCGGGGATGTTCTGGCAGGCATGCTGATTTCGCTGTGCGGACAGGGCATTGACGCGGTTCCGGCAGCCTGTACGGCGGCGTGGCTGCACGGCAGAGCCGGAGATCTGGCTGCGAATGCGCTGAGCGAATACGGCATGACGCCGAGCGATATGCTGACGCAGCTGTCGATTCTGCTGAAACGATATAACTCGAAAACATGGTGATAAACCGGTCAAAGGAGTGGTAATCTGAACAAGCTGCTGTGTGGTTTGGCGGCGCTTGTTCTGCTCTGCGGCTGCGGCCGCTCGGCGGAAATGAGTGCCGAGGATGTGCGTGCGCATTTCGCATCGTTGGACAGCTGTACGGCGCATTTGAAAATAATCTCGGATTTGGACGAATCTGTACTGGAATTTGAAAGCGACTATGTCTATAATAAAGAGGACAGCGATTCCTTCACGCTGACCGCACCGGAGTCGGTCGCCGGTATCGGCGGACGCATCTCGGGTGAGGAGAACGGCGCGTTCACGCTGCAGTACAACGACTTGCAGCTGGATGATATTGCTCCTCGGCACACCGGACTGACCCCGGCAGATGCGTGGTTCTGTCTGCTGAACGATCTGCGGTATGCTGCGCCTGCACAGGTGTGGAGCGAGCACACAAACGGCGAGAGCCTGCTCGTGCTGCGCTATGAGAAGGCAGACGACAGTGTGGAAAAGCAGGTGTGGCTGCGGCAGAGCGATCTGCAGCCGGTCTATGCCGAGCTGTATGCGGACGGTGCGCGCGTGCTGACCATACAGGTGGAATCCTGTCAGTAAATCAGGAACCAAACGGTTCTGTTGGAGTGACGAAAACAATGGAAGTAAATCAACACCGCGCTTGGGCGGTGATCGACCTCGGTGCGATCGAGCATAATTATCGCGTGATCTGCGAGCAGGCGCAGGCGCCGGTCCTGTGTGTCGTTAAGGCGGACGCATACGGTCACGGTGCCGTGCAGGTAGCTAAGCGGCTGGAGAAGATGGACGCACCGTATTTTGCGGTAGCGACCATTCCGGAGGGTGTGGAGCTGCGGGAAGCAGGCATCGAAACGCCCATCCTCATCCTTGGCTATGTGGACGAGAAGGATATGGACACGGCGGTACAGTACGGCATCACCGTGCCGGTGTACGACCGCGAGACCGCAGAGTTTATCAGCGCGGCAGCAGAGCGCACCGGCAAGCCGGTCACCGTACACTACAAGCTGGATACCGGCATGACGCGGCTCGGCTTCCCGTCGTGGGAGTGTGAGCAGACCGTGCAGGATATCCTTGCGTGCTCCAAGCTGTCGGGCCTGATCAGCGAAGGCATTTTCACGCATTTTGCGGTTGCCGACGTGCCCTCCGGCGAGGCGTACACGGAATTGCAGTACAAGCGCTTCTCGGATGTGTGCGAGGGTCTGCAAGCGGCCGGTCTTGACCTGCCGCTGCGCCACTGTGCGAACAGCGGCGCCATCCAGACCTACGAGAAGATGCACTGCACGATGACCCGCGCGGGCATTATCCTGTACGGCTATCGGCCGGATGCCTCCGTGCCGCCGGTGCTCGATCTGAGACCCGCCATGACCGTCAAGGCGCGTGTGGTGCAGGTGCGCGATATTCCGGCGAATACGACCATCAGCTATGGCCGCACCTTCGAGACGGCAGAGCCGACCCATATGGCGGTTATCTCGATGGGTTATGCGGACGGCTATCTGCGTACCGGTTCGGGTAAGGCGCAGGTGCTGCTCGGCGGCGTGAAAGCGCCCGTGCTCGGCCGCATCTGCATGGATATGTGCATGGTGCGTATTCCGGAGGGCGTAGACGTACATCGCGGTGACGAAGTGACCGTGTTCGGCCCGGAAGGCTGGACGGCAGAGGATGCAGCAGACGCGGCGGGCACCATCTCGTACGAGGTGCTGTGCGCCATCAGCCGGCGCGTGCTGCGCTTCTATCGGTAATTTACTGACATTGCGTGCATAAGATGAAGCAAGGGATTTTCCCTCGCTTCATTTGTCTCTCAAAGTCGGTATCCTGTTAGTTTGATAGTATCGCGCGGCAGCGCTATTAAAACAGCATTTGCGTTGCAAATGCAAGAAAACCGGGAGCATGTATCACGGTTTTCTTACTTCTGGAGGGAGAAAGTTTCTGAACAGGAACTTTCGGACGACTTTGGAACGGCCTGCGGTCCGTTCCTGCTTGTCGGCGAAACTGTAGTTTCGCGACAGCTTTGAAGCGGAGGAGATTTTTCTCTCTCCGCTTTTCTGCATTATACAGTTATAATTTTGTGTGACACGGGGAAAATAGGTTTGCGGGAAAACCATCAGGCAGCACCGTAAATCTATTTCATCGGAGTGTGAACCAAAGTGGATAGCAACATCAAACGAGGCGATATTTACTATGCCGATCTCAGTCCGGTGGTTGGCAGTGAGCAGGGCGGTATCCGGCCGGTGCTGATCGTGCAGAATAACGTCGGCAATCGGTACAGTCCGACCGTGATCGCCGCCGCTATTACATCGCAGATCAACAAGGCGAAAATGCCGACGCATATCACAGTCGGTGCGCCAAACTACGGACTGACTAAGGATTCCATCATCCTGACTGAGCAGATCCGCACGCTGGACAAACGCCGTCTGCGCGAGAAAATGGGCTCGCTCGACGAAAAAGCCATGCGGCACGTCGATGAAGCACTGGCGGTCAGTTTCGGACTCGGCTCGGTGCAGGGGTAAGCCGTATAACGGCGGGAGAAAGCGCATATCCTTTTATGGGGTATGCGCTTTTTGCGTATAGACTGGGATTTGCCGTCTACGGACGTCTTTTCTGCGTCAGACAGCGCGTGCCACACTGCAATCGCAGGCGTAATCTTTGGGCGGCATAGCCGTGCCGCCCTCTGCGTAGGCTTTCCGATATGTGTAGCAGTACGCTGTCTGCGAACTGCGAATATTTCGTGAAAGAAACGCTGTGGTAACCCGACTGCCGTTCCTCCTTTTCGGAGCGGTCACATATAGGAAATCTGCGCCAGACTCTCTAAGGGAAAAGGGGAGATTCATAAGAGGGTACGTACTCATTAAATCCGCGCACGGCGCGGGAACAAGGTTTAGTGGCCTACGGGCAAAACCGCAGGTTGTCTACCCTCTTATGCGCCCCGCCGCGAAGATGAGTTTCGCTCGCTTCGTTTAACAAATTATAACTTGCAGAAAGGAGAACCGTCCATGCGCGCAGACGTATTCTGTAACGACAACCCAATCGGCACGATCGACTGGACCCCGGACAAGAGCGGCGTGCAGGTCAATCTCGACTGCGCTGTCTGCGGAGACGAACTGCTGCGCTGCTATACGGTCGTGAACGGAAACATCCTGCGGGTCGGTCTGCCTGCACCGGAGCATGGCCGTCTGCGCCTGCGCCGGCATCTCTCGCGGCAAATGCTGCATGAGACTGGCTGCGAGGGCGAACCCGAACGGTTCTACCTCGCGTCTGCGCCGGAGACTTTGCCGCAGAGCAATGCGCCGCCCGAGCCGCCGCTTGTCACCGGAGATGCGGTTCTGGACGCGCTTCTATCCAACGAAAGCGTGCAGATTCAGCCGACCGAGACCGGACTGCGTCTGCAATGCCCATTCGACCCGAAAAAGCCGTTCGCGCTGGCACCGGCGTTTGTACTTTGCCACACAGAAGGAAACACGGCAGTTCTGGAATGGAAAAAGGACGCAGCCGATGCGGCTGCGTCCTCTGAAAAAGCGTAACTTTAGGTAATACCGCATAATTGAACAAGAGTGATTTGCGAGTAAATTTTGCGTACTGACGAGGCACAGTTTTGCGGTAATACTTGATGTATTACCGTGAAACTGCAACAAAGTCAGGACACAAAATTTCCGCAAAGCACCGCCGCTTTAATTGTGCGGTGTTGCCTTTACTTTACGATGGTCTTTGCCTCCATGTAGTAGCGCTTCTCGTGCGCCTCACCCATGGAGAAGGTCTTGCGCGGCAGAACACCGTCGAAAACAACGCCGCGGAACAGGTCGTTCTTGGCGATGTCCGGCAGGATGAAGCCGAGGTTGCCCGGCTTTTCCGCCAGCGAAACAACAACGTCCGTGCCGTGGATGTAGTCGATCTTCGCGGAGGTGTGGGTTTCAAGATAAGCGTCCAGACCGGTCTGGATGGTAGCGACCGGAATGGCCCACTTCGGGTTCTCGACAACAAACACGCCCGACTTGTTCGCCGAGCAGAACGGGAAGAAGTGCACGTTTTCACTCTTGGGAGCCTCGTCGGCAACGTAAGCCTTGCAGCCTTCGCCGTTGTAGAAGTCGGTCAGTGCGCCGAGCAGCTCATCTGCGTCTACGCCGAACAGAGCACGGTGGATCGGCTCGATGATCAGGCTCTCGTCATGGATGTTGACAACCTCAACGAGTGCAAAACGTGCCGGATGGTTCTCCTGCTCCTCGGCAGTCAGGTCCTTCTTGACCTCTTCCCAGTACGCCTTTGCGGTGGCCATGGAGTGGTTGCCGTCGCCTACTGCATACGGCAGCAGCGCCTGTGCATCCGTGCAGCCGTACTTCTTGTTGAAGGTCTCACGATCGCAGAGTGCTTCGAGCTTGGCCTCGATGACCTCGGTCTCCGGACCGTTCGGCAGGAACCAGCCGGTGATATGGCCGCCGTTCTGCATCAGGTCGGTATCGTACAGCTTGTCATAAGAGGCGGTCTGCTCGAACAGCGGCTCGATGATCTGACGGTCGGGATCGTCGATCAGGATCATAATGTGCGGCAGCTCCAGGCACGCACCCTGACGAACCTTGAGACGGGGCGGAATACGCTCGACAACCGTCTTTTCGGTCGGGCGGATGAGGGATGCGGAACCGGGCGTGTATTCATACGCTTCCAGATCGACCGACAGCACGATGCCGCGGCGCGGGCAGGAGCCGCCGGACCAGCGCTCGGTCAGAACGACGCCGGCGGGCAGGGTGCGCAGCGTGCCGTCCTGCACATACTGCTGCATGGTCTGATGGATTTTCTCCGTGCGGGCAGCAACGTCCGCGTCCTCCAGATAAACTTCCGGCAGGGTCAGACGCAGGGTAGAGGGTGCGTCACCGACGGCCTTATCAGTCTCGGCCCAGTAGTCCGGCTGAGAGGTGTACTGGTCGCAGGCGATGACTGCCCACTTGGACAGATCCACGCCTTCACGCGGAAACATGATCTCGGGAATACGAGTGCAGCGATTAGCCATAATTATCCTTCCTCCAGTAGAAGTAGTGTGGAATGCCTCTATTATAGCAGACAAATCCCGAGTGCGGCACTCGTTTTTAAAAAATAAATGTCGGTTTGCAGAAAAAACTTTATTTGCTTGACGAAAGTATAGGGATGTTGTACAATATAATATAGGTTTGGTTGCGAAATTTGTATAAAAATACAATCGTAAAAACGGAGGAAAACCCATGGTTAAATTCAAGGCTATCGGCGTTTCGGAGGGTCTGGCGAAGGCAAAGGCTCTCGTTATCAAGGAAGAAGATCTTTCGGTCGTTAAGGAGACCGTTGCCGATGCGGAAGCCGAATGCAAGCGCGTTCTCGACGCAGTGGAAAAAGCCAAGCAGCAGATCGAAGTGCTGCGTGACGATGCGGAAAAGAATATCGGTGCGGCTGAGGCGGAAATTTTTGACGCGCATCTGATGATGCTCGACGACCCTGATTTTGTCGAGGGTATGACAAACATTGTAACGGATGAGAAGGTTTGCGCGGAGTACGCGTGCTTTGTCAACTGCGAGAACTTTCAGGCGATGTTCCGCGCGCTCGACGACGAATATATGCAGGCGCGTGCAGCAGACATCGGTGATATTTCTCAGCGGGTCATTAAGAATCTGAAGGGCATTGCGGACAACGCGATTGACACGATCACTGAGCCGTGCATTATTGTGGCGAACGACCTTACGCCGTCCGACACGGCGAAGATCGGCGGCAAGCCGGTTGCCGGTTTTATCACGAAGATCGGCGGCCGCACGAGCCATTCGGCGATCATGGCGCGTTCGATGGGCATTCCGGCGATTGTCGGTGCCGGCGAGAAGGCGGACGAGATCGCGGACGGCGACCTGCTGCTGATCGACGGCGCGGCAGGTGAAGTAGTCGCGCAGCCGGATGAGCAGACGCTTGCCGACTTTGCGGAGCGCCAGAAGGCCGATGCGGCGCATCGTGCCATGCTCGCGCAGTACAAGGATAAGGAGGGCGCGACCTCGGATGGCCGCCGTGTAATTATCGAGGGCAACATTGGTACGCCGGATGACGCGGTCCGCGTAGCGGAGCTTGGCGGTGAAGGCGTTGGTCTGTTCCGCTCGGAGTTCCTGTTCATGGATCGTACCGACCTGCCGAGCGAGGAAGAGCAGTTCGCCGCCTACAAGAAGGCGTGTGAGATCATGCAGGGCAAGCCGGTTATCATCCGCACGCTGGACATCGGCGGCGACAAGGAAGTGCCCGCACTGGCGCTGGAGCAGGAACAGAATCCGTTCCTCGGCTACCGCGCGATCCGCATTTGCTTGAATCAACCGGAGCTGTTCCTGATTCAGCTTCGCGCGCTGCTGCGTGCCGCGCAGTACGGCGATCTGCGCATTATGTTCCCGATGATTTCGTCGGTGGATGAGGTGCGTGATGCAAAGCAGGTGCTCGAGCAGGCGAAGGACATGCTGACCGCGGAAGGCGTACCTTTCAACCCGAACGTCAAGGTCGGCATTATGGTCGAGATTCCGGTGGCGGCTGTCTGCGCGGATGTGCTGGCGAAGGAGGTTGACTTCTTCTCGATTGGCACGAACGACCTGATTCAGTATTCCTGCGCGGTGGACCGCATCAACGAGAAGATTTCCTACCTGTACCGTCCGCTTCATCCGGGCGTGCTGCGCCTGATCGCCATGACGGCCAAAGCAGCGAACGAGAACGGTATCGAAGTCGGCGTATGCGGCGAGATGGCAGGCACGGCCGGCATGGCGCCGGTGCTGTGCGGTCTCGGCGTGACCAATCTGTCCATGTCGGCATCCGCAATGCTGGCAGCAAAGGCAGACCTTGCAAAGCATTCCTACGACGAATGCAGGGAACTGGCTAATAAGCTGCTCGCGTGCGCAAGCGCGTCTGATGCAGAGCGTATTTTCACGGACTGGAGAGAGTCCTGAGTAAGAGTAAAAAGCCGCCGTTTCCCTGTGAAGCGGCGGCTTTACACTGTTCGGATGGATAGAAATTGACTTGTATCGGAAAACGATATTGTTTATCAGGATAACAAGCATTATCTGAGCAAGTCCATGTCGTTTTCCTCGCCCAGTGCGACGCCTGTTTCGTTTTGGGCGTAAGCGCAAACGGCTGGGCGGAGTGGAAGAACAGGAATGGCAGAACACTTGATGAGCTGTTCCGCAGACAGGCAGAGAAAGCATAAGTAAAGGGACACGGAATGATTCTGTGTCCCTTTTTACGCAGGAAAGAGAAGCGTTTAGCCCTGGTTTGCCATATTCTGCTCGTAGGATTCGATCATCTTCTTCACCATCTGACCGCCTACGGAGCCGGCCTGACGGCTGGTCAGATCGCCGTTATAGCCCTGCTTGAGGTTTACGCCGACCTCCTTTGGCGTTTTTTCACCTCAAAACATACACTATTTTGTACATAGAACGCACTCATTTACATAAGAGAAATCGTCTGTTTTGCACAGACGATTTTCTTTTGCTTAAAAATAGAAAAGAAAGGAAAAAAGATGCAGACCATAGCAATCGTGAACCAAAAGGGCGGCGTGGGGAAAAGCACTACGGCGGTCAATCTGGGCGCTGGACTGGTGCGGCAGGGCAAGCGCGTGCTGCTCATCGACGCAGACAGTCAGGCGAATCTGACAGAAATGCTCGGCTGGCAGCAGCCGGACGAGCTCTCCCCCACGCTGGCCACCATGCTGGAGCGCATCATCTCAGACCGCCCCATCGAGCCGCAGAACGGTATCCTCCACCACAAGGAGGGCATGGACCTACTGCCCGCCAACATTGAGCTTTCCGGCTTGGAGGTGTCCCTTGTGAACACCATGAGCCGCGAAACGGTGCTGCGAACCTATCTGAGCGAGGTCAAGCGGCAGTACGACTACATTCTGGTGGATTGCAGTCCGTCCCTCGGTATGCTGACGCTGAACGCGCTGACGGCGGCAGATCGGGTCATTATCCCGGTTCAGTCACATTACTTACCCGTCAAGGGCTTGGAACAGCTTCTCCGTACGGTCAGCAAGGTGCAGCGCCAGCTGAATTCCAATCTGAAAATCAGCGGTATCCTCATCACCATGACAGAAAGCCGCACGAACTTTTCTAAGGAGATCAGCCAGCTTGTGCGGAACGCCTACGGCAAAGCGATACGAGTCTACGACACCGAGATACCGCGTGGTATCAAAGCGGCAGAAATGAGCGCCAGAGGCACCAGCATTTTCAGCTTTGACCCGCGCAGTCCTGTAGCGACCGCCTATGAGAAATTTACGAAGGAGGTGCTGGAGCATGAAAAGTGCCGCGAAAAATATCCAACTCGCCAGCTATGATGACCTGTTCAAGACAGACGAAGAACGGCAGGCAGACGCGCAGGAGCGTGTGCAGAGCCTTCCGCTGGATAAGCTGGAGCCGTTCCCGAACCATCCGTTCAAGGTAATAGACGATGATAAAATGCTGGAAACAGTTGAGAGTATCAAGGAACGGGGTGTTTTGGTTCCCATTCTGGTACGCCCGAAAAATGACGGCAATTTTGAAATCGTATCTGGACACCGCCGTCATCACGCCAGCCAGCTTGCGGGTCTGACCGAGATTCCTGCCATCGTGCGGGAGATGGACGATGATACCGCGATTTTGCTTATGGTGGACAGTAACTTGCAGCGCGAGGAACTGCTTCCATCCGAGAAAGCCTTTGCGTATAAGATGAAGCTGGACGCGATGAAACGACAGGGGCAACGGACGGATTTAACTTGTGCGCGAATTGCACACAAGTCAGACGGTATAAAATCGCGTGATATTTTGGCGGAGCAGGTTGGAGAAAGCAAAGACCAAATCCGACGCTATATCCGTTTGACCAGTCTTGTCCCTGACCTGTTGAACCGTGTGGATAACAAGACGATTGCGTTCAATGCGGCGGTGGAGGTGTCATACCTCACCGAGCCGGAACAGCTTATGCTTTGCGACGCTATCGAGCGCGAGGAATGTACGCCCAATCTCAGTCAGGCCAAGCGGCTCAAACAGTACAGCCAAGATGGCAAACTGGACGAGAATGTGGTGGACGCTATTATGACCGAGGAGAAACCTATCGAGGAAAAGCTGGTGCTGAAAGGCGATGTGCTGGCGAAATATTTCCCCCGAACTTATACGCCGTCACAAAAACAGAAAATCATCGTCAAGCTGCTGGAGGATTGGCACAAGCGGCAGCTTCGGCAGCAGGAGCGTTAGGCTTTGCATGGGTTTTCCCCTTACAATCCCTTTTCCTAACTAAGCCGAAAGAGAGAAGAAAACTACTGTGCCGAGAAAGAATATTCTTCTTTCGGCCAAGTAAAAAACCGAGGAGGCATGAGAATGAACGAAAAAGAGCAGGTCAATGAGGGCTATGTCATTATCGAGAGCGTGACCGTCGGCAACGCCCGGTTCGTCATCGGAGAAAATCCGAACAATCAGGCAGCGCCCTATGTCACATGGCAGGCCAATGTAAAAAATGACCCGAATAACTTTTTCTGGGGTCACTACTGCGCGACCAAGCTTGATGCTGTTGCAGACTTTGCCCAACGCATCAACGCAGAAGCCGAATATTTGCGGGAGCGTACAAAGGCCAACACAGCGCCGTTACAAGAACGAAAAGAACGAGGTGAAACCAGATGAGCTATGACGCGCAGAAGGTGACCTATCAGGAGGTCACGATTTTTGACCAACCGGCACTGTTTACAGAATACCGCGTTGACCGAGCCACCGTGCCGGAGGGTGTATATCGCTACGAGCTGCGCCACGGGGATGAGGATTGGGGCGAACCCGTTGAACTGGCCAGAAGCATTTTCGCCAACTACTACGGCACCGTCCTCACCCGTGAGCCGTTCCAACTTCCCATTGATGGGTGGATTCCAATGGAGAATGACAGTCTTTCCTTTCTGGATGGTGAGTGTCGCACCCTTGCGGAATTTCAGCAGAAGTACCCCGCCAGTGAAAAGCGGGTCATCGACTTTTTTGTAGCCGATGACACTGCGCTGCATGACCTCTGTTACTCCCAGACTGAGGAGCAGGACAAGGTCGCTGGCTGTATCGGCCATCTGCGCGGCGACTTTGGCAGCGGCAAGCAGTTTTTTACGACTTGGTGGCCGCACCAGAATGACATGCTGAACACACCTGAGTTCAAGGCAGATATTGACCGCACCGTGAATTGGTTGAGAGAACAGCCAGATTCCCCGCTGCGGGACTTTGACACCATGAAACGATGCTGCACTTACTATCAGCGAAGCTGCGCCATCAAAGATGCTATTCTTCCATCCTGCGCGTTTCTGGTGGAAAGCAAGCAGTATGTGTATATGCTGCGCTGTACGCCGACAAAGGGCGATTATAATTTTTATATGTATTGCTACCAGCGTGATACCTTTGAAAAATACCGCGCACAGCTGAAAGCCAAAGCGCGTTCCCTTGCTAAGAAGCGAGCGGAGCCGGAACGATAAGTCATATCGCCTCTGAATAGATATAAAGTTTTTACGGTTAGACCAGAAAAACTCATTGCATATCCTGATTTTTCTGGTTATACTAATAGCTATAGGGGAGGCGATATCATGATTAACAGACCGGACTATATTGAAGCTATCGAGCCGTTTATTGATAAACCGCTTGTCAAGATACTGGCTGGCGTTCGCCGCTGCGGCAAGTCTACCATTTTTGAAATGCTGAAAGAAGAATTTCTGCGCCGTGGCATATCCGAGGACCATATTATCTCCAAGCGATACACGGAGATGGACATTCCTGAAAACATCACCGCCAAGCAGATGTATGATGAACTGCTGGAAGCTATGAAAGGAAAAGACCATTGCTACCTTCTGCTGGACGAGATTCAGGAGATAGACGGATGGGAAAAAGCGGTCAACAGTCTGCTGGAGGGTGCAGATGCCGACATCTATGTAACCGGCTCCAATTCCAAACTGATGTCCAGCGAAATCTCAACCTATCTGACAGGGCGCTATGTTTCCATTCCCGTCTATACGCTGTCGTTCAAGGAGTATCTGGACTTTAAGGCAGACAGCACCCTATCACGCAGGGAACTGCTAGAGGAATATATTCGCTTTGGCGGCTTTCCCATTATTGCGCTGAGCGAGTATGATGAGCAGAGTGCCTATCAGATCGTCAACGGCATTTATCACACCGTAGTTTCCCGCGATATTGTAAAGCGCCACCGTATCAACAAGCAAGATCTTTTTGATCGCGTGGTGAAATACATCATCGAGAATATGGGCAAGACCTTTTCGGCTAACTCTATCTCTACTTTTTTGAAAAGTGAGCACCGTAAAGTTTCGGTGGAGAGCATTTACAATTATCTGCGCTGGTTGGAGCAGGCGTTCATCATTTATCCATGCGAACGCTATGACCTGCAAGGCAAGAGCATTTTGAAAACGCAGGAGAAGTATTATCTTTCCGATGTATCGCTCAAATATGCTCTGCTGGGCTATAATCGAAAGATGCTGGATGGTGCGATGGAAAACATCGTCTTTCTGGAATTGAAGCGCCGCGGTTACGATGTTTTTATCGGCAAGAACGATACGAAGGAGATCGACTTTGTAGCAACGCGCCGTGACGAAAAGATTTATGTGCAGGTCTGTGTCCAGATTCCGGCAACTTCAGATCGAGAGGTCGGAAATCTGATGGAGATTCGTGACCATTATCCTAAATATGTCGTTACGCTCAACGAAATGGATACCGGCATTGAAAACGGTATTAAAATCGTTCATCTTGTCGATTTCCTGCTTGCCGAAACATGGTGAGTAATACTTCCATATCGTAAAATTAAATCATCCGCTGAAAGCAGTCCATAAGGGCTGCTTTTTTCATACCTTTGGAAAGGAGGACAACACATTTGCCAACCAAATTTCAGTTCATCACCGAACTGTACGACCAGACCGTGCGAAGCGTCACCAGCAGCTACAAAAGCTGGACAGGCTTTCTCCGTGCGGCCTGCTATAACTACAAATGCCCGTTTGATGAGCAAATCCTGATCTATGCCCAGCGCCCGGACGCAACTGCCGTTCTGGAAATGGAACGCTGGAACCGGCAGTTTGGCCGCTGGGTCAATCGCGGTGCAAAAAGCATTGCCGTGTTCGGTGACGATGGACAGCATCTGTTGAAACTCTACTTCGATGTGTCGGATACGCACGAGTCACGATTTTCTCGTCCGCTGCCGATCTGGACAATGCAGCCTGCCTTTGAACCGGCTGTCATTGAAACGCTGGAGGCCACCTTCGGAAACCTTGCCGAGAAAGAAAATCTCGCAGAGGCGGTGCGCTCTGCCAGCCATAACGCCGTGGCAGATAACATCACGGACTATCTGCATGACCTACTGGATTGCCGCGAGGACAGTCTGCTGGAAGAACTGGACGACCTCAATCTGGAGGTATTCTACCGGGATGCACTGGAAGTCAGCGTGTCCTATATGCTACTGACCCGTCTGGGCCTGCGGGCAGATGATTACTTTTCACCTGATGAATTCGGCCATATCTATGAATTCAACACGCCTACTACCATCAACGCCCTTGGCATCGCTACCAGTGACATCGCAGAAATAGGACTGCGCGAAATCAGCCGAACCGTCATGCAGGCTCAGCGAGAGCAGTTATTTGCAAAGGACAGCAAAAACCGGTATGATTCCAATACCGAACGAAATATTGACGCTGAAAGGAGCGATGAACATGGAAATCACCTATCACGAGCAGAACGGCTTTCAGATTCCGAACCTGCTGCTTCCGCAGGAGCCGGAAGTCCATCTGGGCAAGTACGCGGAACTGCGGCGGCAGTACCTCAAGCAGCACCGCCGCGTGCTGTACACCAACTTGAAAACGAGCTGTCGGCTGACGGAACATCTGGCGGAGATCGAGCAGACCGCGCAGAGGATGGTAGCACAGGCCGTGGCGCAGATGGCGAAAGCCGAGGGCGTGACGGAGGAGTTGAAAGCGACCGATCCGCTGCGCTGGACGGGTCTGATGAACAATCTCCGGCACAGCGCGGAGGAGCAGGTACTGAACGATCTGATTTACAGCTAAACAAAACCAACGAAAGCGCTGCAGCCACCGAATTTCCTCCCTTTCTGGATACCCACCTCATTGAAGCGAACCTGCTGGACGACGGCGGGCGCAAGCACAAGCGGCAGGAGATTTTTGAGTATTTCCAGAGCCACAAGAATCTTGCAGAACGCACAGAGTTCTTGAAAAACAGCTACAACGATATATGGGTGGAAGTCATGACCGACGGCATTCGGACAGGCTACCACGCCGAAAAAGACGGACTTTTGATGTGGGAGGGTAGCTACCTCTCCCGTACTTCGGAGTCCGTTTTTTCGTGGTCAGTCATTACCGAAATGACAGAAAATCTTATTGAACGCGGCGAGT
The DNA here is from genome assembly GCF_003477715.1 of Butyricicoccus sp. AF35-5AC. NCBI lineage: Bacteria > Bacillati > Bacillota > Clostridia > Eubacteriales > Butyricicoccaceae > Butyricicoccus > Butyricicoccus sp. AF35-5AC. Next base: position 143,621 of record NZ_QUDX01000003.1, read on the forward strand.
ATAAGATCAAGCTGGGTCTGCAAAATGCCCCTGTCATGGCAGAGCAGCTTGCCCTGTTCGATATGGGCGGTGATACGCTGGTGTATGAGATACCCGAGGGTGAGGTGTCCGGCGTTCCTACATCCGCACGCACGGTGTCGCAGGAGGTCATTGACCAGGTACTCTGCACAGGCGGAAATGAGCCCAACAGCGCGGAGCGTATCGCCATATTTTATATGCGGGAACGGCCAGAGCAGGAAAATGAAGAGTTTTTGCGCCGGGAGTTTGGCACGGAAAATGGGCGCGGCATTGAATATGAAGGCCGCAAATATGCCGTGTGGTTCATGGAAGATGGCATCCATCTTGCTCAAGGTGACAGTATCCGCACCGGGTACAGCAAAACTGTGGTCACATGGGAGCAGGTTTCAACTCGTATTTTGGAACTGCTGGAGGTAGGTACTTACCTGTCGGCAGCAGAGTTGGAGCAGGCCCCGGACAAGGTGCTGCACGAAGCAATGGAAGCTCTGCTGATGACCGCCCGTGACCTGAACGAAGAAGGGCGCGCACAGGGCCTATTCCCACAGACATTGGCGATCCATGACCAACACAAGGGCTATCCAGAACTGAACGACGATATGGTGGCGTTTGCAAAAAACGAAGGCGGATTGCAGACGCTCTCACAGGAATACCACAATTTTCTCGATGCCTATGCCGCAGATCAGAGTATCACGAGATTCCACTTAAGCGGTTATAACACACACCGTATCGGCGTTGTGCTGGACGGTCTGAACCTGCCGGAGCGCCACTTCACCGCACAGCCAAACTTCCTGCGCCAATGCAAAATGTTCATCACGCAGGATGAAATTGACCGATATTTTCTTCGTCAGTCCACAGATACCAGACTGGCAGTTTACTCGCATTTCTGCAATTCTAACGATACAGCCGAACACCAAAAGTTTATCAAATCCCTTTTTGGCGAGTACAGCGGTTCGGCTATGGATGGTTATGATTACGAGGAAACGCACGCGGGCATTAGAATGCGCCGCCGCTATGCACGCAAGAACTATGATGAAGTCAAGCTGACAATCCCCAAGGTGGTCAAAGAGTACGAGCAGCTGATTGCACAGAAGCGGTTTCCCGGCGAGGATGCTATCGCACAAATCCCGAAATATGAGCGTGGACAGCTGGCACGAATTGTTTATCACGGTTTTTACAATGCGCCTGACGATGTTCCGCGGCCCTATCCCAAAAGTGCGGATTTCTACGAAGCTGTCCATGCTATCGAAGCACAGCTCCCGGATAGAGCAAAAGCGGCTGAGATGCTGGCGGCGTTAACCTATCGGTTGGACAGCCTGGACGAGAATGACCGGTATTTCGATTCCGTCCGCCGCGCAAAAGAGCGGCTTTCGGAGTATGTGGACGGCACTTTCAGCCTGTTCAACCATCGGCACGATACGCCACAGCAGGAACAAGCTGAATTTTCTGCTGAACCCGAACCCGTGCCGCAGGAAATCCCACCGACTATCGAAGCGGAGCAGCCGCAGATAGACGAACCCACTGTAGTACTTACGCCGCTGAGAAAGAAAAAGCAAAACGCGCTTGCCTATCCGCTGGACGCAAACGGCAGCAACTATCGCATCACCGATGACCATATCGGAGAGGGCGCGCCGCTGGAGCGTTTTCAGCGCAATTTGGATGCGATTCGCACACTGAAAACCGTGGAAACGGAGAACCGCGCCGCCACATCAGAGGAACAGGCGGTGCTGGCACAGTATGTGGGCTGGGGCGGTCTTGCCAATTTCTTCGACGGAAAGAACCCGCGATACAGCGAGTTGAAAAACCTGCTGACCGATGAGGAATACACTGCCGCCCGTGAATCCACGCTTACGGCATTTTACACGCCGCCTGCGGTGATTCGCAGTATTTACACCGCACTGGGACAGATGGGCTTCACACAGGGCAACATTCTGGAGCCGTCCTGCGGCATCGGCAATTTCCTCGGTATGCTGCCGGAAAGCATGAGCGGCAGTAAGCTCTATGGCGTGGAGCTGGACGACCTCTCCGGCCGCATTGCCCGCCAGCTTTATCAGAAAAGCAGTATTGCGGTACAGGGCTTCGAAAAAACCGCCTTCCCAGATAACTTTTTTGACATTGCCATCGGCAATGTTCCCTTCGGCCAGTTCCATGTAGCGGATAAACGCTATGACCGGCTGAATTTCCCCATCCATGAGTATTTCATCGCAAAGGCTCTCGATGAGGTCAGACCGGGCGGCGTCATCGCCGTTGTGACCTCCAGCTACACGATGGACAAGCGCACCGCCAGTGCCCGTAAATACATCGCACAGCGAGCGGAGCTGCTGGGTGCGATCCGACTTCCCAACAATGCGTTCAAATCCGCGGCAGGAACCGAGGTCGTTTCAGACATCCTGTTCCTCCAAAAGCGTGAGCGTATGGTGGACATCGAACCAGAATGGGTACACCTTGCCACCAACGATAACGGCATTCAGATGAACAGCTACTTTATCGACCACCCGGATATGATCTTGGGCGAGATGAAGATGGTGTCCGGGCCGTTCGGCCCCACGCCCACCTGCGAGCCGTACCCGGAGCAGCCGTTGGAAGCACTGCTGGCGGAGGCCGTTCAAAATATCCACGGCGAGATCACCGCCTATGACCGGGAGGAAGAACTGGAGGGTGAGGATCATTCCGTTGAGGCTGATCCCGCTGTCCGCAATTTTTCCTATACACTGGTGAACGGGCAAATCTACTACCGTGAAAACAGCCGCATGAACCCGGTGGAGGTATCCAAGACGGCGGAGAGCAGAATCCGCGGCATGATCGAGCTGCGGGACTGTGTGCGGACGCTGTTGGAATACCAGACCGAGGACTATCCCGATGAAGAAATCAAGGCGCAGCAAGCCAAGCTGAATGCCCTCTACGATGCCTTCACCCGGAAATACGGACTCATCAATTCCCGCGGCAACGCCATCGCCTTCGATCAAGACAGCTCCTATTTTCTGCTGTGCTCACTGGAAATTCTGGACGAGGATCGGAACCTGAAAAGGAAGGCAGACCTGTTCACCAAGCGCACCATCCGCAGTCACAAACCCGCTGAAAAGGTAGATACAGCGGTGGAGGCGCTGGCGCTGTCCATTGGCGAAAAGGCCCATGTGGATATGGACTATATGGGCAGGCTCACCGGCAAGGATGAGGAAACGCTGTTTTCTGACCTCAAGGGCGTGATTTTTTTGAACCCCGCTTATACCGGCGAGAACGATGGGCATGAGAAATACCTGCCCGCAGACGAGTATCTTTCCGGCAATGTGCGTCAGAAATTGGCGGTTGCCCAAGGCAAGGCAGAACAGGACCCGCAGTATCAGATCAACGCCGAGGCATTGGCGCAGGTGCAGCCCACCGACCTCACTGCCAGCGAGATCTCCGTCCGGCTGGGCGCTACATGGCTGGACACCGAATATGTCCGCCGGTTTATCTTCGAAACGTTGGGGACACCCCGCAGCGTGCAATGGGGCATGAAGGTCCACTATTCCGGCATCACCGGCGAGTGGCGCATCGAGGGCAAGAGCAAGGATCGCGGCAATGTGAAGGCCAACAGCACCTACGGCACCAAGCGCATCAACGCCTATGAGATTATCGAGGACACCTTGAATTTGAAGGACGTCCGCATCTTCGATTATGTGTACGACGCAGATGGCAGGAAAACCGCTGTCCTCAACAAGAAGGAAACCGCCATCGCCCAGAGCAAACAGGAACTCATTAAAGAGGCTTTTGCCGAGTGGATCTGGAAAGACCCTGACCGGCGCGAGGCCATCTGCAAGACCTACAATATCCTGTTCAACAGTAACCGCCCCCGTGAGTATGATGGCAGTCACATCAGCTTTTCAGGCATGAACCCGGAAATCACGCTCCGCAAGCACCAGGTCAACGCCATCGCCCATATTCTCTACGGTGGAAATACTTTGCTGGCTCATGTAGTGGGCGCGGGAAAAACCTTTGAAATGGTAGCCGCCGCCATGGAGAGCAAGCGACTAGGCCTGTGTCAAAAATCTCTCTTTGTGGTGCCCAACCACCTGACAGAGCAGTGGGCCACTGAGTTTTTGCAGCTCTATCCGGCAGCGAACATCCTTGTCGCTACCCGTAAGGATTTTGAAACCAAAAACCGCAAGAAATTCTGTGGTAGGATCGCCACCGGCGACTATGACGCCGTTATTATCGGACATTCGCAGTTCGAGAAGATCCCTATGAGCGTAGAGCGCCAGCGGGCCATTCTGGAACAGCAGATCGACGAGATCATGGTGGGGATTTCCGATGCCAAGCGAGAAAAAGCCGAGAACTTCACCATCAAACAGATGGAGAAAACCAAGAAGGGCCTGCAAGCCAAGATCGACAAGCTGAATGACCAGAGCCGCAAGGACGATGTGGTCACCTTTGAGGAATTGGGCGTTGACCGCATCTTCATTGACGAGTCGCACTATTTTAAGAACCTCTTTTTATACACGAAAATGCGGAATGTGGGCGGTATTGCCCAGACTGAGGCGCAGAAAAGCTCAGACCTTTTTATGAAGTGCCGCTATTTGGACGAGATCACCGGAGGCCGCGGCATTGTCTTTGCCACCGGTACCCCTATTTCCAACAGCATGGTGGAGCTTTACACCATCCAACGTTACTTGCAGATGTCGGCACTGGAAGAGCAGGGCTTACAGCACTTTGACGCATGGGCGGCGAACTACGGGGAAACCGTCACCGCCATTGAGTTGTCCCCGGAAGGCACCGGCTACCGCGCCAAAACGCGCTTTGCCAAGTTCTATAACCTGCCGGAGCTGATGAGCGTATTCAAAAATGTGGCGGACATTCAGACGGCGGATATGCTCAAGTTGCCCGTGCCGGAGGCGCATTACCACAACATCGCCCTGAAACCCTCCGAGTATCAGAAAGAGATTGTGGCGTCGCTGGCGGAGCGGGCCGAGAAGGTCCGCAACCGCGAGGTGGACAGCAGCGTGGACAATATGCTGATGATTACCAACGATGGCCGCAAGCTGGCGCTGGATCAGCGGCTGGTCAACCCCATGCTTCCCAGCAATCCCAACAGCAAAGCCGCCAAGTGCGCGGAAAATGTGTTTGAGATCTGGCAGCGCACCGCTGGCCAACGCTCCACGCAGATGATTTTTTGCGACCTCTCCACCCCAAAGGATGACGGAACCTTCAGCGTTTATGATGATATTCGCGCGAAGCTGCTGGAATTGGGTATTCCCGAAAACGAGATCGCCTTCATCCACAACGCCAAGAGTGAGGCGCAGAAGAAAGACCTGTTCGGCAAGGTGCGGAGCGGTCAGGTGCGTATCCTGCTGGGCAGTACCCAGCGCATGGGCGCTGGCACCAACTGCCAGCAAAAGCTCGTCGCTTTGCACCATCTGGATTGCCCGTGGCGTCCGTCCGACCTTCAGCAGCGTGAGGGGCGCATTATACGGCAGGGCAACGAGAATTCTGAGGTAGACATTTACAGCTATGTCACCGAGGGTACCTTCGATGCCTACTTGTATCAGTTGGTAGAATCCAAGCAGAAATTCATATCGCAAATTATGACCAGCAAATCGCCTGTCCGTTCCGCCGAAGATGTAGACGAACAGGCACTTTCTTATGCCGAGATCAAGGCACTGGCCAGCGGCAACCCCATGATCAAGGAAAAGATGGATCTTGACATTGAGGTGTCCAAGCTGAAGCTGTTGAAAGCCAACCATCTTTCTCAGAAATACGCGCTGGAGGACGCCATCAGCAAGGGCTTTCCGAAACAGATTGCGGAAACGCAAGAACGGCTCACTGGTTATGGCACGGATATTGCCACGGTCAAGGAGAATACCCATCCTAACGAAGATGGCTTCTCTCCGCTTACACTGACGGGCGTCACCCATGCCGACAAGAAGGAGGCGGGCGCAGCGCTGCTGACCATGTGCCAGAATATGCTCTCGCCGGAGGCAACGCAGGTGGGTTCCTACCGGGGCCTGACGCTGGAGCTGGCCTTTGATACCTTCGCACGAGAATACCGCCTGACCATGATCGGGCAGCTTCGTCACACGGTCACGCTGGGAACCGATGTGTTTGGCAATTTACAGCGCATGGACAATGCGCTGGAGGGCCTGCCCATCAAGGAACAGGCTTGCCGGGAGCAGATTTCCAATCTGCAAACGCAGTTGGAAACCGCAAAGGCAGAGGTACAAAAGTCGTTCCCCCGTGAGGAGGAGTTGAAAGCCAAGTCCGCCAGATTGGAGGAACTGAACGCCCTGCTGAACATGGATAATAAAGCGCCGGAACCGGTGCAGGAAGAAAAATACAAACGCAAGGAGGAACTGGAACGATGAGTACGACTGAAGAACGCGCCCAGATGCTTTATGACAAGGCGCTGACCGAACTGAACACCTATCTGGAGGATATGAAAACCAAACCGCCGCAGGAGATTATCAACAGTGCCTATCAAATCGTGAATAAGCAGGACTTGCTGATGATTTTGGAAAGTGCGGAGTTTACGCCAGCGGAACTCAATGTGCTGAACGAACTGGATCATCCTCTACAAGTGCTGTATGAGGAATGGCTGCCTGTGGAGGACAGGCATATGGAGGAGCTGCGTGACTCTGTACAGAGCTATCTCGACACTCGCCTGCAACACCGGGCAGAGAAACTGTACGCTGACCCGTCTGTGTTCCGTTACGAAGGCTCGTACTCGGAAGCACGCGAAAAGGGAGAGGTACATCTCTACCGCGCCAACCGAAAACGCGACCGTGCGTGTATCGATGCTTTCACAGAGAATATCAGCGATGCCAACGAAGCGCGTAGGATGCGCGAGTTTGTGCAGGAGTGGACACAGGAATTCGGACATGACCGCTGTAAATTTCTTCTTGGATACACGGTGCAGTGCGCCGACTGGGACGGACGGTACTCTGTTGCATCCAAGCGTGAAGCCGCCAAAACGAACTATCACATTACGCCGGAACATGACCCGTTTTCGGAGTTCCACACGAACGCGCATCCCTGCCTGGTAAACTATGCTTATGAATTGCTGATTGAGCAGGAGCGCGACAAGAAAAAATCCGCACCGAAGCGCGATGAGCCGGAGAGGTGACGAGATGGGGTATCAAGAAAGCTGGCTGTATGTACAGCCGCAGGTGTGTTTTTCTAATCTGATCCGTGCCTACGAAAAGACAGCCAGAACGGATTATTACCGCACGATGGGTGCTGAACCGATGTCCGTTGTCATCCTAAAACGCCCGTTTGGTGAAGTGCCGAAAGGTGTGAAACTTCTCTGGGAATGCGGCGACCGCTGTTTCCATACGCCAGTCGGCGTATTTAACGGCAATCTGAAATCTCCGGCAAAGCTGTGTTTTATTCCGGTGGAACAAGTTCTTGACCCGGATGACTACAGGCTAAAGGGAATCGACCTGAACAGCCGTGCGCCCAGTGAAAATGCCTATATGAAGCGATACAGCGTGAAAGACTACGCAGAGAAAATAAGAAATGACCGAGAACGATAGGAGTTGATTCCATGCCCTATGCAACCAAAGCGCAGATCGAGCGTGCCCGTCAGCCTGACCTGCTGACCTTTCTCCGGCGATACAAGCCGGATGAACTCATTCCCACCGGCCCCGGAGCGTATAAGCTCCGCAGCCACGACAGTCTGAAAATCTCCAACGGAAAATGGTGCTGGTGGTCCCACGATAAAATGGGTGGTGTCAACGCGCTGGAGTATCTGATCAAAGTCGAAAATATGAAATTTCCCGATGCCGTACAGCTTGTCAATGAGCAGTGCGGCTTTTTTGATGCCCGCAAAGTGCAGTCCGCACCTGTCCAAAAGGAAGAAAAGCCAAAGGCGGATTTTCTCCTGCCGGTACGCTTCCAAAACAACAAGCGTGTGACCGCCTATCTGCTTTCACGCGGCATCGACATAGCGATACTCGACTACTGTTTTCAGCATGGCCTACTGTACGAAGCCGCAGACTACCACAATGCCGTGTTTGTCGGCTATGACGGCAAAACACCACGGTACGCTACACTGCGCGGAACGCTCTCCGGCAGCGGCTTCAAGCGGGATGTGACCGGCAGCAGCAAGCAATTCTGCTTTTCCATCACCGGAAAAGGCAATGGAAAACTGAATGTGTTCGAGTGTGCCATTGACGCGCTCTCATATCTCACACAGGTAAAAATGCAGGGTGCGGACTGGCAGCAGGAGTCCGTTCTTTCTCTCGGCGGCGTCTACCAGTCCAGACCGAATGAAACGCCCAAGGTGCCTACTGCTCTGCAAGGTTACCTGAAGCGCCACATCGATGTGCAGGAAATCGTGCTGCGGCTGGACAACGATGCGGTAGGACGCGGCGCGGCCGGTGCTATTTCGCAGGCAATCAGCGACCTGCCCGTATCGGTGGAACTGCCCGCTGAGGGTAAGGACTACAATGAATGGCTCATGCGGCAGAAAGGCATTTCTCCTCGGCAGAGGGCGAGGAACGAGCCGGAACGGTGAGCCGCAGGCGGCTCAAAATTCGGTGTGGCTGCGGCCGCTCCGAATATTTTTGCAAGCATAGCAAAATGACAGCATTTTGCGAAAAGCGCCGTTCGTCACCGAACAGCGCCGCTTGTTAGGGAGTGCCCTAATACCCTAAATTGGAGGAATAACGAATGAAACTCAGAGAACGAAAAATCACCGTCCGTCTAACGGACGCGGAGCGCGATCACCTGTTGGCGCAGGCGGAACTGGCCGGATTGAAAATCGAGCCGTTTGTCCGCAATGTGATCCTCGGCGTGCAGATGCAGCCCCGGCCTAAAGAGGAATGGGCGGAGCTGCTGCGGCAGACCTCCGGCATTGCGAACAACATTAACCAGATCACTAAGCGTGCCAACTCCGGTGAGCCGGTAACGGAGGAAACGCTCCGGCTCATCGCAGATATGCAGGTGCAGATTTGGGACAAGCTCAAATCATTCTGATATGGCCATTACCAAAGTTTTTGCGATTCGGCTAGACTTTAAGCAAACTGTCCGATATGCCGTCAATGAGCAGAAGACCTCACTGGACGACATGATCGACTACGCTGTAAACCCAGATAAGACCGAGCAGCGATTGTTTGAAAGCTGTCTGAATTGCAGCAGCGTGGAAAACGCCAGCCGTGATATGGAGCGCACTAAACGGCGTTACAACAAGACGGGCGGCGTGCAAGGCTATCACATCATTCAGTCGTTCAAGCCGGGTGAGTTGACCCCAGAGCAGACCCATACCATCGGCGTGGAGTTTGCCAAACGGCTGTTCGGTGAGCGGTTTGAGGTGGTCATCGGCACCCATCTGGATAAACATCACTTGCATAACCACATCGCAGTCAATTCTGTGTCCTTTCTGGACGGCAAGAAGCTGCGCTGCAACATGAAAACCTACTTTCAGGAGATACAGAAAATTTCCGATGAACTGTGCCGGGCGCATGGATTATCCGTCATTGAGCCGAAAAGCAAAGGCAAAAGCCATCAGGAATGGCAGGCGGACAAGTTCAAACATCCAACCATCCGCGAGCAGATACGCCGGGACATTGACGGTATTATCGGCAAGTCCTTGAACTTCACCACTTTTCTGGACGAATTGCAAATGGCCGGGTATCAAGTCCGCAGCGGCAACCGAAAGCATACCGCCGTCAAGCCGCCCTACGGCAAGAAGTTCATCCGACTGGACAGTCTGGGCGAAAATTACACCGACAGCGCCATTGAGCAGCGGATTTTATCACAGCGTTCATGGAACCGACCCAAACAGTTACCTGTTACACGGCATTACACCTGCAAGGGCAGTTTCAAGAAGCACCCCAAGGTACATGGTTTTCGTGCGCTGTATTTTCACTATGTTTATCTGCTGCGCGGTGCAGCCAAAGGGCGCGGTTCCCAAAAGGTCAGCCGGTATCTGCTGGAGGACACGATACAATTTCAAAAATATCTGGCACAGCACAGGTTTCTGGCAGACTACCGAATCGAAACCGCCGAGGAACTGCAATCCACCAAGAATCTGCTCACCGTGCAGCTTGATACCGCTGTGCGGGAGCGAAAACCACTCTACGAAGAAAGAAGGCACGCCGATGAAGAACAGAAAGAGGTGCTGTCGCTGGAGATCAGCACGCGCACCGCCCAGATTAAACAGCTCCGTCGAGAACTGCGGCTCTGCCAGCAGATCGAAGCGGATGCGGAACGGGTGCAGACCCATGTTTACGATGTAAAAAATATCAAGAAGGAGGAGCGATACCATGAGTATCGGCAGCGAAACCGCCGAGCAAATGACGCGCGAGGCTATCCAAATCTCCGAAGCAGCGGCGAAGCTGGCCGCACTGGGAGCCAAGAACCTTGCGGCCCTGTGTCTGGCGCTGGCGAACGAGAATCAGAAGCTGCGGGGCAAGACACACATGAACGCCCTGCTTCGCAGCGGTAAGGAACTGCGGGTGTTCGACCTGAAAGAACAGGACTTAGCCGCCTTTCGACGCGAAGCGAAAAAGTACGGTATTCTGTTTAGCGTTATCAAGGACACCGCCAGTGACAGCGGTCATGTGGATATTCTGGCGAAAGCCGAGGATGTTTCCAAGCTGAACCGTGTTTTCGAGCGTCTGCATTATGCCGCGCCGGAAAAAAAGCCGACAGAGGACGAGCCGTTAAAAAAAGTCGAGTCCCGTGTTCCGCAAGAGAACAGATCCGCAGAGCGCGGGACTGGCTGGCCGCAAGAGATGATGGAGAGTGAACCAATCTCCATCATCGACCGGATACGGCAACACAAACAGCAGTCGCGGCAGACGCCGCCTCGGCCCGGAAAGGATAAAGAGAGATGAAGAAACCCATCACCATTCTGGTGGTGCTGCTGCTTCTCAGCACCACCGCATTTGCGGCGGAATATCCGTCGCAGGTCAGTTACAGTATGAACAACGGTATTTTCGAGGTGCGGAAAACCTACGAACTGCCGGTCGATCAAGAGCCGTCCATGCAGGCAAAGCAGAGCTTTGAGCAGGACGGTTATTCTTTTACGCTGACCGACCTGCTGCGGCAGGAACTGCCCGAACAGCAGGCCAAGGAATACACTGAAACCGTAACGGTCAGCAGCGAAAGCAAGGAACTGACCGCTATTCTGCCGCTTCTGGCGGATACCAAGGCAGTCACCACCGAGGACGGCTTCACCGGCACGCTGAAGCTGGATACCGGTTCCATCACCGTAGAGCCTGCCGGATACAAAAACAATTCGTGGACGGTATCCGCGACCCGCACCTATCCCAATCTCAGCAGCATGGATTTGGAGTACATCCCCAAGACCACGACCGAGAACGGGCGGACGCTGAATTTCTCCACGGTGGACTGGCAGACCGACAACACAGAAAATGTGGACGATGATGCCATCGGAGATCGTTTCTCCGCTATCGTAACCTACACGGGAACCGCGTCCAGTCGCAATGTGACTGGGTATACCGTCACCGCACAATACAGCGGCGAGGTGGAAAAGGTATCGCTGGATAAGGTGCAGTATGTGGCGGTGTTCCACGGCACACCGCTTGTCGTGCCGGAAGTGGAAGTCGAAGAAGCCCCGAAGATAGACTGGCGCTATCTTGCCATTCCGGGCGGACTGATTTTGCTCTGCCTTGCCGGTTTTACTGCAGCAAAAATCAAGAACAGGAAGAAAGGAAAGCACGATGATGAAACAATTCTGGACGCAGATTACACCTCTGCCGAGAACGGCAAAACTGCTGGGACTGACGCTTCTGACAGCGACCGTTCTGACCACTACCCCGGCGTTGGCTCTTGAGTACACCGAGGCGGACGCAGCCGCAGGCAGCTTCGGCAAGCCGACCAGCGTGAAGCCGGTGACGGTAGTCGGCGGCTCGAACATCTACGAAACCGATGTGAGCAAGAACGCCGCCTATATTCCGCCTGCATTTGGCAGTCCGATGGCAGATATGCCCGGTTCTGGTGAGCGGCTGACACCCAATCTGCTGACCGGTGGGTATCTGGAAAGCGGCACGGCAAGTAGCGGCACTACTGGCACTGCTACGGTCATGCCGCCTGCCGCAGAAACGCCCTCGAACAGCGGCACTACTTGGAGCAGCGGCTATACCGCTGTGACCAACAGCCTGTATTACAAGGATGGTTCCCTCGGCACGCTCTCCGCGCCTGCCATTGGGCTGAGTGCGAAAATCTATCAGGGCACGGACAATGCCGCCATGCGGAAAGGTGCCGGACACTTTACTGAAACCTCTATCTGGGACGGCAATGTAGCGTTTGCCGGACACAATCGCGGCTCCAGCAACTACTTCGGAAAGATCCACACCTTGAAAAACGGCAATACCATCAAACTGACGACCCGACTCGGCGCAAGAACCTATTCGGTGTACTCGGTGCGAAAGGTATTCGTGAACGATGTGAGCGTGCTGAACCCAACCACGGATAATGTGGTAACGCTGGTGACCTGTGTGATGAACCAGCCGCAGTACCGCTGGTGTGTGCAGGCGCGGCAGAAATAACAGTTGATTTCATGATAAAATACTGATAATATAATGATAGGAGTGATATAATAATTTCATGCGAGGAGGTAGTGTTATGATCAACATCAGACCAGTTTCCGATCTGAGAAACAAATTTCCCGAAATCGAAAAAATCGTCATGGAAACCGGTGAACCTGTTTATCTGACCAAAAACGGTTATGGTTCGATGGTCGTTATGAGCATTGAGCGGTATTCTGCACTCACGGATGAAGTAGAACTGAAATTGGATGAAGCAGATCGTATGGCAGATTCCACCGATGTTCGCTACTCCGGCGATGAAGTGTTCAAACGAGTAAGAGGTCGTATTCATGGCAGAAAAGTATTATAAACTGCGTATCCTGCCACTTTTTGAAGATGACCTGAATGAAATTGTTGATTATATCAGCATTCATCTTCAAAACCCAATCGCCGCAGAAAATTTCGTTGATGCGGTTGAAACGGCGATTTACGAGCGGCTTTCCTGTGCAGAAGCATTTGAACCTTATTCATCTGCTAAAGAGCGCAGGTACCCATACTATCGTATTTCTGTGAAAAACTACACTATTTTCTATGTAGTGATTGGTGATACAATGGAAATTCGCCGTATCATTTACAGCCGCAGAGATTTAGACAAACAGATATAGTCTACCGATCCGTCCTGAACTTTCAGGGCGGATTTTTTGCGATTAGGGAAGGGGAGAGGCACCGAAATCTAATTGATATGTAATAATCTAATAACCACTTCACAGCAGCGCAAGCCTGAATACGGTTTGCGCTGCTGCTGTTTTTCAGGAGGTTTTTATGCGAAAAAGACTGATAGCGATACTTTTGTGTGTCTCCACTATGCTGAGCCTTTGCACAGGCTTTGCTTCTGCCGCCAGCAACACCATCGGCGGTGCGCTGGGTGAGGTAAATATCACCAACGGCGGCTATAAAATGTCCTACCTCAGCATGAACGGCGTTGTCCGTTCCCAGTCCTACACTTACTTCAACTTTAAGTCGGCTAGCGGCGCGATCAAGGAAATCCCGGCCTACTGCATCAATCCTACGACAAAGGGCGTACCGCAATCGGTAAATCCCGGCGAGAGTATCAAGTACATCGCCAACGAAGCCAGCAGCGATCCGAAAATCATGGGTATCATTGCTAACGGCTATCCGCACAAAGGTTTATCTGAACTCAAGCTGGATAATAAGCAGCAAGCCTATTACGCTACAAAAATGGCGCTTTGGTGCTACCTGATAGACGATTGGAGTATTGACCGGCTAACACTTAATCCTTCACTGTCCGGTGCAGAAAAGGAGCGCGGTGAGAAAATCCTCGCGGCTGCAAAGAACATCTATAAAAACGGTATCTGGTGGAACCGTGTGCCGCAGCCTACCATCACGGTGACAGCCGATAAAGATTCGGCCTATCCCGTCACTGTGGACGGCAAGGAATACTTGCAGCAGGTATTTACGGCGGATTCAGAAACATGAGTTTGCGACTATGACATCGACATCGGTTTCACTATGCCTGATGAAGTGCCGGAGGGCACCCGCATCGTAGACATGAACAACAACGACATCACCAAGATCAGGACCTCGTCCAACGTGGCCAGCTATGCAGGTCAGTTCAAGGTGCTGTACCCCAAGGACAGCGTAAGCGACCAGACCGGCTCTGTGCAGATGTCGCTCCACGCCAATGTCTATAAGTACGCCATCTACTATGCCCTGTGTGCGGAAACCAGCAAGTATGGCACCCTCCAGCGCTATATGTGCGACACCGATCCTACGACGGAAATTCGCCAGTCTACCTTCAGCCGTTATTCTTCCACGCCGTCTGATACCCCGGACGAACCGGAAACACCCACAGAAACGACCCTTATCATCCAAAAGGTAGAAACCGGAACGAATACGCCCCTTTCCGGCGCAACTTTCGAGGTAAAGGCACCGGATGGGACTGTCCTCGGCAGTTTTGTTACGGATACCAGCGGCAAGATCATTATTCCGCTGACCCTCTCCGGCCAGTATGTCATTACAGAGAAAGCAGCGCCCAAGTGGCACCTGCTGGGCATGGAAACCACCAAGACCGTTTCCGTGGACTACGGCAACACCGCGACTGTCACCTTTGAAAATGCACCCTACGGCAATCTGCGCGTGGACAAGATCGACGCGGACAGCGGCGCTTCTCTCGCCGGTGCGACTGTGGAAATCAAGCACATCGAAAGCGGCGTCACCCAGACCGGCACCACCGACCTCGACGGCAGCGTGTACTTCGACAAGCTGAAGCCCGGTGCATATCAGGTGCGCGAGGTGTCTGCCCCCGGCGGCTATGTCAAGGACGACCAGACCTACACTGTCAATGTGACTTCCGGCACGGAAACCAGCTTTGTGCTGAAAAATCAGGCAAAGCCGGGTCTTACCATCACCAAGTACGATGAGCAGACCCATGAAGTTCTGCCCGATGTGACCTTTGAAGTTTACCGTGATACTGTCCTCATCGGCTCGTTCTCCACGGATGAGATGGGCCAGATCCGCCTGACCGACCTCCAGCCGGGAACCTATCTGGTGAAAGAGGTTTCCACCAGCGCAGGCTATGTGCTGGACAGCTCACCGCAGCAGATCGAACTGACCGCAGGCGGCGGTATAAAAACGCTGACTTTCTTCAACACTGTCAAGCCCGGTATCCACATCATCAAGGTGGACAGCCGCACGATGGAGCCGCTGGCCAATGTCAAGTTCCGCATTTCTCTGGTAGGCGGCACTTTCTCCAAGGAATATGTGACCGACAAGAACGGCGAGATCGACCTGACCACGCTGGAGCCGGGCGCGTACACCGTGGAGGAGATCACCGCGCCGAATGGTTATCTGATGGATGATGACAAGCGCGTTATCCGGATCAATGCCGGAGAAAACGCCCGTTTCGTGTTCACCAACACGGAAAAGCCGGTCCTGTCCGTGGTGAAATACGACGCGGAGAACGACACCTATCTTGCCGGTGCAACTTTCCGTATCGCAAAGATCGAGGACGGCAGCCACTACCTCGACCGCGTGACCGACACCAACGGGCGCATCTCCATCTCTGATTTGGAACCCGGCGTGTATTCAGTCAAGGAGATCGCAGCGCCCAGCGGCTATGTGCTGAACGATACGGAATACCATGTGGAACTGTTCCCCGGCAAGGACAGCACGCTGGTGGTGAACAACGAGAAGAAGCCCAACCTCAAAATTGTAAAAACCGATGCTGTGACCGGCGCACCGCTCTCTGGTGTAACTTTTACCGTCAACAAGGCGGACAGCAGCACGCTCACCACTGTCAAGACCGACGCCAACGGCGAGGCTCTGCTCACAGCCCTTGACCCCGGTGTGTATGTGGTGCGTGAAACCAGTGTGCCGGATGGTTATCTGCTGGACAGCGAACCCCAGACCATCACCCTCGTTCCCAACAAAACCGGCACGGTGCGTTTCCGCAATTATCCCAAGCCTACGCTGACCATCAACAAGGTGGACAGCATCACGAAAGACCCTATCAAGAGCGCAAAGTTCCACATCACCTATGCCAGCAACAACAGTTTCACCGGCGAGTTGAACGACCTCGGCACTTATTTCACCGATGAAAAAGGTCAGATCAAACTCACCAAGCTACGCGACGGCTGGTATCGTGTGACCGAAGTGGAACCGGCAGCTGGCTACGCCATCAAAGACCCGGCCACGCAGGACTGTTTCATTCAGGCAGGCACCGGTAAGACGCTGACCTTTGAGAACACGCCGCTTTCGGCGCTCATCATCAAAAAGGTGGACGCGGACAGCGGAGCCATGCTGCAAGGCGCGAAGTTCCGTGTGCGTTATCTGGGCGGAACCTCCGGCACCGGCGGCACGGTCATCGGAGAATACACTACCTCGGCCAACGGCACTATCGTGATCACTGGGCTGAAAGCCGGGACCTACATCGTAGAGGAAACCAAAGCTCCCGCAGGCTATGAGATCGACGACACGCCGCAGACCGTCTATCTCTCCGGTAAGGAGCAGGATGTGGTGACGGTGGAGTTTTCCAACGGCAAACACGGCGATCTTATCATCGACAAGATCGACAGCGTGACCAAGCAGCCGCTTCCCGGCGCGCAGTTCAAGATCACGACCTCAGATGGTTCGTTTGTCGGAAACTACGGCGGCACGGTCACTTCCAACGGCATTTACACCACGGACAGCAACGGCCAGATCAAGTTGGTCAACCTCAAACCAGATACCTATGTGGTAACGGAGATCAAGGCTCCGGACGGTTATGTACTGGACAGCACCTCGCAGACCGTCAAGGTTGACCGAAACGACACGCAGACACTGACCTTTACCAACACGCCTATCGGCGGCGGCCAGATCATCAAGGTGGACGCGGACAGCGGCAAGCGCATCAAGGGTGTGCAGTTTGAGATCGCCAAGATGAACGGCGAGCGCATCGGCACTTATACCACGGACAGTAACGGCGTTATCACGCTTCCGCAGCTTGCGGACGGCTGGTACACCGCCACCGAGATCAAAGCTGCAAAGGGCTATCTGCTGGATACGACACCCCACAATTTTGAGGTGAAAGCCGGAAAGACGACCTCGCTGACCGTAGAGAACACGCAGGCCAGCTCCATGCTCATCCACAAGATCGACAGTGTGACCGGCAAGGGCATTTACGGCGTGACCTTCCTCGTTTCGGACAGCAAGGGCAACCCCATCGGCCAGTGCACCTCCGACCAGAACGGCTATGTCTATATCGACAAGACGCTGACGGACGGAAAGTACCTGGTGCGGGAAATCCAGGCGGCGGACGGTTATGTGCTGGATACCACAGTTCGCACCTTTTATGTGGAATATGGCGCGACTTCTACGATTACATGGAAGAACACGCCCACGATGGGACAAATCCAAATCACCAAGAAATCCGCAGACGATAACCCATTCAATGCGCTTGCGGCCGGAACTTTTTTGCCCGGTGCAACCTTTGAAATTTATAATCGTGCTGGTGATTTGGTAAATACCGTTGTTACTGATAAGAATGGTGTTGCGAAATCAGATACCCTGCCTTTGGGACGCTATACCATCCGCGAAACCAAAGCACCGGTATTTTACAGCGCCACCACACAGCCCATCGAGGTGGAGATTGAATTCTCCGGCCAGATCGTGCGCGTGGAGGTACTGAACCAGAGCGTGTACACTAATGTTTCCGTGACCAAGCGCGGCTACAAGCAGGTCACGCCGTCCCAGACCATCCGCTACGACTTCAAGAACATCGCCAACAACTCCACCGTACCGCTGAACAGCTTCTACTGGCGCGACACACTGCCGACTTCGGCGGTGCGTCTGACCAAGATCATTACCGGCACATGGAACCAGAAACTCAGTTATAAGGTGGTCTACAAGACCAATCTGCATGACTACCGCACGCTGGCGGACAACCTATCCACTATGAAGAACTATTCGCTGGACGCTTCGCCTGCGGCACTGGGACTGGCCTCCAACGAGTATGTGACCGACTTCATGTTTGTTTTCGGCACGGTCAAGGCTGGCTTTGCACAGGTGGATGCACCCTATATTCTCTGCTGGACAAATAGCTGGCTGAACAACGGTTACCAGTTTGCAAATCGCACCGATGTAGGCGGCCTGCACGGCGGACAGTGGATCATGGCGACAGACCGCTGGGTAACAACGGTCTACAAACCGGGTGTTACTACTCTGCCTAAGACCGGCTACTAAGCCGTGAAGCGCGATTCCAACGGAAGCGCCGTCCTGCTTTGGGCGGCGCTTGCCGTTTTCGTGGTCTGGCTGGCACTGCTGGGCGGTGGGTGCTGTGGTGAAGGTCTTAGGCTGTTTGAATGGCTGAACGCCTTTTCCGCTGCATTGGAAGCCCCGTTTTCCATCCACATTACGCCATACACAAAGAAATTTGTGCTGATTGCGCTGGCGTTCTATGGCTTTGCCGTGGCGTGGTACTACTCCGAAAAAGGCAACCGCCGACCGGGTGAGGAACACGGCTCTGCCTACTGGGGGCGTCCGAAAGAGGTGTGCGCCCACTTCCGAACCAAGAAGAACGACCGCTATCTGCTCATTTCCAAGCATATCCGTATCAGCATGAATGTCCGGGCACTGCCGCCACAGCATCAAGTGAACGCAAACATTCTGGTGATTGGCGGCTCCGGCGCAGGCAAGACACGCTTTTTCATCAAGCCTAATCTCATGCAGGCGGAATGTTCCTACATCGTATGTGACCCAAAGGGCGAAACCTACCGCGCTGTGGGCGGTCTGCTGGAGAAGATGGGCTACGAGGTGACGATTTTCAACCTCATCGACATGAAGCAGTCCGACTGCTACAACCCGTTTGCCTACCTGCACACGGATATTGACGCCTTTCGGCTTATCAACACACTGATCCAGAACACCACACCGCAGAAGTCGCAAACCTCTGACCCGTTCTGGGACAAGGCGGAAACAGCGTTCCTTTCGGCGCTGATTTTGTACCTGTTCCACGAAGCACCGGAAAGCGAGCGCAACTTCGGCACGCTGATGTACATGGTCATCAACGCCGAGGCTCGTGAGGAGGACGAAAGCTACCGCAGTCCGGTGGATCTGCTGTTCGACGATTTAGAGCGTGTGGACGAGGATCACATCGCAGTGAAGAACTGGAAGGTGTTCAAGCAGGCCGGACCGAAAACCGCAAAATCCATTCTGGTATCTGCATCCACTCGACTGGCGGCGTTCAACACGGAAGAAATGGCGCACCTGACCAGCCGCGATGACCTGTCGCTCGGCACACTGGGCGACCGCAAGCGAGATTTCACGGCTGCGGCAGGTTGCCAGCACGCGCTCAAAGTCCTCCGGCAGTGCGACATTGGCGAACTCGTCCATCAGCACGCGCACCGGAACCGGCAGTCTGCCGCCGTATTTATTGTCTGCGGCATGGTACAGTTCGCGGAACGCCTGCGAGTACATCAGACCCACAAGATAGTTGAAAGTGGTATCCTCATCGGGAATAACGGCGAAAATGTCTCCATCAATATCGTCATTCAGAACATGGCGCAGCTCAAGAAGCTGTTCAAGGACAGCTGGGAGAATGTGACCGGCAACTGCGACACACTGCTCTATCTGGGCGGCAACGAGGCCAGCACCCACGAATACATTTCTAAGCTGCTGGGCAAGGCCACCATCGACACCCGAACGCGCGGCGTGACGAAGGGACGCAGCGGCTCCAGCAGCACCAATTATCAGAACGCAGGTCGCGAACTGCTCATGCCGGACGAGGTGCGGATGTTGGATAACCGCAAGGCGCTTATCTTTATTCGCGGTGAACGCCCGGTGATGGACGACAAATATCCTATTCAGAAGCATCCGAACTACCGTTTGACCGCTGACGGCGGCAAGCCGCCCTATCAAAAGAAGTTTGACATTCCCAGCTATGAGCAGAATGACCTGCCGCATGAGATCAACATCGAAAATCTTGAAATCTTGGAGGAAACTGAACATGAAGAAGAAATCCACTCTGAACCCCATCGACCGGACGCGCAAGGCAAAACGGCGTTACTTCGCCGCTGTGCTGACTTGCGTGCTGGCCTACGCCGTCTGTACGCCCGCTTTCGCCGCAGGTGAAGATCCGCTGACCGCCATCAACAACCTGTCCACCTTTGTCTTTTCCGCAATCAAAGCCATCGGCGTGATCCTGCTGGGCTGGGGTGTGGTGCAGATCGGTCTGAGCTTGCAGTCCCATGACCCCTCTCAGCGCAGCACCGGCTTTCTGACTTTCTTCGGCGGTCTGGTGATTGCATTT
This sequence comes from Butyricicoccus sp. AF35-5AC, assembly GCF_003477715.1. Classification (NCBI taxonomy): domain Bacteria; kingdom Bacillati; phylum Bacillota; class Clostridia; order Eubacteriales; family Butyricicoccaceae; genus Butyricicoccus; species Butyricicoccus sp. AF35-5AC. The sequence goes on from NZ_QUDX01000003.1 coordinate 163,907, forward strand.
GCGAAAGAAATTCTGGATCTGATCTTGAAGTAAACGATATAAATAGTGACAGCCGCCTGTTTTTTCATGGAACAGGCGGCTGTTTTCTGGAGGTGATAACTTGGACGACAACTGGATCGTAGAAAATCTGGAGGGCGCATTTGCCACATGGAACTCCAAGCTGACCGAGATATGGTCGCTGGTGAGCGAAACGCCGCAGCACTTCAAGAACGGTGCAATTTGGGCGATATGCCAGAACATCAACACCGCATTACAGGCTATCGGCTACGGGCTGCTCATTCTGTTTTTCGCCGTCAGTATTTTCCGCAGCACGGCAAATTTTCAGGACTTCTGTAGACCCGAACAGGCGCTACGATACTTTATACGCTTTGTCGCAGCAAAAACCGCCGTGACCTATGGCATGGACATCATGACCACGCTGTTTACCATCTGCGGCGGTATCGTCAGTGCGGTAGCGGGCAATCTCGGCAATCTCACAGGCGCGTCTGTGACGCTCCCAGAGGAAATCAAGACTGCCATTGACGAGGTAGGCTTTCTGGCGAGTATCCCGCTGTGGCTGGTGACGATTTTAGGCAGCGTGTTCATCACGGCACTGTCTTTCGTGATGATAATGACCGTGTACAGCCGTTTCTTTCGGCTCTATATGTACACGGCGCTTGCGCCTATCCCACTGTCCACCTTTGCAGGCGATGTGACCTCGAATACCGGACGCACCTTTATCAAAAGTTACCTCGGCGTGTGCATGGAGGGCGCAGTCATTGTACTGGCCTGCATGATATTTGCCGCCTTTACCGGCGGCGGCGCACCGGGTATCGCAGACCCGGACGCTTCGGCGGTGACGATGGTGTGGAGCTATCTGGCGGAAACCATCTTCAATATGCTGGTGCTCGTAGGGCTGGTAAAGGGCGCAGACCGCATTGTGAAAGAGATGATGGCACTGTAAATTGTCCGTTTTTTCGGACAGAAGTTTTACTATGATTTTATCAGAACAGCAAAGCTGATTTTTTGCACAAAACCCCAGACTGCGTTACACTGGTACCATCAAGGAGGTGCTGACCATGTTCAGACAAATTATTTTCCCCATCTTATTTTTTCTGCTGCTCCCGTTGTGGTTCAAGCTGCTCATCAAGCTGAGGCTGGGGCCTGCGCTGGTTTATGTGATCCTCGGCAACACCGTCTGGCTGGACTGGGCGGCACACCACACGTCGCTGGCGGATGGTATCCTGTTCGCCATTCTCGGTGTAACGGCACTAAGCTGGCTCGTGACCTTTTACCGCAAAATCCGTGACCATCAAATCGAATAAACCCTGTGAGGAGTGCAAACGCACTCCTCTTTTTCTTGGAGGTGACTATGGAAATCCGTATCAATCGTGAAGTGCGAAATTATCACGAATCCATCTTTTTCGGACTGTCTGCACGGCAGTTCGGCTGCTCCCTCGGCGCTGTTGCAGTTGCCGTGGGAGCTTATTTTTTGCTCAAAGACCCCATCGGAAAGGAAAACGCAAGCTGGCTGTGTATGCTCTGTGCCGCGCCGCTGGCGGTCGCTGGATTTTTCAAATACAACGGTCTTTCCTTTGAGCGGCTGCTTTGGGCGATGTTCAAGACCCACATCCTGTGTGCCGGACGGCGGCTGTATAAGAGCGAAAACCTGTATGACCAACTTCTGCACATTCCAGAAAAGAAAGCGAGGAAACGCAAGTGAAGAAATTCGGACGAAAGAAAGAGCGTGCTTCTGTACGTCTGCCGAAAACGGCCCAGCAGTCCATTCCCATTCGCCGCATCCACCGGGATGGTATCTGGGAGGTGGACGGCAAATTCAGCCGTTGCTGGCGCTTCACCGACATCAACTATGCTGTGGCGGACGAGGAAGATAAAAAGGAAATGCTCATCCAGTATTGTGCGCTGGAAAAGGCGTTGCCGACGGACGCGATCACGAAAATCTCTATCATCAACAAGCGGCTGAATCCGCTGGAATTTCAGAAAGAAATGCTCATGCCGTCCAAGCAGGACGGGCGCGACGATTACCGCAAGGAATACAATCGTATGCTGCTCGACAAAGCCGCAGAGGGCAACGGCATTGTGCAGGAGCGGTACATCACGGTTTCCGTGGAGCGCCGCAGCATTGAGGAGGCGCGCAGCTTCTTTGCCCGTGTGGGCAGCGACCTGTCCGCCAACATGAAAAAGCTGAACTCCAAGCTGTACGAACTGGACAACAAGGAACGGCTGGGTATCCTGCATGACTTTTTCCGTATTGGTGAGGAGGATTCGTTCCGCTTTGATTTCGATACTGTGGCCAAGCGCGGACACTCGTTCAAGGACTCCATCTGTCCGGACAGTATCCAGTTTCACTCTAACTATTTTGAACTTTCGGACAGCAAAGTGGGCCGCGTACTGTTCCTCAAGGATTATCCGGCCTATTTGGAGGACAGCTTTGTAAAAGAACTGACCGAACTCAACCGCAATCTGATTTGGTCCATCGACATCCAGCCTATTCCCACGGATAAGGCGCTGAAAGAGATACAGAACCAGTCCCTTGCGGTGGAAACGGATATTACCCGTTGGCAGAACAAGCAGAATCAGAACAACAATTTCTCCGCCATTCCGCCCATGCAGCTTACCGATGCACGGGACACGATGCGTTCCATGCTGGACGATCTGACCATGCGCGACCAGCGCATGACTCTGTGCGTGATGACCCTCGTTCATGTGGCGGACAGCAAAGCACAGCTTGACGCTGACACCGACACCATCCGCAGCATTGCAGGCGGCAAGAACTGTGAAATGAGCGTGCTGACCTACCAGCAGGAGGATGCGCTGAACACCGTTTTGCCTTACGGTCTGCGGCGAATTGACACCTTGCGGACACTGACCACCGAGAGCGCCGCCGGTCTGGTGCCGTTTTCCTCGCAGGAGATTCGACACCGCGGTGGCGTGTACTACGGTGTGAACGCCACCAGCCGCAATCTGATCGTCTGCGACCGCCGACAGCTTTTGAACAGCAACGGCTTCATTCTGGGCGTGTCCGGTTCGGGCAAGTCCTTTGCGGCCAAGGAGGAGATCACCTCTATCGCGCTTTCTACCGACGATGATATTATCATCGTTGACCCGGAACGCGAGTATGCGCCGCTGGTGCGGGCATTGGGCGGCGAAATCGTGCAGATTTCAGCAGGCAGTCCCAACCACATCAACGCGATGGATATGACCAGCGGTTACGGCGAGGAAGAAGGCAAAGCGGACGATCCCCTGATTTTGAAAAGCCAGTTTGTCATGTCCCTGTGCGAGCAGTTGATGAAGCCGGAGCCGGTGGGCGCGAAAGAGCGTTCTATCATCGGGCGGTGCGTAGGCAATGTGTACCGTGAGTATATCAAAGATTACCGCAATCCGCCTACACTGAAAGACTTCCGTGAGGAACTGCTGCGCCAGCCGGAGCCGCAGGCCCAGTCCATCGCGCTGGCACTGGAATTGTTCGTAGATGGCACACTGGATGTATTCGCCTATCAGACCAATGTGGATATGAGCAACCGCATTATGCTGTTCGATATTTTTGACCTCGGCAGTCAGCTAAAAACCGTGGGTATGCTGGTCATGCTGGACGCGATTCTGAACCGTGTCATTGAAAACCACAAGCGCGGACGGCGCACATGGATCTACATTGATGAGATTTATCTGTTCTTCGCCAATGAGTACAGCAGCAACTTCCTCGAAGAAAGCTGGAAGCGTTTCCGCAAGAAAAACGCCGCCGCGACCGGCATTACACAGAATGTTACCGACTGTCTGCGTTCTCCCACAGCAAAGAATATGCTGGCAAACTCCGAGTTCCTGCTCATGCTGTCGCAGGCTCCCACCGATCAGCAGGAGCTTGTAAAAATGCTCCGCATTTCGGAAGAACAGCTTTCCTATATCAGTAATGCGGAGTCGGGACATGGCCTTATCAAAGTCGGCGGCGCAAAAGTGCCGTTCATCAACCAGTTCCCACGCAACACGGCGCTGTACCGCCTTATGACGACAAAGCCGGGTGACTTGTTGTGAAAGAGATACGAACACGCCCGAAAAACCGGGATATTCAGACCCGGCAGACCACCGCCTTTCTGCCAAAACAGGCTGTTCGGCGGCAGTTCAAGAACAAGAATGATACGCCGGAGGAAGAACAGACTTCACCTTATCAAGAGCCGGTGGAACGGTTTCAGACCAAGGAACAGCGTGCGGCGGAGATCAGCAGCCGCACGGCGTTCCGCTCCGGCAAGGCGCTGGCGCAAAAGCAATTCGACCGCAAGTTCAGCGCCGCCGAGCCGAAAGACAACAGCGCTTCACCCTCTGCAACGGTACAAACCGAACCGCCGCAAGTCACCCATGCTAAGCAGAGATTCCGGCAGGCACAGGCCAAGAAGCAGACCGAACGCTGTCGAGAAACTGCGGATATCATGGAAAAGCATGAAGCCGCACAGGTGCAGACGGATATTGCAACGCTGGAGCAGCAGGTAGAATTACCATCCCTCAATGGCGATACACCAAAGTATACCGGACAGCATCGTACTCCAAAACAACGAAAATCATCCGCCACAGCGCCGAAAGAGAAAAAGCCGCTCCGTGAACCGATGTTCACAGGGCGGCAAGCGCAGTCCATGCGTCAGCAGGCGGCGGCGAAAGCGCAGGCACAGGTCGCAACGAAAACAAAAGAGAAAATGCAGCAGCAGTTCGTGCAGGAAACCGCACAAAAGACCGCACAGACGGCAAAACGCGCCGCAAAAGGCTTTGTATGGCTTAAAAATGCAGTCATTCGCGTCGGACAAGCTGTGGCGCGGGCGGCGGTGGGACTTCTGGGCGGTGCCGGGGCGCTTATCGCTCTGATTCTGCTCATCGGCGGTGCGGCGGCGGTCATCGGGACACCCTTCGGTGTATTCTGGTCGGGCAACGACAGCGACGCACAGTCTGTTCCGCAGGCGGTAGCGCGCATCAACAGCGAGTTCGCCGCCGAAATCAGCCGGATACAGGTTGAGAACCCGACCGATAGCGTGGTGATCCACCGGGAGCCGGACGGCGGCAGTGACCTGACCATCCGCAACTGGACGGATGTCATTGCTGTGTTTGCGGTCAAAACCGCCGGTGCGGACGCCGATGCCACCGATGTCGTGACGATAGACGAGGAGCGTATCGACCTTATCCGCACGGTGTTCTGGGATATGAATACCATCAGCTACTATGTGCAGACCATTGAGCATAAAGATAGCACAGAAAACATCCTGCATATCACCATCACCAGTAAAAAAGCAACCGATATGCCGGATTTTTATAACTTCACTAAGAGCCAGCGTGAAGCCTTGGAGGAAGTGCTAAAACCGGAGTACGCGCAAATGCTGGCAGAATTAGTGGGCACCTACGGCGGCGAGGTCACGCTGGATGAAGCGCAGATCCGCGCCATGCTTGCCGCCATGCCCAAGGACATTTCCGAGCGACGGCGTGCTGTGGTAGAAAAAGCATATTCACTTCTCGGCAAAGTGAATTACTTTTGGGGCGGCAAAAGCAGCACAATCGGCTGGGATGCCCGTTGGGGAACGCCAACTCGTGTCACTGCCGCCGGAAGCAGAACGACCGGAACCGTTCGCCCGTATGGACTGGACTGTTCCGGTTTTGTCGATTGGGTATTCAACAATTCGCTGAGCTATGTGATTGGGCACGGCGGCGGCGCAGCCAGCCAGCATGACCACTGCAAACCCATCTCATGGAGCGAAGCACAGCCGGGTGATCTGGTGTTTTACCCCGGCGATACTCATGTAGGCGTGTTCGTCGGCAAGAACAGCAACGGCGATCCGCTTATCATCCACTGCGCCAGCTCGCAGAATAATGTGGTGCTGACAGGCTTGCAGGGATTTGTGAGCATTGGCAGGCCGGATTGTTTTTAATCAAAAAGTACAAAGATCCCGGTACGGTGCAACTACCGTACCGGGATTTACTCATTTAAGAGGTTTACTACTCTGATTCGTCAACAATTTGTGACGCAGAAACATCTGTTATACTAAAGTTGCCAGGATTCTCTGATTTTCAAGTGTGACATCAACTGTTAAAAGGAGTGTTAATCATCGCAGAAATCTACGCATATGTCCGTGTTTCCACGCGGGAACAAAATGAGGATAGGCAACTTATCGCAATGAACGAATTACAAGTGCCGAGAAAGAATATTTTTATTGATAAACAATCCGGCAAGGATTTTGAACGACCGCGCTACAAAAAACTGATAAAGCGACTGAAAAAAGACGATTTGCTTTACATCAAGAGCATTGACCGACTTGGACGCAATTATAACGAAATTCAGGAGCAATGGCGTATTCTGACGAAAGAGAAAGCCGTTGATATTGTCGTGCTGGATATGCCACTGCTAGACACCCGGCGAGGAAAGGATCTGATGGGAACCTTCCTCAGCGATATCGTATTACAAGTGTTGTCCTTTGTTGCGGAAAACGAACGTATTAATATCCGCCAGCGGCAAGCGGAAGGTATCGCGGCTGCAAAAGCGAGAGGTGTACGGTTTGGAAGAGTGCCAAAACCATTGCCACCTAATTTCCGCACCGTCTATCAACGCTGGAAACACGGTGAAATTACCGGGACCGCAGCAGCTAAAGAATGTGGGATGCCGATCTCTACATTTCGTTATCGAGCAAAAATCTATCAAAACGCCAAGTTATCGTAAGAAATGTATTTTTTACAAGAATGTGTACTTTTTTGTTAGTTGAGGTTTATATTGGGTAAGATATTATTTAATGGTAGTAATTCCTATGCAACAGTGCTATAATAGAGAAAAAATATAAGCAGTTGAGCTGCCAAAAAGTACACCTTTTGACATCTTGTAACTGCCATTGCACGGAAGGAGGACAGCACAGCATCAATGCGGCGGACGAAAGAACTGCCGCGCAAGATTAGAAACCTGTCAGGATATTGCCTTGGCAGGTATTACTATATGTAAAGGAGCATTTGATGTGAAAACGAAATTATTGTCATGGCTGTTGACAGTAAGTCTGCTCATGACCATGCTTCCGACTGCTGCGCTGGCTGCTGCGGCTCCCGGAACAAGCAGCGGTACAAGCAGCGGTACAGTTATCTATGTATCCGAAAACGGCGATGATTCAGCCGCCGGCGATGAGAGCGCACCCCTAAAAACAATTGGTGCAGCATTTACGAAGGCAGCTGACGGAGATACCATCTGCCTGCTTTCAGACATAGTTTTGCCGAGTGAAACCGTCTTGTCAGGTGATAAGTCAATCACGCTGGTGGGTAATGCCGGAGAAGCTGCACCTACGATCAAATATAGTTGGGATGGTGTCACAACCAATAACCTCTATATGATTGAAATCGGTGCCGAAAGTGGTACAAGCACACAGACGAATATTACGCTGCGAAATCTGACGGTAGATGCAGAAGCCCAGGATATTCGCTGCCTGCGTGTTTGCCCTGGCAGTCAGCTTATCCTTGCAGATGGTGCGACTGTTCGCAATGGCCGAGCAATCAATCAGGATGAAACGACTGGTACCAGCGACTGCGGTGGCGGCATCGTTGTAGATAACGGCGCCAAACTGACGATGGAGGATGGTTCCAGTATCACCGGCTGTTCTGCCGAATGGGGTGGTGCTGTCTATCTCAGTGGCGAAATGGCGATCAACGGTGGCGAGATCAGCAACAATACTGCCGTTGGTGACATTTACGAGATCAACGGCGTTGATCGTTCCGCCAGCGCACACGGCGGCGCAATTATGATCCGCGCTTGCCGAGCAGACTATGCTACATCTTATGACGCTCCTGCCAAACTGACCATGCGTGGAGGTACGATCAGTGGAAATGCGGCTACCAGCGATGTCAGCGCCTTTGGCGGTGCGATTTCTATTATCGGTACACCCAATACAGGAAACCTGACGAACACATTTGTCATGTCTGGCGGTACGATCTCCAACAACAAGGCAGGTTACGGTGGTGCCGTCTCGGCGTATGCAGCCGACAATTATTGGCATGGCAATACCAGCATTCAGTTGTCTGGCAATGCTCAGATCAAGGACAATATCGCCCGCAACTATGGCGGCGCTATCTGCCTGTTCGGCAATAATGCGCAGAATTATACCGACACGCTTACAATGAGCGGCGGCATGATTTCCGGCAACAAAGCAAACTCTGCCGGTGGCGGTGTGTATCTCTCTGCCCATGGCGACCAGATGTTTATGACCGGAGGCAGCATCCGAGAGAATGAAGCCGGTTATGGCGGAGGTCTGTCAATCCGTTCCGGCAACAGCGGTGCAAATCCCAATGCCGCTGCTTATCTGCTGGGCGGTACCATTCAGAATAATAAGGCAACTGAGGGATACCCCCACTATGATGATGCTTCGGAGCGAAGCTATTACGGAAACGCAGTTTATCAGGATGGCAGCCTCTATCTTGACGGCACAAAAGCCAACATCAGCGGCGATATTCGTATCGGCTGCCGCTTTGATACAAGCGGAGGAATTTCCACCAACCGTTTTGTAGCTTTGGTCGGCGCATCGGATACGATGAACGATTACGAGTTGACTTCTTTTGATAGTGAATCCTTGGACGGCAGAGTAGTTGTTGCCCCCGGTGCGATTACTTATGGCACAGAAACCTATAGCGTAGCAGATGCCGAGCCGTATCTGTCGCATTTTACACACAACCATAAGGAAATTATTACAGATACTGATTATACGGCAAAAACGGGAACTTCTTCTCAGGCGAAGAGCCTTGTTCTGTACGGAGCGATCCAAAAGTATTCTGTTACCTACACAGACGGTATCGGCGGCGCCAGCTTTGCGGATGAGGTGACCAGCGACCTGCGCCGTGGAACACCCACCCCGGCTTTCACCGGCGGAACGCCGACCCGCAGTGGATATACCTTTACCGGCTGGGAGCCGTCCGTAGCCGCAACGGTAACGAACAATGCCGTTTATACCGCACAGTGGGCAAAGAACAGTTCCTCATCCCATCATTCGACCCGCTATACGCTGCACTATGAGTCGAACGGCGGCACGGCTTACAAGGATGAGCGCTATTCTTCCGGCACGAAAGTGACGCTCGATAAGACCCCGACCCGCGAGAGTTATACCTTCACCGGCTGGTATGCGGATAAGGAACTGACTCAAAAGATCAGCAGCATCAAGATGACCAGCGACAAGACCGTCTATGCTGGCTGGAAGGCATCCACTGTGCCGGATATGCTCAACGGCGATGACCACTACGCCTATGTAGTCGGTTACTCCGATGGCACTGTCCGTCCGAACGCGAACATCAGCCGCGCCGAAGTTGCAACGATTTTCTTCCGCCTGCTCAAGGAGGAAGTGCGTGATGGCAACTTGACCACTGAAAATATATTTGCTGATGTAACGAATGGCCAGTGGCACAACAAGGCGATTTCCACGATGGCAAAGCTCGGTATCGTCAAGGGCCGCCGTGCGGACAGCTTTGACCCCGATGCCTCGATCACTCGTGCGGAATTTGCGGCAATCTGTGCGCGCTTCAACACCAAACCGGTCGAGAACAACGGCAGCTTCTCCGACATTTCCGGTCACTGGGCGGAAAACGAGATCGAGAGAGCGGCGGCGTTCGGCTGGATTTCGGGCTATCCGGACGGCACATTCCACCCCGACGCCCGCATCACCCGCGCTGAGGCTATGACGATGATCAACCGCGTGCTCTGCCGTATGCCGCAGAGCGAAAGCGACCTGCTGGACAGCATGGTAACGTGGCCGGACAACAAGCCGTCCGACTGGCACTATCTCGCCGTACAGGAGGCCACGAACAGCCATGACTTCGACCGTCAGGGCGAGGTCGGCGAAAGCTGGACGAAGCTGACGAGCGTCCCCGACTGGACGCGGTATCAGAAATGATACTTAATAAATTTGTAGAAAAGCGGGGATTAGATGTGAAAAGAAAAGTGTTATCGTGGTTGTTGACATTTAGTCTGATTCTTGGACTATGGCCAACGGCTGCACTGGCAGCAGATGATGTTGCTGCGCTCACTGAGAAAACGGTAAGTGTATCAAATTGGGCTGATTTGAAAGCATCTGTTGCTGCTCTTACTGACGATGAATATCTCCGTGCGGATATTACTGCACCCTTGACTGCTGATTCAGAGTTGGATATAGATGGTAAAGTAGTAGTGCTTTCTGCGACCGCAGGCGACATCTCTATTACCAGAACGCTTCAATCTGAGGCAAACTCTACTAATCCGATTTTTAAGTTAACCAACAATGCCTCCTTAAGCATTAGCGGAACAGATAATGGTATTACATTACTGGATTCCACAGAAAGAAAAAAGAGCAGAGGGTTGATTGAAGCTGATAGTGGAACCACGCTGAATCTCTCTAATGTGTCGTTTCGTGATTTTAAGTTTGGCTATACTCTTGCAGGTAGTGGATATGGTGCAATCTATGCAGTTAATGCAACTATAGCAATGCAAAATGTTACTATGTCAAATTGTATAGGCGATAATGGCGTACTAATTTATGCAAAAAACTCAAAAGTCAGCATGAACGAATGCGCCGTTGCCAATACAACATATTGGGGCAATAGTAATAGTATTGGCGGTGTGATTCAGATTGAAGGTACTAACTCGGATGTTACCATGACCAACTGCAAAATTGAAGGTTGCGGTTCTGCCGAAGAAAATGGTGCAGCTAATAGTGTAGGTCCGGTGTGGCTACGCGGGGGCACGATCAAGATTTCTGACTCAACCTTTAGCAAAAATATGGCCATGCGTGGTGTGGGCATCTTAGCTGAAGATACGAATTTAACCTTGAAAAGTGTGAATATCACCGATAATATTTGTCGTGGTGATGGATACAATCCTACTACAAAAGAACCAGACAGCAACCGTGGATATGTTGTATGGTGGCAAGGTGCCGGCCTTTATATTGAAGACTGCACGCTTTCTATGTCTGATGTGAATATTACCGGTAACACAGGTTCGTTTATTGGCGGCGGTATGTATATTACCGGTACAAATGCAACAATGGATGATACCATCAACATCTCCAATAACTCTGCCGTATGTGGAGGTGGTATCTATACGGATGATGATCAGCATACTATTACATTAAATGGCACTACAATTCAAAATAATGCCGCTGTAAAAAAAGATGCGTACAGTCGGTATTCTTCATATAATGGTTGCGGTGCCGGTATTGCTAATGATGAAGGCAATGTAGTGCTCAATGGTACCGATATTAGTGGTAATATTGCATCTGCACATGGCGGCGGTATTATAAATTATGGTACAGCGACGATTCATAGTGGCAATGTAACCGGCAATAAAGCAGATGCTGTTGATGGCTGCGGCGGTGGTATCTGCCTCGCAAAAGGAACAGTTCATGTAGACGGTGATACCCAAATTACTAATAATACTGCAAACTCTGGCAATGGTGTTTATGTATCTGGTGGTACGACTTTTGAGATTCAGGACAAGGTCGTTATTGACCAGAATAATGATGTTGCGTTGGAGGGTGCTGATGCAGCGAATAACATTCCGAGTGCCTATATTACGATTACAGCTCCGTTTACAGGTGCCACGAAGTCGAATCCAATCAATATCACCAGTCAGGATGTAAGTGTAGAAGATCAAAAATCTGAGCCGGCTACAGATGGTACGCCACTTGTTATCTATACCGACGATGCAGGTGGTGAGAATGCAGCGTTGAATGCTGATGGTAGTATGCTTTTTGTACCAAGTCAGTATATGCAGGACGGATTGCTGATTGGACATAGTCAGAAATCAGGCCATCAGCAATGGTTAACCTATGTAACCGAACGAATTTTACCTAATGTTGAAGTAACTTACAAGAATAGCAGTACAAGTCAAGAAGCTACTGATCAACTCGCTTATGGTACAGATATTGTTGTAGATCCTAATGAAGGTGCGCTGAATTGGCCTGATTCGGTTTGGGATAACAGCAAGAATAGCGAGCAACAAACGCTGACGGTTACAAAATCGATAACCATCCCTGATGCAACACGTGATGGTTATACATTTGTAGGTTGGCAAAAGACACAAGAAAATAATGTATTAACCTTTACCGCGCAGTGGAAAAGTAATCACAACAGTTCCTCTGGTGGTTCGTCCGGTAGCTCTACTAAGTACACCCTGCACTACGAATCCAACGGCGGTACGGCTTACAAGGATGAGCGCTATTCTTCCGGCACGAAGGTGACGCTTGATAAGACCCCGACACGCGAGAGCTATACCTTTACCGGCTGGTATGCGGATAAGGAACTGACTCAAAAGATCAGCAGCATCAAGATGACCAGCGACAAGACCGTCTATGCTGGCTGGAAGGCATCCACTGTGCCGGATATGCTCAACGGCGATGACCACTACGCCTATGTAGTCGGTTACTCCGATGGCACTGTCCGTCCGAACGCGAACATCAGCCGCGCCGAAGTTGCAACGATTTTCTTCCGCCTGCTCAAGAAGGAAGTGCGTGATGGCAACTTGACCACTGAAAATATATTTGCTGATGTAACGAATGGCCAGTGGCACAACAAGGCGATTTCCACGATGGCAAAGCTCGGTATCGTCAAGGGCCGCCGTGCGGACAGCTTTGACCCAGATGCCTCGATCACTCGTGCGGAGTTTGCGGCAATCTGCGCGCGCTTCAACACCAAACCGGTCGAGAACAGCGGCAGCTTCTCCGACATTTCCGGTCACTGGGCGGAAAACGAGATCGAGAGAGCGGCTGCGTTCGGCTGGATTTCGGGCTATCCGGACGGCACATTCCATCCCGATGCCCGCATCACACGCGCTGAGGCTATGACCATGATCAACCGCGTACTCTGCCGTATGCCGCAGAGCGAAAGCGATCTGCTAAACAGCATGGTAACGTGGCCGGACAACAAGCCGTCCGACTGGCACTACCTCGCTGTGCAGGAGGCCACGAACAGCCATGACTTCAACCGTCAGGGCGAGGTCGGCGAAAGCTGGACGAAGCTGACGAGCGTCCCCGACTGGAAGCAGTATCAGTAAAAAGTTAAAACGACATACAATAGCGATATTAGATAAGGACATTATGAATAAAAGAATTATTGCAAGTATTTTGACGGTTATAATGCTCATGACCATGCTTCCGACTGCTGCTTTTGCGGCAGACGGAGAGAGCACGGAGACAGGTGACTCGACCACCCCGGAAACCGCCATTTATCTCGACCAGCAGCATGGCGCAGATGATAATGACGGACTGAGCAAAACGACTGCTGTACAGACGATTGAAAAGGCAAAAGAGCTTGCAAATGAAAAGAATATCAATGATATTTGCCTTTCAAGTTTTTATAGGGTCACAGGGACGGAAACTTGGGACCTTGGCGGAAAGACACTGCACCGCTATGGGCTCGGCGGCTATATGATCGAACTCGCCGATGCGTCTGCCTCGCTGACACTGAGTAACATTGTGATTGATGGCGCAGAGTGTACTGTGGATGCAACACATGCTGCGGAAACCGACTCGATCATCAAGGCGGCGAACGGCGGCACTATCGTGCTGAACAGCGGTGCTATTTTACAAAACAATAAGGCGGCTCAGTTTGGTTCCGGTATTTTGGCGAATAACCGCGTCAACATAACGATGGAAGACGGCGCAATCATTCGTAACAATACAAACCGCAACTACGAATTGGGCGGCGGCATTCTGATTGGCAACGGCAGCACCTTTACCATGAACGGCGGCGAAATCAGCGGCAATACGGCAAACGGTGGCGGCGGTGTCGCGATCATCGGCTCAACGATGGTCATGAACGGCGGCACGATCTCCAACAACAGCACCTACAAGACATCCGGTCAGGGCAGTTACGGCGCCGGTGTTTATGTTGCGGACTACGCCAACGCAAGCGGCGGCGATACATTGTTTACAGCTACCCCAGCCTCTTTTGAAATGAACGGCGGCAGCATTTGTGACAACACCGCGCTTGATTACGGTGGAGGTGTTCTCACCTTCCCGCAGTACAGTAAGAAAATTACCATCAATATTAACAACGGCGAAATTTCCGGCAATAAGGTTACAAAGGGAAGCGGCGGCGCAGTCGCAGCATTCTTCGGCGTAACTGAGCTGAATATCAAGGACGGCACGCTAACGGGAAATAGCGCGTATCAATTCGGCGGCGGTGTCTTTCTGTATCAAGCAACGAATGTAACGATTTCCGGCGGTACGATTTCCGAAAACAAGGCCCTTCGGGGTGGCGGCGGTGTATGCTTGCGCGAAGGCTCTGCTGTTAAGCAGACCGGCGGCTCTATTGAAAATAATGTTGCAAAAGTAGGCGGCGGCATTTACAGCGGCACCTATACCATGACAGGCGGTGTCATCAAGGATAATAACAATTCTCTGACTGAGGAAGCACGGCTTTCGACCAGAGGTGACGGTGTTTATGTAGGAACCGCCTTCAATCTGGGAAATAATGCTGAAATCAGCACGAATAACGATGTCTATCTGACAGCGGGCGACTCTATTTCCAAGGAAGGCCGTTATATCAATGTGATTTCCCCGTATACGGGCGCAAGTACCGCAAAACCGATTCAGATCCACAGCGAGGATCGCACGGTAGAGAATACCGAAATCGGTACGCAGCTTGTTCGTTATACGACGGACGCAGGCGGTGAAACTGCGGCGGCGACGGCCGATGCGGACGGTATTTTCGTCCCGAGCTGGAAAATGCCGGAGGGTCTGGCCATTGGACAGAGCAAGGCGGCAGGAAAGACCGACTGGATGACCTTCGTACCGGCTGTTAAAATCCAGTATCAGTGGGTCAGCACGGATAACCCCAACGATGTAACACCCCCTGCGAATGATTATATCCGTACCGGCAGAGCATATACGGCGAAAGCACAGCAGAATTCCCACCAGGGATATACCTTTGATGGCTGGTACACGGATACCACATGTACAGTGCCGTATGTGAACGGTACGGTTCTGAATACGGATACGGTTCTTTACGGTCGCTGGAAGGCGGAGCACGGCAATCTCTCCGTTGCCAAGACCGTAGCCGGAAACAACGGAGATACCTCCAAGGCGTTCAACTTTACCGTGACGCTCGGCGATACCGGCATCAACGGCACATTTGGTGAAATGACTTTTGCCGATGGAGTCGCAACCTTCGTTCTGAAGCACGGTGAGAGCAAGACTGCTGTCGGCCTGCCTGCAGGAATCACCTATACCGTAACCGAGGCGGAGGCAGATAAGGACGGCTACACCACAACGTCTGTCAACGCCAGCGGCAGTATCATCAAGGATGACACCGCAGCGGCGACCTTTACCAACACCCGAAACAGCTCCTCCTCCCATCATTCGACCCGCTATACGCTGCACTATGAGTCGAACGGCGGCACAGCTTACAAGGATGAGCGCTATTCTTCCGGCACGAAGGTGACGCTTGACAAGACCCCGACCCGCGAGAGTTATACCTTTAACGGCTGGTATGCGGATAAGGCGCTGACGCAGAAGATCACAAGCGTGACGATGAACAGCGACAAGACGGTCTATGCAGGCTGGGAGGCGACCGGCGTACCGGACAAGCTCAACGGCGATGACCATTTTGCCTACGTCATTGGCTATCCGGACGGAAAGGTGCACCCGGAGGGCAATATCAGCCGCGCGGAAACAGCAACGATCTTCTTTAGACTGCTCAAAGCGGACATTCGCGACGGAAATCTGACCGCCGATAACGATTTTTTCGATGTTTCGGACGGCCAGTGGCACAACAAGGCGGTTTCCACGATGGCGAAGCTCGGTATCGTCAAGGGCCGCCGTGCGGACAGCTTTGACCCCGATGCCTCGATCACCCGTGCGGAGTTTGCGGCGATCTGTGCGCGCTTTAGCACCAGAACGGTCGAGAACAGCGGCAGCTTCTCCGACATTTCCGGTCACTGGGCGGAAAACGAGATCGAGAGAGCGGCGGCGTTCGGCTGGATTTCGGGCTATCCGGACGGCACGTTCCGCCCCGACGCCCGCATCACCCGCGCTGAGGCTATGACGATGATCAACCGCGTGCTCTGCCGTATGCCGCAGAGCAAAAGCGACCTGCTGGACAGCATGGTAACGTGGCCGGACAACAAGCCGTCCGACTGGCACTATCTCGCCGTGCAGGAGGCCACGAACAGCCATGACTTCAACCGTCAGGGCGAAGTCGGCGAAAGCTGGACGAAGCTGACAAGCGTCCCCGACTGGAAGCAGTATCAGTAATACAACAAGGAATTTTCGGAGCAGTGGCTCTCAAAGAATGACAACATCCCCTCTGCTGCTCCAAGACGGCAAATATCTATACATTCACCATGCTTGCGGCATAGTGAGAGTAGAGTTGTTTTTCCCCGTTCAAGACACAGCCAGAGTTAAGGATGTTGCGAACGATTCCTATTTTTCACGGAAAGCTGGGGCATTTGCCCCAGCCTTCTCCAAGCGCTTGACCACTGGTGGAGCGCTTGGAGAAGGTTCTCAGAATGATACCATATATTCCGCGCAAAGAAAGATTTACTGATTGATACAGAGATAGACAAAGGAAATTGCAGATATGGATATTCACAAAAACTTGAATCAGACCACAGAACTGGATAGCGCACGGAACGATCTGTCAGTGGAAAAGAAGCTGCTTGACTGTATTGAAAACCTTGTCATGAACGATGACTTCACAGCAGCGGTCAACTCTGGGCTGACGACTATCCTCGAATATTACGATGCGGATCGTACCTACATATTTGAATTTCAATGGAAGGAAAATCTTACTCGGAATACCTACGAAATTTGCAGAGATGGTATCTCTCCGCAGATTGAGAATCTGCAGACAGTGCCCGTTGATGTAGTAGCACGATGGGTGGATAGTTTTGAGGACCAGGAACAGAATACCATCATCTTTATCGGAGATGTTGATGCACTCAAGGATGATCCTACCCACCGCCTTGAGTATGATTGCCTGCATCCGCAGGGGATCAAGAGTCTTATTGCCGTTCCCATTTTTATAAATGGCAAACTGCACGGCTTTCTTGGAATCGATAATCCCCGTAGCCACATGGATGCGCTGACGTTGTTAACGCAGCTTACTTATATCATTGCAAACGAGCTGCAAAAGCGGCTGCTTACAGAAGCACTGACGAAAAAAAGCTATCAGGACCCGCTGACCGGTCTAAACAACCGCTTGGCCTATGACGAGATGTTGGATCATTTGCGCGGAAAGGAGTTTCCGGTAGGCGTAGGATTTTTGGACATCAATGGGCTGAAATGGATCAACGATACGCTCGGTCATGACATGGGCAACAAAGTGATCCAAAAGATTTGCACTATTCTCAACGAGCACATCGAACAGCAGTATATCTACCGCATCAGCGGCGATGAGTTCGTTATGATCTGGCCAGATGTTGATTATAAGGTTTTTATGAGCGCCGCAAAAAAACTGGAGGCGGCGCTGTTTGCCGAGAAAAACATTGCATCGTTTGGTTTTGTATGGGGAAAAGAAGAAGATACGGGTATTGCCGTTCGCAAGGCAGAGAAAGCAATGCAGACAGCAAAGAATAAGTTCTATGCCGCAAATGCCGAATTAAAAGATAGTCGCCCCGGCTATCTGGACGCACTATTGCAGGAGTTTCGGGATAGCACCTTTATCCCGTATCTACAGCCGCTTTACAGCATCCAGTATAACCGTGTTTATGGTGCAGAAGTTCTCGTCCGCAAGATTGATCCGCATGGTAATATCCATACACCCGTGGAATTCATCAGCATCATGGAGTGCGAGCACATGATCTCTATGGTGGACTTCACAATGCTGCGACAAGCCTGCGAACTGATCCAAAAATGGAAACCTGTATGGCCAGATATTGTACTCAATGTGAACTTTTCACGCAACACACTGATGGAGCCAGACTTTCTGGAGCGGATTGATCAAATTCTCTCCGAGACCGGTGCTGACCCGGCGCAGCTTATCTTTGAGATCACGGAATCTTCGCAAAACATCCAGCTGGAATCCCTGTGCAGCCTGTTGGATGAAGTGAAACAACGAGGTATTTCGCTAGCGATTGATGACCTTGGCACCGAGGCTGCCTGCCTAGAAATGCTCTACCTCCCGCAGATCAGTGTTGCAAAAATTGATAAAAGTTTGATCGACAAGGCTGAACACATCGACCGCGAACAACTTGTTATCAGACATCTTATCGACCTGTGCCACGATTTGAATATGCGCTGTGTGGCAGAGGGTATCGAAACAGACAGCCAGATCGAATTGCTGAAAAAACTCGGATGTGATAAGCTACAAGGCTATAAGATTGGTAAACCCATGCTATCGGAAGACTTCCTTCGCCAGTTTGGAGAGAGCGCTCTCTACAAAAATAAGGAAAAGAATCTGACAGGAAAATAGATGTGCTGAAGGAATGCTTGATGACCTGCGGTGCATCACTGACAGAAACGCTTTCTCCCACTGTTGATTATCTGATCACCAATACACCGGATTCTGGTACGGCAAAGAATAAAAAGGCGATCGAATTGGGAATTAAACGCATCACTGAGGCACAGTTCAATGAAATGATTGGCAGAATTACATGACAAAAAACATTTATCAAAGGCAGAACGATTATCCGTTCTGCCTTTTTTCGTATCTTCACACTGCGTCTAATGATATTTGGATTGTATAATCATATATTCTGCACTCCAAATTTTTTTGAAATTTAACCGGCAAGATTGGCATTCTGCTTTTCTAAATCGTATTAGTCAGTATCAGGACAGAAAGCAGCACCTCCCCATCAACGCCATGCGCGGAAAGGGGGTGTGGACTATGCAATGGTCTGATAAAGACATTTCCCGCATTGAAGGCAAGTTCGATAGCTTCTGCAAAACTGTCCTGCGGAATTTTGCAAGGGACTGGTACAGAGCCGAACAGAGACACCATGCAACGGAAGTTTTGTTTTCGGAACTGCCGGACGGCCAGCTATTTGAGCCGATACATAACGACCCAATCTGCCCGTTGGAACAATACCTGTTTGATGATTTAGAATTGCCAATAAATATCACCGATGATGCACTGGCACAGGCATTACGCCAGCTTTCAAGACGAAAACGGCAAATCGTTCTGCTTGCCTATTTTTGCGATTGGACAGACCAACAGATTAGCGAACGGTTTCATGTCGTGCGAAGTACGATACAATCAGCCAGAACCAAAGCACTGAAAGAAATGAGGGAATTACTTGAAAAACAATCAGAAACATAATCGGGCAATCATCCGCCGTGTGCCGCTGGCCACCATCGTAAAGGCGAAAAATGGTGATAATACGGCGCTTGAAAAGATTTTGCGGCACTATCAGGGATATATGCTGAAACTCAGCCAGTTTGAACTGTACGATGCCAGCGGTACGGTCTATACTTGCTTCGATGAAGAACTATACCAAGAACTGCAATTCAAGCTGATGAAAGCCATTCTTGATCGTTTTGAACTGCGATAAATAACCTTGCCAATCCTTCACAGAGGATAACAATTCGTTGTCCTCTGTGAAAGGCTGGTAAGGATTGTTCTCAACCTTTCCGCCTTTGCACCTTGAAAACTGAAATGAGCGTCCGTATTAGATACTGCACAGGGGAAGCAGGCCACGACCTTCAGAGAGGAGGTTTCGGAGCGAGCGTGCCAATGTGCCGAATACGGTGTCCTGTCACAACAGGCAGTCCATCAGGAACAGGATACGGGTACAAACGCCGACAATAGAAGAATAGCGGGGCCGCTGTGTATACGGCGGCTCCACTTTACAATAAAACCGTATTTTAGAGAGTAATAATCTCTTTTTAGGAAATACTTATCCGAGAGGTGATAACTTGGAAGACAAGGAAAACTTATATCAGATAGGACCTGCAACCTATGTGATCGAACGGGTGTTCACGCAAAGCAAAACACCACAGGATGTTGTAGTCGAGGAAATCATTACCACGGCCAAACAAGGCATCAAAATTAGCCACTCAGCCAAATAGATGATATAATAAAGGTATGTAAATGAGTGGTTCGGGAAAGGAGAACATTATGACGAACCACTTGAAGCTGGCTGACAGCTATCTGCGTCTGTCTGACGAAGAAAAGAAATACGGTAACGAATCGGAAAGTATCACCAACCAGCGCGAGATTATCCGGGACTACTGTAAAAAACAAGGCATCATCATCGTGAGCGAGTTCGTGGATGACGGATATTCTGGCGGCAACTTTGAACGCCCGGGCTTTCAGGCAATGCTCAATCACCTGGCGGCAGGAAAAGCGAACACGGTCATTACCAAAGACCTGTCCCGTCTGGGCCGTGATATGACCGAATCCAGCTACTACGCGGAACGCTTTTTCCCGGAGCATGGTATCCACTATCTGGCACCAGGCAACGATTTTGACTCTATGGGCGATAATCTGATGGCACCGTTCCAGTTTGCTATGAACGATGTTTACCTGCGTGATACCTCGCGCAAGGTCAAGCAGACGCTCGACATGAAGCGCAAAAAGGGAAAGTACGCCGCGTGCCCGCCGTATGGCTACCGCAAGGCCGAACGCACTACTGACCAGCTTGTCCCGGATGAAAACACCGCGCCGGTCGTACAGCGGATTTTCGTGCTGGCGGCCGAGGGACAATCCTGCCGCAGTATTGCGAAGCAGCTTAACGAGGACGGTATATGTCCGCCGCTGAAATATCGTGTGGAGTTTCGAGATAACTTCACTGACCGCGGTGCTGCACGAGCATCTGATTTTTGGAATTACACGACGGTCAAGCGTATTTTACGCAATCGGGTCTATCTGGGGCATACCATTCTCGGCAAGACGCGAAAGGTCAATGTCAAGTCCAAGAAGAAACTGCCTGTGCCGCACGAGGACTGGGCCATCACTGAAAACACCCATGAACCGCTGATAACACAGCAGCAGTTTGATTTGGCGGAACACTTTTTGAGCGAAAACACCAAGGCGAATGCAGCAAACCCATCATTCCGACACAGTATTTTCGGAGGTATCGCATACTGTGCGCACTGCGGTGCAGCGATGTGCTCCGGCGGCTCGGTCTACAAGGGTGAGCGCAAGAAATACTGGTATCTGGTATGCAACAATCTGGCGAATCGCACGATAAACCGCTGTCAGCACGGTGCACGTATCAAATATGAGGATCTGCTCGAAATCGTTCGCTGTGACCTGAATGAATTGCTGTCCTTTGACGATGCAGAGATTGAGCAGATCACGCAGGAAGCCATCCGGCAGGCGAATGCTTCACTGGGTGTGGAGAATAAAGAGCAGACGCTCGCAGACATCGAAACCAAGTCCAAGCGTATCATTAAAATGATTGAGCGGGCTTATCGGGATAACGCCGCAGGCAACCTGAGCGATGACCTGCTCGACGAAATGATGGAGCGGTTTGGCAAGGAACGGCAGGCACTGGAGGAACAGCGGCAGAAGCTGCTTACGGACACCTCGGAAGACCAGAGCATCCGAAATGCCTATACACTGTTCTTTGATATTGCCAAGCGATACTCTCATATCGAAAAGCTGGATCGTGACATCCTGCACACATTCATCGAGCGCATTGAAATCGGCGAGAAGATTTTACCGAAGGGTCAGAAGATTGCAAGCCCTCGGACTTCGTACCGCCAGAGTATCCGCATCTTCTACCGCTTCATCGGCGAGATGAACGGAGAGGCCATCCGTGAAGTCAACAAAGCAGTCAATTTTTAAGGAGGTCAACACCAACCCCCGTTGGCGTTTATTGACCTCAAAAATCACCGCAGTTTTTGTGGCGAATAAACACCAAGGTCGGCAGCTGCCTCCATTTTGAAGCGATCCATTGCCGCGCGTGCTTCCGGTACCATGCCCTGATTAGAACCATTTTTCGTGTTAGTCATGTTTGTTCGCTCCTTTTCGATTCGGTTTGGTGTGTTGGGTTTTGCTGATAGTAGGTTGCGCACCAAAGGTCGAAATATGAGATGCAAATGCTGTGACGGAAGCCAGAAAATATGATAAGCAAACGCGTTTTGCCAGCACAGGAAAACAAGCGTTGAAAATTTGCTTTTGGACAGCGCATAAAACCTGCTCTGTTCATATAATAAAGGAAAGCACAGACATATACAGCCTTATTAGTTACGGTATATACTGCAGATAGGTTAGTTTATTCTAACTCATCGTTTCCGCCCGTCACTCAGTCGTCCGTGCTGCCGAGATTTCCTGCAATACGGCAGGTTTGCTGCGAAACCGCGCCTCATCAGTACACAAAATTTATTCGCAAATCGCTCTTGTTCAATTATACGGTATTGCCTTAACTAAATTGTAAGCAAACACGTCTTGCAAGAGTTTGTGCAATATGCTAATATGATGGTAATACATGTCCGATGCACAAATGTGCAATATGCGGACAGGGGAACGAATCCCGAGAAAGTCTGACAGCGATCGGAAGCGGCAGTGGAGGTGCCGCTGAAAAAGTCATATTCACTCAGATTAGGATGCTTAACCTTTTACAAGCACAGATTTACGTGGAAATAGGGCGGCTATGCCGCTTTATCAATAATGGATAGAGAACAGAAAGGACATCATAGTATGAGTCAAAACGAGAAGAAGGTATTCGGCAGACACAAAAAACAGGAAGAATCGCCTTTAGAGCAGACGCAGGCGGTGCCTGCGGTACAGGATGAAATCGCGGCAGAGCCTGCAGCCGAGGCGTCGCCCAAGCGCAACAAATACGCAGACAAAATGAATCGCAAAAAGCGCAGACTGAGCAAGGGTGCGCGTATCGGCATTACGGCGGCGGCATCTGGGCTGTGGTGAAATCCCGCGATGCGGGCACGGAGAATGTGACGCAAACCACGGCTGCGGTCAGCTGCGGCGATCTGGAGACCTACATAGAGGGAAGCGGCGTTACTGCTGCCAAAAAACGTGAGGAGCTTGGCCGGGAGGTTAAGGGCAAGGTAACACAGGTGCTGGTTGCCGAGGGCGACGAGGTGCACACCGGCGATCCGCTGCTGGTGATCGACCCGA
Organism: Butyricicoccus sp. AF35-5AC; assembly: GCF_003477715.1. Classification (NCBI taxonomy): domain Bacteria; kingdom Bacillati; phylum Bacillota; class Clostridia; order Eubacteriales; family Butyricicoccaceae; genus Butyricicoccus; species Butyricicoccus sp. AF35-5AC. Next base: position 186,887 of record NZ_QUDX01000003.1, read on the forward strand.
CCGAAACCCGCAAGGAGCTTGCGGATGCACAAAAGGAGTTGACCGAGGCGGAACGCGGTGTCTCGGACGCGCAGCTGGAGGTCTCCAAGGCACAGTCCGACTTGAGCGCGGCGCAGAGAAAACTGAGCCGTCTGCACATCACGGCGCCGTTTACCGGCAAACTGATTCCAACCAAGGATTCGGACAACAAGGATGTGTCCTTCCGTGTCGGTGAGCAGGTGAGCGAGGGACAGGTCATCGGCTACATGGTAAATGACCGCCAGATGAAGCTGACGCTGGCGTTCAGCGCAGAATATGCCCGCAGCATTCGCACCGGACAGGCGGCCACGGTATCCATCGCTTCTGCGATGAGCGAGGTGAGCGGTACGGTATCGTCGGTCGAGACAGCGCAGCAGATTTCGAGTGAAGGTGTGCGCGTTATTCGCGTCGGCATTACGGTGAATAACCCTGGTTCGCTGACAAAGGGCATGACAGCCACAGCGACAATCAATGCCGGACGCCTCGGTGCGATCTATCCGGCGAACGCAGGCACACTGGAATACAGCCGCGAGGAAGCCGTCACCGCACAGATAAGCGGCGAGATCATCAAGCTGAACGGCACAAGCTACAGCACCTACAACGGCGGTGCGCTTATCATGTCCCTGTCGAGTGACGCTTCTCAGGATGAGATTTCAGCCGCGCAGAATGGTATTGCGGCGGCAAACCGCACGGTTGCCAGCGCAAAGACGGTTGCAGACGAAAAGCGGGCACATATTGCCGAACTGCAGCAGAAGATTCAGAACTCGACCGTTACCTCTCCGATAGACGGCGTTGTTGTCAGCCTGAACGCCGTTGAAGGACAGGAGGCGACCGGCTCGGAGACGCTCGTTGTGGTTGCCGATTTGAATGATATTGTCGTCAACGCCGAGGTCTCCTCGATGGATATCGGCTCGGTGCAGCAGGGACAGCAGGCGACTATGACGATGTACGCGTCGGACGGCTCCGAGATTTCGCTGACCGGCGAGGTGCAGTCGGTTGCGCTGGAGCCGACACAGAACTCCAGTAACGGGCAGGGCAGCATGCCGACCTTCAAGGCGGTCATTTCGGTGGATCCGCTGGAGGGACAGAAAATTTACAGCGGTATGTCGATCGAATATAAAATCACGACGGCCTCGTCCTACGGCTGCCTGATGGTACCGTCGTCGGCTATCGTCAACACGGACAGCGGCACAGCTGTATTCGCCAAGCCGCTGACGGACGAGAACGGAAACGAGATTCCGTTTGAGGAAACCCTGCCGATTCCCGAGGGTACCGAAGGTATTCCGGAGGATTATCAGCTTGTACCGGTTGAGACCGGCATTGCCGATTCGACCAACACGGAAATCCTCGGCGGTCTGGAAGAGGGCACCGAGGTATTCCTCGCCGGTCCGAGCGATCTGTATGCCGAAATGTCGGGTGACGGCATGTCCGCCGGTATGTCCGTCGGTTGAGGAGGGCGCGCTTATGTGGGAAAGAAACGCGCAGACTCCTGACACGGAGCGCCGCGCTGAATTGTTAATTGACGTTCAGCGCATGAGCAAGATTTACAACGAAGGAAGAGAAAACGAAGTGCGTGCACTGGATGACATCTCGCTGCAGGTGCAATGGGGGGAGTTCCTGTGCATTCTGGGACAGTCCGGCTCGGGCAAGTCCACGCTGATGAACATTCTCGGCTGTCTGGATATTCCGACCTACGGCTCTTATCATCTAAACGGGCAGCTGGTCAGCGATATGAAGCCGTCCGTGCTGTCCGGTATCCGCAACCGGGAGATCGGGTTTATCTTTCAGGGCTTTAATCTGATTCCGGCGCTGACGGCGCTCGAAAACGTCGAGCTGCCGCTCATCTACCGCGGTATGCCGCGGGAGGAGCGCCGCCGTCTGGCGCAGGAGGCGTTAGTCTCGGTCGGTCTGGAAAAGCGCATGGATCACCGTCCGGGCGAGATGTCCGGCGGACAGCAGCAGCGTGTTGCGATCGCGCGTGCAGTGGCGGCAAAGCCGCCGATCATCATGGCGGACGAGCCGACCGGCAATCTGGATTCTGCCTCCGGTCTGGATATTATGCGCAAGCTGACTGCACTCAATGAGCAGGGAACCTCCATCATCCTCATCACGCATGACAACCATCTTGCACAGATGGCAAAACGCATCGTGACGATACAGGACGGCAGGATCATTTCGGACACGAAAGGAGGGGCCGTATGAATTGGATGCAGACGGTTCGTATGGCGTTCAAGTCCATCCTGAACAACAAGGTTCGCTCGATTCTGACCATGCTCGGCATCATCATCGGTGTGGCATCGGTTATCGCTATCGTGGCGTCGATTCAGGGCACGAGCAAGCTGCAGCGCCTGCAGTATGAGGCGATGGGCGTCAACCGCATCGACATTTACGGATACGGTGCGAAAAACCGCGATTGGCAGGAGTTTGAGGACTATATAACGAATGATTTATCCGACAAAATCGCTGCATGGTCGCCGCAGAGCCAGTATTACGACTGGCAGAACAGCGGCATCCAGTACCGGGCCAAAAGGCTGGATAACAACGACAGCAACAGCGGCTACACCTATATGTACTTCGGCAACGAGCATTACGGCGAGGTGACAAGTCATGCGATTTCCGCCGGACGGGATATTTCCGCTGCGGACTGCCGCACGCGCGCCCGCGTCTGTGTGATCGGAGAAACACTGCGCAAGTATTTCTTCGGGGCGATGAGTCCGATCGGGCAGAAGCTGCAGATCGGCGGCAAGGGCTTTGAGGTCATCGGCGTGTATGCCGGCAAGTATGACGGTAAGCTGAATACAGAGGATCAGATGATTGTGATGCCGTACACGCTGCAGAGCACGATGATGAGTGTATACGGCATGGCAGACCGCCAGTATATCGTGAAGGCGGCGGACAAGGAAGCGATTACCGAGCTGACAGACGAGCTTCTGCCGGGCTTTATGCAGGGCCGCTGCGAGGCGGGAAACGGATACTTTTCTGCTTCGTCGGACAGCCAGTGGCAGGAGCAGAGCGAGTCCTCCAACAACATGCTTGCGCTGCTCGGCGGCGGTGTCGCCGGAATCTCGCTGCTTGTTGGCGGTATCGGCATTATGAATATCATGCTGGTGTCTGTTACCGAGCGCACCCGCGAGATCGGTATCCGTATGGCAATCGGCGCCCGAAAGCGGGATATTATCGGGCAGTTTCTGGTAGAGGCCTCGGTGGTCTCGTGCTGTGGAGGTGTGATCGGCATTGTGCTCGGCTGCTTCCTTTCGGCGGTGCTGGGCAATCTGCTGCTCGCAAAAACGCAGAACAGCTACATGCCGACCGTGGAGCAGTTCACCGTACTGCCCTCTGCGGGACTGGTCATCGGCGCATTTCTGTTTTCTGCGCTGCTGGGTATCATCTTCGGACTGTATCCCGCCAATAAAGCCTCGAATCTGCAGCCGGTAGATGCGCTGCGGACGCAGTAAAAGGAAAGGACAGGTAGGAAAATGAAAAAAAGATTTGTAAGCCTGTGTCTGGCAGGCTTGATCATGGTTGCACCGGCTTCGGCGGTGTTTACCGATATTTCAGACAGCAGGGTATCGCAGACGGCCGCCGTTCTGGATGCACTGGGTATCATGCAGGGCGTAGGCGGCGGCAGCTTCGCGCCGGGCAAGGCGCTGACGCGGGCGCAGTTCTGCAAGCTGGCGGTTACCGCCATGGGTGTGACGGATGTAAGTCCGTATGCCAGCTACACGATTTTTCCGGATGTTAAGCATTCGCACTGGGCAGCGCCGTATATCAACGCGGCAGTACGCCATCCGGAGCTGAAGGAAAAGTCCATCATCCGCGGCTATGCGGACGGCAGCTTCGGCCCGAATAAGATTGTCAGCTACGGTGAGGTCTGCACCATGCTGCTGCGTATGCTGGGCTATAAAGAGGAGGACGTCGGTCCGTTCTGGCCTGCGGACTATATCGCGCAGGCACAGGCCATCGGTCTGACGGACGGTGTCACGATTGCGGATGCGCGTGCCGCAGTCAAGCGCGGAGACGCGGCGGTGCTTCTGCTGAACGCTCTGAATACGGATAAAAAGGGAGAAGAAGGCAGCACACTGCTCGACAAGGTCGCGTCCTCGACGATCAAGGACTGCATTCTGCTTGAGACCGGAAAAACATACAGCGCCCTTGCTGCAGATGCGGCATTGTTCTATGAGGACGGTGTTGTGGATAAGGAATCTCCCCGTAAGACCGCCGGTACGCTGGACAGCAGCATGATCGGTGTGTATGGCACAATCGTTGTCGGCAAGGGCAGCAGCAAGGTTGCGGTCGGTGTGATTCCGAACGGCAACAAGACTGAAACTTATGAGGTTGTCAATGCGGAAGCGGATCGTATCGTTACCACGAACGGAACACTGCGTCCGGACCGTAAGACCAAGCTGTATATCAGCCGCGACCATGTCATGAATGAGTACGAAAATGCATGGGCGAACCTGCAGTCCGGCGACACGCTGACCCTGTACTACAACGAGTACGGCGTGCTGCAGCTGATGGCAGTCCTGCCGAAAACGACAGCAGGCGCCACGCACTCGTTTGTTTACGGTCTGGCGACCTCGCGCCGGATTCCGGCGGAGTATACGATCATCAAAAACGGTGCGAAGATCGACGCAAGCAAGCTGAAAAAGTACGATGTTGTGACGCTCGATGCCGCAAACCGTCAGGCGATCGTTTCGGATACCAAGCTGAGCGGAAAATATCAGACCGACTCGACAACGTACAGCCATCCCTCTCAGGTGAAGATTCTGGGAAAGGACTTTGAGGTTTCCTCCGAGGCGGCGGCAACGTTTAAGGATATGAAGCTGAACGATTACATCACGCTGCTGTTTGATGCGGACGGCAATGTTGCGGCTGCGTACCCGAAAAAGGACGTCAGCGCGGAGATGCAGGGCATTGTAACCAAGATTGGCGAGGGAAAGGCCACAGTCACGCTGACAAACGGTCTGACCCTGCGGGATATTAAAATTACACCGTTAATAAATCCGATTTCTGGTCAAGATATTACTTCGAGTTTGCTTGGTCGTCTTGTTACGGTCAGCCAGTCCGGTGAGAAGGCAGACCTGATTCGCCGCACGCTCTCCGGAAAGACCGCCGGAAACTGGTCTGTTGCGGAGGGCAAACTGGGCAGTAACGCTGTTTCCTCCAAGGTGCGCGTGTATGAGGAGGTGCTCTCCGGCGCACCGCTGAACGCGATCAACGTCAGCGATATTGACCTGACTTCGGTTCCGGCTTCGCAGATTAAGTATACCGTGCAGGATAATGCAGGTACGGTTACGAATATTGTTCTGGGCGATGTGACCGGAGAAAGCTGGATTTATGGTATTGGCTATGGCAAGAAGATAAAAGGTAACTTTTATCCTCCGGCTGATTCGGGATATTCAGCTATGCAGCCGGAAGAGCAGGAAGAATATCAGCGTAAGCATCCAGAGTATTATTCGTATACATATGCTGTTGTTCCGAAATACTGGCAAGATGGGAAAATGGTAGATGATAAAGAGTATCGTGTACCGTCCCTGCCGAGCGGCTTAAACGGCAATCCGATTGGCATTCCCAGAGGGTACTCAACCGATGCAAGCATCGTCAATACCTCGCTGGATACGCTCAAGCTGACATTGATCGACACGGTAAAGTCGTCTGCATTTGACGGTTCCTCCGGTGTCCGTACCAAGGACGGCTATTACGAGCTGGCAGAGAACATCGGCGTTTATATCTCGGAGCAGAACAGGTTTGTTTCGCTGCAGACGGCGAAATCCAACTACACGAGCTTCCGCGTATACGCCAATAAAACAGCGGAAAACGGCGGAAAAATCCGTGTGATTGTCGCTTCGTGATTTGCTGTGTGCTGCGGTTATAGTTTTTCGTTAAATAATTGAAATTGCAAAAACGGATGCTTCTCTGTACATGGAGAGGCATCCGTTTTGTTTCAGCTTGGATTTTAATGCAGTCTGCGAGATTCATAAACGCCACAAAAGCAACAAAAAACCGCCTATTCATTACGAATAAGCGGTTTTGCATGGTCCGAGTGACAGGACTTGAACCTGCGGCCTCTTGACCCCCAGTCAAGCACGCTACCAGCTGCGCTACACCCGGATTTGCAACGGTCTATCAAACCTTGCCTAAATAGGATACCAAATCCGGAGGGAAAAGTCAAGTGTTTTGTGAAAATTATTGCAGCAAATTTGCTTTGCAGCGCTTGCTTTCGGTGCAGTCGAAACAGCCATCGCATACGCTGCACCGTATGCGATACACCGCACTTTTCCCATCATAGCACCTGCTTTCTCTCGATACAAAAAAGAAGCCCGCAAAAGCAGGCTCCTTTTCTCATATTTGATTACTGAACTTCTGCTGCCTCAACCTCACGCTTTTCCTCCGCGATATGATGCTTATTCGCGTAGCCGGTCAGAATAAGCGTCAGCGCGCCGTCGCCGGTGACGTTGCAGGCGGTGCCGAAGCTGTCCTGCAGGGCAAAGATGGTCAGCATAAGCGCAGTGCCGGTGCCGTCAAACAGCAGGATGCCGGTGATCAGACCGAGCGAAGCCATAACCGTACCGCCCGGCACGCCGGGTGCGCCGATGGCGAAAATGCCGAGCAGCACGCAGAACAGGATCATGGTTCCGACAGACGGAATCTTGCCGTACAGAATCTGCGAGATTGTCATGACGAAGAAAACCTCGGTCAGCACCGAGCCGCACAGATGGATGTTGGCGAACAGCGGAATACCGAAATTAACCATGTCCTTGCGCAGCACCGTGGATTTCTTTGCGCAGCGCAGAGCAACTGCCAAAGTCGCCGCGGAGGACATCGTGCCGACTGCGGTGATGTACGCCGGACCGTAGTGCTTCACTACTTCGATCGGGTTCTTGCCCGAGTACGCGCCCGCAACTCCATAGAGCAGCGCCATCCAGATATAATGACCGATCATAACGATGATGATGACCTTGATGAACACCGGAAACTGCTTGGTGATCGTGCCCTCATATGCCAGACCGCAGAAGGTGGACGCGATAAAGAACGGCAGAATCGGGATGATGATCTTGGTGACGATGGCGAGGACAATGTTCTGCACCTCGTCAAGCAGGGACTCCATCATCTTGGATTTGGTCCAGGTGATAGCCAGACCGACCATCAGCGACAGCGCCAGTGCACTCATCACGTTCATGATCGCCGGAATCTCCAGCTGGAACAGTACCTCGGGCAGTTCGCGCAGGCCGTCAACCTGCGATACGATCGACAGGTGTGGAATGAGTGCGTAACCGGCTGCCGTGCTCATCAGCGCCGCGCCGACCGACGACACATACGCGATAATGAGCGCAATGCCCAGCATCCGGGATGCGTTGTGGCCCAGCTTGGTGATGGACGGCGCAATAAAGCCGATAACGATCAGCGGCACACAGAACGTGATGATTTGACCGAGCACCTGCTTGATCGTCACGACCACGTTCATCACGGCCTCGTTCGCCACCAGACCGAGCACGATGCCCACCGCAACGCCAAGCAGCAGCTTGAACGGCAGGCTGTTTAGAATTTTTTTCATACCTACATACTCCCTTTGTTTGCGTTGCATCTGGATGACATCGGCGGATTTCTCCTCAGCCTGTCACGCTGCCGCCAAGTTGCCATGTGGACACAATGATATACCTATATGATACAATTTACAGCGCGTTTCGTCAAGGCAAATACGGGAAATGGCTGCGCCAAATAAAAACAGAGCGGTTTTTTCCTGCAATTTATGGTATACTTAAGGCATACCACAATCGCTTCTGTCCAATTATGCGGTATTGCCATAGAAACACCGACAAGGGAGGAAAAATCATGTCACAAACCTTAACCATAACGGCGGAGCAGGTGCTTGCATCGGCAGAGCGCATCCGCGAGGATATTGTCCGCGACCGGCGGACGCTGCACGCTGCACCTGAGGTCGGCACCGACCTGCCGAACACTGTAGCCTGCGTCAAAAAACGCCTGCTTGAGATGGGCTATCAGCCGCGTGAACTGGCAGGCGGTGTCGTCGCGGAGATAACCGGCACCGAGACTGGCCGCTGTCTGCTCCTGCGCGCCGACATGGACGCGCTGTGCGTGACCGAGCAGACCGGACTGGATTTCGCATCCGCGAATGGCTGCATGCACGCCTGCGGCCACGACATGCACGCGGCGATGCTGCTCGGTGCGGCACAGCTGCTGCAGGAGTACCGGACGCAGCTGCAAGGCACGGTCAAGCTGGTGTTTCAGCCGGACGAGGAAGGCTTTACCGGCGCGAAGGCCATGCTCTCGGCGGGCGTGCTGAAAGACCCGGCACCGCAGGCAGGCTTTGCGCTGCACGTCAATTCGGGCACGCCGTCTGGACTGGTTCTGTGCGGACGCGGCACATTTATGGCGGGCTGCACGCTGTTCCGCATTACGGTAAACGGCGTTGGATGCCATGGCGCAATGCCGGAAAAGGGCGTGGATCCGCTCAATATCGCAAGCCATATTTACCTGTCGCTGCAGGAGATCATCAGCCGCGAGATCGGCGCAAAAACGCCTGCTGTCGTGACCATCGGCCGTATGACCGGCGGTGAGGCGCCCAATATTATCCCGCAGACTGCGGTGCTCGAGGGCACCATCCGCAGCTTTGACCGCGACCTGTCCGCACAGATCTTCACCCGCATCGGGGAAATCGCCCGGTGTACCGCACAGGCGTTTCGTGGCACAGCCGTCACGGAAGAGATCGCGTCCGCGCCGCCGCTCAGGAATGACGCTGCGCTGACCAATCGTATGGCAGACCTTGCCGGTGCACTGTTCGGCGAAAAGCTGATCTATCGGATGGACGAGGGCGGCATGGGCTCGGAGGATTTTGCGTCCTACACCTACGATTTACCGTGCGCATACCTGCTCATCGGTGCAGGCACCAAGCAGGAAAATCCTGCATTCGGTGAGCCGATGCACAACGAAAGGGTCGTGTTCAACGAGGATATCCTGCCGCGCGGTGCAGCGCTGCATACCTGGTGTGCGCTGAACTGGCTGGCAGACAAGGATAACGCATGAAAACCGAACAATTCTTCATCGAAAACACACCGGCGGTGTTGTACGGAGAGCCATCGGACACGCTGTGGCTGTTCGTTCACGGACAATTCGGCTGCAAGGAAGAAGCCCTTCCGTTTGCCGAAATCGTGGCTCCGGACGCACAGGTTTTGTCCATCGACCTGCCGAATCACGGCATGCGCCAAAACCGGAATGAGGAATTTGCACCATGGACAGTCGCACCCGAACTCACCCGCGTGATGGCTTACGCAAGAGCACACTGGCGCACGATAAACGTGCGCGCGACCAGCATCGGCGCGTATTTTGCGCGGTTGGCGTTTGCTGCACCGGAAAAAGCGCTGTTCGTGTCGCCCATCGTGGATATGGAGCGCTTGATCTGTGACAGGATATGCGCGGCAGGCATTACCGAGCAAATCCTGCGCGAGCGCGGCATGTATCCCGCAAGGGAAGGGGATATGCTCTCGTGGGACTACCTTTGCTGGGTGCGTGCGCATCCGGCAAAGGACTGGTACTGCCCGCAGTACATTCTCTACGGCGAAAATGACAGCATGACTGACTTGGCGACTATCCGCACTTACACGGCAAAATCCGGTGCGGAGCTGATCATCATGCCGCAAGGCGAGCACTGGTTCCACACACCGGAGCAGCTGGCCGTCATGGCTGCCTGGGAACGCAAACATAAATAAGGAGCACAATATGATTCAGGAAATCTGCAAAGACGAGAAATTTTTAGCGCAGAAGGCCGAGCAGGCCACGCCGGACGATATCCAAACTGCAACCGACCTGCTGGAAACGCTCGAAGCGCATAAGGACGGCTGTGTCGGCATGGCGGCGAACATGATCGGCGTGAACAAGCGCATCATCGCGTTCGATAACGAGGGAACGTATATGGTGATGTTCAACCCGCAAATCGTCAAGCAGTCCGGCGGCTATGAGGCCGAGGAGGGCTGTCTGTCGCTGACCGGCACGCGCAAAACGCGCCGCTGGCAATCCATCAAGGTGCAGTACCAGAACGAAAAGTTCCAGACGAGACTGAAAACCTTCACCGGCTGGACCGCACAGATTATCCAGCATGAGATCGACCATTGCAACGGCATCATTATTTAAGGAAAAAGCAAAACGTAAACCAACGCATACAAAAAGGCACACCAAACGGTGTGCCTTTTTTCTGCCGTTCTGCTAAGCAGCAGGCAGCGGCGTACCGCAGTACGCCGATTCAATTCCCTGAAAAAGTCCGGCTCTGCCGGACTTTTTCTCTACTGCCCGTGCTCCGTTGCACGGCCTCGTCCGTTGTGCGGACGAGAGGGGGATATCCCACAAAGTTTCTACGGAACTTTGTGGGTATCTAAGGGGGACAGCGTCCCCCTTAGAAGAAGGTTTAGCCCGGCGGCCAGGTCATATCCCGTCCGGAAAGGACGTGGAAATGCAGATGGAACACGCTCTGACCCGCCTGCTCTCCGATGTTGGAGACCACGCGGAAGCTGTCCATGCCGCGCTCCTTGGCAATCTTCGCAATGACCTCAAAGCAGTGCGCCACAACCGCGCTGTTGGATGCATCAACGGCGGCAACAGACTTGATGTGCTGCTTCGGAATCACGAGAAAATGCGTGGGAGCCTGCGGGTCAATGTCGTTGAAGGCGTAGCAGAGGTCGTCCTCGTACACCTTGCTCGACGGGATATCGCCCGCGATGATCTTACAGAACAGACAATCTTCCATGGAATGATCGCTCCTTTCTGAAAGGGGAGTGCCGCGAGAGCGTTCCCGCGGCTTTCCCCTAAAGTTTATTACAGCATTGCTTCAACGATGTTGTTGACAGCCTCGAGTGCTTCCTCCAGCTTTGCCGGATTCTTGCCGCCTGCGGTTGCGCTGTCCGGACGACCGCCGCCGCCGCCGCCAACGATCTTGGCAACTTCCTTGATGATCTTGCCGGCGTGTGCGCCCTTCTTGACGGCCTCAGCGCCGCAGACACAAAGCAGGCTTACCTTGTCGCCGTTGACTGCGGAGAGAACGGCAACCATGTTCTCCTTCTTGCTCTTGATGTCATCGCCCATGGTGCGGAGCATGTCGGCAGATGCGTCATCCAGCTTGGTGGCAACCACGTCTACGCCCTTGATGTTGCGGGATACGTTGAACAGGTCAACCATCTGCATTGCAGCGACCTTTGCGCCCATCTTCTCGAGCTTCTTGTTGAGGGTACGCATATCGTTTACCTGCTGCTCAATCTTGGCAGACAGCTCGTTCGGGTTGGTCTTGAGTACGGCAGCAGCCTCGTTGAGAACCGCCTGACGGTCGTTCATCAGCTTGAGAACAGCCTTGCCGGTAACAGCCTCGATACGGCGCACGCCTGCTGCAACAGAAGCCTCGCCGATGATCTTGAGCGAACCGGCCTTCGCGGTGTTGTCCAGATGCGTACCGCCGCACAGCTCGATGGAGTCACCGGCCTGTACCACGCGGACGGTCTGGCCGTACTTCTCGCCGAACAGCGCCATAGCGCCCTTCTTCTTGGCATCGTCGATGCTCATTTCCTCGGTGATAACCGGGCTGCCAGACAGAATCGCATCGTTTACCATATCCTCGACCTTGGCCAGTTCCTCGGCGGTCAGCGCTGCAAAGTGGGTGAAGTCGAAGCGGATATGATCGTTTGCAGTGTAGGAGCCTGCCTGCTCAACATGGTCGCCGAGCACGGTGCGGAGCGCCTTCTGGAGCAGGTGGGTGGAGGTATGTGCACGGCAGATAGCCTGACGGTAAGCCGCATCAACAGAAGCCGTAACCTCGTCTTCAACCGACAGCTCGCCCTCGGTGACAACGCCGATGTGCATATACTTGCCGTCCTTGGTCTTCTGAACATCGGAAACGGCCATTGCGCCGTTCTTGCCGGTGATAACGCCGTGGTCACCGATCTGACCGCCCATCTCCGCGTAGAACGGGGTGCGGTCGAGCACAACAGTGATCTTCTCACCCTTGGCAGCTGCGCCGGAAACTTCGCCCTCGTTTACGATAGCCAGAATCTTTGCGGACTCCTCAAGGGTGGTGTAGCCATCAAATGCGGTCTTGATGGACTTGTCCAGACCCAGATCCTCGCTCTGCCAGCCGAGGTCGCCCATCTTCTTGCGGTCCTCACGGGCACGCTCGCGCTGCTCGTTCATCAGGCGGTCGAACTCCTCGCGGCTGGTGGTCATGCCCTGCTCCTCGAGTACCTCAAGGGTCAGGTCGATCGGGAAGCCGTAGGTGTCGTACAGCTGGAATGCGTCCGCAGCGGACAGCTCCTTGCCGTCGGAAGCGGCGATCTTGTCATTCAGGATAGCCAGACCGCTGTCGATGGTCTTGTTGAAGCTGGCTTCCTCGTTCTCGATAACCTTGTGGATATATTTCTGCTTCTCAACCAGCTCCGGATATGCGCCGCCGGACTCGTTGATAACGGTGGAAGCAACGTCGGACATAAACGGCTTGTCAATGCCGAGCAGCTTGCCGTGACGAACAGCGCGGCGCAGCAGGCGGCGCAGAACGTAGCCGCGGCCCTCGTTGGACGGGATAACGCCGTCGCAGATCATCATAACGGTGGAGCGGATGTGGTCGGTGATAACGCGCAGGGAAACATCGGTCTTGTCGCTCTCGCCGTAGTGCTTGCCGGCGATCTCGGAAACCTTGTTGGTGATGTTGCGCACGGTGTCAACGTCGAACAGGGAGCCAACGCCCTGTACCACGCATGCCAGACGCTCCAGACCCATGCCGGTGTCGATGTTCTTCTGCTTCAGCTCAGAGTAGTTGCCGTGGCCGTCGTTGTCGAACTGGGAGAATACGTTGTTCCATACCTCCATGTAGCGGTCACAGTCGCAGCCGACGGTGCAGCCCGGCTTGCCGCAGCCGTACTCGGGGCCGCGGTCGTAGTAGATCTCAGAGCACGGGCCGCACGGACCGGAGCCATGCTCCCAGAAGTTGTCCTCCTTGCCGAAGCGGAAGATACGCTCCGGTGCAATGCCGACCTCCTTGTTCCAGATCTCGAATGCCTCGTCATCGTCAACGTAGATGGACGGATACAGGCGATCCGGGTCAATGCCGACCCACTCCGGACTGGTCAGGAATTCCCAGCTCCAGTGAATGGCCTCGCGCTTGAAGTAGTCGCCGAAGGAGAAGTTGCCCAGCATCTCGAAGAAGGTGCCGTGACGGGCGGTCTTGCCAACGTTCTCGATATCGCCGGTGCGGATGCACTTCTGGCAGGTGGTAACGCGGTGGCGCGGCGGCTCCTGCTCGCCGGTGAAGAACGGCTTCATCGGCGCCATGCCGGAGTTGATGAGCAGAAGCGACGGGTCGTTCTGCGGGATGAGCGAAAAGCTCGGCAGGCGGAGATGACCCTTGGTTTCAAAGAAACTGAGGTACATCTCGCGCAGCTCGTTGAGTCCTCTGTACTGCATATAAATTGATTCCTCCAAAAAAGAATTTACGGAAATAAAACAGAAAATGAAAAAAGCCTCCGCCCGGACTTCAAGGGCGAAAGCATGCTTCCACGGTACCACCTTGATTTGAATATGGGTATGCCATATCCATCTCGGTAATCCGGTATCGGGGATCGGACGGTCTGTTTCAGTTGCAGACTGCTCGGAAGTGGCTGTTTTCCGCACCGGACAAGGACTTGCAGCGAATGTCCTCTCTCTGAAGAACGGCGGATGGAAAACTCGTTTCCTCATCGCATTTTCTGTATTGCGTATCTATTATGCCACTTTTGCGGGCAGTTGTCAACTGAAATTGCGGAAAGTTGCGCTCTGCGGGGTAACGCCGTACCCACGGCGGGGGGCAAAAAGGAAGGGACACCTGCGGTTTGCCCGTAGGCTGCTAAACCTTTTTCCCGCGCCGTGCGCGGATTAAATGAGTGCCCTTCCTCTTTGAACTCCTGCCTTTCCCTTGTTAGATAGTCTGGCGCAGACCAGAGACCGGCAACCGCTCCGAAAATAGGGAACGGCAGAGGATTTTTCCTCTACTACGGACGGACTGCCTTCGTTGTCCGTCCTCTTGAGCAACCTGTTCGCAGTGTCAGATACCGTTCTGCTACACATGTGATTTCATCTGCGCAGGCGCGACATAACCGTGTCGCGCAACTCGTTTGCACGTTGTTACGCCCGGCCCCTGCGAATGTAGGCGTTCGGCAGCATTTATTCTCGCAGGCCCTGTCTATAACAACGCGCTAAAGAATTGTGCGACACGGTTATCCCCCAGGGGACCCTCTCTTGCCCTTCGGGCAATTCACCTTGTGTCGCGCCTGCGCAGAGCAGCCCGTATGTGTAGCAGTACGCTATCTGTGAACTGCGAATAGGTTGCGAAAGATACGCTGCGGTAACCCGACTGCCGTTCCCCATTTCGCAGCGGTCACATGTCGGCAATCTGCGCCAGACTAAGAAATAAAGGGAAATGGGAGTTAAGAGGGTAGAAACCGTAGGTGTCTACCCTCTTGCCCCTTGCCGTGGGTACGGCGAATCTCCGCGCTCCGCAGAGCGCACTCCCCGCTGAGGTTCAGCGAAAATCCCCTGCCCGTCAGGGGCGAACCCGCCTGCGGCAGTTCGTGTGCCCCGGTCAGCCGGTGCAGAAAAAGAAGCCGCCCGTTAGGGGCGAACACGCTAACGCAGTTCGTATGCCCCGGAAACCCGGTGCAGAAAAAGGAGCCCGCCTTGCAGCGAGCCCCAAAGAGAGAGGATAAATTCGATTTTAACCTTCTGCGGTATCCGGCCGAGTCACCTTCTTGACCCACTTCCAGCTGTGCAGGCGGATAGCCACGGGAATGATCTTATACAGCTGATCCCACTTGAGCAGGAAGAACACGACAACCGGCGGGAACTTCCACCAGAAAGCCGCCATTGCCGAGAACGGCACAACGATAAGCCACATGCTGATGATATTCATCTTAGCGCTGAACTTGGTGTCGCCGCCGCCGCGGATGATGCCGTTATCGCACGCCATCTGGTACGAGGTGCCGACCGTTGTGATGGCGAGCACCAGCATGAACTGCAGGGAATACTTGTACGCCGTTTCGGTGAGCGTACCGCCGAGCAGCGCAAGGATCGGTACGCGCAGAAGGAAGATCAAAAGACCCGAGCACAGTCCGATGGAGACGAACAGGACCTGCAGCGTATGTACGAGCGGATGCAGCCGCTGCTGGTTGCCCTCGCCGATGGTGCGGCCGACCACAATGCCGGATGCGGACGCGGCGCCATAGCAGACAACCGACAGAACCTGATATACCTGCACCGCGATCGCGTTGGCAGCCGTGGCATCGCCGCCGAGATGACCGAGGATACCGGTCTGTACCATCTGCGCGATGCCCCAGAGCGCCTGATTGATGAGCACCGGCAGGGAAACGTGCATGTAATCCTGCACATAGCTGGTGTCGATGTGAACCAGCTTGCGCAGGCTCAGATTGAGCTTGTGCTCCTTAAACTTCAGGTAGTAGATAACGATGAGCAGCTCCACACAGCGGGAAACCAGCGTTGCGATAGCCGCACCGCGCACGCCCAGCTCCGGACAGCCGAAGTGGCCGTAAATCAGGCAGTAGTTCAGGCACACGTTGATGATGAGCGTCGAACCCGAGATCATGTAGCCGATCTTTACTACACCGATCGAGCGGAGAGACGCGACCAGAATATTGGTTATTGTAAAGATAATATAGGTAAAGCAGATGATCTGGAAATACTTTTCACCTTCTGCGATGACCGTCGGTGAGTTGGACAGCAGCGACAGCAGCTGGTGCGGGAAGAACAGCACAATGCCGAACATCAGCACCGCCAGTGAACCGCCGAAGCGCAAAGCCACACCGATGATGTGCGGGATTGGCTCCAGCTTGTTTTTGCCCCAGTACTGCGAGCCCATAACGACTGCGCCCTCGCCTGCACCGACGACCAGCATCTGCAGCAGAAACTGCACCTGATTGCACAGGCTTACGCCGCCCATGGCATCCTGACTGTACCGTCCGAGCATCATGGTGTCCATCAGGTTTACGCCGTAGGTGAGCAGGTTCTGCAGCGCCAGCGACAGTGCCAGCACCATAAAGGATTTATAAAACGTCTTTTCCTTTATCATTACAACAACCCCTTGCCTTCAAAGCTGATCGGACGGAACGAACCGCAATATCTATCGTTCCGGCTCAGCTTTTTTACTTCTGCTAACAGCATACCGAATTTTCTTTGATTTGGCAATAACAAAATACTGCAATCTATTCATATTTTGTGCTATCATAGAAGGCGGAGGAGGGAATGCCGTGAAGGTTTTCAGTGAGCCGGGTGTGCTGTCGCGCTCGGAACGATTTTTCTCAACGCCGTCCGCGACCGCTCGGCGGCTGTTTTACTACGTCACCCGCGTGGGACATTATTACTACGATGCGCGGTATAATTTTCTCGACAGCTGCGACATCGCCCATCTGGAGAGCCACAAGAATCTCTTTCTGACCTACGTTCGCTCGGGTACGATGTACTTTGAGACCGACCAGCTCTACTGCGCCGAGCGCGGACAGATCGGACTGGTGGACTGCCGCAGACCGCATCATTTTTATACCAAGGGCGACGCGGAAGCGCTCTGGATTCACTTTGACGGCGCAAATGCGGCGGCATTTTTCGAGCAGATACTCGCGTTCCGCGGCGGCAGGCAGGTGCTTACGCCGCCGGCGGATTTACGCATCGAGCAGGAGCTGGCACAGATCATTTCCGGTCTGCGCACCGGCGATATGACCGAACTGGACCGCTCGCAGCGCATCTACCGAATCCTGTGCGCGCTGCTGTTTCCGGCGCAGTCGGGACCCGACCGGAAAAACGATGCCATTGCACAGGCGGTCAAGTATATCGGAGAACACCTGTTTGAATCGTTATCCGTGGAGAAGGTGGCGGACGCGGTCAGCTTGAGTCCGTCTCATTTCTCGCGGCTGTTCCGCAGCACGACCGGATTTTCTCCGCACGAGTACATCATGCTGCACCGGATTGACGAGGCCAAGGCCCTGCTGCAGTCCACGTCGCTTTCGGTCAAGGAAATTGCGTTCCGCGTCGGCTACCGCAGTGAGGTCAACTTTATTACAGCCTTCACCGAGAAAACCGGCGCAACACCGACCCAGTTCCGCAGAAGTACGCTGTAAGGCGGTCTGCGGTTGCGGCGCGTTCCGGTCTTTGCTATAATAGTAGAAAAGGCAAGGGAGTGACCCGTATGCGAGAACGCCCTCTGGTTTATCTGGTGCCGCCGATGGCTGCCGCGCTGTACGCGGCAGTCTGCCTGGAGCTGCCGGTGCAGCTGCATATCATTGCACCGATCGCGCTTCTTCTGGTGCTTGCGGCTGTGTTTCTGCGCCGCCGCAAGTGTCTGCTGAATGTGTTTGCTGTGCTGGCGGCTGCCGCTCTTGCGCTGACCGGCTTTGCCGTGTTCCGGGATTTGCGGGTCGTGCCCATTCGTGCTTTAGCCGGCGAAACGCAGGAGATCACCGCAGCCGCCCTGCGGGATGCCGAGGTGTACGACACCGACCAGCGCGTGCTGCTCTCGGCGGAGACTGCGGACGGCAGGCGGTTTCGCCTGCGGTGCTACTTGCCGGAAACCGAACCGCCATTGCTGGCAGGAGACAGGGTACGCGTCATGGCCACACTTTATGTGCCGGACACGCTCGGCGGCTTTGACCGTGCGGCATATCAGGCGTCCGAGGGCTGCTATATCGCGGGCGCGTATGCGACCGACGAGGAGCACAACGCGGTGCAGTTCGAGGTCTTGGACTCTAAACGGGACAGCCTGCGCTTTGCGCCGCAGAGGATCGCGCGGTTCTGCCGAAATGCGGTGCAGCGTACCCTTCCGGAACGTGAAGCCGGACTGCTGACCGGACTGCTGGTCGGCGGCAGCAAAAATCTGAGCGATACCGACCAGACCGCGTTCCGCATTGCGGGTCTCAGCCATCTGGTGGCCGTTTCCGGACTGCACATCGGCTTTCTCGTCGGGTTCTGCACGCTGCTGTTCGGCAAACAGTGGGGAACGGTTGCGTCCATCCCGCTGGTGCTGCTGTTTGTGCCGGTCGCGGGAGCCACGCCGTCCGTGCTGCGTGCGGCACTGATGTACCTGACGGCTGCAGGCGGATTTCTGCTGCGGCGCCGCTCAGGCGGATTGAACGCGCTGCTGATGGCACTGGCTGTCCTGCTGCTTGTCAATCCGTACGCGATCGCAAGCGTGGGCCTGCAGCTTTCATTCGCGTCCACGCTCGGTCTTATTCTGTTCGCAGGGAAGCTGCAGCATGCACTCGAAAAGCCGTTTGCCGGTGCGCCGAAACTCGTGCGCAAGGCGCTTGCGGTCATCACGAGCGCACTCAGCTGCACGGTTTGCGCTACGATATTTACAGTACCGATTCTGCTGACCTCGTTCGGCGCGGTGTCCGTGCTGTCGCCCATCAGCAACCTGATGACGGTCGGCGTGACCTCGCTCTGCTTTGTGGGCGGGTTCGTGCTGTGTGTTGCAGCAGCCGTCTGTCCGGCGCTTGTGCCGATGCTCGCCGGACTGGTGCGTCCGCTCATAAGCTATCTGCTCTGGTCAGCGAATATCATCGCGGACCTCGGCTTCGGCACGCTGCACCCGAACAACACCTTCGGTCTGGCGGCGCTCGGCATCGTGTTCGCGGCGCTGCTCGTGTGGCTGACTGCTGGAAAGCACGTCAAATGGAAAGCCGTGCTGCCGTGTCTGGCGGTGGTGCTGATCGGCTTATGTATTGCCGAGGTGCAGCACCAGAACGGCCGGTATACGGTGACGTATCTGCCGTGCGGCAGCGGTCAGGCCATTCTGCTGAGCGACACCGAACACGCGATGCTCATAGACTGCGGCAGCTACCGGAACGCTGCGCGTCAGGTACGCGAGTGGCTGCGCTGGAATGGTCTGAAGCGGCTGGATACGGTCGTGCTGACCGCGGTCGATCAGGGACATGCGCGCAACCTGCCGGAGCTGATGGAAACGGTCGAGGTTGGGGAACTGCTCATGCCCGCAGGCTGTCAGGAGCGCAAAACCAACGCTGATTTGCTTTCTTTCGTGCACGAGCGTGAGGCGCGGGAGATAAGCGAGCCGGTGACGCTTGCGAACCCGATCGCACCGGTGGAGATTTTCCCGGTCATCGAGGGAAAACTGGCCGTAAGCATAGCGGACGAGGTGCTCATCCTGCACAGTCCGACCGAGAAACAGCTATCGGCCTATTTAGAGAAAAACACGCTGCCTGCCGCAGCGGAGCTGGTGCTCAGCGCAAACCATCTGAGCAGCGGCGAAAGCATGGCACAGTACGCCGAAGCGGCAGGTGCACAGCATATCATCATTGCGGCGAGTTCGGAGAAGGGACTGCGGTCGCACAAGGGACTGGACGTGCAGAGCACCTATAAGGAAGGTGAGATCGCACGGCAGTTCAAAAAGGAGTAACACATGGCGGCAAGAGAAACCAAACCAAACGGAAAATCACAGCTGATCCGCGACCTGAAAAACGGCGAATTTGCCACGCTGTACATCATTTCGGGCGAGGAAAGCTACATGAAGGAATACTATCTGCGGCAGCTGCGGCAGAAGGTGGTGGACGAGACCTTTGCGGATTTCAATCTTATTGAGTTCGAAGGCAAGGGCCTGACACCGGAAATACTGACCGAAGCCATTGACAGCTATCCCGCGATGGCAGATAAAAAGCTCATCATCGTCAAGGACTTCGACCTGTTCAAGCCGCCTGCCGGCTTCGCAGACGTGCTGCCGAGCGTACTTGGTGATCTGCCGGAGTACGTCTGCCTCGTGTTCTACTACGACGTGCTGGACGGCAAGCCGGACAAGCGAACCAAGCTGTACAAGACACTCGAGAAGCGCGCCTGCTTTGCCGAGTTCGCACACGCGGAGGAGCAGGAACTGGTGGCGTGGCTCGAGCGGCGTGCCAAGGCGCTCGGCTGCATGATCGAACCGGGAGATGCGTCGTACATGATCTTCCTGTGCGGCAATTCCATGACCAACCTCGCCGGTGAGATGGAAAAGGCAGCCGCGCATACCACAACCGGCGTTATCAAGCGCTATAACATCGACGCGGTATGCTCGCCGGTGCTGGATGCCGTCGTGTTCGATCTGACCGACGCGGTAACCGCAGGCAGGTTTGATCGGGCGGTCGCACTCGTCGGGGAGCTGCTCGCGCAGAAGAACAACGAGGTCATGATCTTCACTGCCATCACACGTCACATCCAGCGTCTGTATGCCGCCAAGCTGTGCGCGGAGAATCGCGGCGGCGAAAAACAGCTGATGGAGATGATCGGCTCGAAATCGCCGTACTACGCAAGGCAGATTCAGAATGCAGCACGGCGTGTGCCGCTCAGCTGGCTGCGAAAGGCGGCCTCGCTGTGCGCGGAGACCGATGCCACACTCAAGGGCGGCGCGGCAGACCGGCAGAAGCAGATCGAGCTGACGCTGCTCACCATGGCGGCAGAACTGAAGGGGGAAAAGAAATGACGCGCATCAGGGAAGCGATTCTGGTAGAGGGCCGGTATGATGTGAACACCGTCCGGCAGGTGGTGGACACCGTGGTGCTCGAAAGCGGCGGATTCCGCATTTTTAACAATAAAGACCAACTCAAGCTGCTGCGCCGTATTGCGGAAACGCGCGGTCTCATCGTGCTGACCGATAGTGACGGTGCGGGCTTTGTCATCCGCAACTATCTCAAGGGCGCGCTGCCGAAGGGCTGCATCAAGCAGGCGTATGTGCCCGATATCGCGGGCAAGGAACGCCGCAAGCGGCATGGCTCCAAGGAGGGCAAGCTGGGCGTGGAGGGCATGCGTCCGCAGGTGATTCTGGACGCGCTCCGCCGAGCGGGTGCAACCTTTGCACAGCAGGACGAGAGCGAAATGCCGGTGCATCCTGTCATCACCAAGGCGGATTTTTACGAGTGGGGACTGTCCGGCAGACCCGACAGCACCGCACGCCGCGCTGCCGTGCTGCACGCGCTGGATTTGCCCGCGCACATGACGGCAAATGCCCTGCTGGAGTTTATCAACGCTGTTGGCACGCATGAGCAGGTTGCGGAAATCATTCGGCAGTATGCGGAGAAAATTGAGGAATAATTTCCGCACGAATGATTGAAAAACCTGTCGAAGTATAGTACAATGATAAAATACCAAGTGCAGCTATTGCAGAGCTGATGAAAATAAAGCAAAAAAACAGGGAGTGGCAGCATGAACTTTTTAGAGGAACGAATTGTCAAGGATGGCGTTGTTAAGGAAGGCAACATTCTGAAGGTAGACAGCTTTCTGAACCATCAGATGGATATTAACCTGTTTGATCAGATGGGTGAGGAGTTCAAGCGCCGTTTCGCGGACAAGCCGATCAACAAGATCGTTACCATTGAGGCATCCGGCATCGGCATTGCCTGCATCGTGGCTCGTCATTTCGGCGTTCCGGTTGTGTTTGCGAAGAAGACCCAGAGTGTCAACATCGACGGCGAGGTTTATGTTGCCGAGGTTGAATCCTTTACACATAAGTGTAAGAATCAGGTTATCGTTTCTAAAAAGTTCCTCGGTCCGGACGACCATGTGCTTGTTATCGACGATTTCCTGGCAAACGGCTGTGCGCTGCAGGGCCTGATCTCTATCGTGGCACAGGCCGGCGGTACGGTCGAGGGCATCGGCATTGCCGTGGAGAAGGGTTTCCAGCAGGGCGGCCGTATTATCCGCAATCTGGGCTATCAGCTCGAGTCGCTCGCTATCGTGGACGGCATGGACGCCGAGACCGGTAAGGTGCACTTCCGGGAGCAGTAAGTGCATATGAGAAAAAAGGAGGTGTGCAGCCTCCTTTTTGTTTGAGTAACCGCAAATGTGGGAATGATGTAACACAGCGGTGCGCCGTGGCACGGCGGGTGACGCTGCCGTACCCACGGCAGAGGGCAAAAAGGAAGGACAACCGGCGGTTTTCCTTCCTCTTTGAACTCCTACCTTTCCCTCAGAAGGCTTGGGCGCAGATGGTGGACTTCGTAAGCGTTGAAAAGGGGAACGGCAGTCGGGTTACCTGTCCGTAGGGGCGCGCATTGCGCGTCCATTCCTGCACCGATTCGCAGTTCACGGCTGCCTTGCTGCTACGTCTGTCGTTCGCGTTCCGTAGGGGCGCACCAGCGTGTGCGTCCGTTTTAACGACTGGTGTAACGGTTTACAGGGCGGACACATTGGTCCGCCCCTACGGAGTATGTGTCAAGGAATTGAAATTGTGCAGAAGGTAAAAAGGACGCGCAATGCGCGCCCCTACAGGCACGTGCCGATAAATTAAAATTGTGCAAAAGGTTTGCAAGGCGGCATGGGGTCATGCCGCCCCATGGTAGTAGTATTCATCAATAAGCAGAAGTTTTACCCGCAGGTGATGGATAACCTGCACCGGAAAACGTGTTGCGCGGCACGGGTATGCCGCGCCTGCGTAGAGTAAACCATATGTGTAGCAGTAATATAGCCGACAATGCGGAAAGGTGTTATACCACGAAGTAGAAAAAATCCTCTGTCGTTCCTCCTTTTCTACGCTTACGCAGTCTACCATCTGCACCCAAGCCCTCTAAGGGAAAAGGGGTAATTCACAAGAGGGTGGAAAACCGCAGTTTTTCAAAAGCAGTTTCCCTTCAATTATACGAAAAGTTCAAAGGTAGAACAAAAGTATAGCATTTCCCCTTTAAAATGCTTACAGTCTGTAATTTTGAAATCAGAAGTTTCAATAATGCAGTGTAAAGGATCTACGAAAAGCACCGTTTCAGGCCGTTTCAAAATTATAGTAGCCGAAATCTCTGGTGTCATTTGTGGTGTCAAAATCCAGGTGGCAGCAGCAGCTAACATGAAATGACACTATTTTAACGAAATTGATGTCATTTTTTAGATGATCTCGTCCGTATATCTAAGATGGGGATGGGCGAGTTTGCATTAAAATAAAGATTTAAGGCTCTAGTCTCCCTGTGTAAAAATTGATTAAATTTCCAAAATATGCAAAAACTGTTTGATAAAATCCACTGCATCTTTTAACAAGGGCCACAGCTTTGGTGCGTTGACGGATATCGAGCAAATTTGTGAAACCTTTGATAGCATATCAGAGAATCGTGATTTTTTCTTGTCCGTTTTACTTTCATGTGCCAATTCTCTTAAATCGACTTCTACTTTAGATAGTAGTTCCAGAACCTCTTTTTCCTTAACTACGTTGCTACGTTTTGCCGAATTAAATCCATATTGCACTTTTTCAAAAAGCGCCTCTAACTCATCGTTTTCGCCTTCAAAATATCCATCAAATTCACCGGCAACGACTTTTTCTTTTATTTGATTTACATCTTGCTGAATAGACTGCGGATTTAATGTCGAATCGGATTCTGTATAAAATAAAATATTATTTTGGTTTGCCATTGATATTCCTTCATTATTTTGAATATTTCCAACATTCCCGTTGATAACTATTCCCATATTAGATTCCTCCGTGATTATCCCTTCACGATACCATAATAATCTTCTCAATTCATCACAAGTTGTTGAATCGCTATAATCTTTCAATATTTTGGTGATTTCCCCGCTTTCTTTTTCATGATCAATTAGAATTTGAATAAATAGTATCACCAAGGGTAACTGTTTATCATCGTTCTCATCTAATTCTAAAAATGCACTTGCTATTGGATATAACATTTCCCCTAATGGATAATGTGCACTACAAATGCCTCTTAATATACCCATTTGCACAACTTGAGGGTAAATCAGAAAGTCTTCAAGAATATTTATAATATGATCCACATTTTCTTGAATATAATTTTCATCTTTAAATAATCCTGTATAGTACCATGCTAGACTTTTAGATGGTAATTTTTTTGCATCATATGGATTGATTTCAATTACTTTTACATTGACTTTTTCTAAAGTAGAAAAGGCCCATAAAGCATATCTTTGAATGCTGGTATCTTGCAACAAAGAATTCATCACGTTAGCGTTGATCAAATTCGAATAATCTCTCTTTTTTTGTCGATTATAATTACAGCCAAAAACTTTGGTTAACCACATTTTAGACAGAAAATCTTCCCCATCAACAATATGATTGATTTCTTGAGCGTTAAGCATATTTGAATTTGAAGAAAACAAGGTAGAGCATAAAGTATATGTTTGCTGTGATATTTTTGTATCTGGACATTTTTTATATAACTCGTGAAGCATATCCGAGTTATAAGATCTTGACACAATCGCCAATATCCAACTAATATTTTCTGCATCTTTTTCGAATCCAGATTTCAAGTTATGAATGCAACGATTTACCAATGCACGATTTTGTTTGTAAACAATGAGGTGATATGCCCATTTCCTGATTTTATAATCATCGTTCTGAACAACATCATATAGTACTGCACATAAATCTTTTGAACAGACATTATTCATACGTTGACCATATTCTAACTTAGTAATAAGATTCTGTAATGCAATTTTTATCAGTTGATTGTTGTTAGATACCAGATTTTTTCGTATTGAATCATATTCGGCCTTAGTGATATAAAATCCTCGCATTCCTAGCATAATGACCTCCATCATCATATCTAAAAATACGACACCCCGATCTTCAATTTTATGGAATTTATATCATAGCTCAATGATATACCATAAAAACTTAGATTAGGGTGCCACAGATATAATAATTATGGTGATATGAATCAAGGATTTATTTCTTTCTCACGTTTTTTGAAATCTAAATATCTTTCATAGTAATGAGTGGCTACTGCACTCTTCATATCAAAAGACTCAGTTTTATTGAAATAAATCCTTGTTTCTTTTTCATTAATAACAGTTTTTAAAACTTTTATCATGCCGATGCAACCCTGTTCTTTAACGATTAATGGAATTTGGAAACCTATTGGATAAATGCGTTTTTCACTCTTTATTGTATAGAATAGGTTTTCTTGCTCTTCAAGTATTTTATTTTCATTAGCGACAACCATAAACCAATTAAACTCAATAATCATACCCATGTAGCAAATCTCCTTTGAAATATCTTTTGATGTTAGAAATTATGTTAAAATTCTGTATTCTGCTTTTTCTAATAAAAGGATATCTTAGATTGCCTTTTTTGTCAAGGTGAATCATGTGTGACAAAAATATTATGTAGAAAGAATAAGTTTATGAACAACCGAACAATCC
Source organism: Butyricicoccus sp. AF35-5AC (assembly GCF_003477715.1). Lineage (NCBI taxonomy): Bacteria > Bacillati > Bacillota > Clostridia > Eubacteriales > Butyricicoccaceae > Butyricicoccus > Butyricicoccus sp. AF35-5AC. Next base: position 212,075 of record NZ_QUDX01000003.1, read on the forward strand.
ACCGAACCGCCCTGTCCGGGCGGTTATTTTTATGCCCTGAGATCGTCACTCACCATGCCCGCCCGCCGCCGGGATCTGTGCAGGCCATCAACCAACCATCAAAAGGAGGACAGCTTATGTACTATCACACCTGCCCCTACTGCGGGGCGAATTTGGACCCGGACGAACGCTGTGACTGCTTCTCCCGCATCCGTGGGAAATCCCCAAAGTGGAACAGCATGGACGGCGTGCGGGCGCGGGGGCGCAAGAGGTCCGGCCGTGTCCGCACTTAAACTCGGCAGTCTCTTTGACGGCATCGGCGTGTTCCCTCTCGCCGCGTCCCGCTGTGGCATTGTCCCCGTGTGGGCCAGCGAGATCGCCAGAGCGCCGGTATCCATCACCAAGCGGCATTTCCCTGAAATGCTGCATCTGGGCGATATTACGCAGATAGACGGCGGCAAAATACCGCCCGTGGATGTGGTCACGTTCGGCTCGCCGTGCCAAAATCTGTCGCAGATCGGCAACCGTACCGGTCTGGCAGGCAGTAAATCCGGCCTGTTCTATCAGGCCATGCGTATTATTGAGGAAATGAGGAATGCAACAGATAACCGGTATCCAGCTTTCGCTGTCTGGGAGAACGTCGCGGGAGCTTTTGTGTCAAATGACCGGCTGGATTTTGCAGCCGTGCTCCACGCATTCACAGGTACCGAGATTCCAATGCCTGATAGTGGTATCTGGGCGCACGCCGGAATGGTGCGAGGGGGACGGGCTGATACCGCTTGGCGGCTCATGGACGCCCAGTATTGGGGAGAACCCGCTCTTTCGCAGCGTAGGCGGCGGGTGTTCGTCGTGGCGGATTTTGCAGGAGAACGTGCCGCAGAAGTATTATTTAAGCCCCGCAGTATGCTCCCGTATCCTGCGCCTTGCGGCGAAAGCAGGCTGCCCGCCGCCCGCGGAGATCGAATACCTGCTGCTCAAGCAGGGCGGCAGGTACCCGTCGTGCGTCCCTTCCAGCTCCGGCGGATGCGGTCAATGGCAAAGCAGGGCGATCAAAAAGGTTTCCGCACGTGTTTCGGCAGAAACGGCGAACCCTTCCCAACTTTGCTTGCCAGTGTAGGTCAGCCCTTCGCATTCTGGTATGAGGGAAAAGAGCAGGACGGTTTTATCCGTGACCTTACGCCCTTGGAATGTGAACGGCTCATGGGCCTGCCCGAGGGCTGGACGGCATACGGCTGCAAGGATGAACCCATCAGCAACCATGCCCGCTGCTTTGCGCTCGGCAACGCGATCGCCCTGCCCTGCGCGGAGTATATCATGGCGGGTATCGCAGAAGTAATGACAGAATAAACCATAACAGCAGTTTGGAGGTAACATTATGAATTTACTGTTTGTAGTCCCGGACAAGGAAAAAGACCTTGGCAATCTGGAATTTGGCGGGCCGGAACAGGCCAGCCGTGAAGATAAAAAGCGTGTCGGGCGGCAGGAAGTTGTTGTCCAGCGGCGGTACAAGCTGTTTTCGGATGTACAGCGTGCGGACGATATCGAAGTCGTGATCCCGGCGCAGGCGGGCGAAAAACATTTTGACTATATGGAGCCGGTGCAGCTTGTCAACCCGTGGGTGACGGCGGAAGGTTACGCGATCAACGGGAATGGTTATATAGATTTTATTATCCACGCGGATGATATCATCAAGGCGTAAGGAAGAAAGGACGGGTATTGTTTATGGCAAGATTCGGAAATGGATTTACAGGGAGACATGTCCCTACGCTGGGTGAGCTGCGCTTTTCTTCCATGCGCCGTGAGGTCTATGTGCAGAATGAGGACGGTACGCGGTCGGATGTGGTAAAAGAACGTACCTACGATCTGAAAAGCAAAACGCAGGGCCGCATGATCCAGGTGAGTATCCCGGCCAGCGTCCCGGTCCGGGACTATCCGTATAATGCGGTGGTAGACCTCGTGGGCGCGAAATTCGGCGCTGTGGCGCACGCGACGTTCGGCGACAACGCAGATGTAGACTGGTATATCAAGGCGGAGGATATCGTATTGGTCAAGCCCGAACCGGCTTCTGCGCCGAACAGCGGGCAGCCCGCCCAGCCGCGCAAGGACAACCCGCCGGAGAAGAAAGCGTAAGTGATATGAAGCTTTTCCGGTATCGCGGCAAGCGTATCCGTCCGGCAGATAGGGATTTGGTGTTCCGGTCTGCCTGTTGTGTGGTGCTTCCGGTGTTCCTTGCGGCTTTCGCTTTACTCAACTTGAAAACCATCCTGCAAACAGACTGGCGCAGGCTGTTCATGCTGGGCGTCGGCGGCTTTGGTTGGCATATGCCGTATCTGCTGCTCAGTAGTATTGTGTCGGCGGCGGTTGCTGGGACAGTGCTTGTCCTGCTGTACCGTCTATTCCCGGATGTCGTGCGGCAGCTCATGCACCGTCAAAAGCTGGCGCGCATGGTGCTCGAAAATCAGTGGTACGAGCAGGCCGAACGGACAAAGCAGGACGGCTTTTTCAAGGATTTACCCAGTCCGGATACAAAAACGAAGATAGCCCGTTTTCCACGGATGTATTACCGCATGGAAAACGGGCTTTTGCATTTTCAAGTGGAAATCACGATGGGGAAATATCAGGAACCGCTGCTTCATCTGGAAACCAAGCTGGAAAGCGGCCTGTACTGCGAGCTGGTCAGCCGCGAGCTGCGGGACGGGTATGTGGAATATACCCTGCTTTATGACATGGTGGCAAACCGTATCCCGATTGCCGAAGCGAAAGCCGAGGGCGGGCGTCTACGGCTGATGAAGAACGTCTGGTGGGAGTATGACACGCTCCCGCACATGCTGATCGCAGGCGGTACGGGCGGCGGCAAGACGTATTTCATCCTGACGATCATCCAGGCGCTTTTACAGACCGATGCTGTGCTGCATATTTTAGACCCGAAAAATGCTGATCTGGCAGACCTGTCTACTGTGATGCCGGAGGTGTATTACCGCAAGGAGGATATTGCTGCCGGTGTCAGCCGGTTTTGCGACAGGATGATGCAGCGAAGCGAAAGCATGAAATCCATGCAGGGCTATAAGACCGGCGAGAACTACGCCTATCTCAGCTTGGAACCGCACTTTTTGATATTCGACGAATACGTCGCGTTCATGGAAATGCTGAACACGCGCGAACGTGAGGACGTATTAAACAAGCTCAAGCAGATTGTCATGCTGGGACGGCAGGTGGGATTCTTCCTGATCCTCGCCTGCCAGCGCCCGGATGCAAAGTATCTCGGTGACGGTATCCGTGACCAGTTTAACTTCCGTGTCGCGCTGGGGCGTATGTCCGAGCTGGGATACAGCATGATGTTCGGTGAAGTGAAGAAAGAGTTTTTCTTCAAGAACGTCAAGGGGTGCGGCTATGCAGATACCGGTAAGGGTGTCATTACCGAGTTTTATACGCCGGTCGTACCCAAAGGGTATGACTTCCTAAGGGAGATCGGCACACTGGCGGCTGGACTAAAGCAAGTGTGTTCAGATAGGGATATAATGGAGGATTTGCAGTGAATGACAAAGTAGAACGCTTCGTTACAACAAAGGATAGGGACGAAAATATTACGGGAATGGTGCTGTTTCCATACAATGAGGACAAGATAGCAACATGGTTTCATGTAAACGAGCTGGATGAATTGCAGTTCGTAGGAGGTTCGGCATCTGATCTCACCGTACCGGAATTTAATCAGGTCATGCGGGAAGCAGACGGACGGATGCAGAAGGTCGAAAGCAGTATTGACGCTGCTGTGCGTTTCCTTGAAGCGAAGATGCGGGATAATCCGGAGCAGAAAAAAGTTTCCGAAATGGTCTGGCTGGGGTTTGAGGATGCGGCAGTGTGGGAGTTCTGTATGCAGGACAGTTACCGTCCAGCGGATGAGCATGTCGAACTTTCCTTTTCCGGCATACTCCTGCAAGTGACATACCATGTATAGCATTTCTGTCTGCACGCCCCGCCCTGCCGCGCGCGGTGTGCAGCGCGAAAGCCGCCAGCGCGGCAAGGGCGGATGGCGGGCGCGGCGAAGCCGCGCCCGCGTGCCTGAACCCCCTGTATCTAACAGGGGGGTACAAATCGCCAATGGCCAGCCGCTTTACAAAGTAGAAACCCTGATGCCGTCTGGATTTTGGGCTTTTAAGGGTTATGTCAAAAACGGGCGTCAATGTCACATGACGCAGAAAGGAGACCATCTCATGGAAAACAACGAATGGATTTGGCATTTCCGTGAAGAACGGGAACGCAACGGTATTTCGCGCAAGGCGGTTGCCGCTGTTGCAGGTATTTCGCGTGAATACCTGTGCCGTCTGGAAACCGGAAAGCTGCCGGTGACAGACAAGACAAGGAAAAGGCTCGCCGCGGCGCTCAAGACCCTGTACCCAGACCCGCTTAACCTGATGATCGACTATGTGCGGGTGCGCTTCCCTACGATGGACGCAAGGCATATTATTGAAGATGTGCTGCGGCTCAAAATGAACTATATGGCGCAGGAAGATCACGGGCTTTATTCCTATTCCAGTATGTATGTGCTGGGCGATATTGCGGTCATGACTTCACCGATGGAGGAAAAAGGTGTGCTGCTTGAGCTTAAAGGCAAGGGCTGCCGCCAATTTGAAGCCTATCTGGATGGACAGAAAAGAAGCTGGATTGAATTGTTCCGGATGTTTCTCGATGAAAAAGCGGTTTTCAAGCGGATAGACCTTGCAATCAATGATCGGGCGGGGATTTTGGATATCCCCTATCTGTGTGATAAATGCGACCGCGGGGAATGTATCTCGGTATTCCGCAGTTTCAAGGCGTACCGCACGGGCGGGCTTGCACATCTGCGGGAGGAAAACAAGGAAAGCATGGGTGCGACGCTGTATATCGGCTCGATGCAGTCTGACTTGTATTTCTGCATTTACGAAAAGGCATATGAACAGCTTGTGAAAAAAGGAATCCCCGTTGAAGATGCGGAAGTCAAAAACCGGTTTGAAATCCGGCTCAAAAACGACCGTGCTTTCTATGCGGTTTATGATCTGGTGTCTAACGAAAGCCCCGAAGATACTGCATTCGGCATCATCAACCGGTATGTCCGGTTCGTGGATAGGGATAGCCGTAAGCCGCCCGAAGATTGGCCGCTGAATCATATGTGGTCGGTGTTTATTGGGGAACATCGTGACCGGCTCAAACTGACGACTGACCCTGAGCCGTACAGCCTTGAAAAAACGCTGAACTGGCTGTCCCATCAGGTCGCGCCGTCGTGGAAGATGCTGCTGGAGTTAGACCGCAAATGCGGGACAAATATCATGGAAGAAATGCTTGCGGCAACCGAGCTGGCAGATAAGCACCGCAAGATCATTGAACAGCAGCTTCAGGAAATCGGGGATGTTGTAATTACAGAATAAAATGCAAGCAAAAGTTTAATTACAAGCGGAATGGAGGAATATTAGCCTATGAATTTCGGCGTCAACCTTTACAACTGGTTTCTTACGAACGCCCAGTCTCTTGTGCTTATGGCGATCGTGGTGATTGGTATTTATCTCGGCTTTAAGCGCGAGTTTTCCAAGCTCATTGGTTTTCTGGTCGTGTCGCTGATCGCGGTCGGCCTTGTATTCAATGCGGCAGGCGTGAAAGACGTTCTGCTCACGCTGTTCAATCAGATCATCGGCGCATAAGGAATGGGGTGTGGATGTGCGCTATCGTCAAAACCGTATCAAGATGCTGCGCAGGGCGCGTGGTATCACAGTAAAACGACTTGCGGTACTGGTAGGCGTATCACAGAGTATGCTTACAAACTATGAAAATGGAAGCAGTATACCGAGAGATCAGGAAGTATGGGACAGGCTCGCAGTGTATTTCGGTGTGTCTGTCCCTTATCTCATGGGCTTTTGAGTTTGATGTAACGGCTGGTTTCAATGTGAGACCGGCCGTTTTTATGCCTGCATGGTGGAGGTGAGAATGGATTATGGAAGAAATGCGGGTATATGTAGCGAACCTCGGCAAATACAACGAGGGCGAGCTTGTCGGCGACTGGTTTGAACCGCCCATAGACTATGACGAAATGGCGGAGCGCATCGGCCTGAACGAATTTTACGAGGAATACGCCATCCACGACTACGAGCTGCCCTTTGAGATAGACGAGTACACGCCTATTGAGGAAGTCAACCGCCTGTGTGAAATGGTGGAGGATTTGCCGGAGTATATCCAGGATAATTTACGTGAACTGCAAGGCTATTTCAGCAGTATTGAGGATTTGTGCGACCATCAGGACGACATTATCTATTACCCCGGCTGCGAAGATATGGCGGATGTAGCGCGTCAAATGGTGGAGGAAGGTTATATCTCCGTACCAGACCACCTGATATACTACTTTGACTATGAAGCGTATGGGCGCGACTTATCTATGGAGGGTACGTTTGTTGAAACGCGGAATGGTGTGTTTGAGATCGCAGTTTAACCGTTTTCTCTTTCGCCCGCCGCTGTGAGAATGGTGTGGGGGTGTGTCCGGCTGTGGGTAACTGCATGGCAGTTATCCATAACCGGGCGCAGGGGGCGAGGAAAGACGCAGGCGGCGTGGGGCCCCTTCCTCGCCCCCTTACCCATATATTTTTTGAAAACAGGAGTTAGAACAAATGAATCATACTAAAGATGCCCGCCGTATCGGCCTTGTCGATGTGGACGGGCACAACGGTTTCCCGAACCTTGCGTTGATGCGGATTTCTGCATGGCACAAGGCACTGGGTGATATGGTCGAGTGGTGGGACGGGATGCTGCCCTATGACCGCATCTATATGAGCAAGGTGTTTACCTTTTCACCGGATAACGATACGGTCATGCAGTCGGATGAGATCATCAGGGGCGGTACCGGGTACAGGGATTACGGCAGCCTGCCGGAGGAAATAGAAGCCATGCCGCCGGACTACTCGATTTACCCGCGTTACCCGTATGCTGTCGGTTTCCTTACGCGCGGCTGTATCCGTTCCTGCCCGTGGTGTATCGTCCCGCGCAAAGAGGGCGGCATCCGCCCTGCCGCGACATGGCAGGAGATCAAGCGTCCGGACAGCCGGACGATCATTTTTTTGGACAATAATGTGCTGGCGCACGAGCACGGTTTGCAACAGATAGAGGAAATGGGCCATGCGGATGTGAAAGTGGATTTCAACCAAGGGTTAGACACCCGGCTTATTACACCGGAGATCGCCGCAATGCTCGCTAAGCTGCATTGGGTGAAGTATGTGCGGCTGTCCTGTGATACGTCTGATATGCTGCCTGTGATCGCGCAGGCCGTCGCCTATCTGCGGGAAGCCGGTATCGGTACACACCGCCTGTGGTCGTATATGCTGGTGCAGGATGTAGAGGAAGCGTATCACCGCGCGCTTGTCTTGAAAGCATTAGGCATCCAGCCATTCGCACAGCCGTACCGGGACTATGACGGCGGGTGTGAGCCGACAGCAGAACAAAAGCGGTTTGCCCGCTGGGTAAACCGCAAAGAAATATTCTATACCTGCGGCTGGCATGAGTACCGCAGACGGAAATAGAAAGAGGTGCAATGATGTGAAGAAAATACGAAGTTACAGCAGTATCTGGTCTGTTGAGAAAGTCATATACGCGATCAATGATATGCGCCTGCCGTTCCCCATCACCTTTTCGCAAATGGCTTGGTTTGTCGCCTGCGAGTTTGCGGTGCTGGCGCTGGGCGGACTGCCGCCGCTCTCCATGATAGACGGTGCGCTGCTCAAGTATTTCGGTATCCCCGTCGGCGTCACATGGTTTATGAGCCAAAAAACGTGGGACGGCAAGAAGCCGTTCAGCTTTGTCAAGTCGTATACGGCCTACCTGCTGCGCCCTAAACAGACCTTTGCAGGCAAGGCAGTAAAATTCCGCAAGGAGAAAACAGGACAGCCCATTACGGCGGTTAGGAGCGTGATAATAGATGCAGTATCCGATTAAATATATCGAAAACAACCTTGTCTGGAACCATGACGGGGAATGCTTCGCATACTATGAGCTTATCCCATACAACTACTCGTTTTTAAGTGTGGAACAGAAAGAAGCGGTACACGATGCGTTCCGTCAGCTTATCGCCCAGAACAGGGACGGCAAGATACACGCCCTGCAGATCAGCACGGAATCCAGCATCCGTGCGGCGCAGGAGCGTTCCAAGGCGTATGCTTCCGGCAACCTGCGGGAAGCGGCGCTGCGCCGCATAGACGGACAGACGGAAGCCCTTGTCTCCATGATCGGGGAAAATCAGGTGGACTACCGGTTCTATATCGGCTTCAAGCTGCTGCTGAACGAGCAGGACAGCGGGAATATCGGCCGTCAGGCGGCAAATATCTTTTCCGGTTTCCTGCGGGATGTGAACCATACCCTGATGGGTGATTTCGCATCCATGCCGAATGATGAAATACTGCGCTATCAGAAGATGGAAAAGCTGCTGGAAAGCAAGATTTCGCGCCGGTTTAAGGTGCGGCGGTTGGATAAGGATGATTTCGGCTATCTGCTGGAACACCTGTACGGGAAAAGCGGCACCGCGTATGAGGACTATGAATTTCATTTGCCCAAAAAGAAATTAAAGGGTGAAACGCTTGTCAAGCGGTACGACCTGATCAAGCCCACGCGCTGCCTGATGGAAGAATACGGGCGGTACCTGCGCATATCGCATGATGACTGTGAGGCGTATACTGCTTATTTCACGATCTCGGATGTGGTCGGGGAGCTGGATTTCCCGTCGTCCGAGATTTTCTATTATCAGCAGCAGCAATTCACGTTCCCCGTCGATACCAGCATGAATGTTGAGATCATCACCAACAAGAAAGCCCTGTCCACTGTCCGCAATAAGAAAAAGGAATTAAAGGATTTGGACAACCATGCGTGGGAAAGCGGGGACGAGACCAGCACATCAATTGCGGAAGCACTGGACAGTGTGAATGAGCTGGAAACCGAACTGGGGCAAAGCAAGGAAGCCATGTACAAGCTGTCCTATGTGGTGCGCGTCACCGCGCCGGACGAGGAAGAACTCAAGCGGCGGTGCAATGCGGTACGGGATTTCTACGACGATATGAACGTCAAGCTGGTGCGCCCGGTGGGTGATATGATCGGCCTGCACCATGAGTTTATCCCGGCAAGTAAGCGGTATATGAACGACTATATCCAGTATGTTACGAGTGATTTCCTTGCGGGTCTCGGTTTCGGCGCGGCGCAGATGCTCGGGGAAAAGGACGGTATCTATCTTGCCTATGGCGTGGACACCGGCCGGAATGTGTATTTGCAGCCCGCGTTGGCCAGCCAGGGCGTGAAAGGCTCGGTCACAAACGCGCTGTCTGCGGCGTTCCTCGGCTCGCTCGGCGGCGGCAAGAGCTTTGCCAATAACCTGCTGGTGTATTACGCGGTGCTGTACGGCGCGCGGGCGCTGATCGTAGACCCGAAAGCGGAGCGCGGGAACTGGAAGCGTGATTTCCCTGAGATCGCGGACGAGATCAATATTGTCAACCTGACCTCGGACGAGCGCAACCGTGGGATGCTGGACCCCTATGTCATCATGCGCCGCCCCAAGGACGCGGAAAGTCTTGCGATAGATATTCTCACGTTTTTAACCGGCATTTCCTCGCGGGATGGCAACCACTTCCCCATCCTGCGGCGGGCGGTGCGCACGGTCACGAACAGCAAACGGCGCGGCCTGTTCTGTGTCATTGAGGAATTACGCAAAGAGGGTTCACCGCTTGCGGTGAGTATCGCAGACCATATTGAGAGCTTCACGGACTACGACTTTGCGCACCTGCTGTTTTCGGATGGGAACATCAAAAAGTCCATCAGCCTTGAAAAGCAGCTCAATATCATACAGGTGGCCGATCTGGTGCTGCCGGACAAGGGTACTTCGTTTGAGGAATTTACGACGATGGAGCTTTTGTCTGTCGCCATGCTCATTGTTATCAGCACCTTTGCGCTGGATTTCATCCATACGGACAGGAGCGTGTTCAAGATCGTGGATTTGGATGAAGCATGGTCGTTCCTGAACGTGGCGCAGGGCAAGACGCTGGCAAACAAGCTGGTACGTGCAGGCCGCGCCATGAATGCAGCGGTGTATTTCGTCACGCAGAACGCGGCAGACCTCGCGGACGAAAGTCTGAAAAACAATATCGGTCTGAAATTCGCGTTCCGCAGTACGGACATTGTGGAGATCAAAAAGACGCTGGAATTTTTCGGCCTTGACCCTGAGGACGAGGGTAACCAGAAGCGGCTGCGGAACCTCGAAAACGGACAATGTCTGATGCAGGACTTATACGGGCATGTGGGCGTCGTGCAGTTCCATCCGGTGTTTGCGGATTTCCTGCATGGGTTTGACACAAAGCCGCCGATGAAAGCCGGGGTGGCAGTATGACGTACGGGAGATATAATTTCAGACAGATAAAGCGTACAGCGGTTGCCTTGCTGATGATAACGGCAATCGCTGTTTTGCTGTTTACTGCTTTTTGCCCGTCTGCGGGCGCGGTGGGGCTGGTGGATGATAGTGTGGATGCGGCGCACGAGTACAGCCGCTACCCGCTGGAAAATTACCAGCTTGACTTCTACGTTGACAACGGGTGGGATTGGCTGCCGTGGAACTGGATAGACGGCATCGGCAAGCAGGTCATGTACGGCCTGTACTGCATCACCAACTTTATCTGGACGATCAACCTGTATCTTTCCAACGCATCCGGCTATCTGGTGCAGGAAGCATACGGGCTGGATTTTATTTCAGATGCGGCGGACGAGATCGGCCGGAACATTCAGTCTATCGCAGGCATTTCGCCCAGCGGACTTTCTTCGGATGGGTTTTATGCGGGATTCCTCCTGCTGATTATCCTGATTGTTGGCGCGTATGTGGCTTATGTTGGTCTGATAAAAAGGGAAACCACAAAGGCCGTACGCGCGGTGATGAACATGGTGATGATCTTCGTGCTGTCCGGTGCGCTGATCGCCTATGCGCCGGACTGTGTGAAGCGCCTGAACGAGTTTTCCGAGGACGTCAGCACAGCGAGCCTTTCGGTTGGGACAAAGATCGTCCTGCCGGACGCGGAGAACAGCGGCGCGGACAGTGTGGATTTGATACGGGACAGCCTGTTTTCCATCCAGGTAAAGCAGCCGTGGCTGCTTCTGCAATTCGGCGATACGGACACGGACGCGGTAGGCGAAGAACGCATTGATAACATCCTATCCGCGAGCCCCAGTGAAAACAATGGCGAGGATCGGGAAAACGCAGTCAAGGCCGAGATCGAGGACAACGGGAATACAAACCTCACGGTTACGAAAACGGTGAACCGGCTCGGCACAGTGTTTTTCCTGTTCCTGTTTAATATCGGCATTTCGGTGTTCGTGTTCCTGCTTACCGGCATGATGATCTTCTCGCAGGTGCTTTTCATCATCTATGCGATGTTCCTGCCGGTGTCGTTTGTGCTCAGCATGGCGCCGACGTTCGAGGGCAGCAGCAGGCGCGCGGTAATCAAGCTGTTCAATACGATCCTGGCGCGGGCGGGTATTACGCTTGTCATCACGGTGGCTTTCAGCATTTCCACGATGCTGTACCGCATTGCAAGCGGCTATCCGTTTTTTATCATTGCGTTTTTGCAGGTGGTCGTGTTCGCGGGGATCTATTTCAAGCTGGGCGACCTGCTCAGCATATTCTCCCTCCATGACGACGGTGCCCGCGGCATGGGCAGGTATATCATGCACCGCCCGCGGATGTTCCTGCACCATCAGCTTCACAGGCTCAACCGTACCATGCGCGCGGCGACGGCCAGCAGACCGAATGATGGCGGCAGTGCGCAGAACAGCCGTTCCAGCAGCGCATCAGGGGGAGCATACCGGTACCGCAGTAACCGGCCGAACGGTGGAAGCAGCGGGGCATCACAGCCGGGTGCTGTACACAGTTTACCGGAAACATCTGCAAAGGAGATTACGTCTGGTGGGGTATCCCATACAGAGGGCTATGCGGATAAAGCCGTTTCGGCTGATGCAGAGAACCGCAGACCGGATGCCCCTGCGGTTTATCTGCTTGGCGCAGCGCGGCAAGTATCCGGACAGTCCGAAACGGATATGCCGCGGCAGGCAGCAGATTCGGATAGTGCAGCGCCGGACAGTGCGCACAGGGCGACAGAAAGCAATGCGCGCCCGATGGCAGTCCCGGTTTCTCACAACTATGATATTTCGGATAGGAAAAATATGAAACAGGCGGAGCAGTCGTCCATACACGCAAGGCCGGCCGTAGCAGCTCCAGCGGCAAAGCCGGTGCAGGAGGAAGGGCAGCGGACAGCGGCAAAACAGCCTGCCCCGCCACAGCAGGAGCGCCCTGTCAGCCCGGTACACAGTACAGAGACACAGCCGCATGAGCGTCCGGCAGCGGTGGCAGCGCCGAAACTCGTATCATCTACAGGTAATGCGTCAAGCAATCCAGCGCCGCACAAGCGTCCGCTGGCAGCACAGCCGGTAAGTACAGTCCAACAGGCCGCGCCGCAGACAGAAGCGGCAAAGCAGCCCGTCCATGTCGGGATCCGGAGGACGGATGCAGTAAACCGTCCGGCTGTGCGGCAGGACGCAGAGGGCAAGCCTGTTATGCCTATGCAGGAAAACCATGCCGCGCGGGAACAGGACAAACCGGCGGTTTCGCGGCCTGCGGTGAAGGGTTCGGTTGTATCAAAGCGGGCTTCCGCAAAAGGGAAGGCGGGAAAGGCACAGCGGAAAAATGCTTCCTCTCCGAAAAACAGGGGGGATAGCAATACCAGCCGTACAGACAGCACGAAGGACGGGGGCGGCGGCAGATGAAACTGAAATATCTTGCGCTGCCCCTTGCAGGGCTGTTTGCCGCCTTTTTCTGCCTGCTCCTGTTGGTTGCCCTCCTGTTTGCATCAGACGAGGACGGCGGCAGGGGCGGCATTTACTATGGCGGCGCAAACCTGTCTGCCGAGGTGCTGGCGCACAGGCCGATGGTGGAGCGGTACGCGGCGCAGTACGGCATTTCCGAGTACGTCGATGTCCTGCTTGCGATCATGCAGGTGGAATCCGGCGGTACGCTGGAGGACGTGATGCAGTCGTCAGAATCTATGGGCCTGCCGCCAAATTCTCTGGATACAGAAAGCTCAATCCGGCAGGGCTGTGAGTATTTCTCGGAGCTGCTTGCCAAGGCGGACCGGCTCGGCTGCGATCTGGACAGCGTGATACAGGCGTACAACTACGGCGGCGGGTTTCTGGATTATGTAGCGTCGCACGGCGGCAAGTACAGCTTCGAACTGGCGCAGGCGTTTGCAGAGGAAAAGTCCGGCGGGGTGCGTGTTACCTACAAGAATGAAATATCCATCGCGGAAAACGGCGGCTGGCGCTACAACTACGGCAATATGTTCTATGTCCGGCTGGTATCGGAGTATTTGTATGCCGCACAGTTTGATAACGAGACCGTAAATGCGATCATGAATGAAGCACTGAAATACCAGGGCTGGGAATATGTCTACGGCGGTGCGTCCCCGACAACATCCTTTGACTGCTCCGGCCTGACGCAATGGTGTTATGGCGTGGCGGGTATCACGCTGCCGCGCACCGCACAGGCGCAGTATGACGTGACCCGGCACATCCCGTTCGGGGACGCCCAGCCCGGCGATCTGGTGTTCTTTCAGGGGACGTATAACTGCGGCGATTATATCACGCACGTTGGGATTTATGTGGGCGATAACCGGATGTACCACGCAGGAAACCCGATCGGGTTTGCAGATTTGACCAGCGCCTATTGGCAGGCGCATCTGGTCTGTGCCGGACGGGTAGGACAATGAATGACGAAAGGCAGGAAAATGATATGTTCCAGAATAGAAACAAAAGTCAGGAGAAACAGAAAAAACCGCGTGTCCTCAGCATTGGGACGCGGCGGCCGGTGGTGATCGCGCTGTGGGCGCTGCTTATCTGCGCGTTTGCTTTCGCGGTGTATAAGGATTTTACAGCGGTGGATACGCATACCGTCCATGAAACGACGGTAGTGCAGGAGGAAGTCACGGACACGAATGCAATAGAGAGCTTTGTGACCAATTTCGCCAAGGTGTATTACTCATGGGAACAGTCTGCGGCTTCAATAGAGCAGCGCACGGAAAATCTGAAATATTATCTCACGGACGAGCTGCTGACCCTGAACGTGGACACGGTGCGCAGTGATGTGCCGGTATCTTCTAAAGTGGAAGATGTGCAGATTTGGTCTGTGGAAGAAATTGGGGATAAAGTGTATAAAATTGTCTATTCTGTGTCGCAAAATGTCATAAACGGGGAGGAAAGCAGTGTTATAACGTCTGTTTATGAGGTTTCCGTGTATGTGGACGATGCGGGCGATATGGTCATCATCCAGAGCCCTACAATCACGGGCAAGCCCCAAAAGTCCGGCTACGTTCCTGAAACTGCCGAGCCGGACGGTACGGTATCCGCGGAAGAAACTACGGAGATCACAGAGTTTTTGACCACGTTTTTCACGCTGTACCCAACGGCGACGGAACAGGAGCTTTCTTATTATGTCAGCGGTGGTGCGCTGCCGGTGATTGGGAACGACAGCTATGTGTTTGCGGGGCTGGTGAATCCGGTCTTTACCAAGAACGGCGATGCTGTGACGGCGAATGTGGCGGTGCAGTATCTTGACCAGCGGACGGGTATGACGCAGGTGTCGCAGTTTACGTTGCATCTGCGGCAGGTTGAGGGGAATTGGAAAATCAGTTGTTAATATTAGAAAAACCATCCGTCCAATGGGCGGATGGTTTCCTTTTTATCAGTCATAGCTGATTTTACCGTTCTTATCACAGGTTATAGACATAGTGAGTTTTTTCCCGCCTGCATAATTGAAAGTGCAGTAGCCGGATACTTTGTTCCCCGACCGCGACGAATCGCCGGAATAACCATACGAGGAGGAAGCGGACCAGCTATCGGCCGTTGCCTTAGAAGTTACAGTATCATACTGAAATGTTCCATTCAAATAGAACGTGCCGATATAGGTGTTTCCATGATAAGCATCAGCTTTAGATGTTGCGGTTTTCTGATAAATGGCTCTGGTTGCTGCTTCGGGAACATACTCAGTTAGCGTTACTTTCAGGTAATAGCCGTCTCCACAATCAATAATTGTGGTGTTGGAAACATCAGCAGCAAAGGCTGGAATTGTAAAACATACAAGCATAAGAACTGCTAAAACTATGGAACAAATACGCTTTTTCAAAATGAAGCCTCCTAATTTTCTAACATTTCATCAGAAATAAGTTGCCCGTCGCTTTCTGTGTTAGAACGAGTAAAATAGAAATCTCCGCGTATAACTTGCTGTGCATGTATGTAATATGCAGCCAGCAATAGTAACAATACGATTAAAATGCCTATTACGAGAGTAATGACAAATCGATGCTTGCGCTTGCTAACAGCAATTTCAGTCTCGTCAACGCTTTCCAGCAGTTGTTCTGCAATCTGCTCAGGATTACCAACTTTTGCACATAGTTCGTTGTATGACAATTCCGAATAAGCCGATAATTCCTGTTTCAATCCGTTCAATAACTTGGAGCGTGTTGCTTTAGAACAGATTAGTTTGCGGGAAACTGCACGTACATATTGACGCACAATCTTATCCTCCATCATGCGTTGCCACCTCCGGTGTTTTGATGAATTTGCTGTATCGCTTTAGACATTTCAGCATAAACGGCCTCTATCTGTCGCAAATACGATATCCCATCGGAAGTGATTTCGTAATACTGGCGGACACGGTTATCGTCTGAAATCGCTTTTTGGCCTTCGCACACATACCCTTGAGATAACAGGCGTTGGATTACAGGATAGAGCAGAGAAATAGTATATCTGCCATCACTGCGTTTAGATATCTCTCGCATCATCTCATAGACATACATTGGTTGCTCAGATAGCAACAAAAGCACGAGCAAGGGATTCAATGCGCGTTTGAAGTAATCTGCAAAGGAGTGGCCAGTATCCTTGGTAGATTTGCTTTCCTTTTTCATGGCGCCACCAAACATGTTTGTTGAAATTATACTATCACATCATTTCAGTTTCGTCAATATTTAGTATTGCTTAATAATTTGCATTTATATATAATTGGATTATCAAATTACATCATATAAAACAGTTTTTTACAAAGGGGTGATAGAAGAATATACTTTAGGAAGATTTACTATCTAATCGAGAAAGAAGGGTGAAGTATGTATAGTAAATGTAAAAGAATGGTTGGTTTATTACTGATCTGTGTCCTTGCATTGGGAGTTTCAGCCGCTGCGTTTGAAACGCAGATAGAGCCTCGTGATAATTGGCATGATTATACCGGTGAGCTTCCGGCGGATACTGGTGATGTGGAAGTTTCAACAGTTAAAAAGGCATATACAAACAACTATTTTGCTGTGTCTTGCAAATCATCGCGATCCGGATTAGGTTCTGTAAATGTTTGGACTGAAACCGGTTGGGGGGTAAATGCTTCATCTCCCAATCACCCCATTACCGCAAATGGAATAATTAATAATGTGAATTATACTAACAAACCGTCTATTCAAACTGAAGTCACACTGAATATTGATAATAATAGCGTTACCTCTACCACTTATCCAATTGAGGGTAGGTGGTCTCCATACTAAGCGTATTGCTATTATGAATTTAAGTTAAACGTATTGTATAACATATTATATGAAGATACCTTGGGGAGTGCTTATATGGCGACTTCCCAAGGTTATTTATGAGGTTAATATGAGTTGCTTAAGAATAGATATCAAAAGGTTATATAATTCAATTACTGTAAGGATAGTTTTGGGTGTGCTGTTTTTTTTAGCAATTGTAGATCCCTTATATTCTCGTTTTTTAACGCTTGATTCTATGTTTGCTTCATACTATGGAATCAACGCTTACCAGTATTGGCTTTTCAACTTTCCCGGTGGCATTGGATTTAAAGTTTATCATGCACTGTTTTTACTTCTTCCTGTATTATCGACTGGTTTTATTCTATTTTATGATCAGAAAACCTCTTTCAAAATATATAACATTGTTAAACAAGGTAGAGCAATATATTTGACTTCCAAGGTTATATCTGTGTTTCTTGTTACAATGGTAAACTCAATTGTCTCTTTTTCTATAAATATTTTAATAACATTTTCCATATTTCCACAAAATTCGATCATGACAGATGTCTATCGGATGTTTATTCCTATTGAACATTCTGCAGCAAATTTTTTTTACGAAATTTCACCTGTTTTATCAGCAGTTTTTTTCGCATTTTTAAATTCCCTGGCACTGTCTGTATTGGCGGCTTTAACTGTTATTATACATATGATATTTAGATTTCCAAACATATATGTGGCTTTTTTCGTTCCCTCTATTTTATGCCTATTAATAACTTATGGAAGTGACTTTTTACTACCTAAACGTTTTGTCTTACGAAATTTTTTGCAGCCGTTGAATTCGTGTTACGAAGGAGCTGCGCAGCTTAAGGACATACTATTGGTTTTAAGTGGATATTTTATTCTCGAAATATTATTATTTACGATTGCTTATAGAAGAAATAGGGATATAATATGATTCTATTTAGTCACAAAAGTAAATATTTTATTTGGGTGGGATTCCTTTACGTTATATTCCCGTTATTATGTATTTCTTTTTTTGCTGATACGCAAGATTTGTGGTTCAAAAACATTTTCTCAGACAAAACATTTGTTATGCTTATTATGCCTGCATTTGTGCTTGGTGCTGTCATAATAGATTCTTCTATCAGTCCAGTTATTATGGTACGTACAAAAAATAAGTTACATTCATTTACTTTGTTGCGTGATCAGCAGTATTGGTTTGCAATAATTTATACCATTATTTGGATGCTTTCTATCATTTTCATTACTCAGATTATTTTCGGAAAAATTTATGCAATATCCTTTTGGGGGTTAATTAGAGAATTTGCAAGATGTATTTGTGGATTTATTATATTTATAAATATATCTTTAATTATAAAAGTAAAATGCAAGAAAAAATATATGGCAGCATCATATATTGTAGTCTATATTTTTTTTACTGCAGAAATTTTTTCGATTGTTCCACTATTAAATAAGTTTTTCCCAATTAATATATATTTGATTTTTAGCTGGTTATTTAGAGATACTATAATAAGTTATTTAGTTATCGCCGGCTGGATAAGTGTTACATATTATCTTGGAAGAAAATCGTCCAAAAATATGGATGTCCTTTAAATGATAATAGTGTTGGAAAGAGGATATTATGCTTATTAAATTACAAGATGCTACAAAAATACTTGATCACAGATTTGTAATTAATAATATAAATTTTGAGTTTAAAAGTGGAAATATTTATGGGATTGTTGGACAAAATGGTAGTGGAAAGACAATGCTTCTACGAGCTATAGCAGGGCTAATCTGTTTAAATCGTGGTACTATTACTGTAGATGGCAAAGTTTTGAATAAAGATATATCTTTCCCGCCTGATATAGGAATCATTATTGAAAAGCCTGAACTATTACCATATCTTAGCGGGTTAGAGAATTTAAAATTACTTGCAGAGATAAGAAACATAATATCTTATGATGATATTAAGCATTATATGGATAAATTCGGATTAAATTTCAACTCCAAGCAGATTGTAAAAAAATATTCTTTGGGAATGAAACAAAAATTAGGAATTATTCAAGCAATTATGGAGGATCCTTCCTTACTTCTTCTTGACGAACCATTCAATGCGCTTGATGCAGAGTCGGTAGATATTTTGCGAAGTATATTACTTCAATACAAAGAACAGGGAAAATTAATCATTTTAACTTCCCATCATCAAGAAGATATAATGTCAGTCTGTAATCAAGTTATCCATTTACAGGATGGATGCATATTAAACTGATAGCAAAAATATCATAAAGATAATGCCGCTTCAAGATGAGGCGGCATCATTTCTGTTATAAGTGGTTATAATGTATTCTACTAATTCCGGCGTTAGTCCGCATATATCGGCTATTTGATAAAGAGTATAGCCGCATTGAGCATAGTCCTGAATCTCAGTTGCTGGATGCAACAGCAGCGCCATAAAACGGTTCGCTTCTGTTTCCAGCTTGTTTACAGAATAGAGCGTGTTTGCTCTCAGAAATGGTGTATTGCTTTTCGGGTGTAAGATTGCATGTCCTAATTCGTGCGCGCATACTTGCCGCTGTCGCTCTTTTGAAAGGTCTTGATTGATATGTATGAACTTGATTCTGTGTGTGCGGCTGTAATATCCTCTGATACTTCCAAGGGGTTCGTGGAGAACTCGAATACCGAGTTTTGCAGCGATTGTGAACGGGTCTCTGGTATCACATTTTCGGCATAACATATCGACCTTATGCTTTATTGACAATATGCAGCACCTCTATTTCATTTCCGGTACTTTTTTATTTTAAACTTTTGCTTGGCAATCCGTTTGGAAATTTCAAGCTGGTTTTGCAGGCTAATGCGCAGGAGTTCCCGCGTTTCATCGTCGATTGGCTCACCATCAAACATCAGGCTTGCTTCGGCGTCGCCAAGATCACCTAAAATCATATCCAGTCTTTTTGCTATGTCACGCTCGTCCCGCCTTGTCAGGACGGGCGTTTCTTTTTGCTCCATGTTAAGTAAAAATTCAATCGGCACATTTAGGTAATCGGCAATTTTTGAAAGGTTTTTAGTAGAAAGGTTTTTCTTTCGTCCCACTTTGAGATCGGACAGCGATGCACGGCTTATTTTACATTGCCTGCATAGCTCTGTAACTGTAATTCCTTTTTCCGCGCACAATGCAGCTATTTTGTTGTACAACTCTGACATAAAATCACCCGTCCATTTGTAGTATATGCCAAAATTACGTAAAAACGAAATTTTACACGTTGACACTTACGCGACAGAATAATATAATTCACTCATAGATTTCGCTAAAACGTAATTTATAGAACAAATATATAATATTACACTTTTATGTAAATGTCAATAGAAAGGAAGTAGTTGACCATGAAAAAAAGGGAACTTTGCTCGTTTGGTAAAAAAATTAACCATCGGCTTATTGCTCTTGAGCAAAGCAAAGGCTGGCTGATCGAAGAAGTCAAGCGGCACACAGGGTTATATTTTGACCGCTCCTATCTTCGCAAAATCGAAACCGGACAGCTTGCGACGCCGAAAATCGTGGATGCGATATGCGAAATACTTGGCATCGCTGTTCAGGGTGATTATACCAAAAGGAAAGACCAATAAAATGTACTTTTTGAAAAAGGAAAGCGGATTACATATGCACCTTGAAAATTGAATATACAGGCAGCAGATACAAAACTGTTTGCGCCGAGCTGCGGTACCCATGCGCGGGGACGCCGGACAAGTCCGGCAGAGCGGTAAACCATGACGGTACGAAATACGGGGCGGCACCCGTAAAGCGACGACACGCAGACAGATAATGAGACTTCCGCCCAGCCACAGACACAAGCAATGGGGGCGGCTGATGTGAGAACCACGCAGAGGTAAAACGGCCTATGGAATCGTTCGCCAGCGATCATCTGTCTGCTTCCCCACAAGCCGGGGCGTTGAGAACAAATAGGCTTGGCAGCAGGAAAGGATGTGTCTAAAGTGTTTTAAGGTTTTGCGGCAGACGGGAGATTACTGTCTGTCGCGCGTACATCACAACAAGCAGACAGGATGTGAATGAAATGCCAGATTGGGAAATCCAACCAAAGAAACATAAATACGAGGTTGGCGAACGTGTATTAGTGCGGCCCGCAATCATAGATTGTATCTGGGCAAAAACCAGTTGCCGTAAGACCGTACCTGCTACTGTTATCTTTGTCCATCCGGACGACCGGTTCATTGTAGCAGAATATCAGGTATGTGCTTCGTTCTTTGGCAGGACGGTATCTACGATACGGGAAAGTTTTTTAATTCCAAAAGTTCAGTGTTTGGAGTGGGAGTGAAATAAATGTATAAACGTGGTGATGTGTTTTGGGCTGATCTCAGTCCTGTTATTGGTTCAGAACAGGACGGCGTGCGTCCTGTTGTAATTTTGCAAAATGATATTGGAAACAAATACTCGCCTACGGTGATTGTAGCGCCGCTTACAAGCAATTTGCATCGGGACAAGCATCTTGTTACTCATGTGCCCGTCTGTATGCAGGGCTTGCCGCAATATTCGGTTGTGTTGTTAGAACAGATACGGACAGTAGATAAAGCACGACTGGGGAATTTTGTCGGTGTAATGGATAAAGAGACATTGAATAAGATTGATGAAAGTGTGATGTGCAGTTTGGGGCTGACGGATGGATTTAGAACATAGAGCAATCGCCCGTCTGCGGTTGGCAGCGGAAATGAGCGAAGCCTATTACGGTAAGCCATTGATTATTACAGTGAGTGGCGGGAAAGACAGCGATATATGCCTGTACCTTGCCGCCGCTTCCGGTATCCGCTATGAGGTCATGCACAACCATACCAGCGTGGATGCACCGGAGACTGTATACCACGTGCGCGAGCAGTTCCGGCGTTTGGAGCTCGCCGGTGTGAAATGTACTGTCAATTACCCGACTTACAAGGGCGTACCGGTCAATATGTGGATGCTTATACCGCAAAAGCTGATGCCGCCCACAAGAACAGTAAGATACTGCTGTTCGGTGCTGAAAGAAAGCGGCGGCGCTGGCCGCATGATTACGACGGGTGTCCGCTGGGCGGAAAGCGCCAGCCGCCGTACCAAACGCGGCATTTACGAGAGTATGCCGCACGATCTCAGCAAAAAGGTCATTATCAACAACGATAATGCAGATACCCGCCTTTTGTTCGAGAGCTGCAAATTGCAGGCGAAGCGGGTCTGCAATCCCATTGTGGATTGGTCGGACTATGATGTGTGGTCGTATATCCATGCTGAGAGAATACCGATAAATCCGCTGTATTCGTGCGGCTTCCATAGGGTCGGTTGTGTGGGTTGCCCGATGGCAGGACGTCGAATGCGTCTGTTTGAGTTCGGCCGGTATCCCACGTATCAGCGCGCCTACATCCGTGCCTTTGAGCGAATGCTCGAAGAACGTGTTGCACGCGGCAAGCTCGACAGCACATGGCGTGCTGGGACAACTGGCGAGGATATATTCCGCTGGTGGATGCAGGACCGGAATATCGAGGGACAAATGAAGATTGAGGGCTTTGACGGATAGAGCCCAGGTATGTACCGTGCGGATTCCCGCGCGGTTTTATTATATACACGCCAAATTTCAAGGGGGTGGTTCCAGTGTGCTACTCGGTGCATGGTTAATCCATGCAGTATCGGTTTGGAAATAAGTTTGAGATGGAGGGATGAGGAAATGGATTTTTTGAAGAAACGGCTCAAGCGGCTTACGTCGATGGGGCTGGCATTGCTCTTGTCTGCGTCGGCGTTTCCGGCCACGGCCTTTGCCGCGTCGGACAGCACCAGCACGCTTGCCGAAGTAACGGCAAAGTATATCGACGCGGAAAACGGCAAGGAGATTGCCGAGCAAGAGATATATAGCGTAACACATGAGGAACGGCAGCCGCAGGAAATCGAGAACTACACCTACGTCGATTACACGGAAAACGTCGAGTACGTCTACTCCCATAAGGATCTGACTTATATTGTCGGCTACCCGGACGAAAGCGTGCGGCCGGATGCTTCCATGACCCGTGCAGAAGCAACTACGGTCTTTTACCGTCTCTATGACGGCGAGTATCCAGAGTTTGAGCGCCGCATGTCAAACGGCACGTTCGAGGACGTCAAGACGGATTACTGGTTCTACAAAGAAGTCGAAACGCTGTATAACATTGGAATTGTAGACGGCACGGATGAACACAAATTCTCGCCGGATGCGCCCGTCACCCGCGCGGAGTTTGCCGTCATGGCGGCGCGGTTCGCCAATTTGGACTACGAGGGCGGCAATCTCTTTGACGACGTTCCCAACGGCCATTGGGCGTACAGCTATATCAATGCAGCCGCAAACGCTGGCTGGGTAGAGGGCTACCCGGACGGCAGTTTCCGGCCGGATGAGCCGATCAGCCGTGCCGAGGTCGTGCGGCTGGTAAACGGTATGATTAACCGTAACGTCACGCTGGACAAGCTGAAAGAGCTGGGCATCGAATGTCCGTACAATGATCTGGTTGAGAATCACTGGGGTTACTGCGATCTGATAGAAGCCAGCATTCCGCACAGCGCGGAAGAATGGCACGGCCTCAGCTACAATGACGGTATTTACAACATCATCGTTGAAAAATTCATAGACCAGAACGGCAAGGAACTTGCTGAAACTGTCACCACAGCGGGCAAGGAAGAAAGTTCACCCAAGGTCATCCCGGCATACGAGTACCGCGGCTATATCCGCACGATCGTTTATCAGTACACGAACGGTGATGCGATCCCGTCCATTGAAAAGACGGCGAACGCCAAAACCGCCAATGTAGGCGATACCCTGACCTATACGGTGAAGCTGACGAATGATGAAGCAGCTTCTTCCGCGTGGAAAGAAGTCGTCCTCACCGACGAAATTCCGGACGGCTTGACTTTCGCGGATGGCAGCGTGTACGTAGAAAGCAAGGCGGCAAAGCACTCGTTTGAAAACGGATTGCTTTCTGTCCCTCTGGGCGACATTGCCGCAGGTCAGACGGTTTCAGTCACTTTCAAAGCAACCGTGAACAGCGATATGTACAACCAGACGATCTACAACACCGCAGTCGCCGAGGGCGCAAACGGTATCGTTAAGGATGAAAGCGGTAGCGAAACCGGCAAGTATGAGGACACAGACGACGGTGTTTATATCAACAAGGGCGACACCGCGCCCTATGTGGAAAAACGTGCGGACAAGCCTTCCGCCGAGGTCGGCGATAAGATCACCTATACCGTCACGCTCGGCAACGCAGAGGGTGCCGTTTATGAAATCGAAAACGCTTCCATGACCGACATTATCCCGGCGGAACTGGATTTTGTGGACGGCAGCGTGCAGGTAGACGGTGTAAGTACAGGTTATTCATTCGATAACGAGACCCGTACCCTGACCGTGCCGCTGGACAGAATTGCACCGAATACAAAAACGACGGTTACTTTTGCAGCGACCGTCAATGAATCGGCCTACGGCAAAACAGTTTACAACACTGCGGTCATGTCCGGTGACAATATTTCGGACACCGAGGGCACAGACGACGGTGTTGCCATCGGTGACGGTAAAGCCCGCCCCAGCATTGAGAAGTCGGCGGACAAGTCCTCTGCCAAGGTCGGCGACAAGATCACCTATATTCTGACGCTCTCTAACAGCGAGACCGCGACTGTACCCGTAGAAAATGCGGCCGTTACTGATGTTATCCCTGCTGGCCTGACGTTCGAGTACGGCTCGGTCATGCTGGACGGCAGCGGCACGAGTGATTTCACCTATGATGAAAATACCCGCCTGCTGACGGTAAACGTCGGCAGCATTGAGCCGGATACCAGCCGCACGGTTTCCTTTGTGGCGACCGTCAACGAAGATGCCTACAATACGACGATTCAGAACCTTGCCACCCTGACTTCGGACAACACCGAGCCGGTACAGGACAAGGACGACGGCGTTGTCGTTGCAGACGGTATGACCGACCTGTCCATCAACAAGAGTGTTGATAAATCTTCTGCTCGTGTCGGTGATACTCTGACCTACACGGTACAAGTCTCCAATGGTGCGGGTGCAGAGGTAAATATCCGCGACACGGTGATGCGGGATGCTATCCCGGATGGCCTGACCTTCCGCGGCAACGTCACAGTGGACGGCTACTCAACGGTATATCAGTATGACAATGAAAACCGAACCCTTTCTGTTCCGCTGGATGCGATCGCCCCCGGCCAGACGAAAACTATTTCGTTTGATGTGCTGGTGAACAGTGATGCCTACGGCATGATGATTGAGAACACGGCGGTCGCTTCCGGCAGCAATGCGCCGGATACGGAGGACACGGATGACGGCGTCACCATCGAGAACGGCACGCCGGACGGCCGTGCGGGTGCAAAGTCAGCCAATAAAATGACCGCGCGCGTGGGTGATACAATCACCTACACGATCACGCTGGAAAATAGCGCAATGGCAACGGCGGACTGGACCGGCGTTACCGTGACCGATGCTCTGCCGGATGGTGTGACTTTCACAGGCAACGTCCAGAAAGACGGTCAGGCAACGACGGAATATTCCTACGATTCATCTTCACGCACGCTGACGCTCACGCCTTACGCAATCGCACCGGATACGCAGGTGGTGTACACCTTTGATGTGACGGTAGACGAGGGTATGCAGGGCGAATTTATCGTCAATACGGCTATTCTGACGGATGGCAACGAGCAAACGCCGCTTCCGGATGCAGGCGTGCAGATCAACAAGGGCGAAGCCGACCCGATTGTAACTAAGTCCGCGAGCGTGACCAAAGCTGATATTGGCGATATGTTCACCTATGAGATCACGGTCAAAAATGGCGATAAGGCTACTGCGCCGTGGAAAAACGTCGTGGCATACGACACGCTTCCGGCTGGCGTGAAGTTGATCGGCAACGTGTATCTGGATGGTAAGGTGGCGCTGCATAAGCTGAACGGTAACGCGCTGTCCGTGCTGGTGGGTGATTTGGCTGCAGGCGAAAGCGTAGTAATCTCCTTTGATGTGCAGGTACTTGACACAGCGGCCGGTACGACCCTTCAAAACAGCGTGGATGTGACCGGCGATAACGGCATCGGCACGGCAACAGATGACGGCGTAACCGTACCGGAGGTTGAGCCGCAAAACCCTAATGATGCCACCGGCTTCTATGTCACAAAAGATGTGGATAAGACGGTGGTTGATGTAAGTAAGGATGCCGACGAAGTATCCAGAACGGCAACATTTACGGTTATTGTTGGAAATCACAGTGATATAATGTGGGAAAACGTCGTGCTGAAAGATACGCTGGATACCTCTGTGGTAACGCCTGTTTTGCAAAACAATGTTTATGTGAACGGAGTCCTAAGTAATAAATGGAGTTTTTCAGGCAAGGCATTCACTCTGGAATTGGGTGACATTGCACCCGGCCAATCGCATAAAATTTTGCTTACCGTCCGCTTTAAGAACGATGCAGGCGGCAAGACCTACGTCAACTATGCGACCGGAGAGGGCGATAACGGCAATGCTATCGGAAAGTCGCCGGAAGTTGAAATTATCAGCTCAGTTGCTGATTTGATAACTGATATTCATTATCAGCTTTATAATGGTTATGACGAAAATATGTGGCGACCCGCAGACCGTATTTCACTGCAAGAAGCGTGCATCGTAGCATATCGTCTGATTTCCAACGGCGGGAACACGTGGCTGGACCGTGGCACGGTGACGGTGCCGGACTACGAGTTCAGCATCCCCGAAGAAGCAAAATATTTTGTCTCTATCGGTGTGCTGCCCGCAAGCGTATTCGACACAACGAAAATGACCGAAGATGTTGATTACGAAATCAATTATGAGGTTTCGGAAAAAGGCTATCTGCGAATCTGGGCTACCTCGGAACAGCTTAATACGCTTGTGAAGTATATCACTGGCACGAATGCAGGGCTCAGCGGTGATGTGTCCCGCCTGAATTTTGCCAAGCTGATTTGCCAGCTTACCGGACGGGATACCGACCCGGATACCTCGGCTTACAGCGGCCATATCCAATATTTCACGGATAGTGGTTCTTCTGAGGACCTGATTACTGAAGTCTCGCACGAACACGATTATGTGCTTGACACAGACGGGAATGAGTATTGGATTTAACAATTTTATAGGAAAAGGCAATCCCTCGTTTCGTTGTGAAACGAGGGATTTGCTTACCGATTATTTAATTCTGTTATTGTTAGTTTATCAAAAAGCTGCAAAGCGTACACTTTCTCACCTTGGACATAGGCAGAGACAGCAGTAGTTTTTGAACGGGTGTTGAGCATATTTTCTCGATGACCTTGTGAGCCATACCATTTGTTTAAGTTTTCCTGCGCATTGGTTGTAATTAAACCTATGAGTGCATTTTCAGCATTGCATCCATAACCAACAGATGCGAACACCGAGCCATCCGGTCTTGTATGAGAAATATCCCCGTCTCGTTCGTCAACAATCCAGATTTCGCGGGAACGAGTGTCCGCCCATTCCTGTACTTTCAACGAGTAAGTCAGACGTGGCAAACCGTTTTCTTCGCGCAGGTCGTTGATGGCGTCAAAGGTGGCATTGGACAGGTCATAATCCCAATAGCCGCCGTACTCGTCTACCGCAGATTTGCCGATAGGGCGTAGACTGATTTCATCTGTTACGGTCTGGTTATCGTCTGCGGTTTCGTTGTCGGTATCATCCGGCACAGGCTGTCCGTCTGGTGAAACCGGTGTTTCCGGCTCCGTCGGTTCATTTGCGTCCAAGATGTTTTCCGCGTTCATCAGCATTGTTGCGACTTCGGCACGAGTAGCTGTCCCGTGCGGATTTAACTTTCCGTCCGAGCCGCTGACAATGCCCTTGTTGACGCACCAGCTCATGGCGTTTGTTGCGTAACGGGAAACTGATTGATAGTCCGAGAAATCATAGTATTTATCTGGTATAAAGCCGGTATCTGTATCAAGGCCAAGGTGGTCCGCGTAGCGGTACAGGATGGCCGTAAGCTGCTCGCGGGTGATCGCATCATTCGGGCCGAACTGCGTATCGCTGTACCCGGTAACGAGGTCATTCATGCGCGCCCAGTAGACAGGCGCGCTGTAATAGGCGTTTGTATCTACGTCTGCATAGGGGTATCCCCAGTTGCTTTCGGGCATATCAGGTGAACCTGCCAGTCGGTACAGGATGGTCACGATCATGCCGCGGCTGGTAGTTGCGTTCGGGCTGAACGCCGTATCCGATGTACCATTCATCAGCCCGTTTTCGCAAACATAGTTGACCGCATCGTGATACCAGTCCGACGGACGGACGTCCGAAAAGTTTGAAACATTGGCGGCGCCTGCCGAACAGGTAATAGCTGCCGCACACAAGATAGATGTGATTTCTTTTTTCATAAAGTCATACCCCACAATAAAGAACAGAAAAGTTTATCATGGTTTCATTATATCATGTTGCTGTCCGTTCCGGTAGCGGGCATGGCGCACAAAAACCATGTGGGGATTTTGAATTGCAAACGAGATGCAGTAAATTGTTGCTGCATAGATGATAACCAATACGCAGGAGGGCTGTGGTTTATGGATTATAAAATTTTGACGCAGGACGATTTGCTTGAGTTGTTCCCTTTTGGCAAAACCAAGCTAAAATGCCTGCTGGAAGCAGGCGTATTGCCTGTGGTGAAAGTGGGACGGGATTATTTGACGAATGAACGTGAACTTGACCGGTGGTTTGAAGCAAATAAAGGGAAAGAGATATTTTACTGATTGAATTGCCTTTACAGAGGGACGGCGTTATAATATATGCGTTAGCTGTTTATGCTGCCGCCCCTGTTTATTTGATAGGAGCGATACGCATGAATACAGTAGAAAATATCAATAAAGTTAAGAGAATCCGCGGATATGGGGAGGGTAGTGTATATCAGCGGAAAGATGGCCGCTGGGTCGGCAAATATAAGGACGAAAAGATGTTGAAACCGCGTTATGTCTATGGTAAGACAGAAGCGGAAGCAAGACGGAAATTGCGTGAATTTAAGAAAACAATAGTGCATGGCATTACGGATTGTAGAAAAGTATTGCTTAGCACTTATATTGAGCGATGGTTATATACTTTCAAGGCCGCAGCCGTGGAGAATACCAGCTTTGATCGGTTGGAGTCTGTCTATTACACGCATATCAAGCCGACGCTTGGCGGCTTCCAACTTGGGAATATCAAAGCGGTTGATATTCAAACACTGTTAAACCAGAAAAGCACTGAATATTCTTATACTATCGTCAAGATGATCCGGCAGATACTTTCTGAGGTTTTCCAACATGCCTATACTGAGGGTGACATTCTTAAAAACCCAATGGCAAATGTTATCATGGCAAAACGGAGCAAGTTTAAGCCAGAGCGGAAAATGCTGATATTAGAGGATGCAGAGGTTAAACGGTTGGAGGAAGCAGCCAGAGAGAAGTATGGTACAGGCCGTCCGCTTTTTGTTCACGGAAACCTGATCGTATTTATGCTGCATACCGGCCTGCGGTGTGGTGAACTGCTTGCGCTGGAATGGTCTGATATTGACTTTGAAAGCAAGACGGTATCCATAAATAAAAATCTGGCAAAGATCAAGAACAGGGATACCGGAAAAGATACGTCCAAAAGCACCTTACAGGTAAAAGGCACTAAGACATCCAGCAGCAACCGGATTATCCCACTAAATAGTAAAGCAATCAACGCACTTAGGGAATTGCAGATGATTTACAGGCAATGCGGCATCAAAAGCAAATATGTTGCCTGTTCGCAAAAAGGCGGCTTCCTCACTAATAACCGTATGCACAATTTACTTGAGCGTATGTTGAAGCACACGGGGATAGACAAGCCGCTCACGATCCATCAGCTACGTCACACTTTTGCAAGCCGTGCGTTAAATGCTGGCGTAAGCATCAGCGTAGTAAGCAAATGGATGGGGCATGCCAGTATTTCCACCACATATAATATCTACATTCACGCTATGGAACAGGAACGGCTGACAGCGTTAGACGTTCTTGAAGCTATGTAGCGAAAAGGTGTAACATTGGTGTACGCCTCTCGAAAAAACGACTTAAAGCCCAGTAATATAGGCGTTTAAGGGTGCAAGAGGGGGAAAACCGCAGGTTGTCTACCCTCTTGTGCGCCTGCCGCGCGCAGCGGCGCTCCCAGCCGCAGTCTGCGGCAAAAAGGCAAACCGTCTGCACGAGAGGACACTCTGTAACACAGACGTAACTTTACAAATGCGTGCAATCGTGTTATTATAAGATGTACCACGGTAAGGGAGGTTTCGCCATGGCTGTTGACAAAAAGGGCACAAAGCAGATTGCGGCCAACAAAAAGGCATGGCATGACTACTTTGTCGAGGAAAAGTATGAAGCGGGCATCGAGCTTGCGGGTACCGAGGTAAAGTCTATCCGTTTGGGACAGATCAATCTCAAGGATTCCTACTGTTCGTTCAAGGACGGTGAGATTTTCGTGCGTGGCATGCATATTTCGCCGTACGAAAAGGGCAATATCTTCAATAAGGACCCGTTGCGCGTGCGTAAGCTGCTTATGCACAAGCGTGAGATTGTCAACCTGTTCAGCAAGACCAAGCAGGACGGCTATTCGGTCATTCCGCTGGCGGTTTATTTCAAAAGCTCGCGCGTGAAGGTTGAAATCGGTTTGTGCAAGGGCAAAAAGCTGCATGATAAGCGTGACAGTATTGCCGCACGCGACGCAAAACGCGAGATGGACCGCGCGATGAAAGAGCGTAATCGTTAATTAAAAAATGGAAAAGCTGAGAGCAGAATATTCTCCAGTCTCAATTTTCCATTCTCCATTTCAAAATGGGGCCGTAACGGGTTCGACGGGGGTGTTGAAGCCGGGATAGCGGGCCGCAGTGGGGATCTGCGATAAAAGCTCCAACTGTTTATAAATTAAACAACAACAATTATACTCTTCAGGCTGCCTAATTAGGCTTAGCCCGTCGGCTCAGAGAGGACCACGGCTCAGAGACCCGGCGTCGATTAGTGGTGAACGTGTACGAGGTAAGAGTTGCCCTCGTCATGTAAAATGACTCTACCAAAACGGTAAGCCTGTTTGCCGGCGTGCCGCGGCGGGAATTTTAATCGACAAACTGCGCCCGGAGAAGTCCTCGTGGATGCGCTTTCGGACAGGGGTTCAACTCCCCTCGGCTCCACCATAAGTCCACCGTAATTTTGATAGAATTACGGTGGATTTTTTCTATGCTCGAAAACTGCATAAAATCAAGATTTTTCCGTTTCAGCTACATAAAAAGCAACCGCTGCGGAGCATTTTCACAGCGGTTTTTCTGCGATATCAGGTGCAGTGGCGGAACATCTTATCCATCATAATGCGGGCGAAGATGAGTCCGAGCGGCAGCGCAGGAATGATGCCGCTCGAGACCCGACCGCATATCCGACTTGACCATGGCGATGCCGCAGGTCATTTCGGCAATCTTGAGACAGCCTGCGTACACCGGACAGGCCGCCGCGGCCGAAACGGTTGTGCAGAGCACAAGAGTCCGGTAGTGCTTGGACCGCTTACAGCGCACGGCGTTGCCGATACCTGCACCGAAGAACGCGAGTATCATCTCGACCCAGGCGCCGCCGAGTAGAAATGTAAAGGCACAGCGGGCGAGTGCGGTAGCCAGACCGAGCATCAGCAACGAATTGCTCAAGTCGGCTGAGTTTTTAGGTGCTGACACCTGTGCTGGTCAGCGTAAGCGTCTGCGAAAACGCCTGCTCCGATGTTCCATCTGATAACATCGGAGCAGGCGATAAAAAAGGGGAGTCAGCGGGTAGCCTTCAGGCGTGCCATAGCACGGGCCAGAGCCGCTTTGGAGAGATGATATTCACGAATACTCTGCTTCTGGCGCAGCCGTTCTTCCGCGCGCTCTTTGGCGCGTTCGGCACGCGCACGGTCGATTTCGTCAGGACGTTCGGCGCTGGATACCAGAAGAATGCAGTAGTCCGGCATAATTTCTGCGAAGCCGTCGCTGACAACGACCTCGTGCGGTGTGCCGTCTGTCTGGAACCGCACCGTACCCGGACGGAGTGCGGTAACGACCGGCTCATGTCCCGGCTGCACGCCGTATTCACCGTCGAGTGCAGGCATAGTCAAATTGGTTGCCGATCCGGTGTAAAACTGCCGGTCCGGCGTGATGATCTCCAGATAGAAGGTGTTCTCCATCAGAGTGCCCCCATATCCTTGGCCTTTTTGTGGACCTCGTCTACCGTGCCGACCATGGAGAAGGCAGCCTCCGGATACTGGTCGAGTTCACCGCCGAGCAGCGCTTCAAAGCCGCTGATGGTATCATCAAGCGTTACGTAGCGCCCTTCCAGACCGGTAAACTGCTCGGCAACAGAGAACGGCTGCGAGAAATACTGCTGCATGCGGCGGGCACGATCGACAATGCGGCGGTCATCCGCGCCAAGCTCCTCCATACCGAGGATGGCGATGATATCCTGCAGTTCGCGGTAACGCTGCAGCAGCTCCTGTGCGCCGCGTGCGACCTTGTAATGCCGCTCGCCGACAATATCCGGCTCGAGGATACGCGAGGTGGAATCCAGCGGGTCAACGGCAGGATAGATGCCCTGCTCGACAATCTTACGGGAGAGGACGGTCTTGGCGTCCAGGTGGGTAAACGTGGTCGCCGGAGCCGGGTCGGTCAGGTCATCCGCCGGAACGTAGACCGCCTGCACGGACGTGATTGCGCCGTCCTTGGTGGAGGCGATACGCTCCTGCAGAGCACCGACCTCATCAGCCAGCGTCGGCTGGTAGCCGACCGCCGAGGGCATGCGGCCCATCAGTGCGGAAATCTCCGAGCCTGCCTGTACATAGCGGAAAATATTGTCGATAAACAGCAGCACGTTCTGCTTTTTCACATCGCGGAAGTATTCCGCCATGGTCAGACCGGTCAGTGCAACGCGCATACGCGCTCCGGGCGGTTCGTTCATCTGTCCGAACACGAGCGCGGTCTTGCTCAGTACGCCGGATTCCGCCATCTCGCGCCACAGATCGTTGCCCTCACGGGTGCGTTCGCCGACACCGGTGAAGATGGAGTAGCCGCCGTGCTCAGTGGCGATGTTGTGAATCAGCTCCTGAATGAGCACGGTCTTGCCGACACCGGCACCGCCGAACAGACCAATCTTGCCGCCCTTGGCATACGGCGCGAGCAGGTCGATGACCTTGATGCCGGTCTCGAGAATCTCGGTCGTCGGGTTCTGCTGTGCAAAATCCGGCGGCGCACGGTGGATAGACCACTTTTCCGGTGCGTTTACATCGCCCTTTTCGTCGATCGGCTGACCGAGCACGTTGAACATGCGTCCAAGGGTCGCTTCACCGACCGGCGCTTCAATCGTGTGACCGGTGGACAGCACCTCGTCGCCGCGGCCGATGCCCTCACTCGGGGAGAGCATGATGCAGCGCACGGTGTCGCCGCCGACGTGCTGTGCGACCTCCATCATGCGCGGCTGTCCGTCCGGTGCAACGGTAAGCGCTTCATTTATCTCAGGCAGGCTGCCGCCGTCAAAAGCAACGTCCACAACCGGACCTGTTACCTGTACCACGGTACCTTTGCGTTTCATAGTAATTTCCTCACTTTCTATGCGCGTCTGCCGTCTGCGAGAAAGCGGACGGTCCGCGTCGGAATCGGACGGCGGGGCTGCGGTGTTTCCGCGGCGTTGCCCTGTGTGCCGCCGACGATCTCGGTGATCTCCTGCGTGATGGCGGACTGCCGTGCGCGGTTGTAGTGCAGCGACAGCGATTTGAGCATATCGCGTGCGTTGTCGGTCGCGGAGTCCATTGCTGTCATGCGGGCATTCTGCTCGGCACAGAAGGACTCGACCAGCGCGCCGAACAGCTCACCCTTGACGTAGCCGGGTACCAGATGCTCGAGTACGCGGTCTGCCGAGGGCACATACTGCACCATCTGATGATACGGTCCGTGTTCACTCGGACGCGGCTCCCATGGGAATGCGTCAATGTCGAGCGGCAGCAGCTTCTGCACGCGCGGCTCAAGCCGCATAGGCGTTACCATTTCGGTGTAGACAACATACACGTCGTCGAGCTGACCTTCGCGGAACAGACGGATGAAAATATCCGCAATGTCCCGCGCACGGGCAATCGTCGGGTCCTGCACGGTGAACATGAACTCGCCGTCTACGCGAATGTCGCGTTCGGCGAAGTACGCGCGGCCCATCTGACCGATGAGGAACAGCGTTGGATCGTCCTCCTGCGCAAGATGCTTCTCGGCCAGACGCAGCACATTGTGATTATACGCACCGGCCAGTCCCTTGTCGCCCGTGATAACGATGTAGCCGGACTTGCGGCGCTTGACCTCGGGCCGCTTGTCGAAATAAATATGCTCGATTTCAGGGGAATGGTGCAGAATATCGGCAATCGTGGAGCTGATCTTGAGAAAATACGGCTGCACATTGTTCAGCTGCTGCCTTGCCTTGCGCAGCTTGGAGGACGAGATCAGGTACATCGCGTTTGTGATCTTGAGTGTTTGCTGCACACTGTCAATGCGGGTGCGGATCTCCTTTATGCCTGCCATGCTGCGCTCACCTGATCTTTATAGGTTTTCAGGGCCTCCCGGATCTGCTCGGCAGCCGTGCCGGTCAGGGTGACGGTGGACTGAATCTCTGTCAGCAGGGAATTGGGCAGGCTGTCGGCAAATTTCTGCACAAAATCGCGTACCCGGTCGAGCGGAACATCGCTCAGCAGACCGTTGGTCGCAGCATACAGGATAACCGCCTGCCGCCATACCGGCATCGGGTGACACAGCGGCTGCTTGAGGATTTCCATCAGGCGTTTGCCGTGCTCGAGGGCCTGCTGAGTGTCCTTGTCCAGATCCGAGCTGAACTGGGTGAATACCTCCAGCTCGCGGAAGCGGGCAAGATCGATACGCAGGGTACCGGCGGTTTTCTTGATAGCCTTGGTCTGTGCCGCACCGCCGACACGCGATACCGACAGGCCAACGTTGATCGCCGGACGCTGACCGGCAAAGAACAGGTCATTTTCCAGATAAATCTGGCCGTCGGTGATGGAAATAACGTTGGTCGGAATATAGGCGGACACATCGCCTGCCAGCGTTTCGATAATGGGAAGAGCGGTCATTGAGCCGCCGCCGTACTCCGGTGTCAGGCGGCAGGCACGCTCGAGCAGACGGGAATGCAGATAGAATACATCGCCCGGATAAGCCTCACGGCCAGGAGAGCGGCGCAGCAGCAGCGACAGCGTGCGGTAAGCGACTGCGTGTTTGGACAGATCGTCGTAGACGATGAGTACATCGCGCCCCTGACTCATGAAATACTCGCCGATAGCAGCACCGGCATACGGCGCGATATACTGCTGCGGTGCACCGTCTGCTGCGGTGGCAGAAACGATGATGCTGTAATCGAGTGCGCCGTATTTCTCGAGCGTGCCGCGCAGACGCGCCACTGTGGATGCCTTCTGGCCAATGGCAACGTAAATGCAGATCATGTCCTGACCCTTCTGGTTCAGGATAGTGTCGATGGCGATGGAGGTCTTGCCGGTCTGACGGTCGCCGATGATCAGCTCACGCTGACCGCGTCCGATCGGCACCATCGCGTCAATGGCAAGGATGCCGGTCTGCATCGGCTGGTTTACCGGCTCACGCGATACAACACCCGAAGCCTCTCGCTCGATCGGACGGCGCTCGGTCGTTTCAATCGGTCCAAGGCCGTCAATCGGTTCACCGAGGGCATTGACCGTGCGGCCGATCATCGCATCGCCGACCGGAACATCAGCCGCACGTCCGGTGCGGGAGACCGCCGAGCCTTCATGCAGGCCGTCCTCGCTGCCGAGCAGTACCACGCCGACGCTGTCGCGTTTAAGGTCGAGCACGATGCCGTGCACACCGGTGTCAAACTGCACCAGTTCGCCGTAGACGGCGCGGTTTAGACCGTAAACGGTGGCGATACCGTCGCCGACCTCGATGACCGTGCCGGTTTCGTCGCAGCGCGTGCGGTTGTCATATTGTTCAATCTCCTCGCGGAGAATAGATAAAATCTCATCTGAATGGTTCAATGGTTTTCACCCCTTTACAGGTCATGCGCCAGTGCGCGAAGCTGTCCGCGCACGCTTTTATCGTAGGTTACGCCGTCGATTTCGGCAGTAAAGCCGCCGAGCAGCGTGTCGTCCTGCACGATTTCAAACGTAACCGCACAATAACTGTGTCGTGCGCACAGCAGTTTGGCAAGCGAACGCAGCGATTCATCATCCGGTTCGCGGGCACAGCGAAATACGCACAGGCCCTCGCCGCTGTCGCGCAGCTCAAGCAGACGAAACTGCCGGACGATCTCCGGCAGGAGCGCAAAGCGGTTTTTGTCCGCCAGCAGCAGATAGAAGTGCTTCAGCTCGCCCATCGCATCAAAATCGGGCAGGCGGGACAGCACAGCCTTTTTCTCCCGCGCACAAACGGCAGGCGAGCACAGCGCGTCCCATAACGGCGCACAATCGGTCAGATAATCGGCGGTGTGCTGCAGATCGCTCAGCGTGCAGCCGGTATGGCGCAGTGCACCGGCATACTGTACGGCGGTCGAGCTCATCGTGCGGCCTCCGTTTCTTCACGCAGAAAATCGTCGATCATGGCGCGGTCGGTGTCGCTGTTCAGCTTCTGCCGGGATACCTTGGCGGTGGTCAGCAGAACGAGAGCGGTAATCTCCTTTTTCGCGTCACGGAGCATCTGCGCCCGCTCGGATTCCCGACGGCGGGCAGCCTGCTCATCGAGTCGCTGCACAGCGGTCTGCGCCTCTGCGACAAGACGATCGTACTCCTGCTGACCGCGTGCGCGGGCATCCTCGATGATCTGTGCGGCCTCCTGCTTTGCGGAAGCAAGCTGTGCGGCGTGCGCGTTCTGCTGCTGCTCAGCCTCGGCGAGACGTTTGTCCGCCTGATCGAGCGTGTCCGACACCTGCTGCGCACGGTCATCGAGCATTTGGGTAATGGGGCCGAACAGGAATTTCTTCATCAGCACGAACAGGATGAGCAGATCAACAAACACCCAGATAATCTGCGAATTTAGATTGAGGATCATTCGATCTCACCCCGATCAATTCATGAAGATAAGCAGGATACCGATCAGAAAACCGTAGATGGCGGTTGCCTCGGCCAGTGCACAGCCGAGGATCAGGTTTTTGCTGATCTGGCCGGAGGCCTCCGGCTGACGTGCAATGGCTTCCGAGGATTTCGCGGTTGCATAGCCGATACCGAGACCGGCGCCGATGCCGGTCATAACTGCGATAGCTGCACCAATAGCAATACTCATTTTTGTGGTCCTTTCTCAGATAAAACAGTGGTTACTCAAGCGATTCCGACAGAAAAAGTGTTGTCAGGAATACAAATACGATTGCCTGTATCATACCGTCGAATACATCGAAATACAGGCTCAGCGGGATGGGCACAACGACCGGAACGGCCATTTTGACCAGCTCCATGATGACGAATCCGGCGAAAATGTTGCCGAACAGTCGCATGCAGAGCGACAAAGGCCGAATGCCGATCTCCATAATGTTGAGCGGCGTGACGACTGCAACCGGTTCGCTGAACTTTTTCAGTCCGCCGCGCAGACCGTGGAAACGGAACTGCGCGCCGTAGATCAGCAGTGCGCTCATGATCGCCAGACCGGCGGTAACGTTCAGGTCTTTGGTCGGCGGCGTTACGCCGAACAGACCGGCCATGTTCGCCAGCGCAAGATACAGACCTACCGTGCCGAGGTACGGGGCGAAGGTGCGCCAGTATCGGTCGCCCAGTGTGTCGCGGCAGAAGCTGTTGATGAAGCCCACCAGCAGTTCTGCGGCGATCTGCCGCCGCCCGGGGCGCTTGCGCAGTCCGTGCGTCAGCCAGATGGCAAGCAGGGTCAGCACTGCTATGATTGCCCAGCTTACCACAGCGGATTCCGGAACCGGTATTCCGCCGAACAGCGGAATCTCGAACGCAATATGGGTTTGCAGTTCGGCATTCAATTCCGCTTTGATTTCACCCAAAGGGCATCACCTCGTGTTTCGTTTTTGTTTTGCGGTGCCTATTGTAAAAAACTGTCGAGGTTTGCGCAAGCTTACGAAACTAAAAAAAATAAACCCGCGCAAATTGACGGGTTTGCAGAAAAATTGCCGATGGGATTTGATGAATGTTGACCAGTGTGCTATGATATAAAGTATCTTCTTAAAAGGAGTGGATGAATTTGACAAATGCGCGTTCCTCCGGCTCGCTGCACAGGCAGGTGCGTCGGATGCTGGTGCAGTGCATCACGATTGTGCTGCTGCTTGCAATGTCGGTCTGTCTGGGGATTGAGCTGCATCAGGAGGTCCGGACGCGTGACCAGCTGCTGTCCAATGCGGCGCAGATGGCGGCAGACGCGCCGCTGCTGACCGGGGATATTCGGGCAGATAACGCACAGCGGTATTTGGCGCGGACCGTACAGCGTGTATCTGAAGTGGATATGCTCGGTGTGTATGATATGGAGGGCAAGCCGACCGCATTTTACGACCTTGCCTCCGGTGCGGGAGACGTATCCGTGCTGCCGGCCTTGCGGGCAGATACCGTCAGCCGATTGTGCAGCGAGGAAAAAACGGTGTTCACGAGCGACGAGATGCCGAACGGTGCCGACCGCTGTGCGTATGCCGTCGTGCGCGATGAAAACGGACAGGCAGCCGGCATCGTCATGGCAGGGCTGTATCTGCGCTCCTACCATCGGACGGTGCTGCGCGTGCTGCTGTCCTATCTGCTCATCACGCTGTTTGCGCTCGGCATCGGCAGTCTGCTCAGCGTGCGGTTTTCTAAGCGGGTCAAGCGGGAACTGCTGGGCTATGAGCCGGACGCGTTCCGTCAGCTGTTTCTGCAGCGCATGGATATTCTGGATGCATTGGATGAGGGTCTGATGGCGATCGACGAACACAGCATGATCACCTATATGAACCGTGCGGCAGCGGATATCCTCAAGATCAAGGTGAAAGATGCACTCGGTCAGCCGTTACAGACGGTCTATCCGCGCTCGACGATGGCGCGCGTGCTGCAGACCGGAAAAAGCGAGTACAACATCAGTCTGGAGTCCATCAAGCACGTTTCGGTCATTTCCGACCGTATGCCGCTCTGGCGCGATGGAAAAATCGAAGGTGTGATTGCTATTTTCCGCAACCGGACCGAGGTTACACGACTGGCGCAGGATTTGACCGGCGTGCAGCACATTGTCGGTGCGCTGCGGGCGTATACGCATGAGTTTACCAACAAGCTGCATGTGATTCTCGGTCTGTTACAGCTGGGCGAGGACAAGCAGGCGGAGGACTATGTGCTGCATTTAACGCAGACGCGCGCACACTCGATCGGCTATATTTCTGAGCGTATTCGGGAGCCGTCGGTTGCGGCGCTGCTGATCGGCAAGGCGTATCGTGCGGCAGAGCTGGGCATCCGGTTTGTGCTCGACCCGGCGAGTGAGCTGCATGGAGACGGACAGTATCTTCCGGCGAGCAGTCTGATCACCATTCTTGGAAACCTGACTGAGAATGCGTTTGACGCACTGCGGGATGCACCGGAAAACGCACAGAAGGAAGTGACGGTCAGCATTCGCGAGGGCGAGCATGGCATGCTCATCAGCGTGGACGACAGCGGTGCAGGCATTGCTGCCGATAAGCTGGACCGCATTTTCGAGCGCGGCTTTTCCACCAAGGGCGAGGGCAGAGGCACCGGTCTGTCACTCGTCAAGGAGACCGTGGACGCGTTTCACGGAACGATTCGCGTCGAATCCGAGCCGGGAATCGGCAGCTCGTTCATCATTACGGTTGCGGAATCCGCAAACGGACAGCAGTAAGGAGGAAATCCGATGTACACAACGGTTATTATTGAGGACGATCCGATGATTACACGGCTCAACCGCCGGTATATCGAGCAGGACAGCCGGTTTGCCGTCGTGCAGACGTTTTCAGCGGCGCATCCGGCGCTGTTTTGGCTGCAGCGCAACCCGATCGACCTGATTATTTTAGATGTTTACATGCCGCAGATGAGCGGCACCGAGCTGCTGCTGCAGCTTCGCGCAGAAGGTGTGGACGCGGATGTCATCATGGTCACTTCGGCGAATGACGCAAAAACGGTCAACGATGCCGCGCGACTGGGTGCAGTGGATTATCTGGTCAAACCATTCGCATATGAGCGGTTCCGGCAGGCGCTGGACGTGTTCTGCCGCCGGAGAGAGAGCGTGCAGCGCGACAGCTTCAGTCAGGAGGCGCTCGATCATACGCTGTTTCAGGCTGCGGTGCCGACACAGCCTGTCACGCCGCCAAAAGGTTTGCAGAGTCAGACGCTTTCGCGCATTGAGGCATATCTGCGGGCTGCACCGGATACACGGCATACCAGTGATGAGATCGCATCGCATGTTGGCTTGTCAGTTGTCACTGTGCGCCGGTATATGAATTACCTGACTGAACAGCAGGTTATTGGCAGTGAGATGGATTATCGCACCGGCGGACGACCGTGTCTGGTGTATTTTCTGCGGAAATAAATCCTATATCATTCTATATAAGATGAGTGTTGTAAAAATCCTCCGTTTTACGGAGGATTTTTACTTTACATTTCCCGACCTCGATTTACAGAATTATAATAAAAACTTGATGCGCAGGCGATAGAAGCGGCACCGATTATCCGGTCACAATGGAAACCGTTGAAAACAAGAAGGGAGTACAACAGTTTATGTTAGAACTGGAGCATATTCGCAAAGCATTCGACGGCACAGAGGTGCTGAAAGATATTTCGCTGCGTATTGAGGACGATGAAATTGTCTCCATTCTCGGTCCGTCCGGCTGCGGCAAAACCACGCTGCTCAACCTGATCCTCAGCATTATCGACGCGGACAGTGGCTCCATCCGCTATAACGGACAGGATATCACATATACGCCGATGGGGAAACGCGGATTTAAGGCAATACCGCATAATTGGACAAGAGCGATTTGCGAGTAAATTTTGCGTACTGACGAGGCGCGGTTTTGCGGTAATACTTGACGTATTACCGTGAAATCGCAACAAAGTCAGGGCGCGAAATTTCCGCAAAGCGCCGCAGCTTTAATTGTGCGGTGTTGCCTTAACATTGTATTTCAGGATTATGCGCTGTTTCCCAATCTGGATGTGCAGCTGAACATCGAGCAGCTGCCCGCGTGGATTCAGGCAAATGATTAAAGCATACTGAAATACAAAACCCGAAGTGCAGGTTTTGCGCCTGTACTTCGGGTTTGTTTGTGCTGTTTTTTTAATGCTCCGCCCAATCAAGCGACCGTCCAACCGCCTTATCCCAGCCGGAGAGCAGCTTGCGGCGTT
The DNA here is from genome assembly GCF_003477715.1 of Butyricicoccus sp. AF35-5AC. Classification (NCBI taxonomy): domain Bacteria; kingdom Bacillati; phylum Bacillota; class Clostridia; order Eubacteriales; family Butyricicoccaceae; genus Butyricicoccus; species Butyricicoccus sp. AF35-5AC. The sequence continues at coordinate 252,975 of NZ_QUDX01000003.1, forward strand.
TATTCTCGTCCATCGAGGGCGCGTACAGTGTATCGCACAGCCAGAGCTGCTTCAGCTCCTCGCGGCTGTGCCACATACCGGTCGCGAGTCCGGCGAGATAGCATGCGCCGAGCGCGGTCGTTTCGCGGATGACCGGACGGCGAATCGTGCAGTCCGAAATATCGCTCTGGAACTGCATCAGGAAGCTGTCGCGGCTGGCACCGCCGTCCACCGAGAGGGAGGAAAGGGAAACGCCCGTATCGCGCTTCATGGCGGTCAGCAGGTCGTTCACCTGATAGGCGATGGACTCCTGTGCGGCGCGAATAATGTGCTCGCGGGTTGTGCCGCGTGTCAGACCGATGAGGCAGCCGCGTGCGTACATATCCCAGTGCGGCGCACCCAGACCGGTGAATGCGGGCACGAGGTACACGCCGCCGGTGTCCTTCACCTTGTCCGCGTAGTATTCCGCATCACGACTCTCGGAGAAAAAGCGCATCTCATCCCGCAGCCACTGAATGACGGCACCGCCGACAAACACGCTGCCCTCGAGCGCGTACTGCGTCTCTCCGCTGATTTGAATGCCGATGGTGGTCAGCAGGCCGTTTTCGCTCTCGCAGGCCGCGGTTCCGGTGTTCATCAGCAGAAAACAGCCCGTGCCGTAGGTGTTTTTCGCATCGCCTGCCGCAAAGCAGGTCTGACCGAACAGAGCCGCCTGCTGGTCGCCTGCAATGCCTGCAATCGGAATATCGCCGCCCGGCAGGGAAACATAGCCGTATACTTCGCTTGAGGAGCACACGCGCGGCAGCATCGCCCGGGGAATATCGAGCGCGTGGAGCAGGGTATCGTCCCAGTCCAGACGGTGAATGTCGAAGATCATCGTGCGTGCGGCATTGGTCGCGTCCGTGATGTGCACCTTGCCGCCGGTCAGCTTCCACACCAGCCAGGAATCCACCGTGCCGAACAGGATTTCCCCGCGCTCGGCCTTCTCTCGTGCGCCCTCCACATGGTCGAGCAGCCACTTGATCTTGGTGCCCGAAAAATACGCATCCGGAACCAGACCGGTCGTGCGGCGGATGTGCCCGGACAGACCGTCCTGCACCAGCCTGTCCACAATATCCGCTGTGCGGCGGCACTGCCAGACGATAGCGTTGTGAATCGGCCGTCCGGTATTTTTATCCCACAGGATGGTCGTCTCGCGCTGGTTGGTGATGCCGATGCCCGCCACATCGGCCGGAGAAACATCGGCTGCCGACAGCACCTCGAGCATAGCCGCATACTGCGTGGACCAGATTTCCATCGGGTCCTGCTCGACCCAGCCCTCGTGCGGATAGTGCTGGGTCAGCTCATGCTGCCGGATGGCGAGAATATTCTGTTCGCTGTCAAATAAGATCGCTCGTGAGCTTGTTGTGCCCTGATCGAGCGCCAGTATATATTTTCCCATAGCGGAAACTCCTTTTACTCTTTGCATCTATCATACCGTTGCGGACGCAGATTGTCAATCGCTGCAAATTTGACGGTGCGGTGCATTTTGTGGTAAAATCAGTGCGAAAAATGCATAGAAGAAGGGGATTGCATGAGAATTTATGAATACGGCGAGCCGAATGCGAAAAACGTGCTGCTGCAGCCGGTTGGGGACCACGACCTGCCGGCCATCGAGAACGAAATTCGTGAGATCAAGCGGCTGACTGCACAGCCGTTCCGTTTGATTGCTGTCAAGGTTGAAAGCTGGAACGATGACCTGTCTCCGTGGTGCGCACCGGCGGTTTTCGGTCATGAGGACTTCGGGGACGGTGCTGCAGCACTGCTCCGCGAAATCATGCCGCTGTGTGAGGACGCAGACAGACGATACATCATCGGCGGATACTCAATGGCAGGGCTGTTTGCCCTGTGGAGTGCATACCGGACCGACCGTTTTTCCGGCATTGCGGCAGCCTCGCCGTCTCTGTGGTTTCCGGAATTTCTGGAGTATATGCAGGCGCATGATCTGCACAGCGCTGCCGTCTATCTCAGCCTGGGCAACCGCGAGGAAAAAACGCGCAATCCGGTGATGTCCACCGTCGGCGACCGCATGCGGGCGGCGTATGCGCTCCTGCAGGAGAAAAACGTAAGCTGCACACTGGAATGGAACAGCGGCGGGCACTTTCAGCAGCCGGACCGCCGCACGGCAAAGGCGTTTGCGTGGGTGCTGGAACACTTATTTTGTTAAGGCATAACTTGTACTTGAGAAGTTTGTCGGATTCCTGTATAATAATAAATAAATGTTACCGGTTGACTACAACCGGTAACGGAAGTACTTTGGAAAGGGAATAGAAATTATGTTGGAAACGATCAACTCCGTTATCGCAGCAATATCAGGCGTGCTGTATCAGCCATGGTTTGTGCCGTTGTTTCTGGTAGTCAGCGGCATTTACTTCACGTTCCGATGCAAGTTCATCCAGATTCGTCTGTTCAGGGATGCGTGCAGGGTCATCATGGAGAAGCCGGAAAGCGAGGGAAGCATTTCCTCGTTCGGCGCACTCATGATCTCCACCGCGTCGCGTGTCGGCACGGGCAACATCATCGGTGTATCCACGGCAATCTGCCTCGGCGGACCGGGCGCTATCTTCTGGATGTGGGTAACCGCACTGCTCGGCGGTGCAACCGCCTTCATCGAGTCTACGCTCGCGCAGATTTACAAAAAGCGTGCACCGGACGGCAGCTGCTACGGCGGTCCTGCGTACTACATGCGCGATGCACTCGGCAAGCGCTGGATAGGTGTCATCTTCTCGGTGCTCATCATCCTGATCTACGCAGTCGGCTATAACATGCTGGCGGCGTACAATCTGCAGTCCACATTCTCGGTGTTCAAGTTCTACCATCCGGTTATCACGCCGGCGTTCATCGGCGTCATTCTGGCGTTCCTGTTCGGCGTAATGGTACTCGGCGGCGCAAAGCGTCTGGCAAGCATCACCGAAATCCTTGTTCCGTTCATGGGTATCCTGTATGTACTGGTTTCGCTGCTCATTATCTGCCTGAACATCAGGAATGTACCGGGCATGTTTGCGTCCATCTTCCGCAACGCATTTGACTTCCAGTCCGTGATGGGCGGCTTCTCCGGCAGCTGCATCATGTACGGCGTGAAGCGCGGTCTGTACTCGAACGAAGCAGGTATGGGCTCTGCACCGAATGCAGCCGCAACCGCATCTGTTTCCCATCCGGCCAAGCAGGGTCTGGTGCAGATGCTGTCCGTATTCATCGACACGCTGCTCATCTGTACGGCAACGGCGTTCATGTGTCTGTCCACCAGCGTTGTTCCGACCGAGGAAATCGCCGGTGCGGTTTATGTACAGAATGCTATCGCATCCACGCTCGGTACGGCAGGTCCGGTGTTCCTTGCTGTGGCGATGATGCTGTTCGCGTTCACCACGCTGCTCGGCAACTACTCATACTGCGAGGGCTGTCTGGAGTTCATCCTGCATCGCAGCATCAAAAAGCATGAGCTGCTCCTCTTCCGCCTGTTTGCTACGGCCATCGTGTTCATCGGTGCGATTGCAAACGCCGGTCTGGTCTGGGATACTGCGGATATGCTGCAGGGTATGATCGTCGTAGTCAACGTGCCGACCATCCTGATTCTTGGCGGCACGGCCATCAGGTGCCTGAACGATTACGTCGCAAGCCGCAAGCGCGGTGAGAATCCGGTATTTCATGCGAAGAACATCGGCATCAAGGAAGAAACTGATTTCTGGAAATAAGCGCATAAGCAAAGGACTGCTGCACAAGGATAAAACCTGTGCAGCAGTCCCTTTTTGTTATGCGCTTGTGTCCTCCTGTGGCGGATTTGCCGTTAAATCACGGAAATGCTGCAGGCGTGCCGTCCACAGCACGGTATCCTGCGGTTCATCCGGCGAGATCGAGAGATTGTTCTTCGTCCAGTCCGCGAGAAACGCACTGAATTTCTCCGCACCGACACAGTTGTAATGCAGTGAGTCGTAGAAGTCGCTTTCCGGATCTGCGGCAATCTGCGCGGTGTAGTCGCTGCAATTCAGTGTCGATACACCCTCGCGTCCGTCAAACTGCGCGGTCAGCCTGTCCCAGTCAGCGTCGTGCAGACGCTTTGTCGGAGCACGGTACAGCACCAGCTGAATATTGTTCCTGCGGCAGAGCGCGTAAATATCTTCGAGGGCATCCATGTTGCGTGCCCAGTCCTCCGGGGCAATATCAACCGTTTCGCAGTCGTCCGGACCCTTGTCCGTGCCGCCGGACAGAAAGGTGTAGCCGGCCAGCATATCCTCGGTGTACGGCTGCACGTCCTCGCTCTTGAGGGTCGTCCAGCGGTCGTGATAGAAGTACAGCGGAAACAGCAGTCCCTTGCGGACCTCGGGTTCGGCATTAAAAAAGGTCGCGTGCAGACGATTGATGCCCCACGGCATCTGACCGATGTTGGTCTTGGTGAAGCCCATGTATTGGTGGAACGCTATACCGGTGCACTCCACGAAAACCGCTTTGGGTGACTGCGTGCGCAGGCTTTCCTTTAAGTAATCCAGTGTCAGCGGAAGCGGCTGCTCGGGTCCGGCCTGCACAAAGGCGGTCAGACCGGAATTTTCCCAGTATACGGCAGGTACCACATCGCAGTAGGTGACGGACGAGCCGAAGAACAGCACATCGATCGAATCCGTCTGCTCCTGTTCGTACATGCCCCAGACCGAGCCGTAATCATGCTGCTGCGGTGTGAGATAATGGGTCGCACCGGCGAGGATACCGCCGAGCACTGCCGCAGCGGCGAGGAAGGCCGCCAGTTCTCTCTTGAAAATATGTTTCACGGCGATTCCTCCTTAAAACTGGAAATAGACGAATTCCTGCGGGTTAAATCCGGTGCCGTACGCGCCGCAGACGGCCGTCACTGCCAGCAGGATAACCCAGACCGCGTACCGGAGCCAGACGGTCTCCAGCAGCTTTTCCCGCAGCGGGAACCGGTCACCGATGATGTCGGTCAGCACCAGTCCGATGAGGCTCACGGCAAGCACATGCAGCGCACGCTCGGTCAGACCGAGATGTGTCAGGTCAAGCGGGAAGCATGCGCCTGCTGCCGTCACGATGCGTTTGATGATAGCGCACGCATGCGAAGCAGAATCCGCGCGGAAGAATATCCACGCAAACGTGGAAAGGCCGAAGGTGATAATCACACGGATGATCTGCAGCCAGCCTGCGTCCCACGGAATGTGCAGTGCAGCGCACAGGCGCTGCTTTGCCGGTGTCAGCAGGCCGCCGATAACCTGAAAAACGCCGAACAGCAGTCCCCAGAGCACATATTTCATGGCGGCACCGTGCCACAGGCCGCTCAGTGCGAACACGATCAGCACGTTGATGTAGGTGCGCGCTTTGCCTTTGCGGCTGCCGCCGAGCGGGAAATATAAGTAGTCGCGGAACCAGGTGGACAAGGAAATGTGCCATCTGTGCCAGAATTCCTTGGAGCTTTGCGCCATGTACGGTGCGTGGAAGTTTTCCATCAGCGTAATGCCGAACAGCCGCGCGGAGCCGATCGCCATATCGGAGTAGGCGGAAAAGTCGCAGTAGATCTGCAGGGCATATGCCACTGCGGCGAACGCCAGCTCCAGACCGGAAAACTGCGCCGGGTCGGCGTACGCGGTGTTGACCAGAATCGCCAGATTATCTGCGAGCAGCACCTTCTTGACTGTGCCCTCGATCAGCCGTTCGGCGGCAAAGCGCACATCGTCCGCGTTTGCGCGACGCGGCTGTTTGATCTGCGGGAGCAGGCTCTTCGAGCGCTCGATCGGGCCGGACAGGATTGCCGGAAAAAAGGTGGTGAACAGCGCAAAATCGAGGAAATTGCGCTCGGCTTCACGACCGCGGTACACGTCGATCATATAGCCGCAGATGACGAACGTGTAGAACGAAATGCCGATCGGCAGGGCCAGCTGCGGCAGACTGAGCTGCACACCGGTGCAGCCGAGCAGCTCTCCGAAAAAGCCGAGGTATTTGAATAACCCGAGTGCGCCGAGGTTGAGCACAAGCACCAGCGTGAGCAGACCGCGCTTACGCTCGGTGCGTTCCAGCTTTTGCGCCGCAAAGAAGTTGAAGGCAACGGTCAGCGCCAGCAACGGCAGAAATTTCACACCGCCGATGGCGTAAAAACAGATGCTCAGCAGCAGAAGAAAGGGTTTCTTGGCCTTCTGTGACAATGGGTGGTAAATGAGTGCGCCTATCACCAGAAAGACGATATAAGCGAATGAATTTGGTGTCACGTTTATTTCTCTCCGTCCCCGAAATTATTTGTTGTAGCCGGTCACGCCGTTTTTATTCATCCAGGTCAGCTTGACCTGAAGCAAACGGGCGATCGCCGGATTTTCCTGACCGTGCCGGACTGCATACAGCCGCTGCAGCTCAAGCAGGTCATTGTAGGTCAAATACGGATAATCCTGCCCGGAACAGGTGCCGTCCGGCTTGTAGGAGTAGTTCAGATCACCGTCCGGCTTGTACCACAGCAGTTCGCTCTGCTCAATGCCGCGCACCATGCGGTCAGCGAGAACGGCGTAGCTGTCCTCATTCACTGCGTCTGCCATCCGGTACAGGAATTCGGCTTCGGCGGCATGATGGTTGAGCGAAGCGTGTGTCGGCGAGGACTCTCCGTTCGGGTGCCAGTAATCCTGCACGAGCCATCCCTCGTCATCGCCGGCCCCGAAGGTGAAGTGATGCTGCTCGGCAAAGCTGACGAGAAAATCCGCATATTTGCGGGTCTTGTCCAGCCAGCCGGTCACACCGAAGTTTTCGGCTGCGTTGATGTTCGCCAGCCAGAAATCCGTGTTGAAGCGGGTGTCGTAGTAGCCGGGTTCGATGCCGTAATCCGTCTTGAGCCAGGTGCTGCCTGCCTGAGAGGGGATAAAGCCGTACTCGTTCTGCTGCTCGCGCATCAGGTCGATCATCGCCAGACCGATCGCGCGGGAGGCCGGCTGATCGGTGTCGTTTGCCATCTTGCCGGCAATATGTGCCGCCGGAAGCGAGTAGAAATAGTTCTCATCGAACGGATAGTAGGTCGAAGGTGCGATATAGTAGTAGCCGTTGTAGCACCAGCGGTTGGTGCCGATCAGGCTGTAGTTCGCCCAGCGGCTGAGCATGGACGGGTCGCTCCAGTCGATGAGCGTCTGCTGAGAAGTCAGCAGCAGATAGTCACTGTAGGTGCCCTGCGTAAGAGCCGCGACCTGTACGGAGAACCGGAAGCCGGAAGCTGTCCGCTCGATTTTCAGAGAGCCGTTTTTGCCCGGGAAATACTCGATCATGCCGTTGTCTCGCGCGGCATAGGTCATCGGCGTGACGAGAATGCTGTCCGCGCCGTCCACCCGCAGGAAGTACATGCCGCTCGGCAGCGTACCCGCAGTGAGCGGCTGCTGTTTCCACGAGGACGCTGCGGTGTCGTACCAGCGAACCGTGCCGGACGTGCCCTTCATCTCAAACTGCGCGGCTGTGTGTGCGGGTGCGTCCAGCACGGCGGCAGAGTGTCCCATCTCGACCGCGCAGCCCTGACCGTCCGTGTAGCGGCGGGTCGCTCGATGAACTTCGGTCAGGTCCTGTTCGGTCTCGCTGCGCGTCACGTCGCCCAGTTTGGTGGTGAAGGCTGTGTAGGAATGGGTCTGCGGCGGCTTCGGCGCATCGGTTTCCCGCTGCTGGTAGGAGACCATCGGTGCAAAACGCTGCAAAATAGTCGCCAGCTGTGCGCGGGAGACTGTGCGCTGCGGAGACAGTGTGGTCGCGGTCGTGCCGGTGATCAGTCCCTCGGCGTTGGCCCACTGCATGGCGGCCTGCGCATACGGATGAATCGAAGAAGCATCCGTGTAGCCGGAGAGCACGCTTTGTGCCGTCACATCCAGCTTTTTGTATTCGGCAAAGCGGTACAGCATAACGGCGAACTGCTCGCGCGTAAGTGAGGTGCCGGGGCGAAATACCGTGTCGCTGTAGCCGGTGATGATGCCATTGGACACACCCCACCGAACCGCGGTCAGGAAGGACGCGTCCTCCGCGACATCCTGAAAGGTAAGCACTGTGTCAGCCACAGGCGCATGCTCCATGCGGTACAGCGCCTGCACCAGACAGGCGCGGGTCGCAGGTGCATCTGCGGCAAAGGTGTATTCCGAAATGCCGTCCATCAGATTGGACTGTACGGCGAATTCCATGGCCTGCTCGGCCCAGTGCGGCTTTAGATCGGAATAATCGGCGGCAGCGGTGCCGGTCAGCATCGAAAGACTGAGCATTACGGCCGCCGCGGTATAGCGATGTTTTTTCAAAAGAGTAAACCTCCGTGATTGTTTTCGCGCAGAAAATCATGCGCGTGGTTTATACACTTTCACAATTTATCATTATAACACCGCGGCAGGGCAGGCCGCAATAGCAATTCTTTGCAATATCAGCAGAGAATCACTGCAGATTCTCGATGAGTTTACGGCAGGTATCGGCGGACAGGCTGCTGTACAGGTGATAGACGATGTCATCTTGCGTCCAGAGGAGCGTGACCGTGCCGTTTTTCTCGATCATCGTAACCGGACTGCCGTGCAGAGCAAATTCGGTAACAGATGCGTTTTCCGTGTCTACAAACTTGTGTGCCTCTGAAGTATCTGTAATCCGGGTGCAGGTCAGGTCAAGAAAATCGGTAGTGCTTTCGTAGGTGACGGTATAGCCGTTGGGCGTGCTGCGCTCATCGGTTTTGTGCATGGCATCCGGCAGGCCGGACAGAACCGGCGGCGTGAACGCCTTGCTGCTGGTTTCGGACGGCAGGGCAGACGAAAAACGATAGTCGGTCAGGTCGTTAAACACGCGCACGACAGTATTGATTAGCGATACGCGGTATGACTCTACGCTCATCGAGCAGCCGAACGAAACCGCAGCGGAAAGCAGCAGAACAGCGGCCGTGCGGCGCGCAAGACGAAGGCTCCGGTTGAACGCCGCAGAGTGCTTTTGCGCACGCATCAGACGGCGCATTTCGCGCCGGAATTTTCGGGAGAAACGGTGCTCGGGCAGCGCATCCGGCGTGCAGGCTTGCAGCCACAGTTCGCGCGCTTCGGCGGCCTGCGCGGACAGCATTTGGACTTGTCTGCGTCCGAGTCGATCATTGCCAGATAGAGAAACATTGTTACGCCTTCCTGCCTGTTATTTTAGCAGATTATAGCATATTGTGCCTGATTATGCAATCTGAAGAACGGATTTACAGGCTGTTCTTCTCATGTCGAAAAAATTTCTAGGGCAATACCGCACAATTAAAGCTGCGGCGCTTTGCGGAAATTTCGCGCCCTGACTTTGTTGCGATTTCACGGTAATACATCAAGTATTACCGCAAAACCGCGCCTCGTCAGTACGCAAAATTTACTCGCAAATCGCTCTTGTCCAATTATGCGGTATTGCCCTATTTTTTTGCGGAAGAGTGTCACAAAACCGGAAGGGCATTCGTCTATATAGTATGAGCAGGGCAGGAGAGCCGGAAAGGAGGGATTGCGTGGATAGTGAAAACTGGACTTGATTGATTCACAAACCAGCCTGTTGGCTGCCGTGCCGGCCAATGACGAGATTTGCAGAGAACGCTATCCGACATTTCAAATGGCAAGGCAGGCGGCAGACAGTATAAATGACCAGACATACATAAAGGAGGCGCGATTCAGTTGAACTATTTTGGGCTGCACCGTGTGGCTGCTCCCGCATGAAAAGGATAGAGCGGCGGACTTGTTGTGGGGACAAATCCGCCGTAAAACGGAAGAGAAAAGTGATACAGTCGCAGACTGAGCTTCTGTGACTGTTTTCGCCTGCTTGCAGAATATACAAAGAATTTTGAAAAAAGTTGTTGACATTTCCGAGGGAATATAATATACTAAACAAGCGCTGTAAAAACGCCTCTGTAGCTCAGTCGGTAGAGCAGGGGACTGAAAATCCCCGTGTCGGTGGTTCGATTCCGCCCGGAGGCACCATTTTTTAATGAGTGCCATTGGCACTCATTAAAAAATAATACCTCCGTGCTGAGAAATCGAAAGCTGGCTCTTGGAAATATGCCGGTGGCATATTTCAACCAGCGTGGCTTTTTCCGCAGAAAAAGCGATTCCGCCCGTGAGCGTTAAACCCGAAGCGTCCGGTGACTAATCGGCACTGACAAAAATCGCGTTAGCGCGAAAATAAACTGAATATGCGGCTGTAGCTCATCTGGTAGAGCGCCACCTTGCCAAGGTGGAGGTAGCGAGTTCGAGCCTCGTCAGCCGCTCCAAATCAAAGGGCACCGATGTCATTCGGTGCTTTTCTTTTTATCCGCAGCACACTCGCTTCCTCCACCTTCATAAAATCGGAGGTCGGGGTCCCCGTGAAAGCCTGCGGCTTTTGCGGGGTGTGGATGCGAGTTCGAGCCTCGTCAGCCGCTCCAATTAGAAGCACCGAGTAAAATCGGTGCTTTTGTTTTACCCAAAACCGCCGGCCGCCGCTAATTCTTTGTCGGTTTACTGCTTCATCATGATAATACAATAACCGCTTTGCATGAAATTCCTCTTATCAGAAAATGAAATTTATGAAAAAATACAAAATTCACGTTTGCAGCAGAGAAACAAACGTAAACTGCGAAAGAACGCTTGTGACACCCCGCCAAATATGCTATAATGAGCCTATATTTATTAGGTTTACAGTTTACAGATAAGGAGCTTTCGACGTGAAAAATCGCGAGCAAATTCGTAATTTCTCCATCATTGCACATATTGACCACGGCAAATCTACGCTGGCAGACCGTCTGCTGGAGCAGTGCAAGGCCGTTTCCGTGCGTGAAATGGAGGAGCAGTTACTCGACAATATGGAGCTTGAGCGTGAGCGCGGCATTACCATCAAGGCGCGCGCTGTCCGCATGGAATATACCGCGGACAACGGCAAGACCTACGAAATGAACCTGATCGACACCCCGGGTCATGTGGACTTCAACTATGAGGTTTCACGTTCTCTGGCGGCGTGTGAGGGTGCGCTTCTGGTCGTTGATGCGGCACAGGGTATTGAGGCGCAGACGCTCGGCAACACCTATCTTGCCATTGACGCCGGTCTGGAGGTCGTGCCGGTCATCAACAAGATCGACCTGCCGGCGGCAGACGCGCCGCGCGTCAAGAAGGAGATCGAGGATATCATCGGCATTCCGGCAGAGGACTCGCCCGAAATTTCCGCAAAAATGAATATCAACATTCACGAGGTGCTCGAGCGTATCGTAACCGATATTCCGGCGCCGGAGGGCGATGCGGATGCGCCGCTGCGTGCGCTCGTGTTCGACAGCCAGTACGACCCGTACAAGGGCGTTGTCGTTTACATGCGCCTGCTTGACGGTAAGATCTGCCCGGGCATGAAGGTCAAAATGATGGCCACCGGTGCCGAATTTCAGGTGCTTGAGTGCGGCTATATGCTGCCGCTCGGTCTGTCTCCGCAGCAGGAGCTGTGTGCGGGTGAGGTTGGCTACTTTACCGCCTCTATTAAAAAGGTGTCCGACACCCGCGTGGGCGATACCGTTACCGGTGTGGAAAATCCGACGCCGGAGGCGCTGCCCGGCTATCGTCCGGCACGTCCGATGGTATTCTGCGGCATTTACACCGAGGACGGCTCCAAGTATCCCGATCTGCGTGACGCACTTGAAAAACTGCAGCTGAATGACGCGGCACTGTCGTTTGAGCCGGAAAGCTCGGTCGCACTCGGCTTTGGTTTCCGCTGCGGCTTCCTCGGTATGCTGCACATGGAGATCATTCAGGAGCGTCTCGAACGTGAGTTTGACCTCGATCTTGTTACCACCCTGCCGAGTGTTATCTACGAGGTCAGCAAGACTGACGGCACCGTGCAGCGCTGCGACAATCCGCACGACTATCCGAGTCCGGATGTCATCGAGGAGGCCCGCGAGCCGTATGTTAAGGCATCCATCATGACGCCGCAGGAGTTCGTCGGCAATATCATGCCGATGTGTCAGGACCGACGCGGCATCTTCAAGGATATGCAGTATCTGGACTCCAATCTGGTCGAGCTGCACTATGAAATGCCGACCGGTGAGATCATTTATGACTTTTTCGACGCGCTCAAGGCTCGTACCAAGGGTTATGCGTCGCTCGACTATGAATTTATCGACTACCGCAAGAGCGATCTCGTTAAGGTCGATATGCTGCTCAACGGCGATCAGGTGGACGCGCTGTCCTTTATCGCGCACCGCGACAAGGCCTACGGCCGTGCCCGCCGTATCTGTGAAAAGCTGAAGGAAAATATTCCGCGCCAGCTGTTCGAGGTGCCGATTCAGGCAGCCATCGGCGGCAAGGTTATCGCCCGCGAGACGGTCAAGGCGCTCCGCAAGGACGTACTGGCTAAGTGCTACGGCGGCGATATCACGCGTAAGAAGAAGCTGCTCGAAAAGCAGAAGGAAGGCAAGAAGAAGATGCGTGCGCTCGGCACGGTTCAGCTGCCGACCGAGGCTTTTATGGCTGTGCTTAAACTCGATGAGGAAAACTAACGCTGCAACAGGCGGCAAGCTGCTCGGCCTCTACCTGCACATCCCGTTCTGCGTGAAAAAGTGCGCGTACTGCGATTTTTATTCGGTCACGGATGCGTCGCTCAAAGCCGATTACACGGCGGCGCTGATTCGTGATATAAAGGCGTACGGCGAACGCTGCTCCGGTTACACGGTCGATACCGTGTATATTGGCGGCGGCACGCCGACCTGCCTTGGCGCAGACTATCTCAGCAGGATTTTACAGGCGGTCGGGGCGTGCTTTGCGATTGCGGAAAACGCCGAAATCACGGTGGAATGCAATCCGGAGAGCACGGATCAAGCGGTGCTGGAGGCCATGCACGAGCACGGCGTCAACCGGCTCTCGTTTGGCGTGCAGGCGGCGCATGACACCGAGCTCAAACGCATCGGCCGTATTCACGACTTTGCGCAGGCACAGACAGCCGTAGAACTCGCGCGGCAGTGTGGCTTCGCCAACATCAGCCTTGATTTGATGTACGGCCTGCCGGACCAGACGCAGGCGCAGTTTCTCGACTCGGTGACACAGTGTTTGACGCTGAACCCGCAGCATTTGTCGTGCTACGGACTCAAACTGGAGCCTGCAACACCGATGGGACGTGAAAATCCGGTTCTGCCGGATGATGATACGCAGGCAGATACCTATCTTGCCATGTGCAGGCTGCTCGGCAGGAACGGCTTCGAGCACTATGAAATATCAAATTTCGCAAAACCGGGTTTTCGTTCCCGGCATAATTTCAAATACTGGGATCTTTCCGACTATCTCGGACTGGGACCGGGTGCCCATTCCTTCCTGAATGGCCGCCGGTTCGCGTTTGCCCGGGATATCAGGGCTTATATCAGCGGTGAGAGCATCCCGCAGGACGAGGAGGAGGTCTCGGACTTCCGGCGGCAGGGCGAATACCTGTTGGTGCGTCTGCGGACCTCGGACGGTGCGGATATGCACGATCTCGAAAACCGATACCATGTCAGCACGGCTCCTTACGAGCAGGTATTCCGCATGCTGGAAAAACACGGTCTTGCCGCCCACGAGGGTACACGGTGGTATCTCACCGAACAGGGGTTTCTGGTTTCCAACAGCATTATCAATGCTGTGGTGGAAGCCGGAGAATAATTGAGAACGACGGATTCTCAATTTTCCATTATTCATTTGTTTGTGATAAATTAACATATACGCAAAAATGGAGGAATCAACATGCGCGCAGTAATCACAGTAACAGGCAAGGACCGCACCGGTATCATCGCCAAGATCTCGAACACGCTCTATGAGCATCAGGTCAACATCATCGACATTTCTCAGAATGTAATGGACGATGTATTTGCAATGGTCATGCTGGTAAACATTGATAAGTGCACCGTAGACTTCAACACGCTCATCGACCTGCTTGACAAGGATGGTGAGGAGCTCGGCATGAAGATTCACACCATGCATGAGGACATCTTCGACGCAATGCACAAAATCTGACAAATTGATGGAATCGAGAGCAGGTAACCGATTCTCAACTCTCAATTTTTCAGGAGGTTTAGTTAAATGTCTATGATCAACACGAAAGATATTCTGGAAACCATTAAGATGATCGAGGAGGAGCACCTCGACATTCGTACCATCACGATGGGCATTTCGCTGCGCGACCTTGCGGCGGACGACATTAATGTGCTGGCGGACAAGGTATACGACAAGGTAACGCGCCGTGCGGAAAAGCTGGTTGCCACCGGCGAGCAGATTGAGCGCGAGCTGGGCATCCCGATCATCAACAAGCGTATTTCGGTAACGCCGATCGCCATGGTCGGTGCGACCTCCTCGGCGAACAGCTATGTGCCGCTGGCCAAGGCGCTTGACCGTGCCGCTGCGACTACCGGCGTTAACTTCGTCGGCGGCTTCTCGGCTCTGGTGCAGAAGGGTTTTGCCAAGGGCGATGAAATCCTTATCAACTCCATTCCGGAGGCAATGGCGGAAACCAATCTGGTCTGCTCGTCGGTCAACGTTGCGTCCACCAAGGCGGGCGTCAATCTGGATGCCATCGGTCTGATGGGCCGCATCATCAAGCAGACCGCAGAACTGACCAAGGACAACGATTCCATGGGCTGCTCCAAGCTGGTCGTTTTTGCCAACGCGGTAGACGATAACCCGTTCATGGCCGGTGCGTTCCACGGCATCGGTGAACCGGAGACCGTTATCAACGTTGGCGTTTCCGGTCCGGGTGTTGTGCAGTCCGCAATTCGCCGTGCAGGTGACTGCTCCATCGGCGAGGTTGCCGATGTGATCAAGAAAACTGCGTTCAAAATCACCCGTATGGGTCAGCTGGTTGGCGCACTGGCAAGCCAGCGTCTGGGGGTTCCGTTCGGCATTGTTGACCTGTCTCTCGCACCGACGCCGGCGATCGGCGACTCGGTTGCGCGTATCCTCGAGGAAGTCGGTCTGGAGGTCTGCGGCGGCTGCGGCACGACCGCAATCCTCGCTATGCTGAACGATGCCGTTAAGAAGGGCGGCGTTATGGCATCCTCGAGTGTCGGCGGTCTGTCCGGCGCATTCATTCCGGTTTCTGAGGACGAGGGCATGATTGCGGCGGCTCAGGCAGGCGCACTGACCCTTGAGAAGCTCGAAGCAATGACTGCGGTATGCTCGGTTGGTATCGACATGGTTGCTGTTCCGGGTGACACCACCGCCGAGGTCATCTCCGGCCTGATCGCGGACGAAATCGCAATCGGCGTTGTCAACACCAAGACCACCGCTGTCCGTGTTATCCCGGCCATCGGCAAGGGAGTCGGCGATATGGTCGAGTTCGGCGGCCTGCTTGGCTCGGCTCCGATCATGCCGATCAAGACCGGTTCTCCTGCGAAGTTCATCAACCGTGGAGGTCGTATTCCGGCTCCGATTCAGAGTCTCAAGAACTAACTGCATAAAGCGCATAAAAAACAGCTCAGCAATGTCTGAGCTGTTTTTATGCTATGCCGGTGAGACGAAAAGACGCCCGCTCAAAACCACGCTTTCGAGCGAATACTGAAGAAAAACCGCGCCCTGCGGGCACATTTTTTCTTCCCTTGTATAAAAAGTCAGGTACACGCCTCGACTTTTTATGAATTTGCTCCGCAAATTCTATTTTATGCGTGCTGCCGCACGAAGCGTAAAAATTAAAATAATACTTTTTTGACAGACTGACGCCCGCTCGAAAATGAGCGGGCGTTTATGGTTTTTACCGATTCTCGTTGCCTTTCTGGCACATGGTAGTGAAAATCACGCCTGCACCGGAGACAACCCCTACGGTTATCCACAGTTTGGATGAGCCGCCGGACAGGTGCTCCTTGAAGCTGTCAGCCGTTGGAATATCGTTCTCTGCAATATCTGCAGCCGAAGCCTCGTTATCCCAGGTTTCACCGGCCGGAATCGGTCCATCAGGAATGTCGATAATGATCGGCTCGTAGGAAACCTCCGGAACATCGGAATCCGGACGGTTTACAGATAAATCGGTCTCATCGTTTGAGATCTCTGAAACGAAAGCAGCGTCCGTCTCCGGAGAATCTTCTGCTGCAAAAGCGCTGATGCTGAGCATATTCAGACTCAGGCTGGCGGTGGTCAGCAGAACCAGAAAACGCTTGCCTTTTCCCTTCATGAGTTCTCCCTCACTTTCGCATGAAATCAGAAGCATAAATCAATGCCGTTGCCTTAAACATAGTTTATCAGACAGCGGATACAGAAAGAGGGTATATTTTGCGAAATGACAGCATTTACCTGAAAAAATGAACAAGGCGTTAAAGCGGGCAACGAACACGGAAAAAGCCGTTCTGAGGTACAGAACGGCTTTAGAAAAGTTATTCCCACTGCTCCCAAACATCGGGCTGGTAGCCGACAGTTGCCTGACGGCCGTTGCGGACGATTGGCGTTTTCATCAGCGTGCCGTCCTCGAGCAGCTTTTCCTTCTTGTCCTCGTCGTAGGCGAGGTAGGAAAGCGACGCATAACTCTTGCTTTTCTGGTCGAGCAGGTTGTCCAGTCCACCGACAGCCTTCAGCACGCTGTCCAGTTCACCCTTGGACATGCCCTTTTGCGCAAGGTCGATCATCTGGAATTTAATGCCGCGTTCTTTGAACCAGCGCTGCGCCTTTTTGGTGTCAAAACACTTATTTTTTCCGAAAATCTGTATATTCATGCCGTAATCTCCTTTGCTCTGCTGTTTGCATTATAGCAGAACTGGGAGAGGAAAACAAGGGCAATACCGCATAATTGAACAAGAGCGATTTGCGCAAAGCGCCGCGGCAGCGCGACCGGAGCCTGCGCAAGGAACCGCAGCTTTAATTGTGCGGTGTTGCCCAAATCCTATTGCGGTCGGCGCAGGTGCAAAACGCCGCAGGTGCGTGTGAACGGATACAGCAGCACACAGACAAGTGCGGCGCATCGGCCAATCTCACACAGGAGGAGAGGCACTGCGAAGAATACCTCGCCGTGTCGGGCAAAATTGCCGATGGCAGCCAGTCCGGCGGCAGTGAATGCCGGATAGGGGAGCAGGGCAGCGGTGTTAGCTCCAAGCAGCAGCACTGTGCGCAGCAGCAGGAGTGCGAGCAATGCACCGCCTGCGCTGAGTCCGCGTGACACGCTTGCGGACAGCTTGGCCTCCGGCAGAGATAACGCCAGTACGACCGATACCGGCAGCAGGGAGTACAGAATATGCCGGAATTGCGGCAGCAATACTGCTGTCGGTGCGGAAAAGTTTGCGGGCGTAAGCTGCGTGAGTGTCAGCACACCGGAGAGCAGGAGTACCGCACCGGCAAGCCACGCAATCGGCAGTGCCCACATGGCACAGCGGTTGAGCCCCATTGAGGCCGTGAGCAGGATGCAGACTGTCAGCAGCACAACTGTGCTGCCGCATGAGCGTCCGGTGAACACGGTCTTCTGCAGGAAAATGCTCATGCGGGCGATGGATGCCAGCAGCGGAAACAGCGAGGTCAGGGCGAGCACCCATTGTGCAGGAGCTGAATGCCGAACCCGGTCGGACAGCCTTGCCGCTCCGATACCGGCCAGTGCACAGACCGTACACGCGAGTGCAGCGGCGTACACGCTCTGCCCGTCGGCGGGAAGATACAGTAATTCACTCATCGGCAGCAGGGCAAACAGCGCCGTACACC
Source organism: Butyricicoccus sp. AF35-5AC (assembly GCF_003477715.1). Classification (NCBI taxonomy): domain Bacteria; kingdom Bacillati; phylum Bacillota; class Clostridia; order Eubacteriales; family Butyricicoccaceae; genus Butyricicoccus; species Butyricicoccus sp. AF35-5AC. Next base: position 270,566 of record NZ_QUDX01000003.1, read on the forward strand.
ACCGCGGAAACAGCCGCTCACGCATAGGTGCCACCGCCAATCTCACCGTCTAAAAAGCAGTTCAGCCGTTCGTTTTTGAACACTGCTGTACCTGCCGGTGCCGTCTGTCCGAACGCATCCACGCGCAAGGCCGGAAGAATGGCTGTGCCGTCTGCGTGCAGCACATCGGTGACGCGGTACAGCGGCATATCCGGCAGAATACCGTCCTGCGCGGAGCGGTCAAGCAGCTCGCTGAGCGCGTACACCTCGTTATCGTTCTCCAGCAGCTCGGCGGCAGAGCCGTCCCGCACGACGGCTGCCCGCAGGCTGAGCCGCACATCGTTTTCACGGCAGAGATAGTCCGCCAGCGGAAGAATGCTCTCGGAAACTGCTTCCTCACTTAAAAGCAGCACCTGTGCATGGCTCAAATACAGGTCTCCCGGCAGGATACTGCGCAGATTGTGCAGCGCGTCCGTCACATCGGTTCCGGTAGCGGACAGGTAAGCCGGAGCGGCGGTGTCATCCGGCGAGTCCTGCCGCACAACCTCGGCGGTCAGGCAGTATACACCGTTTTTGCAGTCGAGCGCAAGTGCGGACACCGGCGAAACCTCTCTCGCACAGCCGCACAGCAACAGCAGCAGCGGCAGGAGTCTGAGCAGCTTCACGGGCGTTCCTCCTTCGACGGGCGTTTGACGGCAAAGCGGTCGCAGCGCATGAAAAACCATGGATAGCGAAGCCAGGTGTCCTCATGCTCGGCGGAGATGCGCGGCACCAGATTGAGCAGATACGGTACCGAGCACGAGTGCATGCGGCACAGTGCCGCGAGTGTTAATCCGAGTGCAAGACCAACGCCGTACAGTCCCCAGGAGGCTGCAGCAGCGAGCAGCACGAAGCGAAGCCACAGGGCAGCGGTCTGCAGCTTGGGCACCATCAGACCGGTGACACCCGCGATAGCGACTACGATAACGGTCGGTGCGGCGGCAAATCGCGCGGAAACCGCTGCGTCACCGAGCACCAGACCGCCGACAATGCTCATCGTCTGTCCCATGGCACCGGGCGTTCGCGCTCCGGCTTCCTTGAGTGCCTCGAGCACGAACAGCATGAGCAAAATCTCCCAACCGATGGGAAGGGGAACGCCGCGCTGTGCGGCGGAGACAGCGAACAGCAGCCGCGCGGGCACTAATTCTCGGTGATAGAGCATGAGTGCGGCGTACATGGCGGGAAACGTGATCGTGAATACAAATCCGATGACACGCAGGATGCGCGAAAGATTTGCCTGCAGAAAGCTGATATAGTAATCGTCGTTGGACTGAAAGCACTCCTGAAACAGAAACGGCGCTGTGAGCGCTACCGGACTGCCGTCCACGACAAGGACACACCGACCCTCCAGCATACGGGAAGCGGCAACGTCCGGCCGTTCGGTCGTGCCGAGTGTCGGAAACGGCGACCAGCGGTGGTCGCGTATGCGCTCGGCAAGATAGTTGGAGTCGAGCACGCTGTCGATATCGAGCGCGGTCAGACGTGTTTCCAGACGCTCAACCAGACTGTTTTCACACAGTCCGGCGATATAGCACAGGCACACGTTGGTGTTTGTGCGGCTGCCGACGCGCATAAACCGGAATTTCAGCCGAGGGTCATTCACGCGACGGCGGATGAGCGCCAGATTGGGCATAAAGCACTCGGTGAAGCCCTCTCGCGGGCCGGAAAGCACGCGCTCGTTTTCCGGCTCGGCGGTGCTGCGCTTGTCGAAGCCCTTGGTGTTGACGAGAACCGGACGTGCATCGCCGTCAGTCAGTACAATGGCGTCGCCGTAGAGAAAGGCGGCAAATACCTTGTTCATATCAGTTTCCACGCGGCATTCGTCAGCCTGGAGCACAGCGGCGGCGAGTATATCGGCGGAAAGCCGCGGCTGCTCACAGCGCAGGATCGGCCGCACAAGGCTCTGGTTGATGGCAAGGGAATTTACCATGCCGTCAAAGAAAAACAGCGCACAGCGCAGTCCGTTTTGACCAATGGCACGCCGTATGATAAGCGTATCGTCGTTCCGGAACAGCTCCTGCATCATGCGGATGTTCCGTTCCAGATCGGCGGTAAATGTGATCGTTTCCATAGTTTCACCCCAAGTTAGGGTGCGCACTATGATAAAAATTATTCGGAAAGTTATCTTGCAGGGCGGGGTGGCCTCATTCCGCCCTGCGGTCAAGTGGTCAATTCGGCCGAAAGAACCTCGCCAAATAATCTGATTCCCTTCAGCGCTTCTGTCATCGTATTGCCCGACGAACCTACCTCCACCAGAAACGCGCTGTGCGTTGCATGCTGATTAAAACGCTGGGTCCGCAGATTAAGCGGACGCATGAGCGTCGGATAGGTGCGGTTGAGCCGGTACTGCAGCGATGCTGCACGATTCAGGTTCTCCTGCCAGTCCGGATGATACAGGCCGCCGTCATCTGTGCCGACCACAAGCATAAGCTGTGCGGTTTCCTCGCCGTTTATCGTGCAGGAGGTCTTGTAGGCGCGGCCGTCATCGGTCAGGATCGAGTCGCGGTGCACGTCAATGACGGTTGTGATGGATGGATATTCTGCCAGCGTGTCCTCAACCACGGCAAGTGAGCGGTCATACGCACCGGTGTACACGGGCGAATCGAAAATTTCGCGGATATGTACGGCCTCAATGCCGTTGTTCTCGAGGACCTTCTGCAGCTCGTCACCGACGCGCACTACATTATAATTGGTATCGGTCGTGCGCTCGGTCTCGGTCGGTGTATACGGAAAAGCGGCATCCGGCGTGTAGCTTTCGCTGCCATGTGTGTGATAGATAAGCACCTGCGGTCCGTCACCGCCTGCGGAAAGATGCTCGTCTGCGGCGAGACAGTCTGCCGCATCCACATCATACGAGGTCTCGTTGTTGATGGAGACCGTGGCGGCCTTGTCAGCGGCCGACAGCACCGGATTGTCGTTCTCGGTGTCGGACGAGGGCACATAGGCGCTCTCCGCAAGCGGATTCTCCGCCTGCTCATCCCGCGCTGCGGCAGCCGTGCGCGGCGTGTACACCTCGGCGGTATCATCCGGCGAAACGCCGAATTCGAGCGCCATTGCGCGGGTGACAAAGCCGCTGTTGTGCGCCAGACCGGTCAGTGCCTTTTGCGCAATCGGCTCGCCGCCTGCCCGGGAAAAAATCAGCAGCGACAGCGCCAGACAGAGGGTGATGACGGCAGGCAGGCGGATGCCGCCTCTCGATCGGAATTTCTGATGTTTACGCCGCTTCATTGCGCCATCCTCCTTGCTGTTTCATGCTATCTATCATACGCCGTACAGCGTGCGAGTATGCCCGAAACCTGTCACGAGAGGTACAGGTCGATATCGGCAACACTGAGGTGCGGATGCAGCGCCATGTTGACTGCATAGCCGATCATGCGGGAGATGTCAGCGACCTCGCGGTCAATATCGCGTGTGGTGATCATCACCGGCTGAGAAAGGTCGTCCAGCGCTTCACAATCAGGCTGCCCAAGCTGACTGCTGATCTCATGTGCGAGCGTTGCGCCGTCCACCACGGTCGGCACACCGACGGCGATAACCGGCACGCCGAGTGTTTCCTTGTTGAGCGCTGCGCGGGCGTTTCCCACGCCGGCCCCCGGCGTAATGCCGGTATCTGCCAGCTGAACCGTACGCAGCAGCCGCGACAGCCGACCGGCGGCAAGCGCATCCACGGCGATGACAGCGGCAGGGCGCACGCGATCGAGCACACCGCAGATGACCTCGCCGGTCTCGACGCCGGTCTGTCCGAGCACACCCGGAGCCAGTGCGGAAACGGGCCGCCAGTCCGCGAAAATAGCGGGTGACTGCGCGACCAGATGCCGCGTGGCAATGACATGGTCGGCGGTCTGCGGACCGATGGCATCGGGGGTTATCATGCGGTTGCCCAGTCCGGCGATGAGCACCGCACCGTCATTCGGACGCGGCAGCAGTTCGCGCAGCAGCGTGCTGAGCGCCTTGCAGGCACGCGGAAACGCGTCCTCCTCGCGGCGGATGAGTGCATCCAGCTCAAGCGTGAGATAGCGCCCCTGCGGCTTGCCAATCTCGCGGGCGGCATCCTCTGAGAGAATGCGTACCTCGTGTACGGCGAAGCCCTCAAGCGTGCGATCGGACTGCCGGACATGCGGCAGGGCAGCGGCTGTTTTATGGTTTTCGATCGCCTCAACGGCCAGATCGGTGCGGAAAGCCATGCACAATCCCTCCTTATAAGGATAGTTTTTTCGAGGGAAAAGTTTTTATGCAGAAAATGAAAAAAACACTTGCTTTTTTTGTGAGAAGATGATAGAATAATATCACTGTTGAATAGAAAACAAAGGAGGTGTTTTCAGAATGCCCAATATTAAGTCTGCAAAGAAGCGCGTTAAGGTTAACTCCGTAAAGGCGCTGAACAACCAGATGGCTAAGAGCGAGCTCAAGACCACTCTGAAGAAGTTTGATGCTGCGATTGCTGGCGGCGATAAGGCTGAAGCAACTGCTGCTTACACGACCGCTGTCAAGGCTGTCGATCAGGCGGCTGCCAAGCACCTCCTGCACAAGAACAATGCGTCCAACAAGAAGAGCAAGATGACTACCAAGCTCAACGGCATGGCGTAAGTTCTGGTATAGAACATCGAAACCGCAAGTTTACCTTGCGGTTTTTCTTTTTGCGTCATTTAGATATTTATCGAAATGTGTTGACAAACGCAGAAGCTGTGGTATACTGAAAACAATTAGATGGCCATCTAATTAACAGGATAGCGAAAAGGACGGTGAACGGAATGGACATTACCATTCTGATTTGCGCGATTGCGCTGATTCTGGCGGCCATATTGGTGATCTGGCAGGCAAAAGCGCTTGCAAGGTGCGATTTGATTTGCAAATCCTGCGGCACGAAGCAAAATCTGCCGTGGAAGCGGCTGGTTTTCCGCACGCATGTGGGAAACGACTGGCAGCTGTATTGTCCGGTCTGCGGACGCAAAACGTGGTTTACCGCACGAAAGAGGGGACAGTAATGGGGTTTCAGCAGAGCTTTAAGGCGCTCAGCGATCCGGTGCGGCGCGAAATCCTGTCGCTGCTGCGGCGCGGACCGATGGCGGCGGGCGATATTGCGGCGCACTTCGAGGTGTCGGGCGCAACCATTTCGCATCACCTGTCCGTCCTGCGGGATGCGGGTCTGGTGTTGGATGACAAGCAGGGCAAGTACATTTATTATGAGTTGAATATGTCGGTCGTGGATGAGATTCTCGAATGGATCAGCGCCTTGAAAGGAGATGGCAGGAATGAAAAAAATCAGTAGACTGCAGGTGACGGCGTGGGTGCTGTCGTTGCTGCCGGCGGCAATGACAGCGGCGTTTTACAGTAGGCTGCCCGCGGAAATTCCCATGCAGTGGGATCTTGTCGGTCATGTGAGTTACGAAACCAGATGTCATTTGTGGATCGTGGCCGGTATGGCACCGCTGTTTGCGGTTCTGTTCTACTTTCTGCCGCGGTTTGACCCGAAAAGCAAAAACTACGACAAATTTTCCGATGCCTATATCGGGTTCCAGATCATGATCGACCTGTTTCTGACCGCAATGTGCGGCATCTGCATTGCGGAAGCACTGCATCCGGGTACGGTCGATGTGCCGACAGTCGTATGTCTGCTCGTCAGCCTGCTGGTGATGTGCCTCGGTAATATTATGCCGAAGTTTCGCATGAACTGGTACTGCGGGATCAAAACGCCATGGACGCTGTCGAGCGAAACTGTCTGGACGAAAACGCATCGTGCGGCAGGCCGTATGATGTTTGCGGCGGGTATTATTGGTGCTGCAGGCTCGTTCGTTCCGAATGAGATTGCAAAGTTTGTGCTGGTGCTTGCGCCAACGGCGGCGGCAACGATTATCCCGACTGTGCTGAGTTGGCGATGGTACCGCGCAGAACAGCAGTGATAGACGAAAAATGGACTTTGAAAGCGCGGTTTGGTGGAAAACCGCGCTTTTCTTGTATAAAAAGGTTAAAATTACAGAATGGTTACAACAAATTTAGTCATATTTTAACTTGTAAAGTGGGGAACAGTGTGCTATAATTTTGAAGCAAGTTTACATAGGTGGGGAATACACCCTATCTATTATAACCACTGGGCAAGGAGAATATTATGAAAAGAACGCGAAAGCTGGTGACCGTTGCGGTGCTGGCGGTTGTGGTGGTCGTAAGCGCGATCACGGCAGCCTATGCACTGAGCGCGAACACCACGGAGACGTATGCGTATCTTCCTGAACACTCGGTTTACTTTTATGATACAGCAGGAGAATACGCGTGGGCTTCCCGCGAGGTTGATACGCTTGCCGTTGCAGGCGTAATCAAGGGCAGCGGAACCCATCTGTTTTATCCGGGCAATGCCATTACCCGAGCGGACTTCATCGTTATGCTCGACCGCGCCTATGGCATGAGTGAAGCGCTCGACAACGGTCAGGTCAATTCAAACGGCTCATTTGTCGATGTGCCGAGCAGCGCCTATTACAGCAAGGCGGTTATCGCGGCGAAAGCCTTCGGCATAGCGGCGGGCACCGCGACCGGTGAGTTTCAGCCGCAGCAGAACATGACCCGTCAGGACGCAATGGTGTTCCTCAAACGCACGATTGACCGCACGGCGCTCAAACTGGGCACCGGTTCGGTGAGCAGCTTCTCGGATGCGAGCAGGATTTCCAATTACGCGAAGCCTTCCGTCAGTGCACTGGTCGGTGCTCAGGTGATCGGCGGCTCGAAAGGAAAGATCAATCCGCTTTCCAAGGTAACGCGTGCGGAGATGGCGGTGATGTTCTATCGGGCAACGCATTTGACCGTGCAGGGCAGCGGCGCTGTGTATCAGAGCCGCGGCGATCTGGTCAATCTGTGTATCGGCACGCAGAATTACTGCGATGTTGTGATCGAGAACTATGATCCTTCGGTGACGTATACCGGTCTGATGGAGTATACGGATTTCCGACGAGTCGGCGGTGTTAGCTACGTTTCGCTGAGCGGCAAACGCGCAATCGACCGCACGGTAGCGTACACGAACGGCGTGTTCACCTTTGCAGACGGTGAGGGTACAGTGAGCATTCCGGCGGCCGCCGATTGCGTAGCTATCGATGTCAGCCAGCCGTACCATCAGCTGAATGCGCCGACAAGCACCGGCAGTACCTACCGGCATTGCTATCCCTCCATCGAGGACGGTGCGGTTACTGCGATTTATTATTCCAAGGTATAACGAAACCACCCTGCTTTCGCAGGGTGGTTTGAGACTGTCGAAAAACTCCGTTTTTCGAGCAGCCTCTCGATTGAAACCACGCTTTCAATCGAATCTTGACGAAAAGCCGCGCCCTACGGGCACAATTTTTCGTCCCTTGTATAATTCCCGAGGTACACAAGGTGAATTGCCGCATAGCGGCAAAAGAGGGTGGCCTGGGCCACGCCCCCGGGAATTATGAATTTGCTGTGCAAATTCTATTTTATGCGTGCTGCCGCACGAAAGGTAAAAACGATAGATTGGCTTTATCGACAGACTGAAACCACCCTGCTTTCGCAGGGTGGTTTTTCGTTGTTAAATGCGTGGGCGGAAACTGGAGAAACGTTACGTTCATTCTCCATTTTCCATAAAAAAGACACCTCCGCTGTGCGGAGGTGTCTTTTTTATACATTTGGAGATGAATGGATTTTTGGAGAGAATTGCAGGATTTGAGAATTAAAATTACTCAGAAACCAGCGGGGTGGACAGGTAACGGTCGCCGGTATCAGGCAGCAGAGCTACGATAACCTTGCCGGCGTTCTCCGGACGCTTGGACAGCTCAACAGCAGCCCACAGAGCAGCACCGGAGGAAATACCTACGAACAGACCCTCGCTGTGAGCGAACTGGCGAGAGGTTTCAAATGCATCCTCGTTTGCTACACGAATAACTTCGTCGTAAACCTTGGTATCGAGTACATCCGGAACGAAGCCGGCGCCGATACCCTGAATCTTATGCGGGCCGCCCTTGCCGGTGGACAGTACCGGGGAGGTATCCGGCTCAACAGCTACTACCTTGACATTCGGGTCCTGATCCTTCAGGTACTTGCCGGTGCCGGTTACGGTGCCGCCGGTGCCTACGCCTGCAACGAAGATGTCAACCTTGTGACCGGACTGCTCCCAGATCTCGGGGCCGGTGGTTGCGTAGTGTGCAGCCGGGTTTGCCGGGTTTACGAACTGACCCGGGATGAAGCTGTTCGGGGTCTCCTTAGCCAGCTCGTTTGCCTTTGCGATCGCACCGGACATGCCCTTTGTGCCTTCGGTCAGAACCAGCTCAGCGCCGTAAGCCTTCAGCATGTTGCGGCGTTCAACGCTCATGGTTTCCGGCATGGTGAGGATGATGTGGTAGCCGCGGGAAGCTGCAACTGCTGCCAGACCGATACCGGTGTTGCCGGAGGTCGGCTCGATAATGGTTGCGCCCGGCTTGAGCGCACCGGACTTCTCAGCCTCGCTGATCATGGCGTTTGCGATACGATCCTTAACGGAACCGGCCGGATTAAAGTACTCCAGCTTTGCGAGAATCTGTGCGTTAGCGCCAGCCTTAGCTGCAAACTTTTCAGCCGCATACAGCGGGGTGTTGCCGATCAGATCGGAGAAGCTCTTTTTAATATCAGACATGGGATAAACCGCCTTTCAAAATTAAGAAAAATTAGAATGTGATGTTAGTAAGGAATGATGGGAAAACTCAGTCGATGCAACATCGACACATTCGCCGGATCGTCATTGAGATCACGCTCCTAAATTCACTTTATTCATATGTGTTTTGTATGAATTAAATATACAACCGAAATTCCCATTTGTCAATAGGAATTTTGAAAAAAGTCAAAAAATTTCCGCACCCGGAAAAATGGTGCGGAAACATACTGTTTAATGGGTAAGATCCCAGTCGATAGGGTCGATGCCGTGCGCTTCGAGAAACGCATTGCACTTGGAGAAGTGCTTGCAGCCGAAAAAGCCATTGTACGCCGACAGAGGAGAGGGATGCACGCTTTCGAGCACAAGGTGCTGCGGTGCGGTGATGAGTTTCTTTTTGCTGCGGGCATTGCCGCCCCAGAGCAGAAAGACGATCGGCTGCTCATGCTCGTTCAGCTTTTCAATGATATGGTCGGTGAAGGTCGTCCAGCCGAGGTTTTTGTGGCTGTTCGCCTGCCCGCGGCGTACGGTCAGAGTCGTGTTCAGCATGAGCACACCGCGCTCCGCCCACTTGGTGAGCGTGCCGTCCTTGGGAGGCACAATGCCAAGATCACTCTGCAGCTCCTTGAAGATGTTCTGCAGGCTCGGAGGCGGCTGAACACCCGGCTGAACCGAAAAGCAAAGCCCGTGCGCCTGTCCGGGACCGTGATATGGGTCCTGCCCGAGGATGACGGCCTTGACCTTGGAATACGGCGTGTACCGCAGAGCGTTAAAGATGTTCTCTGCCGCCGGATAGATGGTCTGCTCGGCGTATTCCTTTTTCAGCCAGTAGCGAATGCGCTTGTAATAATCCTGCTCAAACTCACCGGCAAGGATCTCGTCCCAATCGTTGCCAAGATGTACCATGCGATCACTCCAAAATTGTTTTCTTCTCTTTAGTATAGCATAGGGAAGGGGGTGTGTCAAAATTGAGAATGGATAGGGAGCGTCCTATCGCGCAGACAGTTCGTCCTATCCGGGCTGCACCGGTCGCAGACACAGGTTTTCCGGTGTGCCCGAACTGCGAAGGTGGTTCGCCATTTCCGGGCGAGGATTACGCCGCTGCGGCGGCGGGGACGTTTGCCGTGTCCACGGCAGGGGACAAAAAGGGTAGACACCTACGGTTTGCCCGTAGGCTGCTAAACCTTTTTCCCGCGCCGTGCGCGGATTTAATGAGTGCTACCCTCTTTGAACACCCGTTTCCCTTAGTAGTATAGCACGGTGGTAACGATAGAGAGGAGACCGCTCCGAAAAAGAGAACGGCAGAGGATTTTTTCTACCGCGTGGTATAGCACATTTACGCAGTTCAGATAGCATACTGCTACAGCTAATTAGGGTCTACGCAAGCGCGGCACAAGGTGAACCGTCTGTGTAGCAGTACGTTATCTGACACTGCGAATCGGTTGCGAAAGATACGGAAGAAAAAATCCTCTGCCGTACTCCTTTTCGAAGCGGTCACATATAGGCAATCTGCACCAGATTAGGAAGCAAGGGAAAGGTAGGAGTTCAAAGAGGAAGGAAAACCGCAGGTTGTCCTTCCTTTTTGCCCCCGCTGCGGGCGCCGCGACGTTCCCGCCGTCCGCAGACGGCGAATCCCCACCGCCGAATCTCAGCGAAAAACATCCCGCCCGTTAGGGGCGAACCCGCCTGCGGCAGTTCGTGCGCCCCGGTTAACCGGTGCAGAGAAAAGACGGACGTTTGAGCGGCTTGATGACCGTTTTTGAATAAACCATGAATTTTGTAAAGCCCTCTTGATTTTTTCTGACTTTGGGATTATTATATCAATGTTGGCACTCGATGATTGAGAGTGCTAATACCGAACAACAAACACAGAGGTGTATGTAATCATGGCAACCAAGCAGTTTAAGGCAGAATCCAAGCGCCTGCTCGATTTGATGATCAACTCTATTTATACGCACAAGGAGATTTTCCTGCGTGAGCTGATCTCCAACGCATCCGACGCAACGGATAAGCTCTACTATAATGCAATGAAGGAAGGCAAGACCGGTATCACCCGCGACAGTCTGCCGATCGAGCTGACGCTCGACAAGGCAAACCGCCGCTTTATCATCGAGGACCACGGTTGCGGCATGACTGCCGAGGAAATGGAGAACAACCTCGGTACGATCGCGCATTCCGGTTCGCTGGCGTTCAAGAACGAAAATGAAAAGCAAGACGATATCGACATCATCGGCCAGTTCGGCGTTGGCTTCTATGCGGCCTTTATGGTTGCAAAGCATGTTGAGGTCGTATCCCGTGCGGCAGGCAGCGACGAGGCCAACCGCTGGGAGTCCGACGGTGCGGACGGCTACACGGTTGCACCGTGCGAAAAGGCAGAAAACGGCACGAAGATCGTGCTGACCATCAAGGATAATACGGAGAACGAGAATTACGATGAATTTCTCGAGCCGTACCGCATTCAGGGTTTGGTAAAGAAGTATTCCGATTATATTCGCTACCCGATCAAGATGGATATGACGCGCTCCCGCATGAAGGAGAAGCCGGCGGATGCAGGTGACGACTACAAGCCGGAGTGGGAGGAGTACACCGAGAATGAGACCCTCAATTCCATGGTTCCGATCTGGAAGAAGTCCAAGAAGGAGCTGAAGGACGAGGATTACAACAGCTTCTATACGCAGAAGTTCTACGATTATCAGCCGCCGCTGTGCCATATCCATTCCAGTGTGGAAGGCGCGGTAACGTACACAGCAATGCTGTTCATCCCGTCTCACGCGCCGATGGACTACTATACCAAGGACTATGAGAAGGGTCTGCAGCTGTACTCCAACGGCGTGCTCATCATGGACAAATGCGCGGATCTGCTGCCTGATCATTTCAGCTTTGTACACGGCATGGTCGATACGGCAGACCTGTCGCTCAACATCTCCCGTGAGATGCTGCAGCATGACCGCCATTTGAAGGCCATCGCGCAGAGCCTTGAGAAGAAAATCAAGAGCGAGCTGCTCAAGATGCAGAAGGACAAGCGCGAGGATTATGAGAAGTTCTGGGCAGCGTTCGGCCGTCAGATCAAGTACGGCGCCTATGTTGAGTACGGCGCGCACAAGGAGCTGCTGCAGGATCTGCTGATGTACCATTCCTCCACGGAGGACAAGCTGGTATCGCTCGCGGAGTACGCTTCCCGCATGAAGGAAGACCAGAAGTATATCTACTATGCTTGCGGCGAGACCATCGACAAGATCAAGCTGCTGCCGGTAATGGAAACGCTGTCCGACAAGGGCTACGAGGTGCTGTGCATGGATGACAGCATTGATGAGTTCTGCGTCAAGATGCTCGCTAAGTACAACGATAAGGAATTCAAGTCCATCGCGGATGCAGACCTCGGTCTGGACAGCGAGGACGAGAAGGAAGAGATCAAAAAGCTGAGTGAGGACAACAAGGATGTCCTCGAAGCACTCGGCAAGGCGCTCGAGGGCAAGGTTAAGAAGGTCGAACTGACCAGCCGCCTCAAGAGCCATCCGTGCTGCCTGCGTGCCGAAGGTCCGGTAACGCTCGAGATGGAGAAGGTGCTCAACCAGCAGGCTGCTGTCAACGGCGGTCAGAGCGTACACGCCGAGCGTGTTCTGGAGCTGAATGCCGAGCACCCGATCTTTAAGAAGCTGTGTGCGCTGCAGGCGGAAGGCTCGGATAAGGTAAGCACCTATGCGGATATCCTGTATACGCAGGCGCTGCTCATCGAGGGTATGCCGGTGGATGATCCGGTGGCTTACGCAAATGCTGTTTGCAATTTGCTCTCCTGAGATATATAATAATATAGTTAGTATATAGATAGTATATACTTGGGATAAAAGAGTGAATGATTGATGGATTGAGAATAGCGATGCGGCGCGGCTGCGTCGATACTACATTTTATTTATGAACAAAACCGGAAGGTGATGAAACATGAAGAGAATGCTGTGGATACTCAATCCGCATGCGGGACGCGGTGCAATGAGCGGAAAGATCATCGACTGTGTGACCGCATTTCAACAGGCAGGATATGATGTGACGATTTATATCACGCAGGGTGCGCAGGATGCAACGCGTGTTGCACGGGAGCGTGCGGGCGAGTTCGATCGCATTGTGTGTGCAGGCGGTGACGGTACGCTGAATGAGGTGATTACCGGTCTTATGCAGGTGGAGAGCCGTCCGGTTCTCGGTTATGTGCCTGCCGGTACGACAAATGACTTCGCGTTCAGTCTGGGCATTTCCAAGGTGCCCGCTGAGGCGGCGGTTATTGCGGCAGGCGACACGCTGCAGGCGCTGGACATCGGCCGCTTCAACGATCGCTATTTTAACTATGTTGCGGCGTTCGGCGCGTTTACCGAGGTCTCTTACGAGACACCGCAGCAGACCAAGAACATTTTCGGGCGTGCTGCGTATATCATCGAGGGCATTAAGGCACTGACCAACATCAAAACCTACCACATCCGCGTGAACAGCGCGGAAACGCAGATAGAGGACGATTTCATCTACGGTATGGTGACAAACACGGTGTCGGTCGGCGGCTTCAAGACCATCCGGCCGGATGGCGTGGCGCTGGATGACGGACTGTACGAGGTGCTGCTCATTTACCCGGTCGAGAATCCGATGGAGCTGCAGTGGCTGGCGAATGACCTGCTGACGCATAATGTTGAATCTAACCGCTTCGCGTACTTCCGCACGTCAAAAATCAGTTTTTCGTCCGATGACGAGGTGACGTGGACACTGGACGGCGAGTTCGGCGGAGCATTGCACAATGTGCAGATTACCAACTGCAGCCGTGCGATCACATTTGCCACCGGCAAGGAGCCGGAAAGCAAAGAATCATAAGAAAAGTCCTGCAGAATGCTGGCTTAACCGTGATAAGGAACGAATGCAGCCGTATTACGGATAGCCGGCGGATTCAGGTGTGCAAGGACAACAAACGTAAAGACAACCGCCCATTTCCGAAAGGAAGGGGCGGTTGATTTTTGCTGTTTATCAAAAGTAAACTGATTCAATTTCATGGACGAGGTGGCAATCTCCGTATCGGCAGAGCCCGGGATCATAGAAAAAACGGCGTGACTTTCACGGTCACACCGTTCTTTGCGACACAATAATTACTTGTCACGATTCAGTGTCAGCTCTGCGGGATTTTTATACGTTGGGTGCAAGCAGGATGGGCTGAAGCTGTCTGCCGTTCATGGCCGCGTCAATGGCGGCGGGAATCAGCGTCATGTCTGCGACAAGTGAACGCGGTTTGCTGTGCGGTGCATCCTGCCGCAGCGGTACGAAATAGTAATGCCGGCGATTTAGCAGCGTGCCGAGATTGGCGGCGCTGCCGGACAGACCGTCGTTGGTGGAGACCGCCAGCACGACCGGACGTTCTCCGCGCAGATGGCTTTTGACCGCCATGGTCGCGGGCGTGTCCGTCAGACCGTGCGCCAGTCTGGCGAGTGTGTTGCCCGTGCACGGCGCAACGATCAGTATATCAAACAGCGCCTTCGGCCCAATCGGCTCGGCGGAAACAATGCTGTCGATAGGGGGGACGCCGGTGAGTGCGGTCAGCTCCTGACGCCAGTGCGCGGCTGTGCCAAAGCGGGTGTCGAGTGTGCCGGCGCTGTCGGACAGAATCGGCGTAACGGAATCGCCGCGCTCGATGAGTGCTTGTATAACCGGTATGACCTTGGCAAAGGTACAGAACGAACCGGTCAGTACAAAGCCAATGCGGAGTTTGCTCATAAGATGCCCTCCTCGTGCAGAATGGTGTCCACGGTATCGAATACCGCACGTGCAGCGCTGAGCGGTGCTACCTTGCCCGGAAGAGACAGTGCGTGCAGCACGCGGCAGCCATCCGGAAGCAGGGTATCGGCGGCAACACCGCCCGGCAGAGATGCAAGATCAATGATGAAGCAGGGCGGTTTCATGTCGGATAGTACCTCGGTTGTCAGGATCGGAGCGGGTACGGTGTTGAAAATCAGGTCAAAACCGGCAAGGTGACCGGCGAGCCTGCGTGTATCCAGTGCGTGCAGTCCTGCGGCAGCGATGCGTGCGAAATCACGCGTACAGCGTGCGGAGACCGCAACCTGTGCATCGAGAGCGTACAGCTTGCGTGCAAGAAGCATGCCGATCCGTCCGGCACCGATCACCAGACAGCGTGCATTTTGCAGCGTGAACGCAGTCTGCTCCATCGCAAGCTGAAGTGCTCCCTCGCAGGTAGGGAAGGCGTTAGCGATTTGGCGCATAAACGGGTTTGCCTTCGCATAGACTGCAAGCGAAGGAGGGATAGCCATGAAACTGACCGAACAGGAGCAGGCCGCTGTTTCGCGCGGCATGATCGAGGGTCTGCTCCGCGCTTTGCGCGCGGAAGGTATGCTGCCGCCCGAGCGGCTGGAGCTGGTGCTCGAGCTGTTGTGCGCAGGCCGCTGACGTGCTGCGCGTGGCCGCCTATTGCCGCGTTTCCACCTCACAGGAGGACCAGAGAAACTCGCTGGAGAATCAGCGGCGATATTTTTCGGAGTACATCAGCCGTCAGCCGGACTGGGAGCTTGTGGAGGTTTATGCGGACGAGGGCCTGTCCGGTACCTCATCCGACCGGCCCGCCTTTCGGCGCATGCTGGCAGCGGCAGCAGAAGAGAAAATTGACCTGATTTTAACCAAAGAGGTCTCACGCTTTGCCCGAAATACGGTTGACACGCTCGCGTACACGAGGCTGCTGCGCCGTCAGGGAGTCGGTATTGTATTCATTGGAGATCATATCGACACCCGCCAGAATGACGGTGAATTTCGTCTTACCATAATGGCAAGCGTAGCGCAGGAGGAGAGCCGCAAAATCTCTGAGCGCGTCAAGTGGGGGCAGCAGCGCTCGATGGAGCGCGGTGTGGTGTTCGGGTGCAACAATATATACGGATTTACCCTGCAGGGTGGGGAACTGACGGTAAAACCCGAGCAGGCGGCAGTCATCCGCGAGGTGTACCGCCGTTTCTTGATGGATGGCAAAGGCACTTACATCATCGCACGGGAGCTGACCGCCGAGGGCATCCCGCCGCCAAGCGGAAAAGGAAAATCGTGGTCGTCTACGATGGTGCTGCGGCTGCTCCGGGGCGAGAAATACTGTGGCGATCTTCTGCAGCGCAAAAGCTGCACGCCGGATTTTCTCGATCATCGCAAGGTGAAAAATGAGGGGCAGTCACCGCAGGTTTATCTGCGGGATCATCACGAGGCGATTGTGCCACGCTCGATGTTCGAAGCTGTCCAACGGGAACTCGACCGTCGGCAGGCAACCCGCAAAGCCGGCAGCCGACCCTCCACACGGTATTGGTGCTCCGGAAAAGTGGTCTGCGGACTGTGCGGCAGTCGGCTTGTGCCGCGCAGGGGCGCACAGGCGGACGGTGGTCTGCGATGGGTGTGCGGGAAACGGGTGCAGCACGGCGTGGCAGCGTGTGCGGCTCCGGCAGTTGGGAATCGAATTTTGCTGGACTGCATGAAGCAAATCACACAGGATTTGCCAATTGATATAGAGGTGGTATTGCGGCAGACCTTACGCGCGATACCTGATCTCACACGCACCGAAAGACAGCGATTCTGTACGATTTTACGGAAAAAGCTGTACAGTAACACGGTTTACAGTGCGCTGCTCGATCATATCACTGCAACAGGGGAGGGCTTGACTGTATATCTGCACAGCGTGTCCGAACCGCTGCATTTCGACCTTTCAGGCAGAGAAAAACCGTCCGTGCAGCGCACGGACGGCTGAACACTATTCGCTTTTCTTTCCGCGTTCGTCGTAATCATCGAGGAACGAGTGAAGCACGCCGCCGGTCTTGTAACCGGGCATCATATCCAGATTTACCGAGTGGATGCTGTTGAAAATGCTGCGCTCGATATTCGGGTTGTCGCGGCGCAGACGGCGCAGCAGAATCTTGACCTCCTGTCGCTTGGAACCGCCTCCGCCGTTGTCGCACATCGTACAGTTTTCGGTGAAGCGGCACGCGCACTGGATAAATTCGAGGTCGTTATACTGCTTCCACGCGAGGATATCCTCCTCGTGAATGCAGTACAGCGGACGAATCAGCTCCATGCCTGCAAAGTTGGTGCTGTGCAGCTTGGGCAGCATGGCCTGCATCTGCGAGCCATAAAACATACTCATCACGGTCGTTTCAATGACATCGTTGAAGTGGTGGCCGAGCGCGATCTTGTTGCAGCCAAGCTCCTGTGCCTTGCTGTACAGATAGCCGCGGCGCATCCGCGCACACAGGTAGCACGGGTTCTTCTCGCTGTTGTTGGCAACCGCGAAAACATCGGTCTCGAACACGGTGATCGGGATATGCAGCAGCGCGGCGTTGCTCTCAATCTTATTGCGGTTGATCTCGTTGTAGCCGGGGTCCATAACGAGGAAAACTACCTCAAACGGCACCTCGCTGTACCGCTGGAGCAGCTGCATCAGCTTTGCCATCAGCATGGAATCCTTGCCGCCGGAGATGCACACGGCAATCTTGTCACCCGGCTGAATCAGCTGATACTGTCGAACCGCCAGTGTAAACGGGTTCCAGATGGTCTTGCGGAATTTTTTGATGATACTGCGCTCGATCAGCTCGTGCGGCTGTAAATCTCGTTTCATAATGATGCTCCCTGTATTACTTGACTAACTCGTGATAGCACGCGTCGAAAACGGACAGAAATTCGTGGATTTCCGCATCTGTGGTAAGGTGGCTCAGGCTGATGCGCCATGAGGACAGTGCATTGCGCCGGTCGCGGCTGACAGCAAACACCGCACGAGACGGCAGACCGTCTGCCGAGCAGGCGGATTTGACCGATACGCACACGCCTTTTTCGGACAACGCGCGCTGAAATACGGTGCCTTTCACATTCTTGACGCTCAGATTGAGGATATGCGGCACGGCGTGCTCCGGACTGTTGATATGCACCGCGGGATACGCCGCAAGTGCCTTCCGAAGCCGTTCGCTGTGGCGCTGAACGGCCGCACAGCGGCTCTCACGCTCATCGCATGCCAGCTGCAGTGCCAGTGCGGACGAAGCCGCCAGACCGAGCGCGGGCGTGCCGCTGCGGTACAGGGTCGTGCTGGCGCCGCCGTTCATCTGGGGCTCGAGCGGCATACGGCGGCGCTTGAGCAGCACACCGATGCCGCAGATGCCGCCGAACTTGTGCGGTGCAAAGCTCAGCGTGTCGATGCCGGAAAAGTCCACCGGGATGCGCCCGATAGCCTGCGTTGCGTCAACGTGCAGACGGCAGTTCGGATGGTCAGCCAGCAGCGCCGCGATTTCGTTTACCGGCTGGATGGTGCCAAGCTCGCTGTCCACCGCGCAGATGGCAACGAGAACGGTATCCGGACGCAGAAGCTCGCGCACTTCCTCCGGATCCACCGTGCCGTCCCGACCGATGGAGAGCAGGTCGATCTCCCAGCCGCGCTCCTGCAGGGCGGTCAGGCTGCTGCTGACCGAGGAATGCTCGAGCGGTGTGGAGATGATATGCTTGCCGATATGCCGTGACGCTTGTGCGATGCCCTTGATGGCGAGGTTGTTCGCCTCGGTCGCACCCGAGGTAAAGATGACCTCGGCAGGGGACGCGCCGGTCAGCGCCGCAATCTGCTCGGTGACGCGCGCCATTTCCTCACGGGCGGCTTTGCCTGCCATGTGTATCGAGTTCGGGTTGGCCGGAAACCGGCGTTCTATATCGCAGAATCGCTCGAGCACTGCCGGATCGGCGGGGGCATGGGCGGCATAATCGAGATAAATCATAGCATGGACTCCTCAAAATAAGGTTAACGGCTATAATCATAGCATTCTTATAGGAAAAAGTCAAGATGGACAGAAAAAGACTGCTGTCTCCGATGAAACAGCAGTCTTTTGTTTTACTTCATTGCAGGGTCGGTCACACCGTTCGCCTCGAACGCGCGGATGCGGTCCAGACAGGTGCCGCACTTGCCGCACGGCTTGTCGCCGCCCTCGTAGCAGCTCCACGTCAGCTGATAGGGAACCTGCAGCCGCAGACCTTCGGCAACGATCTGCGCCTTGTTCCAACGCACGAACGGAGCCTCGATGCGGACATCACCGCCCGAGCCAAGTACGATGGAGTGGTTCATCGCATTTACGAATTCCTCGCTGCAGTCGGGATAGGCATTGCCGGCGGCATCGTCGTGATGCGCACCGTAGTAAATCACGCTGCAGTTCTTGGACAGCGCAACGCTGGCCGCTGCCGACAGGAACAGACCGTTGCGGAACGGCACATAGGTCGTAACCGGCTTGCCGCCGCGCTGTGCCAGCTGCTCGGCGTAGGATTCCTCGGGGATGTCCTCGGTCGAGTGGGAAAGCAGCGAGCAGTCGCTGTACGCGAACACCGGCGTCAGGTCGAGAGACGTGCCCTCGATGCCATAGTATTCGAGAACCGCCTTTGCAGCCTGGATCTCCTTAACGTGCTTCTGACCGTAGTAAATGGACAGCGCACACACATTCTCCTTGCCGTGCTTCTCGATGGCAAGCGCAAGACAGGTCGTGCTGTCCACGCCGCCGCTGCACAGGACCATTGCCTTTTCGCTCATCGGTTGTCCACCTTCTCCGGGTACAGATCGTGGTGGGTGAGACGCTCGAATGCAACCTCCTCCCAGCGGGTGCCGGGCTTGCCGTAGTTGCAGTACGGGTCGATCGAGATGCCGCCGCGCGGCGTAAATTTGCCCCAGACCTCAATGTACTTCGGGTCCATCAGGCGGATGAGGTCCTTCATAATGATGTTTACGCAGTCCTCATGGAAATCGCCGTGGTTGCGGAAGCTGAACAGATACAGCTTGAGCGATTTGCTCTCTACCATGCGCTCGCCGGGCACATAGGAGATATAGATAGTAGCAAAGTCCGGCTGGCCGGTCATCGGGCACAGGCTGGTGAACTCCGGGCAGTTGAACTTGACAAAATAGTCATTGTCCGGATGCTTGTTCGGGAAAGTCTCTAGCATTTCGGGCGCATAGTCCGAGGGATACTTGTTCTTCTGGCTGCCCAGCAGAGTGACGCCGTTCAGTTCTTCTTTATTTCTTCCGGTCATGGTTGCATTCTCCTTACATTAACTAGCCTTAGTTGCCTTGGGATACAGTGCACGCTGCAGTACGTTCACCAGAACGACACCGCAGACCGCAGGTACGGACTGACCGATGCACAGGCTGGTGGCGAGTACAGAATACGGAACGTGCAGCAGATAGCTCAGATAGCTCGGTACGCCGAGACCGGGCACAAGGATGATCGGGAGGATCATCAGCCAGCGGCTCCAGCCCTTGCGGCGGATGAGCACGATGATCGCGGTAACGATGATACCGACGAAGCAGCCTCCGAACCAGTCCAGCAGACCGAGTCCGCCGAACAGAAAGTTGGCAATGAAATTAGCGAAACCAAGCGGCAAAACCAGGAACGGAAACAGGTAAGCGAGCGCATACAGAGCCGTCGCAATGCGGATCTGGTACGCACCGAAAGAGAAGCTCTGCGTAAAGTACAGCACAACAACGTAAAGTGCCATCACCATAGCAGAAACGGTCAGTTTTTGAACCTTGCTCATGTTTTCTTTTACCATATTTCGTTCACCTCCAAATAATGCACACAACAACGTTGATTGAGAAACGTAAAGTTTTTCTGTTTCGTTGTCCCTAGTTTTGTTTTACGACAGGATGGTTTCGAACTGTCATTCCATATCCGGAAGCAAAGTGCCGAACGGCACAAACGATAGTATAGCGTATTTTTACCGTTTATGCAAGTGTAAAAGTACCAAAATGCGGTTTTTGATAGAGGGATTATGCGGTTTCACAGAGAAGCGCAGAGCACCTGTCCGGTTGGGAGAAAACCGGACATTCGACAGAAAAAACGCGGACTTGTCGAAAATTGTCGATAAATATGCGGGAAAAAGCAGGGATATCCGCTTGCGCGGACGCGCTGAATATGTAAAAATAAGATGTAATCCATAAATCGGCATAAGATAGAGAAAGCCGGGGGAAAGCAGTAAATGAAGATCAAACAAGGCAAAATGCGTATTTTACTGGCGTGTGCGGACGAGTCTCTGCTGAAACAGACAAAACGGCTTATGCAGGCGAGCAATGAGCTGGAGCTTGTCGGCTGTACGTCGAACGGCACGAAGGCGTGGGAAATGATTCGACAAAAAACGCCGGATATGGTCGTGCTGGATACCGACCTGCCGTATGCGGACGGCTTTGCCGTTGCGTCATGGATGAGACAGAATAAGATGTGGGATACGAGCATTATCCTGCTCAGCTCGTTCATCGGCGGTCAGACCTATGTAGAGTGCAGTCTGCTGCACATGAACGTGCTGCTGCGTAAGCCAATCTGCGCGGATGCACTGTATGAGCGCATCAAGCTGGCGGTCACCTGTACCAGTCGGGGAGACACGGTGGAGCAGCGGCTGGCCCAGATCCTGCGTGAGCTGGGTATGCGCGAGCAGACGATCGGCTATCAGTGTGCATTGCTGACCGTGTGCCTGTATCGGGAGACCAACGGTGCCAGCATCACCAAGATCATTTATCACAGTGTCGCGCAGCAGCTGAACAGCGAAGGCAGTAATGTGGAGCGCAATATGCGCTACGCCGTTCGCCGCGCATGGGATAAGTGCGATAAAGCCGTGCTTGCCAGGTATTTCGGTGAAGCGCGTGCACAGGATAAGGAGCCGCCGAGCAACCGCGAATTCTGTGCGGCTCTCGTGGAGTATCTCCGGCAGGAAGCCTGCCGCCTGTAACCGGACAGCCTGTGCTTTTTGCAAATGCGGCAGGTACCGCGTTGCGGATCGCCAACTCCTCGCGGGATAAGTAGTCGATGAGTGTCAGTCCGTTCTGCACCGCGCGGGCGTGTACGGAAAAAGGCACGGCACCGGCCAGCGTCAGTGTTCCGGCGGGAATGGCATCGAGTACATCGCCGATTGTGTGCTGTGCATTGGCAAGCGGCGCGTTCAGACTGCCGTCCCCCGTCTGCACCGGCATAGGCAGAATGACCGCGCGTGCGTCGGCAAGGCACGCCTGCAGGTCACTTACAGCCGTGCAGCCTGCGGCGGGGCGGCGCTCGAGTGCAAACGTGCGCACGGTGTGGCCTGCTTCGTGCAGCAGCTCGGCTAAATACGCCTGACGCACGTCGCCGCCGACGACGGCGAGAGTCGTCGATTGATTCATAAGCAAAAACCTCCTTTGCGCCATTCTATGCCGGATGCAAAAGAGGAGTGAAAAGAGAACATCCGCTCTTTGTACAAACAGAGAGCGGATATTTTTGTATAGATTACTGATTGAGTACCTCGAACAGCGTGTCGCATGCGCCGGTGAGCGACTGCGCAGGACTGTCTGTGGTGATCTCATAGGTGTTTTCGCAGCCGATGAGGCCGACACCCGGAATCGCGATCTTCGGCTCAACGGCAAGCGTCATGCCGGACTCGAGCGGAGCCGAGAAGCCTTTGGCGAGAACCGGTGTTTCGTCCATTGTCAGACCGATGGAGTGGCCGAGGAACTTGCAGCCGTTCATAAAGCCTTCGCGGAACGCAGGATCGACGAGAGAGAGGATCTTCTCGTAAATCTCAGCCGGAACGGAACCGGCGCGCAGGAGAGATGCAGTTTCGTTCTCCAGCGCAATGCACTGCTCGCGTGCCGCGCGGATCACGCCGCTCTGCGGATGCTTGTCCAGCTCGCCGTAGTAGAACGTAATACTCTTATCGGTATGGTAGCCGCGCCAGCCGCACGGAATGTCCAGCAGGACGGTGTCGCCTTCGTGCAGCGTGCGCTCGGACGAGCCGATGGACTTCATTGCGGTCGAGGTGCCGATACAGCCGGAGGGACTGTCCAGCGCGGTGGGACACAGGCTGTTTTCGCTGAAGCTGGCAATGCCGAGCACGTCCTCAGCTGCCGGCTGATTGTAGCGCGAGATACCCATGCCGCCGCGGTCCACGATGGCGGTGCAGATCTCACTGCACAGGCGTGCTTCACTGACGCCTTCGCGCAGGAACGCCGGAGCGAGTTCCTCGATGACATAACGGTGCAGTCTGCCGGATTCGCGCATGCAGTCCAGTTCATACGCACTCTTGACCGAGCGCAGACCGCTCAGTACGCCATCCACCGGCTTGGGTGAAAACGGCAGATGCTTGTTCAGCATGGAGAGCTTTTGCAGCGTCATGGTCTTTGCGGCAACATAGACGGTCTCCGGAATATCCGGATAGACCTCCTTGATGCCGCGGAAGCTGCCCATCGGACGGATGTCTGCGAAGGCGGATTCGTCCTTTGCAACATCAAACGAGCGGCGAACGAACAGCGTAGCCTGATCGGGTGTCACGACAAGTACGCCATCCTGCATGGTGCCGGTGAAGTAGTACATGTCGAGCGTGTTGTCGAGAAGAAGCATGGACCACGCAGGGTCCTTCTCGGTCATGGCACAGCGCAGACGGTCGAGCCGCGTGTTCAGTTCGGCGGCGGGCACGGAAATATGGGGCATGGATGATCCTCCTGTATGATTAACGGTGGTTTACAAAAATGTTACTTTTAGTGTAGCACATATTTAACCGGAGAGCAACGCAGACGCGTTGACTTTTTATACCTTGTGCGATATGATTATAGTCTATGGAAGGACTGCGTTTTGCAGGGAAGGGAGAGATTATGATGCGCAGAAAAGTAGGCAAGCTGCTTGGCGACCGACGTGTTGTCGGCGGATTTCTGCTGCTGATTCAGCTGGCAATCGTTATGTTCGGCGTAAGCTGGGCAAGTATGGAATATCACTGGCTGACACCGGCACTGACCGTGCTGAGCGTTATCATTGTCATCTGGCTGGTGCGTAAGTACGACAACCCGATGTACAAGATCACATGGATGCTGGTTATTGTGCTGCTGCCGCTGTTCGGCGGCTTGTTTTATCTGTTCTGGGGCAATACGCCGCTCAATCGGGCGCGTACCCAGCATCAGTACGAGCCGAAACCGCCGGATTTCACTGATTATATGCGCACGCCTGCTACAAAGGAGCTGATCGAGCAGCATCCGCGTCATGCAGCACGCGCCCGTTACATCGAGACGCTGGACGGTATGCCGGTGTGGACCAACACGGAGACGAAATATTTCCGTGTCGGCGAGGAAATGTTCGACTCCATGTGCGAGGAACTGCGCCGCGCACAGAAGTTCATTTTTCTGGAGTATTTCATCATCGAAGAAGGCATCATGTGGGATACGATCCTTGATATCCTGCGGGAGAAGGCGGCCGCCGGACTGGATGTGCGCGTGCTGTACGACGACGTTGGTTCGATCTGCACGCTGCCGAAAGACTACGACCGCTATCTGATGAGCCTCGGCATTCACGCGGTGCGCTTTAACCGCTTTATCCCGACGCTGAACACCTATCTCAACTACCGCAACCATCGCAAGATGATGATCATTGACGGCAATGTCGGTTATATGGGCGGTATCAATCTGGCGGATGAGTATATCAACAAAAAGGTGCGTTTCGGCTACTGGAAGGACACCGGCATCATGCTGCGAGGTGAGGGAACAGCCAATATGACCGCTCTGTTCCTGCAGATGTGGGAGTATGTCACCGGCGAGGACATGCCGCCGCTCGAAAACTATCTGCCGACCGCCAAGCTGCCGTCAGACGGCTATGTGCAGCCGTTTGCGGATTCACCGCTCGACGATATCAATATCGGTGAATCCACCTACCTGCAGATCATCCATAACGCGCGAAAGTACGTCTATATCACCACGCCGTATCTTGTACTGGACAACGAGATGATTACGGCGCTGACCATTGCGGCGCAGTCCGGCGTAGACGTGCGCATCCTGACGCCGGGCATCCCGGATAAAAAGCTGGTGTACATGATCACACGTTCGTACTATCAGCAGCTGCACCGAGCGGGTGTGAAGATTTATGAGTACCGGCCGGGCTTTCTGCACGCGAAAACCATCGTGTCCGACGATGATACGGCGGTGGTCGGTACGATCAACATGGATTTCCGCTCGTTCTTCCTGCACTTTGAGTGCGCGACCTGCTTCTACAACAGCTCGGTCGTTGCCGCCGTTAAGCAGGACATTATGGAGACCATCAATGTCAGCCGCCGGATTGATGACGAATGGCTGCGCCGTGTGCCGTGGATTCGGTCAATCACGGCAAGTGTGCTGCGTCTGTTCGCGCCGCTGCTGTAATGAGAGGAGCGTGGTTGAATGGACCGACCGGAGCAGACACTTTCCGCTGTGCTGGATGCGGGAGAGCTGCTGCTGACCTCGGGTGCTGAGGCAGCCCGCGTAGAGGACACCATGCGCCGTCTGGCACGCGCCTACGGTTTTGTGCGAGCGGATGTGCTGACCATCACGGCCAGCATGGCAGTAACGGTACGGACGGCAGACGATCAGGTGATTACGCAGACACGCCGCATCCTGCGGCGCGGAACCGATATGCGCTGCATTGAGGCGGTCAACGAGCTGTCGCGCAAGGTATGTGTGAATCCTATCCCGCCGGAGGAATTACACGCACGTCTGGAAGCCATCCGCACCGCACCGGATAAGCTGCGCTGCCGGCTGCCGCTGGCGTATCTGATCACGTCAGGCTCGTTCGCTGTGTTCTTCGGCGGCACCTGGAGAGACGGCATAGCCGCCATGCTGTGCAGCGTGCTGCTGTATGTCATCGGCGTGCTCGGTGATCGGATTTCGCTGCAGCCGCTGGTGCTGACCATGGTCAGCTCGGCGGCGATGTGCGCGGCAGCGACTCTCACGGTAAAAACCGGCATGGGACAGAATCTGGACTATATCATTATCGGCAACATCATGCTGCTGATTCCGGGCATTCCGTTCGTCAACTCCATGCGCGATATTTTCGTGGGCGACACCATCACCGGACTGCTCAGTGCATTTGAAGCGGTTTTGCGAGCGCTTGCCATCGCGGCAGGCTGTGCGCTCGTGCTCATGCAGACTGGGGGCGGTGCCGTATGACAGGTGAAATCCTCCTGCAGATTGTCATGGCGATGATCGGTGCGCTCGGCTTCGGACTGCTGTTTCATATTTCCGGCAGCCGCTTGATCACGATCATGCTGGGTGCTGCGGTAAACTGGGGTGTGTATCTGTTGGCGATGCAGTGGTATGATAACCGCGTGACCGCGTTTTTTGTCTCTACGTTGGCAACGGCCGCACTGGCCGAGGTGCTCGCGCGGTTGCTCAAAGCGCCTGTCATCACGCTGCTCGTGCCTATGCTGGTGCCGCTGATTCCGGGCGGCGACCTGTATTACACGACGCTTGCGCTCGTGCAGGGCGACACGGCAGGCTTTGCTCGATACGGTACGCTGTTCATCGAGGAGGCGGGCGCGATGGCGTTTGGCGTCATCCTTGTGGCGTGCTTGGTGCAGACTCTCGGCAAGCTGTGGCTGCTGCACAGCGCAAGAAAATAAAGGCAACACCGCTATGCGGTATTGCCTAAAGAAAGCGTTCTGTAAATCTCATACAGAACGCTTTTGTGCTGCTTACAGCAGGTAAATTGTCAGATATAACGCACAGAGCAGAATAGCGATCCACACAGTGGCGGAAATCACATTGTACACTACCCGTGCAAGCGGCAGACGTGCCTGCCGCAGAGCCTTTCCCAGTACATCCGGGTCACCGAGTGCGCGCAGCACCTGACGCACAGCCTGCTCCTGTGTGAGACTGCCGCGGCAGCGCAGCTCCTCCGCGCGGCTGAGAATATGGTCGGTCAGCTCCCGCCGAACGCGGGCACGGTAAGGCGGCCACAGGAGATGCCGGCACACGCGGTGCAGGTACGGCACAATCAGCTTATTTGGTGACACAGGCGCCACCTCCGATTGGCTTGCGGCAGGTTTTCCACTGTTCCCGGCAGCAGGTGAGCGTTTTCACGCCCTGACGGGTCAGCCGGTAAAAACGGTGCGTGCCGTCCTCGGTCTGCCGTTCACAGGAGCGGACATCGCCGCGTGCCTCAAGTCCGTGCAGCAGGGGATACAGGCGGCTTTCACGGATGGCAAACGCGCAGTCTGAGCGGCATTCCACCTCATGCAGCAGATGAAAACCGGTCTTGTCCGCCTCCTCAAGCAGAGAAAGCACAAGCAGAGCTGCGCTGTCGTAAAAGGCAGCGTCTTTTTGTCCTCGCGGCATGGAGATCCCCTCCTTTATATATCCAGTATAACCGTTCGCAAGAGGTGCGTCAAATTATTTTACACAGATTTTACGATTGCAGCGCTTGCGTTTGTATGCGGAATAGGGTATCATTAACAAGTATATCTGTGTGAGTATTCGCTGTTTACCATAGAACACTTGTCAGGAGGAAAAAATCGTGTTTTCATCGTTATTCAACTGGCTGATGGGCGCAGGCCGTGAACTGGCGGTTGTGCTCATCTCCATGGTTCCGCTGGTGGAATTGCGCGGTGCGGTCCCGCTGGGCGCAGTCGCAGGCGTGCCGGCGATCGAGCTGATCCCGCTGGCTGTGATCGGCAATATGATCCCGATCCCGTTTTTGCTGTTCTTCGGCGAAAAGCTGCTGGACTGGGTGTGCTCGCTCGGCCCGCTTTCCGGCTTTGCCACCAAGTACCGCGAAAAGCTGCTCGGAAAGACCGGTCAGGTCACCAGATATGAACGGCTGGGTCTGTTCCTTTTTGTGGCGATTCCGCTGCCGGGCACCGGAGCATGGTCGGGTGCATTGATTGCAACGCTGCTCAAAATGCCGAAAACCAAGGCGCTGACTTCGATTCTGTGCGGCGTAATTGTTGCAGGCTTCATTATGCTGCTCGGTTCTCAGGGTGTAATTGGCGTTGCACATTTGTTTTAACAGATAACAGCCATTCCCACGGGAATGGCTGTTATCTTTTGCGGCAGTGAAAGAAAAATACCCTTTTCGAAAAATTCCTCTTGCCAACCGGTGCGATTTACGATATAATAACCATGTTATGCCGGTGTGATGGAATTGGTAGACGTAGTGGACTCAAAATCCACCGCTGGCGACAGCGTACCGGTTCGAGTCCGGTCACCGGCACCATCAAGCGCCTCGGTTCCTCGGAATACGGGGCGCTCACAATACTATCCGGGTGTAGCGCAGTTGGTAGCGCGCCTGCTTTGGGAGCAGGATGCCGCAGGTTCGAATCCTGTCACTCGGACCAGATGAAACACCGCTTAAACGTCGTTTTGAGCGGTGTTTTTTGTGTTTGCGGAACAAAATAAGTTTTCGGGAGGAACAACATGAAACTGACCCATTTGGATGAAAACGGTGCAGCGCACATGGTCAACATCGGCGCGAAGCCGGTCACGCAGCGCGAAGCGGTGGCGCAGTCCGTGCTGACCATGCAGCCGGAGACGCTGCGCATGATCCTTGACGGCACAGTGCCCAAGGGCGATGTGTTCGCGTGCGCGCGTATCGCGGGCATTATGGCGGCCAAGCGGACGGCAGAGCTGATCCCGATGTGCCATCCGATCCCGATCGAGAGCGTGGACATCGCCATTGAGGCTGTCTCGGAGACGCAGGTGCGCGTTGTCAGCACGCTGCGTTGTTCGCACAAGACCGGTATTGAGATGGAAGCACTCACGGCGGCCACTGTTGCCGCGCTGACCGTCTACGACATGTGCAAGGCGGTGGACCGCGGTATGCGTATTGATGAGACGTTGCTGCTGCACAAGACCGGCGGCAAAAGCGGCGATTATCACGCGGAAGGAGCGACGGCACGATGACTTTGCTGGAACAGCTGCAGGCTGCCGCGGAAAATGCGCGCAAGGGACTTCCGGCGGCGCTGACTATCGACGCGGACGGCGTACAGTACACGCGCAATTTCATGCCGCAGGAACGCCTGATTCTGCTCGGCGGCGGCACGATCGCGCAGCCGCTTTGCCGCTATGCGGCCGATCTCGGTTTTGAGCTGGTTGTGGCGGACGACCGGCCGTCTTTTGCCAATCATCCGCGCTTTCCGGAAGCAAAGCAGATCGTATGTGATCTGTTTCCGGCAGCAATTAAGAAAATCGGCATCCGAGAGAGCGATTACGTTGCCGTTATCACGCGCGGGCATCGTTATGACGCGGACTGCCTGCGGGAGCTTTTGCGCGGCACCATGCCGCGCTATCTCGGTATGATCGGGTCGAAGCGGCGCACGGTCGGTCTGCTGAACATGCTTGAGGAAGAAGGCTTCTCTCGGGCAGATCTCGACCGCATTCATACGCCCATCGGTCTGGACATCGGTGCGCTGACCGTCAAGGAAATTGCGATTTCTATCGTGGCAGAGCTGATCGCGGAACGCCGTCGCACGACCGATCGCCGTTCCAAGAGCAGCATTCTCACCGCAGAGGACATCGACCTGCCGCTGCTGGAAACCGCTGCACGCGGTGATATTCCCAAAACGCTCATGCTCGTGTACGAGACCAGCGGTTCCACGCCGGTAAAATCCGGCTCGTACATGGTGGTCGATGCCAACACGGCTACCGCAGGCACCATCGGCGGCGGCTGCAGTGAGAGCGCCGTTATGCGGCAGGCGTACTACTTGATTGGGACCGGCGAGCACAAGTGCGTCACCATCGACATGAGCAACGACATTGCTGCACAGGAAGGTATGGTTTGCGGCGGGCAAATGAAGGTGTTGCTGGCGGATTTGGGTACGAAAAAATCGACATAAAGTGAAAAAATTGTCGAAAAATACTGGAATAAAATGTTATACTCTCTCTGGCATTCATAGATCTAAAATGGTATAATAAGGATAAAAAGCAAAGCAGGGGAAGCCATGAGACTCAAAAGACGGATTTTCGGTGTATTTGCGGCAGCGCTGGCGGGTGTGCTGCTGTGCGGATGTACGGCTGCCGAGGATATGCAGGAGCACCAGACGAAAACACCGATAACGATCAAGGTGGGCAGTGACAACTATCCGCCGTTTAATTATACCGATGAAAACGGCAATCCGGCAGGCGTGGATGTGGATCTGGCTAAGGAATCCTTCGGACGGCTGGGGTATGCAGTATCCTTCGTCGGCATTGACTGGGAAGAAAAGAAGAAACTGGTTGAACATGGTGATATTGACTGTATCTGGGGATGTTTTTCCATTGATGGGCGCGAGAACGAATACAACTGGACTGAACCGTATATGATCAGCCGCCAGGTGGTTGCGGTCAACCGCAGCAGCGATATTTACCGGCTGAGCGATCTGGAGGGCAAGACCATTGCCGTGCAGTCCACCACCAAGCCGGAGAGCATTTTCCTCGAGCGAACGGACAGCCGCATTCCGCTCGTGCGTGAAGTATACAGTCTGGAGGATCGCGAACTGCTCTACACCTCTCTCGGCAAGGGCTATGTGGATGCGATCGCGGCGCACGAAACCGCTATTAGGCAGTATATGAAGGATTATGATGTGGATTACCGTATTCTGGACGAAAGTATTCTCACGACAGGAATTGGTGTGGCGTTTGCAAAAAACGATGCGCGTGGACTGAACGAACAGCTTTCCCGGGTTTTCGAGGAAATGCGTGCAGACGGTACGACTCGAACGATCATAGGCAGGTATCTGTCCGATCCGGACAAATATTTGGAGGTGGACTGTGCTGCAGGTTAAAAAGGGCAAAGCCACGCGCCGGTACGAACGGATTGCGGCTGCAATCGGCGCCGTGCTGGTCATATTGGTTGGCTTTCGCACGGTGCGTGCGGAGAGCGCGCAGACACGGGAACAGCTCGGCAATACGATAGACTATGTGAAGGAGCAGTGCACGACCTATACACGCTATAATGCTGCGGCTGTTACCAAAAGTCTGATGCGTATCATGGACAACGCACAGCAGGTAAACCGCAATATCGGCTATGAGGGCTCGGCTGTAGATGAAGACCGGCTTCGGTTCTATGCGCAGAAACAGCGGCTGACCGGCATTATTCTGCTGGACACAGATGGAAGAGTGCAGTGCGAGTATAACGGTGATCTGCTGAATTTTCTAACACTGCAGGAGTATATAGAGCGGAATACAGTGCTCGATGTGGTCAGGTATCCGCAGAAGACCTATGCTTCGCGGATTGACCTGCCGGACGGCTCCTATGTGGATATTTCGGCGTACGGTCGTACAGATGTGCCCGGTGTGATCGTTGTATACTATCACACCACTGCGGAGTATGCACGCAATTATACGCTGACCATACAGGGCTTGCTTGCGGGCTATAATACCAGGGACGACGGTGTGATTGTGGTGACAAACGGCGACCGCATTATCGCGTCCAACGACGAAGAACTGGCTGATACCAAGGTGGAGGACAGCCGGATTCTGCAGCAGATCAAGTCAAAACTGTCGTCCGCCGCGGTCGGACATTTCAAGTGCGATGGCAATGCCTATTTCGGTGGTCTGGACCGCAGCCGCGACTACTATATCTACGCCTATGTATCCGACCGTATGGTAGCGACTGATATGGTCAAAAATATGATGGCGGCGCTGATCATCTATCTGGTCATGCTGACCGTGATTCAAATGTTCCGCAGGCGTTCCGCGCGGGAATATCTGGCCGAGCAGGATCGGCGCGAGCGGGAATTCCGCGGGCAGCTGATGGAATCCGCCAAAAAGGCTGAGCAGGCCAACCGCGCTAAGACTGAGTTCCTGCAGCGCATGAGCCATGATATCCGCACGCCGATTAACGGCATTCGCGGTATGATCGAGATTGCGAATTATTACAAGGACGATCCGGACAAGCAGACCGAGTGCCGGAAGAAAATCTGGGATGCCTCCGGTCTGCTGCTTGAGTTGGTAAACGAGGTGCTGGACATGGGCAAGCTGGAATCCGGCGAGATCATGCTGGAGGAACGCGAGTTTGACCTCAAGGAACTGCTGGACAGTGTTGGCGTGGTGGTGGATAAGCAGGCACGGGAGCGGGGCATTACGATAATAACGGATGGCTATCCGGTTGAGCACCGCTGCCTGCTCGGCAGTCCGCTGCACCTGCGTCGGCTGCTGATGAATATCATCAGCAATGCGGTCAAGTACAACCACGCGGGGGGCGAAGTCAGGCTGGGATGCCGCGAAAAGCCGAGTGCGGATCCGGAGACTGCACAGATTGAATTCACCTGTGCGGATACCGGTATCGGCATGAGCGAGGAGTTTCAGAAGCACGTATTTGAGCCATTTGCACAGGAACGGAATTTTGCTCGATCGGAATATGGCGGTACCGGTCTGGGTATGCCGATTGCGAAAAGTCTGGCGGAGAAAATGGGCGGCACGCTGTCCTTTGTCAGCAGGCAGGGCGTAGGCACGACGTTTACGCTGTCGCTGTCGTTCCGCATCTGCCATGCACCGGAGAAGCGAAACAAGCCGAAACGTCTGCTGCAGACCAGTTCTATTGCCGGACTGCATGTGCTGGTTGCGGAAGATAACAGGATGAATATGGAGATTGCTGAGTTTGTACTCAATGTGGAAGAAGCCTCCATCATCAAGGCAGTGAATGGTGAGGAGGCGGTACGCATTTTTGCCGATTCCAGGCCCGGAGAAATTGATGCGATTTTAATGGATGTGATGATGCCGGTGATGGACGGTCTGGAAGCGACGCGGCGTATTCGCGCGATGAAGCGTCCGGATGCGAGAACCATTCCAATCATCGCCATGACAGCAAACGCTTTCGCAGAGGACCGTCAGCTTGCCTTTGCTGCGGGCATGGATATGCATATTGCAAAGCCGCTGGAAGGCTCGGAGATGGTGGAAACGCTGGAGCGGTTTGTCAAATCCTCGCGAAAATAGGAGCAGAAGCGCAAGAAGGATGATATATAAAGGAAAAGTCAGCCGAAAACGGCTGACTTGAGGCTGTCGAAAAACTCCGTTTTTCGAGCAGCCTCTCGATTGAAACCACGCTTTCAATCGAATCTTGACGAAAAGCCGCGCCCTACGGGCACAATTTTTCGTCCCTTGTATAATTCCCGAGGTACACGCCCCCGGGAATTATGAATTTGCTGTGCAAATTCTATTTTATGCGTGCTGCCGCACGAAAAGTAAAAACGATAGATTGACTTTATCGACAGACTGAAGTCAGCCGAAAACGGCTGACTTTTCCTTTATAGTGCAGTTCTGCTGCCCGTATTATACATACAGCGAAACTATTCGGCAGGATGGGAGTTCACATCAGCCTTTCCTTCGCAAGCAGGTGAGCGTAATGCTGTCTGGCGCGGCTTAAGCGCGCACGGCTGGCCTCGTGACTGATATGCAGATATTCGGCAATGTCCACACAGTTCAGATTCAGCTGATACCGCAGATACAGAATCTCCTTATCCGTGCGGGATAATTCGTTCGGCAGCAGGTCGAGCATGGAAAGGAAAATCGGTTCACAGCCAAGATCCTGAACGCTGTCCAGCGGCACCTGCACATACCGGCTCCGCCGTTTGTACTCATCAAGCGCGAGATTGGTCAGCACGGTGTGCAGCCAACCGGGCAGATTCGGGTGCTGGCGCACCTGGTCAAAATGCGTCAGCAGGATGGTAAACGCCTCGTTCGTCAGCTTCTCTGCTGTAAACGGGTTGTGTGCAATGCGGATGGCCGCATACAGCAGCCGCTTGTAATTCCGGTCGTATAATTGGGAAAACAGCTCCTTGTCCTGTGCCGTCATAGATCGTTCACCTGATTTCTATCGGGTTATGTTACGCACGATACCCGTTTTCGAGAGCAAAATCAATAGCGCGTTCCTGATTGGACACTTTGCGTTCCTGCTCTGCAGCCGGACGTCCATCAATCTGCGGTATAATAGAAGCGGAGCAGCAGGAGACAGACCGCTTTGTGAAATATTGTATGCCGTGCTGCTTTATGGTATAGTTAGTTCAGAACACAACAGGGAGGAGCACTCATGCGTATTATACTGTGCGATGACGATACCGTATTCACGCAGGTCTTTGCAAAACGTCTGCTGACCGTTTTCAAAAAATACGGAATCACACCGGAGATCGTGTTCGCGCACACGGGCGTGGAAGCCTTGCGTGAGATTACATGCAGGCCGACTGATGTGCTGTTTTTAGATATTGATATGCCCGAAAAAGACGGCTTTTCGGTCGCGGAAGAACTGTCAGCCATGCCGTCGAAGCCGATTATCATTTTCCTGTCCGGCATGGAAGATCTGGTGTATCAGTCGTTTGCGTTTCAGCCGTTCTGGTTTCTCCGCAAAACGCATCTGGAGGAACTGCCGCGGATAACCGAGAAAATGATGCAGCTTCTCAACAGTCGTCAGATTCACTACACGGTTACGATGAACGGCAGCAGCACCCGCATTCCGATCACGGAGATTGCGTATTTTGAGAGCCAGGGACATTATATCGTTGTACATTACAACGAGAAATCCCTGCGGTTCAAGGCACGCATGAGCGATATCGAAACGGCACTCAGCAAATACTTTTTCGTGCGCTGCCACGTTGGCTATCTGCTGAACTGCCGGTTTGTTCAAATCTGCAGCCGGACAAGCGTCACCTTGTCGGACGGGACGGTCCTGCCGGTCAGCCGCGCCAAAGCTGAGGAAACACAGACCGCCTTCATGGCGTATATGAGGAGTCTGCGCCCATGAATTTCTGGTTTGAAATGGCAATTAACGCCGTAGAGGTAACCCTTATTTTGAGCTTCTTAGTGCAGTATTTCGGATACCGCATGGCCTGTCCGGCGAAATATATATGGACGGCACTCTTTGGTGTGCTGTCCTTCGGCAGTGTAGCCTTTTTCTCCTGGGGGCAGCTGTATGAAGGCTATGCAAGCTCGATACAGATACTGATCAACATTGCGTTTTGCTGCATTTTGCTGCGCGGACCAATCCTGCAGAAGATATTTGTTTCTGCATTTACGATGGGCCTTGTGGCTATTATTGCAACTTTTACGGCACTGCTTGTCGCAAAATTGTCCGGAAATAATGTTGCCTTGCTGCTCAGTCGGTTTAATTCGGTTCGCATTATTTCGATTTTGATAACCAAACTGCTGTTTTTTGTAATCACGCGGATTATCCTGCGGGTGAAGGAAAACGGTCGAATCAAATGGCTGGATGTTATCCCGTTGGTAGCGATTCCAACGTTATCCATTATCACGATTACGCTGATGATGTACGCGGCGATACAGGAACCGCATATTCAAAATATTGTATTTTATGCGGTGTGTATCGTGTTGGCGTTGAATATCCTGATTTATTTCCTGTTTGTTCGATTGGGGCAGGTCAGCAAAATCCAAACCGAAATGGCGCTGCTCGCGCTGCAGAACGAATGTCTGCAGGAAAACGCCAAGGACATTGAGAACATGTATGACACGGTTCGTGCGCTGCGGCATGACCTCAAAAATCACCTGCTCTGCATTTTATCCATGGCGGAAGAACGGGATCTTACGGGAATCGAGCAGTACACAGGGCAGCTTCTGCAGCAGCAGAATACCGTCAACAAGCTGATCATGTTTTCGGGCAACAAGGTGCTTGACGCGATCATCAACAGCAAAAGCGCAGCCGCGGAACGGGCAGGTGTTCGGCTGAGCGCCATTATCACGACACCGCTGTCGGGTATTTCGCCGGAGGATATTACCATCATCCTCGGCAATGCGCTGGACAATGCGATTCGTGCTGCGAAAGGCAGTGAGCGCAAGGTGGTGGATATTCATATTCAGCCGCAGGGAGCATACAGCTCGATTGTGATTGCCAATGATATCGCACATCCGGTGCTGTCGGATAATCCGGCACTGCGTACCACGAAAAATATCCGGTATCGCCACGGCTTCGGTATTCAGAATATGCGGCAGGCGGTGGAACGTAATCAGGGACTGATTCGGTTTTACGAGCAGAACGACCGGTTCATCTGCGATATTCTGCTCCTTAACGCGCAAAGCAGGAACGAATAACGACTAAGCAGGAACAGTCGGTTGTAATTTCAGTGAAAAGCAGTTATCTTACAGATAGACCATGACAAACGCAATTTGCAGGGGGTATCTGCTTAGATAACTGCTTTTGGAGGTGATTTAGACGATTCATTGAAATTGTAGAATCGGTAAGGTATGGATAGCGGTTAGAGAACAAACAGGGAGGGTTGAATAATGAACAGATTTCGGAAAATACTGAGTACCGCGCTGGCAGGCTGCATGACGGTCTCTGCGCTGATGATGAGCGCCGGTGCGGCGAATACCGGCACGGCAGCCGCATGCGAGAAGGTCATTTACGGCAGTCAGGCGTGGACGGTGAATGGTGCGGCAGCCATTCAGCACAGCGACGGCACAGTAGAGCCGGTACCGGAGTTCTCGGCGCTGTATCCCAGGTGGACAGTACCGAAGCAGACGGCTTCGGTATCGAGTACGGCACTGGCTGAGGTGGCTGATGTCGGTTCGCATTCAATCAGCGGCTATTATCGGAATGTGTATTTGACGCAAGATGTGAAGTATAAGCCGTTTTACAGTTTTATGGGAAACGGTGAGACGGTCAGCGCGTTTGCGGTGACGATACCCGGCAGCAAATATAATCTCGGCATTTATAACGAGACAGCGCAGCAGGACGCCGGCTGGCTGCCGAATCTCTCTAAGGACGATCGTGTGCTGCTGCAGACCGAAAATGGTGTATACTGCTCGATTCGTGCAAGCGTACCGTTGAATATGCCGATTGGGTATTCGCGCATGAAGGTAGCGGAGACAGGGTGTAATTGAAAATGTGGGAAAGAGCTGAAACTTTTGGGTTTCAGCTCTTTTGGTGATGCGGAAATTGTGCTTTTGCTGCTGATCGGTAGCATATGTCCTGAAACGATATCCTGTCATCCTAAAACTCGTTAAAAAGGTGCTGAACCTGCACTAAAATCAGCACTAAAATGAAGCGCCGCGATTTTGGTAGACACTTGTGGTAGACAAAAGTATAGAAAAAGAGCTGAAATCAAAAGATTTCAGCTCTTTCACTTGGTGCGGATGGGGGGACTTGAACCCCCACGTCCTTGCGAACACTAGCACCTGAAGCTAGCGCGTCTGCCATTCCGCCACATCCGCATATTTTGTTGTTGAAAGAAGGTGGTGCGAGTGACGGGACTTGAACCCGTACGTCGATCGACACACGCCCCTCAAACGTGCCTGTCTACCAGTTCCAGCACACTCGCATTCTGTTCTCATCGAGTCGCCTCACTGTCAGCGACAAGAATTATTATATCCATGTGGACGCTAAATGTCAACACCTTTTTTCAAATTTTTTTGAAAAATTTCAAAACGCGAAAAACAGACGATTTCTCTGCCACGCGGAACAGTTTGTGTGTTACAATAGAAGCAGTCAGAAAACTCACAACAAAAAGGAGGAAGACATCAGTGCTTTCCAAAAAAAGTAAGGCAATCGGTTTTATCATTATGTCCGCATTCGGTTTTGCGATGATGGCGGCATTCATACGTCTGGCGGGGGATCTGCCGTTCACGCAGAAAACCTTTTTCCGCAATCTGGTTGCGGTGGCAGTGGCCGCCGTGGTGCTGTGCCGCGAAAAGGTTGGTTTCAAGTGGGAAAAGGGCAACCTGCCGCTGCTCATCATACGAGCAACCTGCGGCACACTCGGCATTTTCTGCAATTACTACGCTATTGACCATCTTGTACTGGCAGATGCAAACATTCTTAATAAAATGTCGCCGTTCTTCGCTATCATCTTCTCGCTCATTCTGCTGAAGGAGCGGGCCAGCGTATTCCAGTACGCGGCGGTGCTTGCGGCATTCGGCAGCAGCATGCTGATTATCAAGCCGGGTTTTTCCTCGGCAACCTTCCCGGCAATTATCGGCCTGCTGGGTGGTATGGGTGCAGGCGCGGCCTACACCTGTGTGCGCGCACTCAGCCGGAAAGGCGAAAAGAGCGCCCGCATCGTGTTCTTCTTCTCGATGTTCTCCACGCTGGTATGCGTACCGTTTATGATCACGGACTACCACCCAATGACATGGGGACAGTTCTTCTGCCTGATCGGCGCAGGTGCGTCAGCCGCGCTCGGACAGTTCGGCGTAACGCTCGCATACGCCAACGCACCGGCCAAGGAGATTTCGGTGTTCGACTACACGCAGGTCATCTTCTCGGCTGTCCTCGGCTTTTTTCTGTTCGGCCAGCTGCCGGACGGCTGGAGCGTTCTCGGTTATCTGCTGATCTGCGGCATTTCGGTCGCGGTGTTCTTCTACAACCGCAATCTGGAGCGCAAGGGACAGTGATATGATCGAATACGAGCTGGTTCGCTCCAAACGCAAGACGCTTGCCGTGCAGGTGACGCGCGAGGGGCGTGTGATCGTTCGTGCGCCGCTGCGGCTGGCAAAATACTGTATTGAACGGTTTGTCGCGGAGCATACGGACTGGATAGTCCGCGCACTTGCCGATCAGCAGTCCCGCCGTGCGGCACATCCGGAGCCGGATGAGGCCAAGCAGGCTGAGCTTATCCGCCGAGCGAAAATAGAGCTGCCGCCCAAGGTACAGCATTACGCAAAACTGATGAACCTGTACCCGGCCGGACTGAAGATCACCTCAGCGAGAACACGGTTCGGCTCGTGCAGCGGCAAAAACAGTATTTGCTTCTCATGGCGGTTGATGGACTATCCTGGACCCGCTATCGACTATGTGGTGGTGCATGAACTGGCGCACATTGCACATAAAAACCATGGACCGCAGTTCTGGGCGCTGGTGGAGCGCTATTTACCCGATTATCGTGCGCGGCGTGCCATGCTGCGCGAATGAGAACAGGAAACGAGTATGAATATGACGAATCAATACAAAATTCTGGCATTGGATTTAGATGGAACGCTGCTGGATGCGCAGAGCCGCATCACGCCGGAGAACGCCCGCGCGGTACGCATGGCGCAGCAGGCGGGCGTGCAGATCGTGCTGTGCACCGGACGCAACGTGCGCGAGGTGCGCCGCTTCAGCGAACAGCTGGAAGCCGCACCGGACTGGCTCGTCACCGCAAACGGCGCGGCAGTGCAGCATCCAGACGACAGGGAACCGGCGTTTTTCGACGGTCTGAGCACAGAAATGGTGGACATCATCCTGAACGAGTGCACTGCCATTGATACCGACCCATGCCTGTATACCACGCAGGATTTGTACTATGGACATGCTTTTCGGCATTTTCTCGAGAATCTGCAGCGGCGCGGACGGGTCGTGATGGACGAGGCCGACGAGGGTTATCACTTTGTCGGGGACAAGAATGCGTGGCGCGCTGCGCTCGCAGACGAGCCGCGCCCATTCACCAAGGCGATTCTTTATCACGATGACCCGAATGCAATCGCGCCGCTGACAGCTGCGCTCGATAAATACGGTATTTTCGAGCTTGCGCCGTCCGTCATGTATGGCGGAGAGCTGCGCAATGTCGAGGTCAACCGCGTGGGTGTGCACAAGGGACGCGGACTGGAATGGCTGGCGCATCACCTCGGCTGCACGCTGGCCAACGTCATTGCCATCGGTGACAGCGAAAACGATCTGACCATGCTGCAGATGGCGGGGCTGGGCGTTGCCATGGCAAACAGCGAGCCGTGCATCCGCGAAGCAGCGGACGTTATCACCGGAAGTAATGCGGAAAACGGCGTCGCGCAGGCGATTTACCGACATATTCTGGGGGAATGAACGATGAAAAAAGTAGTGGCAATCGGCGAACTGCTCATTGATTTCGTGCCGCAGCAGCGCGGCTGTGCACTTGATGAGGTCGTGCAGTTTGAGCGTGTCGCGGGCGGTGCGCCGGCCAATGTGGCAACCGCAGTGGCGCGTCTCGGCGGCAGAGCGCAGATGATTTCGCAGGTGGGAGAGGATGCATTCGGTACGCACATTCTCAAAACGCTGCACGCAAACGGCGTGAACATCTCAACGGTGTTCCGCACCGGACGGGCGAATACCGCGCTGGCGTTTGTTTCACTTGATAAGAACGGCAACCGCGAGTTTTCCTTCTACCGCAATCCCTCGGCAGACCTGTTTCTCGATGAAGCGCAGATTACGCCGGATATTTTCGCGGACTGTGCCGTGCTGCACTTCTGCTCGGTCGATCTGGTAGATGCACCTGTCAAGCAGGCACATCGCAAGGCCATCCGGCTGGCAAAGGACGCAGGCGCGTTCCTCTCGTTTGACCCTAACGTGCGCCTGCCGCTGTGGGACAGCC
The DNA here is from genome assembly GCF_003477715.1 of Butyricicoccus sp. AF35-5AC. Lineage (NCBI taxonomy): Bacteria > Bacillati > Bacillota > Clostridia > Eubacteriales > Butyricicoccaceae > Butyricicoccus > Butyricicoccus sp. AF35-5AC. Next base: position 310,224 of record NZ_QUDX01000003.1, read on the forward strand.
CGGAAAGCTGTCAGGCAGCGATTCGTGAGTTTCTGCCGTGTGCAGACCTCGTGAAGCTGTCGGATGATGAAGTTGAATTCTGCACCGGCTGCAAAACCGAGAGGGAAGCGGCAGAGCTTCTGTTTTCGCAGGGCTGCAGGCTGCTGCTTGTGACACGCGGCGCGGACGGCGCGGCAGTCTACACGCCGAACGCGAGCGCCGAGACCAAAGCGCTGCCAGTGACGGTCGCGGATACCACCGGAGCGGGCGATTCGTTCATCGGGTCGTTCCTGTATCAGCTTACCCGCGACGGCGTGACAGCGGAAACGCTCGCAGACATCCCGCAGGAGAAACTTGCGGATTATCTGACATTTTCGTCCGAATGTTCGGCGTATACCGTGCAGCATAAGGGCGCGGTTATGCCAACGGAAGAAGAATTGAGAATGGGAAATGGAGAATGAATGTGTCCGCCCACAGAGTGGCAATTCAATAATGCGCTTTGCGCGTAACCGCGGTTCTCAATTTTCCATTAACCTGCCACTAAAATTTATTGCACAATGTGTGCGAACGTGGTATAATTTTGAGGTTATAAAGAAATGATAACGATTCTTGGCATCGACCCGGGCTACGGCACGATTGGCTATGGCGTGGTGCGGTTCGATAATATGAAATTTACGCCGGTGCAGTACGGTGCGGCAAAAACCGCTCCCGGAACACCGATGCACCTGCGCTTATGTGAGATTTACGATGATATCTGTACGCTGGTGGACACATTTCACCCGGACGAGGTGGCAATCGAGGAGCTTTTCTTCTCGAAAAACGTTACAACCGGCATTCAGGTTGCGCAGGCGCGCGGTGTAATTCTGCTGGCGCTGGCACAGAAGGGACTGCATCCGGTATCCTATACACCGAATCAGGTGAAGCTGTCCGTTGTCGGCTACGGCGGCGCGGAGAAAAAACAGGTGATGGAAATGACGAAAAGCATTCTCCATCTCACCAAGCTGCCGCGTCCGGACGATGCCGCGGATGCGCTTGCGCTGGCCATCTGCCACGGGCATTCCCGGCAGGCCATGCGCTATGAAGGCTTATTATGAGGTTTAAATAGATGTTTTATTATGTAGACGGCACGGTTTCCGTGCTCCAGCAGGGGCTTGCGGTGATCGACTGCGGCGGTGTAGGCTATGCCTGTCACGCTTCGCAGAACACCATCGGCAAGCTGAAAACCGGCGAAAAAGCGCGTCTGCTGACCTGGCTCAATGTCCGGGAGGGCGTGTTTGAACTGTACGGATTTATCGACGAGGAGGAGAAATCCTGCTTCCTGATGCTGACCAGTGTCAACGGCGTTGGCCCGAAGGCGGCGCTGTCCATCCTGTCGGTCGCACCGCCGGACAGACTGGCGCTCAGCATCATCACCGGCGATGAAAAAATGCTCATGCAGGCGCCGGGCATCGGCAAGAAGATCGCACAGCGCATTGTACTCGAGCTGCGCGACAAGATGAGCAAGGAGCAGCTCGAGACCGCATCTGCAGCGTCTCCGGTGGCGGCAGCCGCCGCTTCCGGCGGTGTCAACCACACGCAGGAGGCAGTCGCGGCGCTTATGGTGCTCGGCTATACGCAGGCAGAGGCGCTGCACGCGATGGAGGGTCTGGATGCTGCCGGCATGGAGGCGGACGAGATCATCCGTCAGTGCTTGAAAAAGCTGGTCAAGTCCTGATTTCGGACGATAAAAGCCTGATCAAGTAGGAGAGTGTACCTTTGAGTATTGAATTTTCCGGCGGCATGACGGATGATGAACGCATCATCTCCACCCGCCAGCTCAGCGAGGACGAGACCGAGAATTCGCTCCGTCCGAAATCCATGGCGGACTATATCGGTCAGAAAAAAGCCAAGGAAAACCTGAGTATTTACATACAGGCCGCGAAAATGCGCGGTGAATCGCTCGACCATACGCTGCTGTACGGCCCGCCGGGTCTGGGCAAGACCACACTCGCGGGCATCATTGCCGCAGAAATGGGCGTGAATATCCGTGTTACGAGCGGTCCGGCAATCGAAAAAGCGGGAGATTTGGCGGCTTTATTGACAAATCTCTCAGAGAATGATATTTTGTTTATTGACGAGATTCATCGCCTCGACCGTGCGGTAGAGGAGATTCTCTATCCCGCGATGGAGGACTATGCACTCGATATCATCATCGGCAAGGGGCCTTCGGCGCGCTCGATCCGTATCGACCTGCCGAAATTTACGCTCATCGGCGCGACTACGCGTGCCGGTCAGATGACCAGTCCGCTGCGTGACCGCTTCGGCGTCATGCTCCGTCTGGAGCTGTATTCGCCGGAGGAGCTGTGCGGTATTGTTGAACGCTCGGCAGGCATTCTTAATGTACCGTGCGAGCACGAGGGCGCATTCGAGATTGCGCGCCGCAGCCGCGGTACGCCGCGAATCGCCAACCGGCTTCTGCGCCGCGTGCGAGACTTTGCGCAGGTAATCGGCACCGGTACGATTGACAGAAAAAGTGCCGACATTGCGCTTCGTGCACTCGAGATTGATGAGTTAGGTCTGGATAACGTAGACCGCAGAATGCTCAAAAGCATTATCCAGAACTACGGCGGCGGTCCGGTCGGGCTGGACACGCTGGCCGCGACCATCGGCGAAGAAGCGATCACCTTGGAAGATGTTTATGAGCCGTATCTCATGCAGATCGGCTTTCTCAGCCGCACGCCGCGCGGACGCTGTGTGACGCTGCAGGCTTACCGCCATTTGAATATGGAACCGGCGGACGGACAGCAAATGCTGTAATTCAATCATTTCCCCGCCTTTATCATACAAGAAAGTTAGGTGTTTCATTTGGGTAGATATTTTGGAACAGACGGCGTTCGCGGTGTAGCGAACTCGGAACTTGATGCACTGCTGGCGTTCAAGATCGGCGCGGCAGCGGCATATGCACTTACGCAGGAGTCTGCACACGGCCGCAAGGCGAAGCTGCTGATCGGCAAGGACACCCGCGTATCCTCGGATATGCTGGAGAACGCGCTGGTCGCGGGCATCTGCTCGGTTGGCGCGGATGTCGAGCTGCTCGGCGTTATCCCGACGCCGGCGGTCGCTTTCCTCACCATCAAGCACAAGGCAGATGCGGGTATTGTCATTTCCGCAAGCCACAACTCCTTTGAGTACAACGGCATCAAGATTTTTGCAGGCAACGGCTACAAGCTGCCGGACGAAACCGAGGCAAGAATTGAGGATCTCATCGACGATTTTGAGTCCATTCCGAAGATGACCCACGAGAAGATCGGCCGTGTACTCAAAAGCGAGATCGACCCGGTAGTCGAGTACACCGACCACCTTGCAGATACCATCAAGGGCGACCTGTCCGGCCTGCGCGTGGCGGTGGACTGTGCAAACGGCTCCTCCTCCACGACGGTGGAGCGTCTCATGCGTCTGGTCGAGTGCAAGGCGGAAATCCGCTTCTATGAGCCGGATGGCATCAATATTAACGATAACTGCGGCTCCACCCATCTCGGTCAGCTGAAGGAGCGCGTCCGCTCGGGCAATTTTGACCTTGGCGTTGCCTTTGACGGCGATGCTGACCGCTGCCTGATCGTAGACGAGACCGGCGAGGAGCTGGACGGCGACCGCATTATGGCAGTCTGCGCGGCGCACATGAAGAAGGAAGGCAAGCTGCGCGGCGGTGCATTTGTTGCCACCATTTTGTCCAACATGGGCCTGCACGCCTACGCCGATAAGAACGGCATGAAGATCGAGTGCTCCAATGTAGGTGACCGCTATGTGCTCGAAATGATGCTCAAGAAGGGCTACATTCTGGGCGGCGAGCAGTCCGGACACGTTATTTTTCTTGAGTATGCGTCCACCGGTGACGGTGAGCTGACTGCACTGCAGTTTATGTCTATCCTCAAGGCGAGCGGCAAGAAGTGCTCGGAGATTGCAGCTGAGGTTGAGCCGTGGCCGCAGTTGATGATCAATGTCAAGGTGCCGAACGATAAAAAGGCTACCCTGCAGCAGCTGCCCGAGGTCAAGGCGGCTATCGATGCGGCTTCTGCGGAGCTGGGCAATAACGGCCGAATCCTGGTTCGTCCGTCCGGTACGGAGGCGCTTGTGCGCGTCATGGTAGAGGGCACGAACAGTGAGCAGGTAGATACTTTGGCAAAAAAGGTTGCCAAAGTCATCGAGTCTGTTGTATAATGTAAAAGAGCCAACAGGAGTGGGTGTGGTTTGCACACCCACTTTCTTCATTCTGAACAGGGAGGTGGGAGCATTTGCGCACAATTCCATAATATGCTAAGCGCCAGAACTGCGGTGCAGCCGGTATCGCAGTTGACGAGGAAAGGGTTAATCGAAAGTATTCGGCGGGTGCCCTTCGGTCACAAGTGGGTTGATCGTCAGCAGGCTGTTAAAACATACGGGCGACCGTATCGACAGAGCAGTTATGCGTAACGCACTATTTTTATACCCAAAATTAGAAATTCACCGCATATATTGAGGTAAGGCAATACGGAATAATTAAACAAGAGCGATTTGTGAGAGAGTTTTGCGGACCGACAAGGCGCGACCGGAGTTCGTGCAAGAGGCCGCAGCTTTCATTGTTCCGTGCTGTCTAAGGCTCATACTGAAATGTTGCGGAAGATATGTTATATTTACCGTTGCAAAGGAGTATTATTTTATGTGTGGAATCGTTGGATTCACCGGACGCGAGAACGCGCTTCCGATTCTCATCAAGGGTCTGTACAGTCTGGAATACCGTGGCTATGACTCTGCTGGTGTGGCTGCCTTCACGAAGGACGGTCTGCGCGTTGTCAAGGCGCGCGGCCGCATTGCAAACCTTGAGGAGAAGATCAAGGAGGAAGGCGGCGACATGTACTGCACCTGCGGTATCGGCCACACCCGCTGGGCAACGCACGGTGAGCCGTCCGACCGCAACTCACACCCGCATCTGGGCGGCAAGGGCAAGGTAGCAGTTGTACACAACGGCATTATCGAGAACTACAAGGAGCTGCGTGAGCGTCTGGAGGCACACGGCTATGAGTTTAAGTCCGAGACCGATACGGAGACTGTCGCGCACCTCGTGGACTATCTGCACACCGGCAAGCAGGAGGATCTGGCAAAGACCGTTCTGCAGGCCGTACAGCGTTTGCGCGGCTCTTACGCACTGGGCGTAGTCTCGATGGATAACACGCAGGAGATCGTTGCTGCACGCCGCGGCAACCCGCTGGTTATCGGTATCGGTGAGGGCGAGAACATGATCGCATCCGATATTACCGCTATTATCAATCGCACCAAGCGTTACATTATTCTGGATGATAACGAGGTTGCAATCGTTCGCCCGGACAGCGTAGTTGTCATGAACGAGTTCGGCGATACGGTAGAGAAGGAAATCATGACCGTAACGTGGGATATGTCCGCAGCGGAAAAGGGCGGCTACCAGCACTTTATGCTCAAGGAGATCATGGAGCAGCCCAAGGCAGTTGCCGATACGGTTAAGCCGCGCATCAAAAACGATGCGGTTGTATTCGAGGACAACGGTCTGACCGACGAGCGTCTGCGTGAGATCGAGCATATCCATATCATCGGCTGCGGCTCTGCACTGCACGCAGGCATGGTCGGCAAGCGCGTGATTGAGGCGATGTGCCGCATTCGCTGCACGGCAGAGGTTGCTAGCGAGTTCCGTTATGAGAACCCGATCATCGGCAAAAAGGATATGTGCATCGTTATCAGCCAGTCCGGCGAGACGGCGGACACGCTGGCTGCCATGCGTCTGGCCAAGCAGGCAGGTGCGTTCACGATTGCAATCGTAAACGTCGTTTCCTCGACGATTGCGCGCGAAGCAGACGGTGTGCTATATACCTGGGCCGGCCCGGAGATTTCGGTTGCGACAACCAAGGCATATTCCGCACAGCTGTCCGCTCTGTACCTCATCTCGGTTAAGATCGCGCGTGTGCGCGGTCTGATTTCCATCGGTGACGAGCGTGCGCTGTGCGCTGAGCTGCAGCGTCTGCCGGAATGCATTGAGCAGACACTGGGGTGCCAGTCGGATATGCAGCGTATCGCTACGCTGTATGCAAACCGCTCGAGCGTGTTCTTCCTTGGCCGCGGGCTGGACTATGCCGCCGCGCTCGAGGCTTCGCTCAAGCTGAAGGAAATTTCCTATATTCATTCGGAGGCGTACGCTGCCGGTGAGCTGAAACACGGCACGATTTCGCTGATCGAGGAGGGTACTCTGGTTGTTGCTCTGGCAACGCAGCCGGCACTGTTTGAGAAGACGGTCTCCAATATCCGCGAGGTTGTAGCGCGCGGCGCAAGTGTCGTGCTCGTCACCACGGACGATTTCACCGGGGACGAGTCGGTCTGCCAGCACATCGTGCGCCTGCCGAAGTGCCTGTATGAATTTTCCGCTTCGCTCTCGATTATTCCGATGCAGCTTTTGGCATACTATATCGCAGTGGAGCGCAACTGTGATGTCGATAAGCCGCGCAACCTGGCAAAGTCGGTAACTGTAGAGTAAAACGTCAACAATATTGTCATAATTGCACAAAAATAGAAGCGCGTTTTTGTGTGATATAGGTAAAGATGACAATCGTTTCTTGACATTTCCAATTCTACCGCGTATAATAGCTATTGACATGAGAAATGATTATCAAATACAGCCATCGAACGGGATTCCGGATGAAAAGCTGTGCCGTCTGGCACGGCAGGGAGACGGACCTGCGATGGAGAATCTGATCCGTCGTTATACCCGTCTGGTCAAGACCTGTGCGCGGCCCTACTTTCTGGCAGGCGCCGATGCGGAGGATCTGATGCAGGAGGGTATGCTCGGGCTGCTGAATGCCGTCCGGGAGTACGATGAGAGCAAGGGCGCACCCTTTGGAGCGTTTGCACGGTTGTGTATCACGCGGAAGATTTATTCCGCAGTGAAGGCGGCAGCGTCGCTCAAGCACGACCCGCTCAATCAGTCCATGTCAATCGATCGACCTCTGTTTGAAGACCTTGCGGAATCGCGTACCCGGGTAACTGCACCGAATGGTGATCCTGAATCGCTTGTTATCGGCAATGAGGAGAGGGAAGAGCGGAAAAAGAAGCTCTACTCGCTTTTGTCTGAATTTGAGGCACAGGTTTTGACGTTGTTTTTGGACGGCTTATCGTATGAAGAGATGTCCGAAGCGCTGCACAAACCAATCAAATCTGTGGATAATGCCGTCCAGCGCATCAAGCGAAAATCGGCAGCCATTAAACCTATTTAGGCGATAGCAGGCGCAGTGTCTGTACGCATATATTTCAAGTTTCCCGAGGGAACAGTATCAAAGAGAGGTAAAAACCATGTACGAAGACAAGACTTTAGTATGCAAGGAATGCGGTAAGGAGTTCGTGTTCACCGCCGGCGAGCAGGAGTTTTACGCAGAGCGCGGTTTCCAGAATGAGCCGCAGCGCTGCAAGAGCTGCCGTGACGCGCGCAAGAACGCTGCACGCGGTCCGCGTGAGTTCTTCACCGCTACCTGTGCTGCTTGCGGCGGCGAGGCTCGCGTTCCGTTCGAGCCGAAATCTGACCGCCCAGTATATTGCAGCGAGTGCTTCGCAAAGATGCGTGAGCAGTGATACCGTAACGGTAAAAAATCAATAAATGACACGTTAAAAGTGCCAGTAATGACTTTTCTCATTGCTGGTGCTTTTTTCTTTGCCCAAAGGAAAGGAATCGGCAAGGGAATGTATGTGTCCCGAAAAAATGATAAAAAATGAAGAATCGAATCCGCAAGCGATGGGCGGCTTGCGGCAAAAGAAAACCTCTGCTCAAAATGGGC
>NZ_QUDX01000030.1:0-3700 GCF_003477715.1 Butyricicoccus sp. AF35-5AC
AAACCAAGAATAACGGAAAACGGAATTGATTATATCCTTGTCGGAGATTACTACATCCCGGACTTGAAACTGCCGGAGGAACACCGCCCTATCGGAAAGTACGGACGGATGCACCGGGAATATTTAAGGGAAGTCCACCCAGCCAGATTGAATACATTGATACTGACCGGAGAATTGTGGACATATCTTGCAGACCTGAACGAACAGGCACAGGAACGGTTAGACACTATCATGGAGCAGATGAAAGCCACCGAGGGCGTGACAGAGGAATTGAAGCGAACTCAACAAATGGAATGGGTGCAGCGTTGTAATAACATTCACAACCGGGCAGAAGAAATTGTTTTGCATGATATAATTTATTCATACGGGAGTAATTAAATCGGAGGTATATAAGATGATTGAAATTGTATTTGGTGAAAGTGCCTGTGGAAGTTTGAAAATTGCCCAAACTTACGGTAAGGGAAAGTATAGAGGAAGTGCAGTTTCGGTCTTTATGAGGCACGAAGATGGGAGTGTTCCATCTTCAGATGAAATGAAAGAAGCACAAATTCAAGCACAGGAACAAGAACATATTGCTTGGGAGAATGCTATTCCATTGGGAGGCAAGAGCAGTGATGTTTATTGTTTTGATATGGCTCTTAGTGTGGGAGATATTTCTGATAATGGAATTGGCGAACAGCGGAAAAATGTTCTCAAGAAAATGCTGTCTGTCTGGTTTGTAGAGGATTTAGACTATCAGGTTGAAGAAAAAATACAGAAAATTAAAACTACATTGTCTTCGGTTATTGAACGATATGTAGCTGGGGAAGAAGTTCGTATTTGGTATAGCTATAATCCGGATGAACTTTGCGGTATGTACTGGCTTATGAAACAACTTCGACCATTAAACTGTCAGACAACAATTTATTTGGTTAAGTTACCTGCCTGGGAATATGGAAAAGAAAATACTATGACATCCAAAATAGCATGGGGTGAGGTTTCTCCTGGCGAATGGAGAAAATATATAACTCTACAAGAAAAAGCTAAGCCTGTATTTCTTTCAGCTTGTGCTATGAAATGGAATCAACTTCAAAATGAAAATGCACCTTTGCGTGCAATGCTAAATGGTAAATTGCAAAGTGTTTCAGAAGATATATATGATAGTTTCATTCTTCGTGAAATTGCGGAACAGCCAGAGCAATTCAAAATGGCTATTGTTATAGGTAATGTTTTAGGAAAATATCAACTTGGAATTAGTGATGTATGGATTTCTAATCGCATTGATAAAATGCTTGAAGATGGTGTGTTGGAAATTATACAGGACGCACCAAAGGGAGAAACAAATTATCGCCGGATATTAAGAAAACGAATGAAATAATAACCACAGCAAGAACCGCTGCTACATGGAAGGCACCCCAACCATGCAACAGCGGTTTTTTTTACCGTTTTTTCCTCTGGCTGATAGGCGTTCCCATTTTCTTTGATTTTTTGAGAATCCGAATCAGCCAGCGAAATTCTTCGTCTGACAGATTTTTATAGTTGATACCGAGCTGCTTGCAGTAAAGGACAACCAGCTTTTCATCCCGGCTGCCCTTGAAATTTTCGACTGCTTCGAGATTTTCTTTCAATTCATCGGCAACGGTGGTCTGGGGCGCACTCTCACTGTCCTTTTTGTGGGCTTCCCGAATATCCCGGATAATCAGGTTGAGGTCATCCAGAACCATGTGACTGAAATACTCATCATCACTGATATGGGCGGCTTGCAGCACTTTCAAATGCGGGTCATCTTCGCCTGGGCGATACCGTTCAATGATTTCATGCCGGACGGTATCGACAAGTGCATTGAGGTTTTGAATCTGCATGGTAGCAATCCCGTCCACATAAATCTCAATGTCTGCAAGAAACTTGATAAAATCTTTATGTGTAGCAAGCTCACAGAGCAGACGGTTGTTAATCCGACCGCTTTTCAGCAGTGCCACCATCTCATCATTCAAATGCAACTCCGTCAATGGTGTGTTGATCTGCTCCCTGTTCTCTATCCGGCACAGTAGATAATCAACAGAGACCCCATAGAAGTCTGCCAGCGTGATAAGGTTGCCATGATTGATTTCCTTAAAATCCTCTTTTTCATAACTTCCAAGAGCTGATTTGGAAATGCCTGTCAGCTTTGATAGTTCTTCCAGATTTAAGCCTTTGTCCTTGCGGAGTTCCCAAAGGCGTTCCTGTATGCTTGTTGCTCCTTTCATGGGCGCACGCTCCTTTCCAATGGTTTCATTGCTGCCGCTTATCTGGATTATATCACACTTTCCGCAATCGTGGAAATTTCTGATTTTTACCCCTAATTCCTACTTTGTGGACATACGGCACAGGGCACAAAAATGTTCTATGATACAGGTAGTTCATCGATGGATTATTCCAATCGAATGACCAGCCTGTGTGGGATATGCTTCCCCGGCGATGTAGCGCCATGACTTTTGGCAGGGATGTGGAGGAACCCTGACCGAAACGAGCGTACCAACGGGAGCGATACGCCGCTGTGAGATTCAGGGGAGGAACGACACCAGGGAGAACTGGCGAACTGACACCGAAATGATACCGAAACACGACAATCTGACAGGGGGATAGTCTACCCTATCGCTGATACTTCGGGAGATTTTAAGCGGCTCTATGACCGTAATTTTGCCGAAAATCGCCCCGAAACCATACACGAAAACGGGAGGAAGCGCAATATGCCGAGAATGAGCAAAAAGCGGAAGCAGGAGCTTTCCTTTTACCTCAATGACCAGGGGCGTGTCACTTACAACGAATTATGCCGGAAATGCCAGCATGGGTGCACGCAGAGCTTCCGAGCGGTTGTGGTTGACTGCCCCCGTTATTTATCCAAACGAGCAAAGAAAAAGGAGGAACACACCGAATGAATTTTGAATTTATGACGATAGACACACCCTTGCCGCCCTGTATGCCCTTTCCCAGAGCGTTGACAGGTTTTCCAGTCAGCAGCACTGCAAAGGTCATGTACTGCCGGATGCTGGACGCTATGCTATCCAAAGGGCAAGAGGACGAGAACGGAATCCTGTTTGTCTGCTTCCCTGTCACAGCCATTGCCGCAGTCCTGTCCCGCAGCCCCATGACGGTCAAGCGTTCTCTGAATGAACTGGAAACCGCCGGACTGATCATGCGGGTGCGTCAGGGCGTTGGAGAGCCAAACAGGATTTATGTGCTGATACCGGGAAAGGAGGACGCTGCCCTTGCCTGATACCTCAAAGTTGGAAAAGCTAAACCGGGAGTTGGAGAAAAGCGAAAAGAAACTGCGGAAAGCCATCAATGATGAAAAGGCATTGCAGCACCAGTTAAAGCAGCTTACCCGAAAGGAACGGACACACCGGCTCTGTACTCGTGGCGGTATGCTGGAAAGTTTTCTGCAAGAGCCGGAACGCCTGACAGATGATGATGTCATGCTGTTGTTGAAACTCATTTTTCACAGGCAGGACACGCAGGAACTATTGAAAAAACTGCTGAAACGGGAGAAGCCGGAAACCCCTTAGTTTACTAAGGGCGCAATTATACACCACCCAGAGGTTGGTGCATTGCGTTCTCCGAAGGCTCCTCGCCGGAGGGCTGTGATTTTCCGCAGTCATGGTCTGCTTCAAATCAAACAGGGGACGCTACGCTTCCCCTGCGCTGGCTGCCGCCAGCTACCCTTTTGTGGACTTGCCATCTG
>NZ_QUDX01000031.1:0-2821 GCF_003477715.1 Butyricicoccus sp. AF35-5AC
GCGTCCGGTTCTCATGGCTAAGGCTGCTACCGAGTCCTGCCGTAACGGCGGCGTATACGTTAAGGTTGAGGAGTAATTTCTCCACTTAACAAACCAAAGTTGCATGAAAAGGAATCCTCGAAAGAGGGTTCCTTTTTTTGTTGTGGTAATTGAAAATTGAGGATGGAGAATGGAAAATTAACGTGATGGTCAAATTCAACTCACTGCAATTACATAACCGCATATCCACACCCATTTAACATTGATGCGGGAGCACAATGCACTCCCCTGCGGTTTGATAGTGCAAATGAATTTACAAACGGCGGGGATGAGGTCACCCCGCCGTTTCTCTCCGAATCGCATCCATCAACCGCCACGTTCATTTTCAATCCTCCATTTTCCATTCTCAATTTACCCTTGACTTAGAGTACACTCCAAGTGCTACACTAAACTCACCAAAGGAAGGTGACTCCCATGACCATCGCAGAAGTGAGCAGACAGTTCGACATCACGCCGGACACACTGCGCTATTACGAGCGCATCGGCCTGATCCCGCCGGTACCGCGCACCAAAAGCGGCATCCGCGATTACGACCAGACCTCGTGCAGCTGGATCGAGTTTATTAAATGTATGCGTGCGGCCGGTCTGCAGATCGAGGCGCTCATCGAATATGTGGCCCTGTTCCAGCAGGGCGACAGCACCATCGGCGCCCGCAAGGCCCTGCTCCTCGAGCAGCGCGACCAGCTCGAGGAACGCATTGCCACCATGCAGCAGACGCTCGAGCGGCTCAACCACAAGATTGAAAACTACGGCAACTGCCTCGCCAAAGAACCCGAACTGCGCGGTAAAGCCAAAGACTGAACTGCACCAACACTTCACCACCGCAGAGTTCTCCCGCCGGAGAGCTCTGTGTATTTGTGTATTTTTACCAGTTTCTATCGTTTTTTTCGGTATTTATCACCATCCCCCGCGTTTTGAGAATATTCCGCTTGTACAATCCCTTATAATTTACCAAATTTATTGCTTTATTCCGTTGATATTGACAGTTGACGCTTGCTATCTGGTGTGGTATATTGATAGACGGAACAAAAACTTAACAAAAAAGTGTGCAAAACCCGCTCCAAACCGAACCACCCTATCGATCGGTTAGACACGGGCAAGCGGTTCCCTGCCGCACCAAATGGCAGTCTGCAACAGGCGGAATGCCGGTTTTTACCGGCTTTGGCAATAAATATCCAAACAAGAAGGAGACTTGAACATGGATTTCCATCTGACCCGTGAACAGGAACTGGTTCGCCAGATGATGCATGACTTCACCGAGAACGAAGTTAAGCCCATCGCTGCGGAAACCGACAAAACCTCTACTTACCCCCGCGAGAACATCGAGAAGCTGTTCGATCTGGGCGTTATGGGCATGATCGTGCCCGAGGAGTTCGGCGGCGCAGGCGCTGACGATCTTTCCTCCGCTATCGCTATCGAAGAGCTGTCCAAGCAGTGCGCTTCCACCGGCGATATCCTCGCTACCCACAATGGTCTGTGCTGCGGCCCGATCATTGCAAACGGTACTCCCGCACAGAAGGAGAAGTACCTCCGCATGCTGACCGAAGGCCACAAGGTAGGCGCTTTCGCACTGACCGAGCCGGACGCTGGTTCTGACGCTGCAAAGGGCACCTGCGTTGCTGAGCTGCAGGGTGACCACTACGTACTGAACGGCTCCAAGATCTTCATCACCAACGGCTACGTTGCTGACGTATTCGTAGTATTCGCTATGACCGACAAGTCCAAGGGCACCAAGGGCATTTCTGCATTTATCGTAGAGAGCTCCTTCCCGGGCTTCTCTGTTGGCAAGCACGAGGAGAAGCTTGGCCTGCACGGCTCCCCGACGGCTGAGATCGTATTCACCGACTGCATCGTTCCGAAGGAGAACCTCCTCGGCGCAGAAGGCAAGGGCTTCAAGATCGCTATGCAGACCCTGGACGGCGGCCGTATCGGCATCGCTGCACAGGCACTGGGCATTGCAGAGGGCGCTATGGAAGAGTCCATCAACTTTGCTAAGACCCGTGAGCAGTTCGGCCGTCCGATCGCAAAGTTCCAGAACACTCAGTTCCTCTTTGCTGATATGCACGTTGCAATCGAGGCTGCTCGCCTGCTGACCTACAAGGCTGCTGTTGCTAAGTCTGAGGGCGGCCGCTTCACTCTGGACGCTGCAACCGCTAAGCTGTTCGCTTCCGAGGCTGCTATGAAGATCACCACCAAGGCAGTTCAGGTACACGGCGGCTACGGCTACACCAAGGATTACCCGGTTGAGCGCATGATGCGTGATGCCAAGATCACCGAGATCTACGAGGGCACCAGCGAGATCCAGCGCGTTGTTATCTCCGGTAACATTCTCGGTAAGTAAGAATAGGAGGAAAACTGAACTATGAAGGCAATTGTTTGTGTAAAGCAGGTTCCGGATACCTCCGGTAAGGTTGCTGTTAATCCCGATGGCACTCTGAACCGCGCATCCATGGCTACCATCATCAACCCGGACGACAAGAACGCGGTTGAGGCTGCTCTGAAGCTGAAGGACGCTACCGGCTGCAAGGTCGTTGTTATCACCATGGGTCCTCCCCCGGCACAGGGCATGCTGCGTGAGCTGATGGCTATGGGCGCTGACGAGGGCATTCTGGTTTCCGCTCGTGAGTTCGGCGGTTCCGATACCTTCGCAACCTCCCAGATCCTGGCTGCTGCTATCAAGAAGTATGGCGTTGACGCTGATGACGTAGTATTCTGCGGCCGTCAGGCTATCGACGGTGATACCGCTCAGGTTGGCTCTCAGATCGCTGAGAAGCTGGACATC
>NZ_QUDX01000031.1:2831-3323 GCF_003477715.1 Butyricicoccus sp. AF35-5AC
CTCTCAGATCGCTGAGAAGCTGGACATCCCGCAGATCTCCTACGCTGCTGACGTAAAGATCGAGGGCACCACCGTTACCGTTAAGCGCGCTCTGGAGGATGGCTACATGACCATCGAGACCCAGACCCCGTGCCTGCTGACCTGCATCAAGGAGCTGAACGAGCCCCGCTACATGTCCATCAAGGGCATCATGGGCTGCTACGATAAGCCGATCGCAGTTTATGACTACAACACCCTGAAGGACGATCCGCTGATCGATCCCACCACCATTGGTCTGAAGGGTTCTCCCACCAACATCTTCAAGTCCTTCACTCCTCCCCAGAAGGGTCAGGGCAAGATGCTTGAGGGCGCTGACAAGGCTACCTGCGACGAGCTGGTTGCTGAGCTTCAGAAGAAGCACATCATTTAATCGGAAGGAGAATACTGAACAATGGCTGATTTCAATAATACGAACCTCGCCGATTTTTCCGGCGTATGGGTATTCTGTGAGCA
>NZ_QUDX01000032.1:0-2722 GCF_003477715.1 Butyricicoccus sp. AF35-5AC
TAAATTATCGTTTATAGCCGAAAAATGCAAAAAACAAGATGGGGGTTGAATATGAGTAAGTATGTTGCCTTTCTTGATATATTGGGATTTAAGGAAAAGTTGAAAAAACTCAAACAATAAGATGCAAAATCATTTATTGGACGGTTTTCTACAACTGCCTTTGAACAGTGGGAAAACATGAGTCCTACATTGGTAGAAGGATATATTGTAAGTGATTCCTTTATACTTTATACGTGTGATACAAGTACACAAGCTGTCTCCCAACTACTTACATTAGTCGAGAAGATATGCCAACGAGAATTCATAGACAACGGTATTTTGATTCGAGGCGCTATTGCAAAGGGTGAATTTGATAGGGTCGAAGCGAGAGAAATTCCCTCCTTGCAAAAAGGTTTGATTGTTGGTCAGGCTTATGTAGATGCGTATTTAATGGAGGGAAGTATCAAAACTGCTGGGATAGCCTTAACCGACGAGGTGTTTCAGGATATTGAAGCATATGTCTACCCAATTGACTGTTTTCGAGAAAACATAAACGGTAAAGACATTTGCGTCATGCGATATTTTAATTTTGATTTTCTAAATGAGCCAGAAAACATAATCAACTTTACAAATATGGCAATAGATGCAGGATGGATCCCACATTATTATAATACGTTATACTGGGCGCTGTTGAATGAGAAGCCAACTAAGGCGATAAGCCTCTTTAATGGCATAGTGAACTGTGTAAATAATGGGAATCCGGGAGAGAATTGGCGTTCTCTTGATATGTTCATTAAAGGTGCCTTCCATGACGAAGTTAACACACACTTTCAAACGCGTTTCTTGGCATTTCTTAGAAGCTATATTGCTGTTGAAGGTAACGACCAGAGATTTTTGAGCAGCAGAACAGGAAATGAGGAACGAGTGTTGCGGTACATAGACTCCTG
Source organism: Butyricicoccus sp. AF35-5AC (assembly GCF_003477715.1). Lineage (NCBI taxonomy): Bacteria > Bacillati > Bacillota > Clostridia > Eubacteriales > Butyricicoccaceae > Butyricicoccus > Butyricicoccus sp. AF35-5AC. The sequence goes on from NZ_QUDX01000032.1 coordinate 927, forward strand.
CGGCAATGTAACGCTAAAGCAGATTTCATTGGACGTAAAATTATCACAAGCCACAACCTCACGTATTGTTAAAAATCTTGTTAAGGATGGACGAGTGAGGATTACGAATAATGGGCGAGTACAAGTGTACTCATTAGCTGTCATCCACACAAATACCAGATAAATAGGTTTCTCTCACCAGTGGCGAGAGTTTTACAAAAGGGACTGCCACTGAATGTCGTTCTCTTACCTCGAAAGGAGACGCGACAATGACAGAACAACTCATCACGGAGATACAGCAAAAAATGCTGCCATATCTCAACAACGAACAGCTCATGCACCTTCGGGATGCAATGACTGAGACATTAGTTGGGGCAACGATCACCTATGATAGTGGCTCAATTCCAGCAGAAGAAACAGATGCAGTCGAGGCATTTATCACGGCAAAACAGATCGAAGGTTGCTCAGAGAAAACCCTGAGCTACTACCGGAAGACGATTGAGGCTCTGACTGCCGGAGTCAGAAAGGCTGTGCAGCAGATCACCACAGATGACTTGCGCCGCTATCTGACCAACTATCAGGTTCAGCGAAGGTCGAGTAAAGTGACCATAGACAACATTCGTCGGATTCTGTCCAGCTTCTTCTCGTGGCTTGAAGATGAGGATTTCATTGTGAAAAGCCCGGTGCGCCGGATCCATAAAGTCAAAACAGCAAAGGTGGTCAAGGACACCTACACCGATGAAGCGTTGGAGTTGATGCGCGATAACTGCAAAACGGCACGAGACTTGGCAATGATTGATCTTTTGGCTTCGTCCGGAATGCGTGTTGGAGAACTGGTCACGCTAAACCGCGAGGACATCAACTTCAACGAGCGCGAATGTGTGGTTATCGGCAAGGGCAATAAGGAACGATTGGTCTACTTTGACGCAAGGACGAAGATTCACCTTCAAAACTATCTTGAGGGGCGAACGGATGAAAACCCAGCTTTGTTTGTTTCCCTGAAAGCTCCCTTTGACCGCTTGATGATCGGCGGAGTGGAGACACGCCTTCGGGAACTGGGAAAGCGCCTGAACATTCCGAAGGTTCACCCTCACAAGTTCAGACGCACACTGGCTACTACTGCCATAGACAAAGGAATGCCCATAGAGCAAGTCCAGCAGCTCTTAGGGCATCAGAAAATCGACACCACCATGCATTATGCAATGGTGAAACAGCAGAATGTGAAGCTGGCACATAGAAAATACATCGGATAGGATGGGTAAAAATGGAATACAAGCCTTTGGGGAGCATGGTCAATCGGAAAATTGGATATGGGATTGTGCAACCAGGTCAAAGTGTCCCAGATGGGGTTCCTGTAATTAAAGTCAACAATTTGATCTCAGGATTGAAATCTCCTTCAGAATTAGATACGACCGCCCGTGAGAATGAAGCTAAATACTCTCGCACTCGCTTGCATGGTGGAGAATGATTGTAAGCGTTGTTGGAACTATTGGAAAGACAGCAATTGTGCCAAAATCATTTGCAGGATGTAATTTGGTAAGGGCAACAGCACTTATAGACATTGAGGATGAGCTTATGTCAAAGTGGGTGAAGTATTATTTTGATTCTCCATGCGGACAATCATACATCGAACAGAACCTCAATACGACAGTACAACCTACCTTAAATATAAAGTCTCTTGTGGAGATGCCGATTCCTATTCGCGACACAACAGAAATGGAAAAAAACGTTTTACTACTGTCCGCTCTCGACGAAAAGATTGAGGTGAACAGGCAGATAAACGATAATTTACAGCAGCAAGCGATGTCATTGTATGC
>NZ_QUDX01000033.1:0-506 GCF_003477715.1 Butyricicoccus sp. AF35-5AC
CATCCGCCGGGACACAATCCCCACGCCCATGTCCTGCTGACTATGAGAGCAATGGACGAGCATGGAAAATGGCTTCCCAAGAGCCGTAAGGTTTATGACCTTGACGAGAACGGGGAACGGATAAAGCTGCCATCCGGCAGGTGGAAAAGCCACAAGGAGGATACGGTGGACTGGAACGACCAGAAGTATTGTGAAATCTGGCGGCATGAATGGGAGGTCATCCAGAACCGCTATCTGGAAGCCAATGACCGCCCGGAGCGTGTGGACTTGCGTTCCTATGCCAGACAGGGGCTTGATATAGTTCCCACTGTCCATGAGGGAGCGGCTGTCCGGCAGATGGAAAAGCGTGGTATCCAGACGAATATCGGAAACCTGAACCGGGAAATCAGAGCCGCCAACCGCCTGATGAATTCCATCCGGCAGCTTATCCACAACCTCAAAGGCTGGATTGCCGAGCTGGGAGAAAAACGGAAGACTAACTATTAGAAGTCAACCCCAAATGTGTG
>NZ_QUDX01000033.1:516-1358 GCF_003477715.1 Butyricicoccus sp. AF35-5AC
AGAGCTGCTTGCACAAAAAGCGGCGGAAGAAGTAACATTTCTTCCCAATCTGCTGACGAAGTATATGGAGATACGAAAGGAAGAACGGAAGGACTGGACAAGGGCTGGACAGAACCGGGGGACTTCACAGGACTTAAAGGCAGTCAGCGAAGCCCTGTCCTATCTCCGGCAAAAGGGGCTTTCCACTGTGGAGGACTTAGAAGCGTTTCTGGAATCTTCCGGGAAATCAGCCGCAGATTACCGCAATCAGATGAAGCCAAAGGAAGCCCGGAGCAAAGTGATTGACGGGATTCTTGCCAGCCGGACAGACTGCAAGGAATGTAAGCCTGTCTATGAGAAGTACCAGAAGATATTTTTTAAGAAAACAAAGGAGAAATTCAAACAGGAACACCCAGAGGTTGCCCGATATGCGAAAGCCGCCGCCTACCTTGCCAAGCACCCGGATGATAAGGACAGCACCCAAGAGGAGCTGCAAGAGGAGCAGGAAACGCTTCACAGCGAAATCGCAGAGCTGAAAGTACCGCTGACCGAGGTACAAGAGGATTTGAAGAAGCTGCGGGACATCCGCTACTGGGTACGGAAAGCCACACCCGGCACAGAGGAAAGCAAAGAGCCGCCCAAGAAGCAGCCCATCAAGGAAGTCTTGCAGGATAAGGCAGACGAGAAAAAGGCTCAAAGAACTGCCCCGGCGCAGACAAAACACAAACAACAGGATATGGAACTTTAACAGGCACTTGCCATTTTCAATCAGAGAATGTCAGGTGCTTTTCTTTTTTTCAAGGAGGGATAGATTTGAATGTATTTGAAACTGTGAAGCAGTCCGTTACAACAAGACAGGCTGC
>NZ_QUDX01000033.1:1368-2093 GCF_003477715.1 Butyricicoccus sp. AF35-5AC
CTTTTCTTTTTTTCAAGGAGGGATAGATTTGAATGTATTTGAAACTGTGAAGCAGTCCGTTACAACAAGACAGGCTGCGGAGCATTATGGAATCCATGCAGGCCGGAACGGGATGGCTTGCTGCCCGTTCCATAACGATAAGACCCCAAGCATGAAGCTGGATCAGCGTTACCACTGCTTCGGCTGCGGTGCAGATGGGGATGTGATTGATTTTACCGCCGCCCTGTATGGGCTGGGAAAGAAAGAAGCCGCCGTACAACTGGCACAGGACTTTGGGCTTTCCTATGAGGACTGGAAGCCGCCGGGAAAGGCAAAAAAGCCCAAGCCCCGGCAGAAATCCCCGGAGGAACAGTTTCAGGAGGCAAAGAACCGCTGCTTTTGTATTCTTGCCGATTATCTCCACCTGCTCCGGGCATGGAGAAAGGAATATGCCCCGCACTCCCCGGAGGAAGCCTTTCATCCCCGGTTTGTGGAAGCCTTACAGAAGCAAGACCAAGTGGAATATCTGCTGGATGTGCTGCTGTTCGGGGAGACGGAGGAAAAAGCGGCTTTGATTACGGACTACGGAAAGGATGTGATACAGCTTGAACAACGAATGGCAGAGCTTGCAGCCGCAGACGCAGCAAGAACTAAAAAACACCATGAACGCCATGCAGCCGCCCCAGAGCGCCCCTGAAATCAAGACGGGGCTGGAAACTACCGAGAAAGGCGGTGTCCGTCAGAGC
>NZ_QUDX01000034.1:0-1700 GCF_003477715.1 Butyricicoccus sp. AF35-5AC
AACCTCAAAGGCTGGATTACCGAGCTGGGAGAAAAACGGAAGGAGCTGCTTGCACAAAAGGCGGCGGAGGAAGCGACACTTCTTCCCAATCTGCTGATGAAGTATATGGAGATACGAAAGGAAGAACGGAAGGACTGGACAAGGGCTGGACAGAACCGGGGGACTTCACAGGACTTAAAGGCAGTCAGCGAAGCCCTGTCCTATCTCCGGCAAAAGGGGCTTTCCACTGTGGAGGACTTAGAAGCATTTCTGGAATCTTCCGGGAAATCAGCCGCAGATTACCGCAATCAGATGAAGCCAAAGGAAGCCCGCAGCAAAGTGATTGACGGGATTCTTGCCAGCCGGACAGACTGCAAGGAATGTAAGCCTGTCTATGAGAAGTACCAGAAGATATTTTTTAAGAAAATAAAGGGGAAATTCAAACAGGAACACCCGGAGGTTGCCCGGTATGAGAAAGCCGCTGACTACCTTGCCAAGCACCCGGACGATAAGGATAAAACGAAAAATGAGTTGCAACAGGAGCAGGAAACGCTTCTCAGCGAAATCGCAGAGCTGAAAGTACCACTGACCGAGGTACAGGAGGATTTGAAGAAGCTGCGGGACATCCGCTACTGGGTACGGAAAGCCACGCCCGGCACAGAGGAAAGCAAAGAGCCGCCCAAGAAGCAGCCCATCAAAGAAGTCTTGCAGGATAAGACTGACGAGAAAAAAGCACAAAGAACCGCCCCGGCACAGGAGAAACACAGACAACAGGATATGGAACTTTAACAGGCACTTGCCATTTTCAATTAGAGAATGTCAGGTGCTTTTCTTATTTTCAAGGAGGGATAGATTTGAATGTATTCGAAGCTGTGAAGCAGTCCGTCACAACAAGACAGGCTGCGGAGTATTATGGAATCCATGTAGGTCGGAACGGGATGGCTTGCTGCCCGTTCCATAACGATAAAACCCCAAGCATGAAGCTGGATCGGCGTTACCATTGCTTCGGCTGCGGTGCGGATGGGGATGTGATTGATTTTGCCGCCGCCCTGTATGGGCTGGGAAAGAAAGAAGCCGCCGTACAGCTGGCACAGGACTTCGGGCTTTCCTATGAGGACTGGAAACCGCCGGGAAAGGTAAAAAAGCCCAAGACCCGGCAGAAATCCCCGGAGGAACAGTTTCAGGAAGCAAAGAATCGCTGCTTCCGTATTCTTGCCGATTATCTCCATCTGCTGATGGCATGGAGAACGGACTACGCCCCGCACTCCCCGGAGGAAGCCTTTCATCCCCGGTTTGTGGAAGCCTTACAGAAGCAAGACCAAGTGGAATATCTGCTGGATGTGCTGCTGTTCGGGGAAACAGAGGAAAAAGCGGATTTGATTACGGACTACGGAAAGGATGTGATACAGCTTGAACAGCGAATGGCAGAACTTGCAGCCGCAGACGCAGCAAGAACTAAAAAACACTATGAACGCCATGCAGCCGCCCCAGAGCGTTGAGGAAATCAAGGCGGGGCTGGAAACCACCGAGAAAGGCGGTGTCCGTCAGAGCATACGGAACTGCCTGACCGTATTCCAACGTGACCCTCTGCTTTCAGGGGCTATCGCATACAACATCCTGACTGACCGCAAGGACATCATAAAGCCCATCGGTTTTCACAGAGAAAGCACCGCCCTGAACGATACGGACATGAAGTATCTGCTTCTTTATCTGGAAGAAAC
>NZ_QUDX01000034.1:1710-1945 GCF_003477715.1 Butyricicoccus sp. AF35-5AC
ACTTGCAGCCGCAGACGCAGCAAGAACTAAAAAACACTATGAACGCCATGCAGCCGCCCCAGAGCGTTGAGGAAATCAAGGCGGGGCTGGAAACCACCGAGAAAGGCGGTGTCCGTCAGAGCATACGGAACTGCCTGACCGTATTCCAACGTGACCCTCTGCTTTCAGGGGCTATCGCATACAACATCCTGACTGACCGCAAGGACATCATAAAGCCCATCGGTTTTCACAGAGA
>NZ_QUDX01000036.1:0-1798 GCF_003477715.1 Butyricicoccus sp. AF35-5AC
CGCCCCAGTCGGCTGAGGTCTTTCGTGATGACAAGGTTGATTTGCCTGCGCTCAATGGCTCTCAACATTCTCTGTAAATCAGGACGCTCCATATTAAGACCTGTGAAGCCATCGTCCTGATAGACTGCAACAACCTCCCACCCCTGCCTTTCGCAGTATTTTTCCAGCATATCACGCTGGTTGGCGATACTGGCACTTTCGCCTTGCAGGTCATCGTCCTTTGACAGCCTGCAATAGACCGCTGCACGATAGCCCCCGGCAAGTGCCTTTCCGATTGTTCTGTATTCCATTTCGTTCATCATAGCCATTTACCCACACAATCCAGACGGTATCTGGCTCTTTTGAACCTCATCTTCATTATACTTCATATCTTTCTTTTTAGCAAGATATTCTTTTGTATTTGTCTTGCCGTATTTCTGGGAAATCAGGCTGACGAACACATCGGTTGCGTCAAGCTCCCCGTCAAACACAGTAGTCACATGAATCTCTGTTTTGTTTTTTGCCATAGGCAGTTATCCTCCATACATGAAAATAGCCAGACAGAGGGTGTCGGCAACGAAGTCCGGCAACGGGCTTCAAAAGACCTTGCAAACAATCTCAATCTGGCGATAGTTACTATTTATACTTTTCTTTTATTTTTCTGTTGTTTTGGTTGTCATAGGGGAGAAAAGCCGATAGTTTCGGGATTTTCCCCGGCAACCGGCTCGGCAACGGGATAGCAACAGGGGGTGCAACGGGCTGTCATTTTCAGAATGGAAGCTCCATCTGTTCTGTGACCTCCACAAAACCGTCCATCGTTTTTTCAGACGGGTTGCCGGAGTCCGTTGCCGGGTTTTCACGCTCCCAGCCCTTTTGTCTGCCATATTCTGAAAACATTCTTGGGTTCGGGAAGTACCGCCAGCGGTCAATGCACTGGTTCATAATCTCGTTGATTTCCCGGATTTCCCATTGCTTCGGCTCGTCAAAGGCATGGTTCAAGGCTTCCTTGTAGAGCTGCTTGGAACAGACCATACTCCCGGTGTACTTATCAAGATACGCCTGTATCATCCCGGCTTTGGTGTCCTCCGGCATAAAATCCCGCTGGTGTTCTTTGAGATACCGCTGCATGGCGGGGCTGAAAGCCAGCTTGAACCTGCCGCTTCGGTAAATCTCCATCGCTTCCGCCCACATCTGCTCGATATAGGCTCTGGAAGCAGCTTCGTCCTCCAAAATGTGAACCTCGGCTTGCTCCGGGTACACCATGACGGGGATAAAGCGGCGGTTGCCGGAACGGTCAAGGGGCAGGAAGTCAAGAGCATTGGAAGTGCCGCCAAACACGCACTGGCGGGGGCGGTCTGCCGGGTGGGTTTCATAGGGTATCTTGTAGACCTCCTTCTGCCGGCTTAAAAATGACTTGATTTCTTCGATGCTCTTGGCGTTTGCGGTTGCCATCATTTCCGACATTTCGATAATCCAGTGACCTTGCAGCTTGCGGTACACATTGTCATCGTCCAGCTTCCGCAAATCATCGGAGAACCACTCGTCCCGGACTGCCAGCAGACGGAAGAAGGTGGATTTGCCAGCCCCCTGACCGCCTACCAGACAGAGCATGATTTCAAATTTGCACCCTGGCTGAAAGGCTCGTGAGATTGCACCCAGCAGGAACAGCTTCAACGCTTCATAGGTGTAATCGTCTGCGTCAGCCCCCAGAAAGTGCCGCAGGCAGAAACGGATTCGCTCTGTCCCGTCCCACACAAGGGTATTGAGATAGTCCCGGATGGGATGGTACTTGTTTTCATTCGCCACAATCCCGATGGCG
>NZ_QUDX01000037.1:0-1495 GCF_003477715.1 Butyricicoccus sp. AF35-5AC
CGAGCCTTTCAGCCGGGGTGCAAGTTTGAAATCATGCTCTGTCTGGTAGGCGGTCAGGGGGCTGGAAAGTCCACCTTCTTCCGGCTGCTGGCAGTCCGGGACGAGTGGTTCTCCGATGATTTGCGGAAGCTGGACGATGACAATGTGTACCGCAAGCTGCAAGGTCACTGGATTATCGAAATGTCGGAAATGATGGCAACCGCCAACGCCAAGAGCATTGAGGAAATCAAGTCATTTTTAAGCCGGCAGAAAGAGGTCTACAAGATACCTTATGAAACCCACCCGGCAGACCGCCCCCGTCAGTGCGTGTTTGGCGGCACTTCCAATGCCCTTGACTTCCTGCCCCTTGACCGTTCCGGCAACCGCCGCTTTATCCCGGTCATGGTGTACCCGGAGCAGGCGGAAGTTCACATTTTGGAGGATGAAGCCGCTTCCAGAGCCTATATCGGGCAGATGTGGGCGGAAGCGATGGAGATTTATAAAAGCGGCAGGTTCAAGCTGGCTTTCAGCCCCGCCATGCAGCGGTATCTCAAAGAACACCAGCGGGATTTTATGCCGGAGGACACCAAAGCCGGGATGATACAGGCGTATCTTGATAAGTACACCGGGAGTATGGTCTGTTCCAAGCAGCTCTACAAGGAAGCCTTGAACCATGCTTTTGACGAGCCGAAGCAATGGGAAATCCGGGAAATCAACGAGATTATGAACCAGTGCATTTCCAGCTGGCGGTACTTCCCAAACCCAAGAATGTTTTCCGAATATGGCAGAAGAATATGGCAGACAAAAGGGCTGGGAGCGTGAAAACCCGGCAACGGACTCCGGCAACCCGTCTGAAAAAACGATGGACGGTTTTGTGGAGGTCACAGAACAGATGGAGCTTCCATTCTGAAAAGGACAGCCCGTTGCACCCCCTGTTGCTATCCCGTTGCCGAGCCGGTTGCCGGGGAAAATCCCGAAACTATCGGCTTTTCTCCCCTATGACAACCAAAACAACAGAAAAATAAAAGAAAAGTATAAATAGTAACTATCGCCAGATTGAGATTGTTTGCAAGGTCTTTTGAAGCCCGTTGCCGGACTTCGTTGCCGACACCCTCTGTCTGGCTATTTTCATGTATGGAGGATAACTGCCTATGGCAAAAAACAAAACAGAGATTCATGTGACCACTGTATTTGACGGGGAGCTTGACGCCACTGATGTGTTCGTCAGCCTGATTTCCCAGAAATACGGAAAGACAAATGCAAAAGAATATCTTGCTAAAAAGAAAGATATAGGCTATAATGAAGATGAGGTTCAAAAGAGCCAGATACCGTCTGGATTGTGTGGGTAAATGGCTATGATGAACGAAATGGAATACAGAACAATCGGAAAGGCACTTGCCGGGGGCTATCGTGCAGCGGTCTATTGCAGGCTGTCAAAGGACGATGACCTGCAAGGCGAAAGTGCCAGTATCGCCAACCAGCGTGATATGCTGGAAAAATACTGCGAAAGGCAGGG
>NZ_QUDX01000038.1:0-1431 GCF_003477715.1 Butyricicoccus sp. AF35-5AC
ATTCTAATGTTGGCGATTGAACGTCAAATCATGCTGTTTAAGCAGGCTCAAACACCCTGCAGCAGGCCGTTAGAACGAAAATTATAAATGATGATAAAAGAGAAAATTTGCCTGCATGCGCTGATGAGAAATAGATTTATGACTTGAATGAAATACATCCTGTCTCCATCTCCTCAAACTTTCCCAACAATTTAATAAACTCAAATTTTTTAATTCTGCAATCTTTCTGAACGGCTGCGAGCGAAACGCAGCCGTTCGCCTTTTTCGCGATACGGCGCAGCTTCTTTTTCGTCTTTTCGCGGTACTTGGAGGCATTGATACGGTCCAGCAGCTCGGGAAGCGAAACCGGGTCAAAGTGCATCATATGCAGCCGGTGGAGAAACTTATGCTGCTGATTTTCAACCTGAGAGCCAAGTTCGATCAGCTGACTTTCCCAGTCTTTAGCCTTAGTCAACTTGGTGATTTTCGAACGACCAAACCGCAATTCCAGTCGAAGAATATGCTCGTCAATCTTGATATCATGCCGTTTCTCAAGCTCATACGATTTATCATAAACTGAGAAAGCACAGCTTTTAGACTTATTCTCAATCGTCCACGAATGCTTATTGGCTCCCTTGAATTGCTCATCGGAATTTGAATATTGGCCGAATTTAATCACACTATAGTGAGGGATAGGAAAGGATTTCTTGAAAATATCAATACGGTCTTGAACATCAGCCCTGTGTTTGTAATACAGATTGCAGGTCAAATCATACCGCGACAGCTTAAACTCTTTGAGCCGCCGGTCAACGCCGATTTTATCAAGGATATTCCGCAGACGGTGCTTTATCTGCTGAACAGACTCTTTGTCAGCCTGAAATAATGCGATCGGTTTATATGTACCGGCGAGCAACAAAGACGGGTTAATAATCAGTATCAGCCAGCACGGATGTGAAATAGACTGACCAAGCTGTATCTCAACACCAATGTCCTTGAACTGTGGCATCTGGTAATACGACGAAAGACCTAATTTCCCTTTGTTGGTACGAATGCACTCATTTTATTCAATAATGTTCTGTATTTTGGAATATTTGCATTGTAATTTCAACGAAAAGGTGTGGATACCGTACTTGTTCGTAATCATTTGCTATTCCTCCGTTTCTGTGCGCAGACTGTGCAACGCTTGCAGGTTTTCGTTTCGTGCTGGCCTTGGTATTCGAGAATATCGCTTACCATACAATTATTGCTATTGATAAAATCGTGTACCTAGCTCAGTTTTGCCTTTATTGTTTTCGCAGCTTTGGGTGACTGCTTTTTCGCCTTCTTGATAAAGCTGTTTGAGATTGCCTCATCATCGCCGTTCTGATCGTAGAAAAGAACGCAGTGTGCCTTGCGTCCGTCGCGTCCCGCTCGGCCAATCTGCTGGATGTAATCCGTCATGCTGATCGGTGC
>NZ_QUDX01000039.1:0-229 GCF_003477715.1 Butyricicoccus sp. AF35-5AC
TCCTCGTCCTTGCGGCCGATCATATTCTTGAACATTTCCTCTGCACTGAGTCTTGCCATTACTGTTCCCTCTCCTTCTCCACAAACTCCTTGACGAAATTCAGACAGTCATTCACAAAATTCCGGCTGGCCTCGGAAACGCGCTCGCCCTTGGTCTGTGCCTTGCTCTCGATGTAGTCAAACACGTTCTCCTGCACAGCCTGCGCTTCCTTGATGATCACGTTGCTGCG
>NZ_QUDX01000039.1:375-1093 GCF_003477715.1 Butyricicoccus sp. AF35-5AC
GCCGTCGATCCTGAGCGCCGGATTGGTGTATTTCTTCACCGACTTGTAAGTATCATACAGCTGGGTGATGCCGGACGCCGCAAAGGTCTCCGCCATGGTCGGGATGAGCAGATAGTCGGCAGCCGTCAGTGCGTTCACGGTCAGCAGGCCAAGCGACGGCGGACAGTCGATGAGGATATAATCGTACGCTTCCGCTACACCGGTCTGCTCGTCGCGCAGCTTCTCGCGGAGCGTCATCTCTTTGCCGACGTTGTGCAGCTCCTGCTCAATGCCCGCAAGGATGGTATTGGCCGGAATGATATCGCAGCTGGGCGTGTGCTGGATGGCCTCCCGCGCCGAGACCGTTCCCTTCATGACCTCGTACATGGTCGCGCTGTCCTGATTCTCGGCAGCTACCGACATCGACAGGTTGCCCTGTGGGTCGCAGTCGATCGTCAGCACACTGAAGCCCTGCTTTTTCAGACCGGCCGCCAGCGTGCCTGTCGTTGTGGTTTTCGCAACGCCGCCTTTCTGGTTGGCCAGTGCAAATATCGCAGACATGTTCTCCACCTCTTTCAACTTTGTAAAGTTATAACTGTTTAACGTTATTCTTATTATATACCTGTGCCATTATAACGTCAAGACTTTGTAACTTTATAACGTTATCTCTTTCTATTGGTTCTAAAATTCGTTCAGATCGTGTATTTCTCACTCTTTTCTCTCCTTTTCTGTCAGAAAG
>NZ_QUDX01000039.1:1103-1344 GCF_003477715.1 Butyricicoccus sp. AF35-5AC
GGCCGCCAGCGTGCCTGTCGTTGTGGTTTTCGCAACGCCGCCTTTCTGGTTGGCCAGTGCAAATATCGCAGACATGTTCTCCACCTCTTTCAACTTTGTAAAGTTATAACTGTTTAACGTTATTCTTATTATATACCTGTGCCATTATAACGTCAAGACTTTGTAACTTTATAACGTTATCTCTTTCTATTGGTTCTAAAATTCGTTCAGATCGTGTATTTCTCACTCTTTTCTCTCCTTT
>NZ_QUDX01000004.1:0-220180 GCF_003477715.1 Butyricicoccus sp. AF35-5AC
GAAGCGTAGCGTCCCCTGTATGATTTGGAGCAGACCATGACCGCGGAAGCCGACATTCTGTCGGCTGCTGCGGCATTCGCCGAGTGAATATGCAAGCATATTCGTTCGGCTCATTGCTCGCACAAATCACAGCCCTCCGGCGAGGAGCCTTCGGAGAACGCAATGCACCAACCTCTGGGTGGTGTATAATTGCGCCCTTAGTAAACTAAGGGATTTCCGGCTTCTCCCGTTCCAGCAGTTTTTTTAATAGTTCCTGCGTGTCCTGTCTGTGAAAAATAAGTTTCAACAACAACATGACATCATCATCTGTCAGGCGTTCCGGCTCTTGCAGAAAACTTTCCAGCATACCGCCACGAGTACAGAGCCGGTGCGTCCGTTCCTTTCGGGTAAGCTGCTTTAACTGGTGCTGCAATGCCTTTTCATCATTGATGGCTTTCCGCAGTTTCTTTTCGCTTTTTTCCAACTCCCGGTTGAGCTTTTCCAGCTTTGAGGTATCAGGCAAGGACAGCGTCCTCCTTTCTCGGTATCAGCACATAAATCCGGTTTGGTTCTCCCACGCCCTGACGCACCCGCATGATAAGTCCGGCAGTTTCCAGTTCATTCAGAGAACGCTTGACCGTCATGGGGCTGCGGGACAGGACAGCGGCAATGGCTGTAACAGGAACGCAGACAAACAGGATTCCGTTCTCGTCCTCCTGCCCGTTGAAGATCATAGCATCCAGCATCTGGCAGTACATGACCTTTGCGGTGCTGCTGACTGGAAATCCTGTCAATGCTCTGGGAAAGGGCATACAGGGCGGCAATGGTGTGTCTATCGTCATAAATTCAAAATTCATTCGGTATGTTCCTCCTTTTTCTTTGCTCGTTTGGATAAATAACGGGGGCAGTCAACCACAACCGCCCGGAAGCTCTGCCTGCATCCATGCTGGCATTTCCGGCATAACTCGTTGTAAGTGACACGCCCCCGGTCATTGAGGTAAAAGGAAAGCTCATGCTTCCTCTTTTTGCTCATTCTCGGCATATTGCGCTTCCTCCCGTTTTCGTGTATGGTTTCGGGGCGATTTTCGGCAAAATTATGGTCATAGAGCTGCCTAAAATTCCCCGAAGTATCAGCGATAGGGTAGACTGCCCCCCTATCAGATTGTCGTGTTTCGGTATCATTTCGGTGTCAGTTCGCCAGTTCTCCCTGGTGTCGTTCCTCCCCTGAATCTCACAGCGGCGTATCGCTCCCTTTGGTACGCTCGTTTTGGTCAGGGTTCCTCCATATCCCTGCCAAAAGTCATGGCACTACATCGCCGGGGAAGCATATCCCACACAGGCTGGTCATTCGATTGGAATAATCCATCGATGAACTACCTGTATCATAGAACATTTTTGTGCCCTGTGCCGTATGTCCACAAAGTAGGAATCAGAGGTAAAAATCAGAAATTTCCACGATTGCGGAATTGATATGGTATAATCAATTCAACGGTTATAAATGTTGTCAGAAGGGGGAACTGCTTCAATGAACGGAGCTACTACAATACAGGAACGGCTAAAAGATTTACGATTAAACAAAGGATTAAAACTGGAAGAACTGGCAGAGCAAACGGGTATTTCAAAATCGGCTCTTGGCAGTTATGAAAAAGATGACTATAAGGAAATCAATCATGGCAACCTTATCCTGCTGGCAGATTTTTATGGGGTGTCCCTCGATTATCTCTTTTGCCGGACAGAGAACCGGGCGGAGATCAACACGCCATTAAGGGAGCTGCATTTGAGTGATGAGATGGTAGCACTTCTGAAAAGCGGTCGGATTAACAACCGTCTGCTGTGCGAACTTGCTACACATAAGGATTTTATCAAGTTTCTTACGGACATTGAGATTTATGTGGATGGGATTGCCACCATGCAGATTCAAAACCTCAACGCCCTTGTCGATACTGTCCGGCATGAAATCATTGAACGGTATCGCCCCGGCGAAGATGACCCCCATTTGAAAGTGTTGCAAGCTGCCCATATCAGCGATGATGAGTATTTCAGTCAGATGGTACGGGATGACCTCAACCTCATTATCCGGGATATTCGGGAAGCCCATAAAAAGGACAGTGAGAGTGCACCCCAGACCACCGTTGCCGATGAACTGAAAGAAAATCTGGAAGCGGTTAAAAATTTCAAGGGCAGCCGGGATGAAAAGCTGGTTGTCCTTTACTGTAAGCAGCTTGGTATCAACTATAAAAATCTGTCAGATGAAGAATTTCGCTGGCTCATTCGTATTCTCAAGAAGTCAAAGAAAATGGGAACGCCTATCAGCCAGAGGAAAAAACGGTAAAGAAAAACCGCTGTTGCATGGTTTGTTGGCTTCCATGTAGCAGCGGTTTGTGCTGTGGTTATTCAGTTGATATTGTATAAAGCGATAAACTGTAAGCTATCAATCGCCACTTAGGCGTGTTTTCCCAATAACAATGTAAAACAACGGTATCATTATAATCATTGCTACTATGATATGTACATATATGAAACTTTGTGTTCCTGTAACAAGAAACAAACTTGTTATTGTATAATTCCATAACCAATGAAACCCTGTGGGCATCCAAATACTCTTTGTAGTGTAAAACATTTCATTGGCAAATATTCCATATAGAAAAGGAAAAATAAACATTACCAGAACAGAAATATTATCGGTATTAAAAATATGTGGTAGTGTAAAAATAAGTGCAGCTATTACGCAACTCAAATACTTATTTTTACATTTTTGCAGCAACAGCCCAAAAATAATTCCTCTAAAAATAACTTCTTCAATAAAGGACACGAAAAAGTAAAATATGAATTTCCCTTTATGATTCATCAACAGTGATAAAAAATCAGTGTCTTGAAGAATTATATTTGATTTGACTGATGAATAAACTATAAACAATACAATGATTGGCATTATAGCTCCAACTGCAAAATTCAGAAAATCTATTTTTCTAAAATATAACCCTATGCTTTTTAACATAACGCACCTTTTAACCTCTGATTTGTCATAATCCTGACACCATACTATTATGAATAAATTATCTCATGCAAAACAATTTCTTCTGCCCGATTGTGGATATTATTGCACCGCCGCACCCATTCCATTTGACGGGTACACTTTAATTCCTCGGTTACGCCCTCGGCAATTTTCATCTGCTCCATGATGGTGTCTAACCGTTCCTGTGCCTGTTCGTTCAGGTCTGAAAGATATGTCCATAACTCCCCAGTCAAGGTCAATGTGTTCGATCGGGCTGGATGGATTTCCCTTAAATATTCCCGGTGCAGCCGTCCATACTTTCCAATGGGGCGATGTTCTTCCGGCAGTTTCAGGTCTGGGATGTAGTAATCTCCAACAAGGATATAATCAATTCCGTTTTCCGTTATTCTTGGTTTCAATTCGCTCATGTTTTAATCTCCTCATTCTGGCTCATTTTTTTGCAAGTCTGGCTCTCCAGAAATATTGGTAAATCTTTGGTAAATTTGAGACTGAAGCACAAAAAACGCTTAAAAACGGGGCTTATGAGACGATTTGAGACTTTTCATCATGCCCGGTAAATCCTGCCGTGGCAAACAAAAAGTATCCTCACCCAAACGCCTCCTGCTGTTTTTCTCCATCATACCATACAGAGCCGCAATCGTCACGCAATTTCAAAACCCACCATCCCTGTGAACGGCATGTGCGCCTCGTTTTTTCCGTGCAAAACAGTACCCCGCCGAACGGAATTATACTCGCTTTCCATCCGGCGGGGTATCTCAATTATGAGGAGTTGTTCTTCATATTGCGGAAGCTGCGACCTTGCAATTCATCAGCCGGTATCGAAGAAACCGTTACTCGACGGTGCTGTCCGCTTCTTCCGTGTTATCTGCTGTGCTTATACCATAGCAGATTTTCGATCAGCCGGAACGTCTTTTTCACGAAATGCAGTTTTGTGGGAACGAAATGCAGAAAGGCCCTGCCCTAAAGCGAGAAATTGTCAGCCGTGTCGTTATGCAGATTCTCAATAAACAGGCATGAAAAAAGGTTTCCCGATAGGAAACCCTTTCATTTACAATTTTACGGCCGGTTAGAATGTAGGCAGATTCTTTTTCCATGCGCCGGACTTATAGAAGAACACCGACAGACCCGAGCCGAGGAACCAACCAATCGGCCAGCTGAGCCAGATACCGTGCTCGTTGCCGACCACATAGAACAGTGCAATGGACAGCACCACGCGGATAATCAGGTCGGAGAACGTCGTTACCATGAACGGACGCATTGCGCCGGCGCCGCGCAGGACGCTGTCGCATACGAACTTGGTGCATACGACCAGATAAAACGGCACAACCGTGAACAGGTAGCCTCGTGCGACATCAATAACACCGGAGGCACTGCCCGCCGGAACGAACAGGCTGATGATCTTGTTCGCAAACGGCAGATAGATCGCCATAAACACCACGGACAGGCCGAGCGAATACACCGCACCCCATTTGAGACCCGGACCGATGCGGTCCATCTTGCGGGCGCCGATATTCTGCGCAACGTAGCTCGACAGACCCGAAGCGAACGACATACAGCAGGTCAGCGCAAACTGGTTGACGCGGTTTGCCGCCGAGAATCCCGCGATGACGGTCGCACCGCACAGGTTGATGTAATACTGGATGACAACATTGCCGACCGATACGAAGCTCTGCTGTGCGATAGACGGCACGGCGTAGTTGGTCAGGCGGCGCAGCATTTCGGGCGCGAACAGAACGAAATGGTTGCCCGTATCAAATGAGCGTACACGGCGCAGCAGCAGCACAAACGCCAGAACACCGGACGCGCCCTGCGCGATAAACGTCGCCCATGCAACGCCTGCAACGCCCCAGTGCAAACCGGCAACAAATACCATATCCAGAATGACATTGCCGACCGAGGACAGCACAAGCAGGATCAGCGGCGTTCGGCTGTCGCCCATGGCATTGAAGATACCCGTACACACGTTATAGATAAACAGGAACAGCAGACCGAACACATACACGCGCAGATACAGTGAGCCGTCCGCAAAGATATTCTCCGGCGTGGACAGCGCATTCATAATGCCCGTCGTGCCGACAGCGCCGATCAGCGTCAGCAGCAGTGCTACCGCCGTGGTGGTGAGCAGTGCGGTCGAGATGGCGGTCTTCATGCGCAGATAACGCTTTGCGCCGAACAGCTGCGAGACGAGCACGCCGGTACCGATGTTGATACCGGTTGCGACCGCAACGAACAGCTGTGTGATCGGATAGCTGGCGCCGACGGCGGCCAGCGCCAACTCACCGGCTTCTACAGTTTCGGCAAAACGGCCTACGATGATGGAGTCAGCCATCTGGTACAACTGCTGGAACGCGACGCTGAGCAGCAGCGGAATCGAGAACCAGAACAGCTTCTGTGACGTTTTTCCGACGGTAAGGTCAGTGGTCAAACGGGATACCTTCTTTCGGGAGTCTGCTTATCCGGTTTTGACCGGATAAAATGGGGTTTATTGCAATTTTATGCTCTCCCCGAAGGGAGAGCATAATTTTACGACTTTAATTGACGTTGTTACGCCTTTTTCTTCTGACGTGCGGTAATAACCGCAATAGTGAGCACCAACAGTACCGCACCTACGCCAAGCGCCAGAATGCCGTTTCCGGTCACACCGCCGACAAGGAAGCCTACAAAGCTCATCGCCGCGATCATCAGCGCGTATGGCATCTGCGTGGAAACGTGATCAATGTGGTTGCACTGTGCACCCGCGGATGCGAGGATGGTCGTATCCGAAATCGGCGAGATGTGGTCGCCGCAGACCGCACCGGACAGGCAGGCTGCCACGGTCATGACCAGCATGGTGGACGGTGCATCGCCAAATACCGCAATAGCAATCGGAATCAGGATGCTAAACGTGCCCCAGGAGGTACCGGTCGCAAAGGCCAGACCAAGCGCGATGAGGAAGAATACCGCCGGCATGAACATACCGATGGTGGATTCCGCATTCACCACAGAGGATACGAAGCCGCCGATGTTGAGGTACTCGTCGCGGCACACACCGGACAGCGTCCACGCGAGCGTCAGGATGAGGATGGCCGGAACCATTGCCTTGAAGCCCTCGGTAAACGCCTCGCAGAACTGACCGAAGGACAGCACCTTGCGCGGAATGTACAGCACAAAGGTGAACAGCAGCGTAAAGAACGAGCCGAGCACCAGTGCGGTGGAAGAATCGCAGTTTGCGAACGCCTCAACAACGTTTGCGCCGTCCAGAATGCCGCCGGTGTACAGCATGCCTGCAATGCAGAGCACGATCAGTACGCTGATCGGCAGGATCAGGTCGTAAACCTTGCCCGAGCCGGCTACAACGTGGGTCTCCTCAATCAGAGAGAGATCGTCATCCTTGTGTGCAAGCTCGTACTTTTTCATCACACCGAAGTCGAAGTCCGCCGCCATCAGCCAGATGAGGAATGCGAGCGTCAGCAGCGCGTACAGGTTCATCGGGATGGTCTTGAGGAACAGCGAGAAGCCGTCCATCGTGCTCGATTCCGGCAGAGACGAGCCGACTGCAGCCGCCCACGAGGAAATCGGAGCGATAATGCAGACCGGAGCGGCGGTAGCATCAATGATGTACGCCAGCTTTGCCCGGGAAATGCTGTACTTGTCCGTAACCGGACGCATGACCGTGCCGACGGTGAGGCAGTTGAAATAATCGTCCACGAAAATGAACATTCCGAGGAACGAGGTCGCAAACGACGCGCCGCGCCGGCTGCGGATGGTCTTGACCGCCCACTCACCGTATGCGCGTGACGCGCCCGATTTTGTGATCAGCGAAACCAGAATACCAAGCAATACAAGGAAGATACAAATATTGATATTATCTCCCAATTTACTGCCCATGATGGTGAAAGTCGTCTCGACGGCTTTCAGCGGATGGAAGCCCGTATAGAGCAGCGCACCCGAAAGAATACCGATCATCAGTGAGGAGTAAACCTCCTTCGTAATCAGCGCAAGCGCGATTGCAATGATCGGCGGCAGCAATGTCCAGACAGTTGCCGTAATGTCCATTCCTTATTTCCCCCTTATACGCAGACATATCGTGTCCGCAATTCCATTCTATTTTATATGGATTTAACCGGATTTACAAGTGCTAATCCGGTTTTTTCCGTCCGAAAGGATATTTTTGTGCAACTTGCAATGGTTTAACGTCATAAATTGCGTTTATAGCGACACCATTCCGCAATCACCTGCCGCCGAAGCGCCAGCACGCCCGCCAGATTAGGCAGCGCCATCAAGCCGTTGAACGTGTCGCTGAGCGCCCACACCGGCTCCAGCCGCATCATGCAACCCGCTACCGCCGCCAGAAGAAAGGCCGCCTTGTAGACCGGAATTACCCGCTCCCCCATCAAATAGGCCGCTGCACGCTGTCCGTAATATGACCAGCCGAGCAGGGTCGAGAATGCAAACAGCGCGAGCGACACCGCAACGAATCCCCTGCCGAACCGTCCGAATACGGTGGAGAACGCCTCTGCGGTAAGCTGTGCACCGGTTGTCAGCTGAGAAAGCAAAGGCGTTCCGGACGCAAGCGCGTAGCGGCTTACGTCATATACCCCGCTCGTGAGAATGACGAACGCGGTGACGCTGCACATCACAATCGTGTCGAAGAACACCTCAAACACCGCCCACATCCCCTGTTCACACGGCTCTTTTGCGTCTGCGGCAGCATGCACCATGACGGATGAGCCCAACCCGGCTTCATTTGAAAATACGCCGCGCGACACGCCCGCGCGGATGGCCTGCGTCATGCCGTAGCCGAGTGCGCCGCCTGTGCCCGCCCGCGTATCGAATGCCATCGAGCAAATCTGCGCGAACGCCTGCGGCAGCGCCGCCCGATGCACCCACAGCACAACGACCGCACCGCCCATGTAGAACAGCGCCATGAACGGTACGAGCGTTTCCGTCACGCGGGACAGCCGTTTGAGGCCGCCGAGCAGCACCGCGCCAAGCAAAACCGCGGTCACCGTGCCGACGATCCCGCTCGATATGCCGAACGAACTGTAAAGTCCCTGCGCGATTGAGTTGCACTGACTCATATTGCCGATACCGAACGATGCCAGCACGCAGAACAGCGCAAAGGCTCCCGCCAATAGCGGACTGCGCAGACCGTTTTTCAGGTACAGCATGGCTCCTCCGCGCCAGCTGCCGTCGCATCCCTTTTCACGGTAGAGCATGCCGAGCGTGTTCTCTGCGAACGCGGTCATCATGCCGACAAATGCGCTTACCCACAGCCAAAATACCGCGCCCGGACCGCCGAGCGTCAGCGCGGTTGCCACACCGGCGATGTTGCCCGTGCCGACCGTCGCGGCAAGCGCAGTGCACATGGCCGCAAACGGAGAAACGCCGCCGCTTGTCCGTCTTGCAGCACCGGTAAAGCAGGAAAACAGTGTTTTCCGCAGCCAGAGCGCGCAGTACCGCACCTGAAAAACTCCGGTCACCGCCGTGAAGTACAATCCGGTGCCGAGCAGCAAAATCAGCATGGGCGCGCCCCATATCAGGCCGCGCAGCCGCTCATTTACCTGTAAGATATTGTCCATCGGCATCCCACCTCTCCCCTGTTCCGCATTATATGAACCGGATTTCAGCGGCAGAACGCCCATAATCACTCATTTCTAACGACTAATTCCTACTTCAAACAACAGAAAGCCGCCCAACCGGGCGGCTTTTTTTATTTGCAAACTTATTCCATCAGACCAACGCAGTCGAAGTACGGCTTCTCTGCGATTTTGTCCTTATTCTCCTTGAACAGTGTGTGACCGAGTGTGATGACCAGATAATCTGCCTTGAGAACCTCCTCGAACGATACGTTCGGGATGTTCTGCACCTCAGTGTCCTTGGCGAACGGCTCGCACGCGATAACCTTTACGCCCTTTTCCTGCAGGATGTGGCACAGCTCGATAGACGGCGACTCACGCAGATCGTCAACGTCCGGCTTGTAGGACAAGCCAAGCACGCCGACCGTGTCGGTTACCTTCTTCATCCTGGCTACAACCTTGTCAGCGACGAAGTGCGGCTTGTTCTCGTTGCGCTCGCGTGCCGCAAGGATAACCTTAGCCTCCGCCGGGAACTGCTCGTAGATAAACCACGGGTCAACTGCGATGCAGTGGCCGCCGACGCCGACACCCGGAGTCAGGATGTTAACACGCGGATGGCAGTTTGCCAGCTTGATCAGCTCAAATACGTCAATGCCCATCTTGTCGCAGATGACGGACAGCTCGTTTGCGTAAGCGATATTGACATCACGGAAGGTATTCTCGGTCAGCTTGCACATTTCGGCGGTCAGGTCGTCGGTCTTGTGAACGACACCCTTCTCAAGCACCTTCTCGTAGATGGATGCCGCCATTTCGGCAGCCTCCGGCGTGCGGGCGCCGACGATGCGGTCATTGTTCTTCAGCTCGTACATCATGTTGCCCGGGATAACGCGTTCCGGACAATGTGCAACGTGAATCTCATTCATCGGAATGCCGGATTCCTCGCTCAGTACACGCGCGAGCATCTCGGAGGTGTGCGGCGGCACGGTGGACTCCAGAATGACCAGATTGGACGGCTCGAGCACCTTGCCTGCCATACGTCCTGCAGACTCTACAAAGCGCAAATCAGCCTTGTGGCTGCCGTTCTCGTCCTTAAAAAACGGCGTCGGAACCGAAATATAGAATACATCGGACTTGCCAAGCTCTTCGGAAAAATGCAGATGACCGTGTGCAACAGCCTTTTCAAAGGCTTCCTGCAGACCCGGCTCTACAATATGGATATGACCGCCCTGCAGGGTCTCGATGGTATTTTTGTTTACGTCAAAGCCGCAGACCTCAAAACCGGCCTCAGCCAGCGTAATCGCCGTCGGCAGGCCGATATAACCCAGTCCCATGACAGTAATTTTCATAATTTTCGTACCTCGTTCAGCATAATCTTCTTACATTATACCACTTTTTTCACGGAATTCAACGTAGTGTTTGAATTTTCACCGAAAAGAGTCTATAATGATACTATCGTTCGTTTATGCAAGTATCATAAACGGCTGTCGGAACCTTTTATCTTCCGATTGCATATACTGCTTTATACCCCTAAAGTTTGGAAGGGATACTATGATTTTTAAGGGATTGCTCGAGGATGCACGCTCGATCCGGGACCGTGACCCGGCAGCACGCACCACATTGGAAGTTGTTTTGCTCTATCAGGGCTTTCATGCCCTGTTTTACCACCGTCAGGCGCATTGGCTGTACAAGCACAAGCATTTCTTTCTTGCGCGTGCACTGTCGCAGTTTGCACGGCATATGACCGGTATTGAGATCCACCCGGGCGCCAAGATCGGCAAACGCCTGTTTATTGACCACGGCATGGGCATCGTTATCGGTGAAACCGCCGAGATTGGTGATGACTGCACGATTTACCACGGTGTAACGCTCGGCGGTACCGGTCACGACACCGGCAAGCGTCATCCGACCATCGGCAACAACGTGCTTATTTCGACCGGCGCGAAGGTTCTCGGACCGTTCAAGGTGGGTGACAACAGCCGTATCGGCGCGAATGCTGTCGTACTGCAGGAGGTTCCGCCGGATTCCACGGTTGTCGGCATCAAAGCGCGCGTCGTCAAGATTGCCGGTCAGCGTGTCGGTCCGTCTCCGGCGTATGCACTCGACCAGGTCAACCTGCCGGACCCGCTTGCACAGGAGCTGTGCCGTCTGCAGAACCGTGTTTACGCCAACGAGCAGAAGCTCAAAAAGGAAGAGGAACGCGAGCGCGAAGCCGACAAATAATACACATAAAAGCAAGCCCTTCGGTGCAAACTGTCACCGGAGGGTTTCTTTTATGAAAATTTCAGTAAAATATGCGGTCACCGGTGCACTTTCCGGCGCAGCAAACGGATTTTTCGGGGCGGGCGGCGGGTTATTCCTCGTACCGCTGCTGATTTCCTGGTGCGGCATGGAGCAGAAGCGCGCATTTGCGACCTCAGTCGCGGTAATTTTCCCGCTGTGCGCGGTCTCAGCGGTGATTTACTGGCTAAAGGGCGGTCTGCCGATTGGGCAGGCGGTGCCGTATCTGCTCGGCGGCGCGGCAGGCGGCGTGCTGGCCGGAAAGCTATTCGGCAGGGTAAAGGCGGACTGGCTGCGCCGTGCATTCGGCGTGCTGATTCTCTATGGCGGCATCCGTGCCGTCCTGCTGCTGTGAGCGCGGTACTTGCGGTCGCAATCGGTCTGCTGACCGGTATTTTAAGCGGCTTTGGCATTGGCGGCGGCTCACTTTTGCTGCTGTATCTGACACTTTTTGAAGGGACAGGGCAGTATCAGGCGGGCGGCATCAACCTGCTGTATTTTCTCTCGTGTGCGCCTGCAGCGCTGATTTCGCATCGCAAAAACGGACTCATCGAAAGGGACGCGGTCAAATGCTGCGTACCGGCAGGCGTGGTGACGTCCGTGCTTGCGGCGCTGCTTGCCGCAAGAGTGGACACCGATCTGCTGCGGCGTGCTTTCGGTGTGGTTTTACTCTATATCGGCGTAAAAGAGACCTTTTTACGCAAAAAATAACACCTTCCTCACCAAATGTGAAGAAGGTGTTCAGTTTGTCTAAAGAGTGGATATTCCTGTCGCTCCATCCAATTCGCGCTGTAGCGCGCGTAAAATAGAATTTGCTTCGCAAATTCGTAAAAACCGGGAGCATGTATCTCGGTTTTTACACTTCTGGAGGGAGAAAGTTTCTGTATAGGAACTTTCGGACGACTTTGGAACGGCCCACGGTCCGTTCCTGCTTGTCGGCGAAACTGTAGTTTCGCGACAGCCTTACTTATACTTCTGATACTCGCCGACGGCAAGCTCGTCACAGCGGTTGTTATATGGATTATCCGCGTGACCCTTGACCCAATGGAACCGCACCTCGTGTTTATCCAGCAAATCGAGCAGACGACCCCAGAGTTCCGGATTTTTTGCGGGTTTCTTATCGCTTTTAACCCAGCCGCGCGCACGCCAGCCCTTGGCCCAGCCCTTGGTAATGCCGTCAACAACATATTTGCTGTCCGAATACAGATCGACCGAGCACGGCTCCTTGAGGGTCTCGAGGGCGGTAATTACACCGAGCAGCTCCATGCGGTTGTTCGTGGTGGACGGCTCGGAGCCGGAAAGCTCCTTTTCCGCCTTGCCGTACTGCAGGATTGCACCCCAGCCGCCGGGACCCGGATTGCCCGAGCACGCGCCATCCGTGTAAATGGTTACAGTTTTCATTGGTTTTCTCCTGTGAGAGTGTTAGGCAATACCGCATCATTGAACAAGAGCGATTTGCGATCAAATTTTGCGTACTGATGAGGCGCGAATTTGCAGCAATACTTGCCGTATTGCAAGAAATCTCGGCAGCGCGGACGGAACTCGCGCAAGGAACCGAAGCCAAAATCAGGGCGCAAAATTTCCGCAAAGCGCCGCGGCAGCGCGACCGGAGCCTGCGCAAGGAGCCGCGGCTTTAATTGTGCGGTGTTGCCTTTAGATAGTGAAAAGGTGGAATACCTTGGTTGCCAACTCGGAAGCGAGGATCGCTGCCAGCATCACCGGAGCCACCCAGCGCACCATAACGCGGTGCAGCTTTTCGCGGTGGAACGAACCGGCGCCTTCCTTTACCTCGTTTGCGATGACCTTGGTGCCGACTACATGACCAATCAGGATGCAGGTGAGCAGCGCCACGATCGGCATGAGCACGGAGTTGGAAATAAAGTCAAAGAAGTCGAGGAACTGCATGCCAATAACGGTAATCGTTGCCCACGGACCATAGCCAAGACAGGACAGCATGCCAATGAGCAGGCAGCTTGCCGTAATAACGATGGTAGCCGTCTTGCGCTTCATGTGTGCCTTGTCCATCAGCACGGAAACCAGTGTTTCCATCAGCGAAATGGAGGAGGTCAGCGCCGCAAACAGCACGAGCAGGAAGAATACTGCGCCGATAATGGTGCCAAACTTCATGGAGTCGAATACCATCGGCAGAGTGATGAACATCAAACCCGGACCGCTGTTTACCTGAGACGGATCGCCGCCGTTGAACGCGATAACCGCCGGAATAATCATCAGACCGGCCACAAACGCGAACAGCGTGTCGAAAATCTCAATCTGGGTGACAGAGTGCTCAAGCAGATTTTCCTTCTGCATATAGGAGCCGTAGGTGATCATAATACCCATTGCCAGCGACATCGAGTAGAACATCTGTCCCATCGCGCCAAGCACGGTAGATACCGAAAACTGCGAGAAATCGGGCAGAATATAATATTTCAGACCCTGCAGTGCACCCGGAATGGTCAGCGAGTAGATTGCGATAACGATCGCCAGAATGGCGAGAATCGGCATCATGATACGGCTCGCCTTCTCGATACCCTTTTCAACACCGAAGATAACGACAATGGTGGTCGCCAGCACGAACAGGATGAACCACGGGGTCGGTCCATTTAAGCTGAAAATCGTCGAGGACAGCGAACCCGCATCGTAGCCAATGAAACTGCTGAAAAATCCGCCGTTGTCGGCCGCCTCCAGTGCGTTGCCGCTGATAAAGGTGAACAGGTATTTCATAACCCATCCGCCGATAACACAGTAATACGGCGTGATGATGAACGGCACGAACGCCGCCAGCCAGCCGAGGAATCCGAACCGCTTATCAAGCGCCTTGTACGCACCGATACAAGACAGACGGGTCTTTCGTCCGATGGCAATCTCGGTAATCATCAGCGAAAAGCCGAACGTCAGCGCGAGAATGAGATACACCAGCAGGAAAATACCGCCGCCGTACCGTGCCGCCAGATAGGGGAATCGCCAAAGGTTGCCCAGACCTACCGCCGAGCCTGCCGCCGCCAGCACGAAACCAATTCGGCTGGAGAAGCTGCTTCTCTTTTTTTGTTCCATGTTTTGTGTTTTACTCCCTTACATACAATATCTTTTAGCCTGTTCGAAATGACAGCCATAATGAAATAAAAGTATTTTTATTGTACCATATCCGAAAGTTTTTCACAAGCTGTTTGCAGGAAAAGTCCATTGTGCTATAATATCTTTTATCAGATATGATTGTTTTATCTGCCATAATTTGAAAGAAACGGCAGCATTCCTTCCGCAGAGCGGGCTGCTCTCTATCTTTAAGCATATATGAAAATAAACCATAAACGAGGTGTATTGACATGAAAAAATACAAATTCGGTGTTCTCGGTGCCGGCAACATGGGTACCGCTATCGCGGAAGGCGCAGTGCGCGCAGGCCGTTTCACGCCTGAGCAGGTTCTGATGTTCAACCGCAGCGAGGAAAAACGCGCCGCTCATGCAGCCAAGGGCTACGCCGTCACAGGTGACTATACCGAGGTCTACGCAGAAAGCGAGATCGTGCTGCTGGCCGTCAAGCCGCAGAATTTTGACGAAATCCTGCCGAATCTGGCGAAATTTGAAGGAGAAAAGCCGCTTGTCGTATCCATTGCCGCAGGCGTGACCTTCGCCAAGCTGGAGGGTGCGCTCGGCGCGGACACCGCAATGATCCGCGTGATGCCGAACACGCCGCTTATGCTCGGCGAGGGCGCAACCCAGCTGGTTAAGAATGCGGCCGCAACCGACAAGCAGCTGTCCGAACTCTGTGAACTGTTCAACACCATGGGCGTTACCGTCACGTTTGAGCAGGAGAACATGCTCAACGAGGTCATTCCGTATGCCGGTTCGGCTCCGGCGTACCTGTATGCCTATGCAGACGCGTTTGTGCAGAGCGCGAAGCAGCACGGTATCAACGAGGACGACGCGCTGACGCTCATCTGTCAGACCATGATCGGCTCGGCCAAAATGCTGCTGCGCCGCGATAAGACGCCGGCAGAGCTGATCCGCGCGGTGTGCTCGCCCGGCGGCACCACTATTGAGGGCATGAAGGTGCTTGAGGATCGTGATCTGTACGGAATCGTGTCGGAAGCCTGCGATAAATGCATTAAGCGCGCCTATGAGCTCGGCTAAATGTGCCGTTAGCATTGACTTTGCTCCGTCCGTATGGTA
Organism: Butyricicoccus sp. AF35-5AC; assembly: GCF_003477715.1. Taxonomy (NCBI): domain Bacteria; kingdom Bacillati; phylum Bacillota; class Clostridia; order Eubacteriales; family Butyricicoccaceae; genus Butyricicoccus; species Butyricicoccus sp. AF35-5AC. The sequence goes on from NZ_QUDX01000004.1 coordinate 15,000, forward strand.
AAGTATAGGCAAAGCACTTAATCGGCATTTACGCTGTATTTTGTTTAATTGATTTTTATTATGAAAATAGTTCCGCATCATTTGAGAGGGAGTGGATACCGTGAAAAATTCTACCAAGGTGAAAGCAGGTCTGCTGCTGACCAGCCTTGCCTGTGCAGCCGGTGCTACCGCAGCGCTTGTCATGCTTCAGAAAAAGCGTGAAGAGGAAGTTTACCACGAGGCTGAACTGAAGGCCATGGATGAGCTGGAGGAAATGATGCGTGCCGAGTCCGACTGTGCCTCCTGCGCATGCGCAGAGGAGTGTGCGGATACTTCGGTATATCAGGACGCATTTGACGATGCGCCCAAGGCAGCTGAACCGGTGGCTGAGGAGCCGCAGGCTGAGGCCGAGGAAGAGCCGGAAGCCGAAGAGGACTAACCCAATGTTACCAGCAAACGGACGGAATACTCCGTCCGTTTTGTTTATCCAAATAGCTAAAATAAGGAGTTTTTACCCATGATTGAATACGAAGGCAGAGTTTTTCGTCCGCCCTCTGAGGCATACAGCCTGATTGTGCAGGTCACCATCGGCTGCAGCCACAACAAGTGCACCTTCTGCGATATGTACAAGGAAAAGCGTTTCCACGTACGCAAGCTGGAGGAGGTCAAAGCAGATTTTGATGAAGCACGCCGCATGTACCGCCGTGTCGGCCGTATTTTTCTGGCAGACGGCGATGCGCTGATGTGCCGTCCCGAGCACATGGCCGAAATCCTGCGCTACATCAAGAAGGTATTTCCGGAGTGTGAACGCGTTACCAGCTATGGCTCTCCGGCGTCCATTCTGTGCAAAAAGCAGGAAGATTTGAACATGCTGCACGATTTAGGTCTGGAGATGATCTATCTGGGTCTGGAATCCGGCTCGGATGAGGTACTGCGCCGCATCAACAAGGGCGAAACCGCCGATGAGATCGTTCGTGCAGGCTTGATGGTCAAGGAAGCCGGCATGAAGCTGTCCGTTACCTGCATTGCGGGTCTCGGCTCGCTGGAGCTGAGCGAGGAGCACGCCATCAAGACCGCAGAAGCACTCTCCCGCATGAAGCCGGAGTACATCGGCCTGCTGACCCTGCTGTTTGAGCTGCCGACACCGCTCATGCGCGACTGGCAGGAGGGCCGTTTCTACCTGATGAACCCGATTGAAATCGCGCACGAAACCCTCATCCTGCTCGAGCATATCGACTCCGAGGGCAGTATTTTCCGTGCAAATCACGCGTCTAACTACGTTAATCTGGCGGGCACGCTCAATCAGGACAGGGAAGCCATGTGTGCACGTCTGCGCAAGGCACTTGAGGGCAAAATCAAATTCAAGAGCGAGCAATACCGGGCAAGATAACCAATTTAATGCAACTTAAATTGTGATAATCCGCAAAATTGTTAACATTCTGTGTTGTTTGCGTTACAATTTTCAAAAAAGCGAGACAATGTGCAAAAAGTGTGCTATACTATCTTTAATCGTGAAAAGCGGAGAGGATGCTTTTCGGGTGTTAAGAAATTGTTAATTTAATATTTACTGTTAGCATTAACATATGTTCCGTCTTGGAGGACTGATAAATGGATTCCGTATCCCACATTCGCGTTGCAAATCTGCTGATGGATTACGTTGAGCAGACCTGCGGCGTGACCTTTGATCAGAGCGGTTTTATTTACGGCAATCTGAAACCGGATCTGACCGGTACTTACCTCACCAAACGCCATAACCCGTCCATTATGATGGATGAGGTGATGGAAAAAATCCGCACTTTTACGCACAAGTATACCATCGGGCGTACCAACGGACGCGAGCTGTCGGTCGATCTCGGCGAAATCTGCCACTACATGACCGACTTTTTCACCTACCCGCACAACGACGATATCTACGAGCACAATCTGCTCGCACATTATGTTTATGAAAAGCGCGTTGCACTGGTAATTCGTCGCCGTATGACCGAAGATAAGTTTGAGAAATGGGCAAGTCCCATCATTCCGCCCACGACCGTGGACACACTCGTGAACCGCATTTCCACGATGCACGAGGCTTACCGCACTTCGACTAAGCCGCATGGCATCAACGACGATCTGCAGCATATCTGCATCGCTACCGCTACCGTGGTGCTGTCTATCATCAGCATCGTTTACGAGCAGATCGAGGATACTGCAGTCGCTACCGCGTAAAACTGTATAAGTCAAAAAACCGCCTTTACAGGCGGTTTTTCTGTTTTTCAGACACAAAAAGACGAGTCCAAACAGACTCGTCTTTTGCTGTTTATTCTTCGGTGGACTCTGCGTTTTCAGCGGATTCAGAGGTTTCTTCCTCGGCTTCTGCCGGGTCTTCCTCCTCCTTGTCCGTGCGGGCAATCGAGATAACCTTCACGTCCTCACCGGTGCGCATTACGATAACGCCCTGCGAGCCGCGGCCGCATTCGCGGATCTCCTCAACGCCGGTACGGATGATAACGCCATCATCGGTGATGATCATAACATCGTTTTCGCTGTCTACAACCGCGATGCCTGCCACCAGACCGGTCTTTTCGGTCAGGTTATGCAGCATCATGCCGCCGCCGCCGCGATGATGCACGGTGAACTCCTCAACCGGGGTACGCTTGCCGTAGCCGTTCTCGGTGATGGAGAGCACAAATGCGTCCTTGCGGGCACGCGCCGCACCGATAACGTAATCGCCCTCGGCCAGCTTGATGCCGCGCACGCCGGTAGCCACACGGCCCATTGCACGAACCTCGTTCTCATCAAAGCAGATGGCCTTGCCCTCGTGGGTGGCGATCAGGATGTTCTGCTCGCCGTCAGTCAGGCGAACGTCAACCAATGCGTCATCCTCGTTGAGGTTTAGTGCGCGCAGACCCGCGCGGCGGATGTTCTGCAGGTCGCTCAGTACGATGCGCTTTGCAATACCCTGACGGGTGACGAAGAACAGGAACTTATCGTCTGCAAACTCCTGAATCGGGAACATTGCGGTGATTTTTTCGCCGTTTTCCAGTTCCAGCAGGTTAACAATGTTCATACCCTTCGCCGAGCGTCCAGTCTCCGGAATCTGGTAGCCCTTCAGCTTGTAAACCTTGCCGCGATCCGAGAAGAACAGGATGGTGTCATGCGTGGACGCGGTGAAGATATCCTTTGCGAAGTCCTCCTCACGGGTGCTCATCGCAGAAACACCGCGGCCGCCGCGGCGCTGTGCGCGGTAAACCGAGGTCGGCTGGCGCTTGATATAGCCGAAGTGGGTGAGGGTATAGGCGCAGTCCTGCTGCTCGATGAGATCCTCAATGTCAATCTCATCTGCTACATTTTCGATACGGGTATGTCGCTCATCGCCGTACTTCTGCTTGATTTCCTGCAGCTCCTGCTTGACAACAGCAAGAATATTCGCATCGCACGACAGAATTTCCTCAAAACCTGCAATGCGGCTCTCGAGGTCCTTATACTCGTCGTTGATCTTCTCCTGCTCCAGACCGGACAGGCGGCCCAGACGCATATCTACGATGGCCTGCGCCTGCGGCTCGTCAAGGTGGAACTCGAAGTGCTCCGAGCCGTCCACGATGCCGAGCAGCGCAATCTGATCAATCCAGAACGGCTCTGCCATCAGGTTTTCCTTGGCTTCAGCTTCGTTTCTGGAAGCGCGGATGATGGCAATAATACGGTCGATATTGTCGGTTGCGACCTTGAGGCCCTCCAGAATGTGTGCACGATCGCGCGCTTTCTTGAGGTCAAAGCGTGTGCGGCGCTCGACAACGTCCTTCTGGAAGCCGATATACTGGTCGAGGATCTGGCGCAGCGTCAGCACACGCGGCTGCAGCTTGCCGCCCGCACCCGGCACGAGTGCGATGTGGATCATCGAAATGGTATCCTCGAGCTGCGAATAGGTGAACAGCTGGTTGAGGATGACCTGCGCGTTGGCATCGCGGCGAACATCCACGACAATCTGCATACCCTCGCGAGAGGAATGGTCCTGAATGTTCGTGATGCCGTCGATGCGCTTGTCTTTGACCAGATTTGCCATGGACTCGACCAGACGCGCCTTGTTTACCATGTACGGGATCTCGGTAATAACGATCTGGCTCTTGCCGTTCGGCAGATCTACAATCTCGGTCTTTGCGCGAACCTTGATCTTGCCGCGGCCGGTTGCATAAGCCGCACGGATGCCGCTGCGGCCCATGATCACGCCGCCGGTCGGGAAGTCCGGTCCCTTGATGAACTGGCAGATTTCGTCCATCTCCGCCTCGGGATGGTCGATGACATAGCAGGTGCCGTCGATGACCTCGGAAAGATTATGCGGCGGGATGTTGGTCGCCATGCCGACCGCGATACCGGACGAGCCGTTCACCAGCAGGTTAGGGAAGCGGGAAGGCAGTACGACCGGCTCCTGGCGCTCCTCATCGAAGTTCGGCTGGAAATCGACCGTGTTTTTCTTGATATCCGCTAGCATGTAGTTTGCCAGCTTGGCCATGCGGGCCTCGGTGTAACGGTAAGCTGCCGGAGGGTCGCCGTCCACGGAACCGAAGTTGCCGTGACCGTCGATCAGCGGATAGTGCAGCGAGAACGGCTGCGCCATACGCACCATCGCGTCGTAAACCGATGCGTCACCGTGCGGATGGTAGCGGCCGAGCACATTACCGACGGTCGTTGCCGACTTGCGGTAGGGCTTGTCCGAGGTCAGGCCGTCCTCGTACATGGCGTACAGGATGCGGCGGTGTACCGGCTTGAGGCCGTCGCGCACATCCGGCAGCGCGCGGCCGACAATAACACTCATTGCATAGTCGATATAGCTTTTCTTCATCTCGCGTTCGAGATCGACCTGCATGATTTTCTGCTGTTCGTATTCTTGACTCATTCTTTGCCTCCAGAATTGTTGGCTTATTCAGCTGTTTTAGTTATTCTCAGCTGAGTTTTACGCTTAGAGTATATTCAGAAGCTCGTCCACCTGCTCCTCGGTCGTCGCCCAGCTGGTCGCCAGACGGATGACCGTATGCTCCGCGTCATATTTCTCTATAAAGCTGTAAACTACCTTGGTTTTCAGTTCAGGCAGTCTGCTGTTTTCTACAATGATGAACTGCTGGTTGGTGGGGGACTCGATCGCAAAGCGATAGCCCTTTGCTTTGAGACCGTCCCGCAGCTTGATGGCGAGTTTGACCGCCGGTGCACAGATCTCCTCATACAGCCCGTCGGTGAACAGGGCATCGAACTGCAGCGCGTTCAGACGGCCCTTGGCGATCATTGCGCCGCGGCGCTTGACCATCGTGACGAACTGTTTCGGCATATTGCCGTGCGTGAACACAACCGCCTCGCCGCAGAGCGCGCCGCACTTGGTTCCGCCGATGTAGAACACATCAGTCAGCTTGGCAATGTCCTGCAGCGTCACATCGGTATCCGCCGTAAGGCCGTAGCCAAGGCGTGCACCGTCCAGAAACAGCGGCATGGAAAACTCTCTGCACACGGCAGAAATGCGCTCCAGCTCGTTTCTCGTGTAAAGCGTGCCGTATTCGGACGGATGTGAAATGTAAACCATGCCCGGAAATACCATGTGGTCGTGGCTTGCGTCCGCATAAAAGGTCTGAACATATTCACGGAGATCGTCCGCATCCAGCTTGCCGTTCTTATGCGGAACGGTCAGCACCTTGTGTCCGGTGGACTCGATGGCGCCGGCTTCATGCGTGTTCACATGACCGCAGGAGGACGCTACAACGCCCTCATACGGACGGAGCAGCGTATCAATGACGACCATGTTGGTCTGTGTGCCGCCGGTCAGAAAATACACCTGAGCGTCCGGGCAGTCCGCCGCTGCTTTAATCTTTTCTGCCGCCGAAGCGGTAAATTTATCGTTGCCGTAGCCGGAAACCGGCTCCATATTCGTCTGTGCCAGATGTTCTAAAACCTTGGGGTGTGCGCCATAACCGTAATCATTTTCAAAAAACAGCATAGTTTTCTCCCTTATACGTCCAAATTCATTACATATTTTGCATTTCGCTCGATAAATTCGCGTCTGGGTTCTACCTTTTCGCCCATCAGGAGTGCAAAGGTTTCATCGGCGGCTGCCGCGTCCTCCATCGTAACCTGAAGCAGCGTGCGGTGCTCCGGGTCCATGGTGGTCTCCCACAGCTGCTGCGGATCCATCTCGCCGAGGCCCTTGTAGCGCTGTACGCGCACATTGTCGCCCATTTCAGCGATGCAGTCGCGCTGCTGCTCCTCGGTGTAGGTGTAGCGGACATCCTTGCCCTTTTCGTTCTTGAACAGCGGCGGCTGTGCGATGAACACATGGCCGTGCTCGATCAGCGGGCGCATAAAGCGGAAGAAGAATGTCAGCAGCAGGGTGCGGATATGGCTGCCGTCCACATCGGCATCGGCCATCAGGATGATCTTGCCGTAACGCAGCTTTGCGAGGTCAAAATCATCACCGAAGCCCGCGCCGAACGCGGTAATCATCGGAGTCAGCTTGTCGTTGCCGTAAACACGGTCGAGACGCGCTTTTTCGACGTTCAGCATCTTGCCCCACAGCGGCAGGATCGCCTGATGACGGCGGTCGCGGCCTTCCTTGGCGGAGCCGCCTGCGGAATCACCCTCGACGATGTAGATTTCGGTGTAGGTCGGGTCCTTTTCAATGCAGTCCGCCAGCTTGCCCGGCAGGGAAGCCGAATCCAGTGCAGACTTGCGGCGGGTCATCTCGCGCGCCTTCTTTGCAGCCTCGCGGGCACGCGCGGCGGTCTGCGCCTTTTCAATAATGGTGCGGGCCACCTGCGGGTTCTCTTCGAAGAAGGTCATCAGCTTCTCGGAAACCATCGCGTCCACCAGCGCACGCATTTCGCTGTTGCCCAGCTTGGTCTTGGTCTGGCCCTCGAACTGCGCTTCCTGCAGCTTGACCGAGATAATCGCGGTCAGACCCTCACGCGCGTCCTCGCCCTTGAAGGACTCATCGTCCTTGAGCAGCTTGTATTTCTTGCCGTAATCGTTGAGTACACGGGTAAGAGCGGCCTTAAAGCCGGTCTCGTGCGTGCCGCCCTCGGTGGTGTTGATGTTGTTTGCAAAGGACAGCATCAGCTCGCTGTAGCTGTCGGTATACTGCATGGCAACCTCGGCCATCGAGGTATCGCGGCTGCCCTCCATGTAGATCACCTGATCGTGCAGCGGCGTCTTCGTGCGGTTGAGGTGCTCCACGAACTGACGGATACCGCCCTCGTAGTGCATGACCTCCTCGACCGGCTCATCGTCGCGCTCGTCGCGCAGCGTGATCTTGAGTCCGGCGTTCAGGAACGCCTGCTCGCGCAGACGCTTTTCGAGCACATCGTATTCGTAGACCGTAGTCTCGAAGATCTCCGGGTCCGCGTGGAAGCGGATGGTCGTGCCGGTTTCGCTCTCACACGGCGTATCGCGCATCTTGACGGTCGTTACACCGCGCTCAAAGCGCATGTAGTGCTTGGTATGGCCATCGCGGACCTCGGCCTCCAGCCAGTCGGACAGCGCGTTTACGACCGACGAACCAACGCCGTGCAGGCCGCCGGATACCTTGTAGCCGGAGCCATCGAACTTGCCGCCTGCGTGCAGGACGGTGAGTACAACCTCGAGCGTTGGGATGCCCATCTGCGGGTGAATACCGCAGGGAATACCACGGCCGTTATCGGCAACGCGGATGATATCGCCCTTTTCAATCGTAACTTCGATGTGCGTGCAGTAGCCTGCCAGCGCCTCGTCGATCGAGTTATCGACGATCTCATACACCAGATGGTGCAGACCGCGTGCCGAGGTAGAACCGATGTACATACCCGGGCGTTTGCGGACAGCCTCTAAGCCTTCGAGTACCTGAATCTGATTTTCATCATAGGTCTCGGTAACCTTCAGGTCGAGCACTTCGTCCTTGATTTCGATTTCTTCACTCATATCGTTAAATTTCCTTTCCAGAAATTGCGGGAACAAAATAATTGAGAATTGAAAATGGAAAATGCCGCTATCCTTGCGCGGTTATGCTTTTATTAAATCACAGCGCACCGCGCCGAACCTTCATTCTCCATTACCCATTCTCAATTTTCAATTATCAAACTGCGTAGCCCTTTTCCGCACGTCTTTGAATAGCCTGCGGAGAAAGCTGCGTCAGGTACAGGGTCTCACCGAGGGCGTTTTCGCACAGCACAGCCGCGCGCGGCAGATCGTCGTACAGCTCGATGATCCGTCCCTCGTCCTGCAGGCGTTCGAGCAGCAGGCGCGTGCGCTTGGATGCGGTCGCCGTGTCCATATCGAACACCGCAACTACGCTCTGCAAGGGCACAATGTAGTCCTGACCTAAATGTAAATACATTCTATTCCTCCGGAATAATTAGAAATTAGTAATGCGTAATTAAAGTCCTGCGGATTTTCTATCCGTTTCAACAATCGCGCGGTGCGCGACACCCCAATTCCTAATTACTAACTGGATTTAATTATACCACTTTTTTCACTAATTGTGTACCCTAAACCTAAGGAAAAACAAATATTTCTCTGTTTTTTTGAAAGAAAACAAGGGCACGGCAGGGAATTTCGAGGTGGTATCTGTTCCCGCCGTGCAATAGTTTGTAAAAATATGTGATTTTAGTGTGTTTCTGCGGATTTTTTGCCGTTTTGGATATGGAAAACCGCGCCTGCACGCAGCTTTTCCGAGATACCGTCCTCGCAGCAGGTGATCATGACCTGACCCGCCGATATGCGGTTGAGCACAAAGTCCTGACGACGGCGATCAAGCTCGCTGAGCACATCGTCGAGCAGCAGCACCGGATACTCGCCGTCCTCGTCAAAGAACAGCTCACGCTCGGCGATTTTAAGCGACAGTGTGCAGGTCCGCACCTGTCCCTGCGAGCCGAAGGAAGCGGCACTGCGGCCATCCAATAACAGCTCCAAGTCATCCTTATGCGGACCGGAAAGGCAGCTTTTAGCCGCAATCTCGGCGGTTTTATGGCTGAACACATGGTCGATAAGTTGCTTTTCGATTGTTCGAGCGTCTGCAAACGGGTCGGTGACGCTCGACACGGTCTTGTACACACCGGAGAGCACCTCGTGCGGCGCAATATCCGCATAGACGGCGGCCGCAGCCTTGAGCAGCTTACGGCAGTAGTACGCGCGGTAGCGGATAATCTGCGCGCCGATATGCGCCATGCGAAGCGAGAAATCCTCCCACATGGAGAGCAGGGAAGGCTTTTCTTCACTGTCGCGCAGAATGCGCGTTTTATGCTCGTGCAGACGGTTGTACTCCTCGAGATAGCGTGCGTAGTTGGGCCGCATCTGGCACAGCGCGGTATCGAGAAATCGGCGGCGAGCCGCCGCTCCGGCACGGACGAGCATCAGATCCTCCGGGCAGAACAGCACGGTTTTGAGCAGTCCCTGTGCGTCCGACTGGCGTTTCTGCCGCACACCGTTTTTGTAGATTTCCATCGCTTTGGTGCGGGAAAACCGCAGTTCAAGCGAGATATCGCGCTCCTGCGCGACAAAATCAGCGAAGATAAAGGCATGATTCTCTCCGAACCGCAGCCCCTCTTTTTTCTGGGCCGTGCGAAACAGCCGCATGGTCGAGCAGGCCGCTGCCGCTTCGAGCAGGTTGGTTTTGCCCTGTCCGTTTTCGCCGCAGATCAGGTTGACCGCCGGATCGAACGCAAACGATTCGTCCGCATAGTTGCGGAAATTCTGCAGTTTTAACGACTTGATGTACATGGACTTCTCCGTATTGAACATTTTGTACGATAACGAACGCACAAAATCGCGTTTATTATCGTACACTGTGTTTATTTTATTTGATGCATACCTGCTCGCCGTCCAGCTCCACCGTGTCACCGGAACGCAGCTTTTTGCCGCGCATGGTGCAGATTTCGCCGTTTACCAGCACTTCGCCCTCGGCAATGCGGATCTTCGCTTCGCCGCCGGAGCTTACCAGGTTTGCAAATTTGAGCAGTGCATCAAGTTTGATGAATTCGGTTTCAATTTTAATTTCAGTCATTGGCTTTCAGTCTCACAGGCAGTACAAGATAGGTGTATTTATCGCCTTCCATCGGCGAAATGATCATCGGGTTGAGCGCTCCCTTGAGCTGCAGCTTCACCTGCTCATCGCCGGCTGCGCGCAGCGCCTCCAGAATGTAACGGTTGTTGAAGCCGATCTCAAGGTTCTCGATCGAGCCGTCAAACGGGCATTCGTCATAACTCTTGCCGATCGCGGTCACGCACGACATCTGCACATACGAGCCGTCAAAGTGGAAGCGAATCGGGTTTTTCAGCTTTTCCGACACGATCAGAGAGACACGCTCGATGCACTGGATCAGCTCCTGGCGATCCGCCGAAACCTCGTGCTCGAACTCCTTCGGAATGGCCGCACGGTAGTTGAGAAACTCGCCGTCGATCAGACGAGTAATGAGAGTCGTGCTGCCGATGCGAAACAAAATGTTCTTGGAATCCGGGAAAATCTCGACAATATCGTCATCATCGTCCAGAATTCGTTCGATCTCGCGCAGGGACGTGCCCGGCACAACAAACTTCATATCGCCGGGAACGCCCTCGACGGTCTCACGGCGTACAGACAGGCGGTAGCCGTCAACGGCCACGACGTTCAGGCGGCTGCCTTCGATTTCAAACAAGCAGCCGGTGTGGATGGGCTTGGATTCGTTATCCGAAACCGAGAAAATGGTCTGCGCGATCATGCTCTTGAGGATGGGCTGCGGCAGAGAGAGCCCCTTGTCGCTGGCCACATCAGCCAGAGCCGGATATTCGTCAGCCTCGCTGGCCATCAGGTTGAACACTGAACGGCCGCACTTGATGGTGGTCATCAGCTTGTCGTCGGTCTCAAGGTAGACCACGTCCTGCGGCAGCTTGCGAACGATGTCACAGAACAGGCGGGAATTCAGCACGATTCTGCCGGGCTCTACCACATCGACCTGCGCGGTCGTGCGGATGCCCATGGACAGATCGTAGCCGGTGATGGTCAGAGTGTCTGCATCGGCTGCCAGCAGCAGACCTTCGAGCAGCGGCATCGAGCTTTTGCCGGTTACTGCGCGGGAGGCGATGTTGAGCAGATTCAGCAGGGTTTCTTTTTCACAGGAAAACTTCATAGTTGCTCCTCTCAGAAATGGAAATAAAACAAAGAATCAATTTATGCAATGTCTGCATATTTATAAATACACACCGGCGAATACTGTGCGATTACACACACCTCTTAATGACTGTGTCCTCGACACACGAACAGCCTTCAGCAGGCATTGCCAGCGGCGAGAAAGATCACACAGAATAGAAGGATAGGATATAGTATTCGTAGTAGTACCTGGGGAAATTGGGGAAAACCCGAAAATCTTCAGGTATGGCGCGGGAAATGTCGTACACAGGAGGTTGTGGATGAAAAATAAACGATACACAGTGAAAATAACCCCGTTATTTATCCACAGAGTTATCCATGTGGAATCCACAGGTTGGTTGGGGATAATTAAACTGTGCATTTTTAGGCTGTGGAAAAGTTGTTTTGCACGAATGCACGGTAAAGATCAGCCGTCGCCGCGGATATTATTATGCAGCTTTTTGATGACGTCCTCGGTCTCACGGGAGTTCTTGCGCTCCTCCTCGATCTTGTTGCAGGCGTGCATGACGGTGGTATGGTCGCGCTTGAATATCTTTGCAATATCGGGGAAGGAGTATTCAAGCTCCTGCCGGATCATGTACATCGCCATCTGCCGCGGGTAGGCTACATCCTTGGAGCGATTCTGCGAGATCATCTGCTCGACCGGGATATAGAAGTAGTTCGCTACCGCTTCCATAATGCGCTCCGGTGTCGGATTGAGACCCGGATTCTCGGTGCGCAACGCGTCGATCGCGTTTTCTGCAAGCGAAACCGTGATGCGTTCGCCCATCAGCTCGTGCATGGCCTTGATCTTTTTGACCGCGCCTTCGAGCTGGCGGATATTTGCCTGGATATTCTCTGCAATGTAGTTGGATACGTCATCGGGCAGTTCAACGCCCATTTTGACCGCTTTATCGCGGATAATGGCGATTCTGGTCTCAAAATCAGGCGGCTGAATATCAGCCAGCAGACCCCATTCAAAACGGGTCTTCATGCGGTCCTCGAGTGTGTTGATTTCCTTCGGCGGACGGTCGGAAGTGAGCACGATCTGCTTTTTTGCCTCGTAAAGCGCGTTAAAGGTATGGAAAAATTCTTCCTGCGTGCGCTCCTTGCCGGCGATGAACTGCACGTCGTCCAGCAGCAGCAGGTCAACCATGCGGTACTTGTTGCGGAACGCCTGTACGTTGCCTTCCTGGATGGCGGTGATCAGCTCGTTGGTGAAATCCTCACCCTTTACATATATAATGCGGTATTCCGGATGGGTGCGACGAAGCACGTTTGCGATCGCATACATCAGATGCGTTTTGCCCAGACCCGAGTTGCCGTAGATGAAGAGCGGGTTGTTCTCTGCCGCCGGGCGCTGCGAAACCGCAAGGGCAGCCGCATGCGCGAATTTGTTGCTCGAACCAACGATAAAACGCTCAAATGTGTAGTCGTCATACGGAGAAGTGCTCGTGCTCGGCGCGGTGTATTCGCCGGTCACTACAACGACCGTGATCGGGTCGCCGGTTAGGTTGTGCAGCACCTCCTGTAAAGGAGCGATAAATTTGGACTCGATAAATTCTTTCTTAAAGGGCACCGGAGAGTGCAGCACCAGCCGATTATCCCCAAAGGAAACGACCGTTACGTCGTCAAACCAAGCGGAAATGGTGGAAGGAGGGAAGTCCAGCTGCTCGAGCGCCATCTCCAATATATTGTTTGCCATAGGGCGCCTCCTGTCGATAATGATTCTATTTTATAATAGCATATTTTATCCACAAGTTCAATGCGTCGATGTGGATAACTGTTCGGCGGCGTGTCGCGTGGCAGCATGATTTTGAACAGCCGAACCGGTTTATTTACTTCGCGGAATTTAAAAAAATCGGCGTTTTTTACGTCAAAATAATCGGAAATTAAAGCTGGTTGGGAAAAATGCACGGAGTTTTTTATGAAAACTGCGGAATTTCTGCAAAAATTCATCGAGAATAGACGGATTTTCCGCGAAAATCCGAAAATCCACAGATTGCTGAAAACCGAGATTCCGCAAGCCATTGAGCATATGTTTCTATTTATCCACAACATGTTGACAACCTGTGCAAACTGCTGAAATTCGTTCCGAGGGTTGGAAAAAATACTTGACAAAATCGAACCTATATAGGATAATAAATATCGTATCCTATTATGCAGACAGGCAGCGGCATATGCCCGCGTCTTGCGCCGGACCTATGCCGGTGCCCATCTGTAAATTTTAGAACAGGGAGGTGCACAAAGTTATGAAGAGAACGTTCCAGCCGAAGAAGCGTCAGCGCTCCAAGGAGCACGGCTTCCGTAAGCGTATGTCCACGTCCAACGGCCGCAAGGTACTTGCACGCCGTCGCGCTAAGGGTCGCGCTAAGCTGTCTGCTTAATGACAGCCTGTAAAGGGAGTATTCAGACTTCCCGAAAATTCGCGCCAGCGGCGCAAAAGAGTTCGTAACGAGCCGCATTCGTGCGGCTCGTTTTTTCGTTTACGGGCAACACCACTCCAGCCGTCGGTGGAGCGGTCATCCTATTTAGGGTGCAGTCCATGCAGCGAAAATACGGTATTCCGGTTCGGATTTTACTGACCGAAACGAACGAAACAGTAAAATCAGCTTTGCAAACCATCAGATGCAAAGAAAAAATACGTTTTTTTCGAGGGCATCAGGAAAAAACGGGAGCATCAGAAGATGAAAAAAACAGTATCCTTAAAGGAAAACCACGAATTCCGCCGATTGTATCATCGTGGTGTGTCCACGGCAGGAAAACACGTTGTGATCTACTGCCGCAGGAACAAGCTCGGCTACAACCGGCTGGGACTCACCGTCAGTGCCAAGCTGGCGTGTGCGGTGAAAAGAAACCGCATCAAGCGTTTGTTTCGTGAGGCGTACCGTCTCAACGAGGACAAATTTGCCGACGGCATCGACCTTGTGCTGGTCGCACGGGTACGGGCCGTAGGCGCAAGTTATCAGGAAATCGAAAAATCGCTGCTGCGCGCCTTGAAGGACAACAAGGTTGCGGCAGCTCGGACATGAAGCGGCTGCTGCTGGCGATGATCCGGTTTTATCGCCGGTATATTTCTCCAAACAAACCGCCCTGCTGCCGGTATATCCCGACCTGCTCGCAGTATGCGATCGAGGCCATCGAGAAATACGGTGCACTCAAGGGCGGCTGGCTGGCGTTTAAGCGCATCTGCCGCTGCAATCCTTTCTCTAAGAGAGGACCCTATGACCCGGTTCCTTAATTCGTCCGAAACCACGCTTTCGGACGAGGAGGACATACCACGTCAAACGCGGATATGTCCCGGGCGAAAATCTGCGCGTCGCTCTGCGGCACACAGATTTTCTTTCTTGTATAAATTCCGAGGCACATGTCCCCGGAATTTATGGAAATTCGGAGAATTTCCGATGAAATACCGCCTTACGGCGGTAAAGTGAGGATTTTGCTTTGCAAAATCCTTTTCACTGTGTCGTTTTACAATTTAACATGGAGGTTTTTATGACCCTGGATCAACTTTCTAACCTGATCAAAGATCCGAAGCTGTTCGGTATTTTGATCGTTCGACCGTTCGGCCTGCTCCTGCAGTGGCTGTACAGCATTGTACAGAACTACGGTCTTGCCGTTATCCTGTTCGCGCTGCTGGTAAAGCTGGTCTGCATCCCGCTGACCATCAAGAGCAAGAAGAGTATGCTCGCCATGAGCGCGATGAACGCCGAGCTCCAGCAGCTGCAGAAGAAGTACGCGAACAACCGTGTCAAGCTCAACGAGGAGATGCAGAAGCTGTATGAGAAGCACGGCGTCAGCCCGATGAGCGGCTGTCTGCCCAACCTCATCCCGCTGCCGATCATGATGGGTCTGTACTACGCGGTTCAGCAGCCGCTGCAGTACATCGTCGGCCTGAGCCGCGAGACAGTTATCGCATTGGCGCAGATGATCGGTCTGGATCAGCTTGCGGGCGCAAACTACACCGTTCAGATCCTGATCGCCGAGAAGCTGAACGCTTTCGTGGACGGAAGCGGCCATTTCTCGGATGCTGTTACCAACTGCCTGCAGAGCGGCGAGACCATTTTCCCGCTGGATTTCCACTTCTTTGGTCTGAATCTGGCTGATACACCGTCTATCTCTCATCCGAGCATTATCTGGATCATCCCGATCCTGTCTGGTCTGACCGCATTCCTGTCCTCTTACATCATGCAGAAGATGCAGGGCACGCAGAACTCTGCGGCAGCAGGTCAGATGAAGATGCTCAACTTTATGATGCCGCTGATGTCGCTGTACTTTGCGTTCATTCTTCCGGGTGCGATCGGCATCTACTGGATCTTCAACAACGTATTTACCTGCGTACAGGAGATCATCCTCACCAAGACGCTCCGCGGCAAGCAGGAGGCCAAGCAGGCTGCTGAGGCTGCCCGCATCGAGGCAGAGAAGCAGGCCAAGCGTGAAGCACACAAGGCTGCACAGAAGCAGCAGTCCCAGAACGCAAAGAACAAAAAGGGGGACAAGTAAATCATGCAGAAGTTTTTAGAGGCTACCGGTGAAAACCGTGACGTAGCAGTCGAGAATGCCCTCAAGCAGCTCGGTCTGGAGCGCGACGATGTATCGGTAGAGGTACTCGAGATTGGCAAAAAGGGCTTTCTGGGTATCGGCGCAACGCCGGCACGCGTGCGCGTAACCTACGAAGCACCGGACATTCCGGCGGCAAAGCCGGAGGTTAAGAAGGAGGAGCGCAAGCCCGCGCCCAAGACCGAACCCAAGCAGCAGGAGAAGCCTGTTGTCAAGGCAGAAAAGCCGGCTCCGAAGCAGGAGAAACCCGCAGAGAAGCCGCAGAAGCTGTCCATCACCACGGATGATAACACGCCGCGTCTGGTAAAGGCTGCTCCGGCAGACTTTGTACCGGAAAAGCTGGAGTTTGAGCGTCCGCCGCGCCGTGAGCGCAGCGACCGTCCGCGCCGTGACCGCAGCGACCGCAATGGCCGTGACCGCCGTCCGCGCCGCCCGCGTGAGGACCGTCCGATCACACCGTCCGTTCCCAAGGAGCGTGAGCTGATCCCGGTTTCCGAAGCAGGCATGCAGCAGGCGGAAAAGCTGGCTACCGATTTTGTAACCGGTCTGCTGGCAAAGATGGGCGTTGAGGGTCAGGTTAAGACCCTGCCGCAGGTAGAGTGCGACCAGCTTCGTCTGGAGATTTCCGGTCCGGATATGGGCCCGATCATCGGCCGCCGCGGCGACACGCTGGATGCCATCCAGTACCTCGGCTCTCTGGTGCTGAATAACGCACTGGATGAGCACGTTCGTCTGTCTGTCGATACCGAAAACTACCGCGAGAAGCGCGCGGAAAGCTTGGAGCGCCTGGCCCGCAAGATGGCGATGAAGGTCGTTAAGGCGCATCGCTCCATGACGCTCGAGCCGATGAACCCGTATGAGCGCCGCATTATCCATGCCGCGCTGCAGGAATTCAACGGTGTGACCACCTATTCGACCGGCACCGAGCCGGGTCGCCGCGTTGTTATTGCGCCGGATAACAGCTATCGCAACCGTGACCGCGGTTAAATCGGGGTATTCGTTATGAACGATACGATTGCCGCAATTTCCTCCTCCGGCGGACCGATCGGTTTGATCCGCGTGTCGGGTGAACGCGCAATCGAAGCGATAAATGCCGTTTTTCAGGCGAAGAACGGCAAGCCGCTTACGGAAGCACCCTCGCAGAAGCTGGTTTACGGCACGCTGACGGACAAGTCCGGCAATGTGATCGACTGCTGCTACGCTGTCGCGCTGCATGCACCGCACACCTATACGGGTGAAACGATGGCGGAGCTGCAGTGCCACGGCTCGACAGCCGTGCTGTGTGCCGGCCTAGACGCTCTGTTCGCGCAGGGCGTGCGGCAGGCAGAGGCAGGTGAGTTTACCCGCCGCGCCTTCTTAAACGGCAAAATGGGCCTTTCTGAGGCTGAAGCCGTGCATGATCTGATCACCGCGCGCACCGCAGAGGCGGCGCAGAATGCGGCGGCACAGGTCATGGGCGCGGTCGGCTCTCCCGTGCAGCAGATGCGCGATGAGCTGCTCGGCATGGTGGCGCATTTTCACGCGGTCGTGGATTTCCCGGACGAGGACATTGATCCGGTGCTGTTCGAGGACGCGGCGGCGCTGCTGCACCGCACGACAAGCCGTCTGTACAGCATGGCGGAAAGCTACGAGCGCGGCCGTATTCTTAGAGAAGGCGTACCGTGCGTCATCCTCGGCAGACCGAACGCAGGCAAGTCCACGCTGCTGAACACGCTGCTCGGTCGCGAGCGGGCGATCGTGACTGATATTCCGGGCACGACCCGCGATCTCATCGAGGAGAATGTCAAGGTCGGGCAGATTTTGCTGCGCGTGACCGATACGGCGGGTCTGCGCAACACGGACGATCCGGTGGAGCAGGCGGGCATTGACCGGGCGATGGCGGAGGCTTCGGCTTCCTCGCTCATCCTGGCTGTGTTCGACGGCTCCAAGCCCATCAGCGACGAGGATATGCTCGTGCTGGCACGCTCGGCAGGCCACCGCGCGATCGCGGTTGTCAACAAGGTCGATCTGCCGCAGCAGCTGGATGAAAAGCTGCTGAAAAAGCACTTCCTGCATATCGTGCCGCTTTCTGCGAAAACCGGTGACGGACTGGATAAGCTGCTCAATCTTATCCCGCGAACCGTGGGTCTGGGCGACGGTGCGTTTGACGGTGCGCTCATCACTAACGCAAGACAGGCGGCGGCGCTGGCGCGTGCTGCCGAACGCTGTGAAGCAGCGCTGTATGCGGCGCAGTCCGGTATGACGCCGGACGCGGTCGTGATGGACGCCGAGGGCGCGATTACCGCACTGGGCGAGATCACCGGCGAAACCGTGACCGATGCCGTTGTCACCCGCATTTTCAGCGACTTCTGCGTCGGAAAGTGATGCTGCTGCAGCTGTTATTAAGAGAAATTGCACTTAAAATTCAGAGAGGACGTTTGCAATCTGTGCAAACGTCCTCTTTTATTTTGTGCTGAAATCGTGTATGATATATACTGTATGTCTACCGGATGATTGCAGGATGATTAACGGATGATTGCGAGTGAAAAATAGAATAAAAACCACTTGTGCACAACTTCTATCCGGCGGTATACGAGATATAGTGGATAACCAGAAAAATTGCCCTATATTCGACTACTTATTGTAATAATAAAATGAAAATAAAACTGCGTGTATAAAAATGTGGTCAAAAACTCACAAGTTATCAACAGTATCCACAGAGTTATCAACAGTTACGCACAGGTTTCACACAACCGAAATCACAGGAATTTTTTGAAAGGGGAGAGAGCGCCAATGACGGTTTTTTCGGCAGAGAGCTTTGATGTAGCGGTGATCGGCGCCGGTCATGCCGGTATTGAGGCGGCGCTGGCTGCAGCACGTTTGGGTGCAAAAACAGCGTGTTTTTCGATCAATTTGGACGCCGTAGGCAATATGCCGTGCAATCCGGCGATCGGCGGCACAGCTAAGGGACACCTTGTACGCGAGATAGATGCGCTCGGCGGTGAGATGGCGCGTGCGGCTGACGCGGCCTGCATCCAGTACCGCATGCTCAACCGCGGCAAGGGACCGGCAGTGCACTCGCTGCGTGCACAGGCCGACCGCATTAAATACAGAGAGTATATGAAGCACACGCTTGAGCGGCAGGAAAATCTGTTTCTCATGCAGGACGAGATCGTGTCCGTTGAGGTGGAGAACGGTGCCGTTTCCGCGGTTGTTACCGCTATCGGTGCACGACATCCGGTCAAGGCGGCTGTCATTGCGTCCGGCACATTCCTCGGCGGACGTGTGATCATCGGCGAGTACACCCGTGAATCCGGTCCGGACGGCATGGCGGCAGCCAAGCCGCTCACCGAGTCGCTGCGCGGTCTGGGACTGCGGCTGCAGCGGTTTAAGACGGGTACGCCGCCGCGCATCAATCGCCGTTCTATCGACTATACCGATTTGGCAGAGCAGGCCGGTGAGGATGAGATCATCCCGTTTTCGTTTGAGACCGACCACCCGCCGGACAACCGCGCGGTGTGTTATCTGACCTACACAACCGCGAAAACACATGAAATCATCCGCGCAAATCTGAGCCGTTCGCCGCTGTACGGCGGCCAGATTGAGGGCGTGGGACCGCGCTATTGTCCGTCTATCGAGGACAAGGTGGTGCGCTTTGCGGATAAGCCGCGCCACCAGCTGTTCCTTGAGCCGATGGGTCTGGACACCGAGGAGGTCTATGTGCAGGGCTTCTCGTCGTCCATGCCGTTCGACGTGCAGCGCGAGATGCTGCGCTCGGTCAAGGGATTGGAGAACGCGGAGATTATGCGGCCGGCGTACGCCATCGAATATGACTGCATCGACCCGCTGGAGCTGCGGCCGACGCTCGAGACGAAAAAGGTGCCCGGACTGTACGGCGCAGGCCAGTTCTGCGGCTCGTCCGGTTATGAGGAGGCGGCGGCGCAGGGATTGGTTGCGGGCATCAACGCCGCGCTCAAAATCAAGGGGGAGGAGCCGCTTATACTCGACCGTGCGGACGGCTACATCGGTACGCTGATTGATGATCTGGTGACGCGCGGCACGAGCGAACCCTACCGCATGATGACCTCACGCTCGGAATACCGCCTGCTTCTGCGGCAGGATAACGCAGATGAACGTCTGGTGCCGATCGGTGTTCGAGTTGGCTTGAATTCGCCGGAACGCGGCGAAAATGTGCGTAAAAAGTACGAAGCAGTGCAGGCAGAGATCGACCGCACAGCCTCGGTTGGCGTGGCGCCGAGCGATAAATTGAACGGCTTTCTTGCGGGTAAAAACTCTACACCGCTCAAGGCGGGCTGCAAGCTGATCGACCTGCTGCGCCGCCCGGAACTCAGCTATGCGGACCTTGCAATGTTCGATCCTGAGCGTCCGGAGCTGCCCGCTGTTATCCGTGAGCAGGTGGAAATCCGCGTCAAATACGCGGGTTATATCGAGCGCCAGATGCGTGATGTGGAGCAGTACCGTAAGCTGCAGAGCCGCCCGCTGCCGCTCGATCTGGACTACAACGAGGTGGACTCGCTGCGACTGGAGGCACGCCAGAAACTGAACGCCGTCAAGCCGCTGAATTTCGGTCAGGCGGTCCGTATTTCGGGCGTTTCACCGGCGGATATCACGGCACTGATGATCTACATCGAGACCCATAAAAAGGAGGAAAAGGCATGACCGAACGCGAGCTTTTGACCGCCGGTCTGCGCGAGCTGGGAGTCGCAGAGTGTCCGTCTGCAGCGGACAACTTACTGCGTTATTCCGAGATTCTGCGCGAGAAAAACAAGGTTATGAATCTGACTGCCATTACCGATCCGACCGAAATCGTGACCCGGCATTTCCTCGATTGCGCGGCACTTGCACCGTATATGCCGCAGAATGGACGCGTGCTCGATGTGGGAACGGGAGCCGGTTTTCCGGGCATGCCGCTGGCGATTCTGTGCCCGCAGACCGAGTTTGTGCTGCTCGATGCACTGCGCAAGCGCATTGATTTTCTAAATGAAGTCATTGCCGATCTGGGTCTGACCAACGTCACGGCGGTGCATGCCCGTGCGGAGGATTACGCCAGAGACAACCGCGGCACGTTTGATCTGGCGGTGTCGCGTGCGGTAGCCGATCTGCGCGTGCTGAGTGAACTGGCACTGCCGATGGTCAAGGTCGGCGGTGCGTTCCTCGCCATGAAGGCCGAGGACTGCACAGAGGAAGTTGAAACAGCGGCAAATGCCCGCACGGTTCTCGGTGCGCCGGACGCTGAAGTGCTGCACTACACTGTGCCGTTCGATGAGGTTTCCCGCGCCATCGTGCGCCTGCAGAAAACGCAGGAAACACCGGAAAAGTATCCGCGCCGCTTCAAGAAAATACAGACTTCGCCGCTGTAAATCAGGCGAGAAATATACGGAAAGTACCCCTCTGTACGGAAAATTACAGAGGGTATTTTTTGTCCGAAAATAGGGGAAAATATAGATATCAGGTAGAATTTGTCATGTTTTCGTCGGATTTTGCAGATTGCGCGGTCGATTTTACTTGTAAATATGTAATTATATGGTAATCTATTACCAAGGGCGACATTTCTGCTGATGGTGCGGCAGAGATAAGCGCGAATAAAATGAACGATAAGACGAATTGGAGAGTGGTTGACCATGATGTCTGTATTAACGCTGGTTTCCGGCAAAGAGGATCGCACGCTGCGGCGTATTCGCGTGAGTGAGATTGCGCGCAATCCCAATCAGCCGAGGAAATACTTTGATCCGGAGGCAATCGCGCAGCTGGCAGAGAGCATCCGGCAGTACGGCGTACTCAATCCGCTGACCGTACGGCGTGCGCCCGGAGGCGGTTACGAGCTTGTGGCAGGGGAGAGAAGGCTGCGCGCTGCGCGTGTTGCGGGGCTTAACGATGTACCGTGTCTGCTGATTGCGGCGGATAACGAGGATTCCTCGGCGATTGCGCTCGTGGAGAACCTGCAAAGGCGTGATCTGGACTTTTTCGAGGAAGCCTATGGCTTCAAGCGTCTGATCGATCAGTACGGACTGACGCAGGAGGAAGCCGCGCGCAAAGTGGGGAAAACACAGTCCGCGGTGGCAAATAAGCTGCGTCTGCTGCGGCTTTCTCCGCAAAATATGGAATTGATTCGCAGTGCGAACCTTACAGAGCGGCACGCGCGCTGTCTGCTGCGTCTGCGTGATGACGAGGAACGGATGAACGCCACACACTATATTATCGAGAACGAATTAAACGTCAGCCGATCGGAGGAGTATATCGAGAACCTGCTGGAGCAGAAAAAGCATCCGGAGTTAGCGGAGCCGCCGCATAAGGATAATGTTGTGCGGCTTATTAAGGATGTGCGGTTTTTCCTGAATACGCTCAATCGGGCGGTCGGCGTAATGGTAGACGCCGGAATCGGTGCAACCGTAGACCGGCAGGAAAACGAGGATGGAATTACGCTGACAATCAATATTCCGCACGCAAAGAGCTGATGTTTCACGTGAAACACTTTTGTTCCACAGGAGGGCGGATTTTGTTTCACGTGAAACATTTAATGGTCGCTTGTGAAGCGAACCTGACTTGCCTGCCCGGCAGGGGCACAAGAGGGTAGACACCTACGGTTTCCACCCTCTTGTGAAGCACCCCTTTCCCTTTAGGAAGCACGGCGAAAATCGGAGAGCGGCAACTGCTGCGAAAAAGGGGAACGGCAGTTGGATTACTCTTGTATGACTTTCGTAGACTATTCGCAGTTCACAGATAATGTACTGCTACACATGTCAGCTACTCTACGCAGGCGCGACATGACAGTGTCGCGCGATCTTTTTACGTGCTGTTACGGACAGCACTTCTGGGTAAAGTTGGAGAAAGTCGGAAAGCGTGTAGAAGTATATATAATAAGGTAAGAGAGCCGAACGGCTCTCTTTTGTTTCACGTGAAACAAAAGCCGGTTAATTTACCAGTTGTATCCTGTAAAACGGCAAAATACTTGATGTTTCACGTGAAACAGCTGTAAAAATACTGCGATTGCTTTGCAATTAAAAGTGCAATGTGATATAATGAAATCCGTAGAAAAAAACCATGGACGAGAGGAAATGACTATGGGGAAGATTATCGCGTTTGCCAATCAAAAGGGCGGCGTGGGAAAAACTACAACCGCTATCAACCTCGCGGCAGCGTTGTCGGAGCGCGAAAAGCGCGTTCTGCTGTGTGATTTCGATCCGCAGGGCAATGCAACCTCCGGTTTTGGCGTGGATCCGCGCTCACTGGAAACCTCGATTTACGACCTGATTGTAGCCGACCAACCGGATGTCAAGAGCGCCATCGTATCGACTAAGTGGGTTGATCTGCTGGGCGCGAATGTTAATCTGGCGGGCGCTGAGTTGGATTTGATTGGAATGTCCGACCGAGAGTATCGTCTGAAAAACGTACTCGATCAGGTGAAGGACGATTACGACTATGTATTTATCGACTGTCCGCCGTCACTCGGTCTGCTGACTCTCAACTGCCTGTGTGCAGCCGACAGCTTTCTGGTGCCGTTGCAGTGCGAGTATTACGCGCTTGAAGGTCTGAGTCAACTGATGACGACCGTGCGCATGGTAAAGAAGGCGCTCAACCGCAAGCTGGTGATGGAAGGCGTGCTGCTGACTATGTTTGACGGACGCACCAATCTGTCGATTCAGGTGGTTGAGGAAGTGAAAAAGCACTTCCCGGGCGAGGTATTCTCGGCTGTTGTGCCGCGCAACGTGCGCCTGAGTGAAGCACCGAGCCACGGCAAGCCCATAACAGCTTACGACAGAATGTGCCGCGGCGCAGAGGCTTATCTGGCTCTTGCGGACGAGATTCTGAAGAAAAATGACCGAAAGGGGAGAAGCTGATGGCAGGCGCAAAAATGGGTCTGGGCGGCGGCTTGTCCAACCTTTTCGGCAGTGATACCAGCGATTTAATGGAAGAAAGTCTGGATAACGGCATAAAAAACCTGCCTTTGGCAAAAATCGAGCCGAATCCCGATCAGCCGAGGAAGGCCTTTGATCAGGTATCTCTGGACGAGCTGGCAGAGAGCATTCGCCTGCACGGCGTCATCACACCAATCACGGTACGCAAGGGCGAGAAGGACGGCTACTACCAGATCATTGCAGGTGAGCGCCGCTGGCGTGCAGCACGTCAGGCAGGCTTAGAAGACATTCCTGCGATGGTGCTTGAGGCCGAGGAAGACGAGGTCATGGAGCTGGCGCTGATCGAAAATCTGCAGCGGCAGGACCTAAACCCGATCGAAGAAGCCGAAGGTTATGAGCGTCTGATGAAGCAGTTTGGACTGACGCAGGAGCAGGTTTCCAAGCGCGTGGTCAAGTCACGTTCGGCGGTAGCAAATGCACTGCGTCTGCTGGCTTTGCCGACCGAGGTGCGTACGATGGTCAGCGAAGGCGAAATCTCCGGCGGTCACGCGCGGGCAGTCCTTGCGGTAAACGAGGAGGATAAGCGCGTAGAGGCAGCCAGACAGATGGTCGGCCTGTCGGTCCGTCAGTCGGAGGCGCTGGCCAAGCGCATGAACAAAAAACCGGTCGAAAAGCCTGAGCAGCCGCTTGAGGTTTCCGTGGACTACATTGCCGAGCTGGAGAAGGAGCTGGAGGGCGTCCTCGGACGCAAGATCAGCATTCAGCAGGGTAAGCACAGCGGCCAGCTGACGTTGGAATACTACGGCGCAGAGGATTTGGAGCGGCTCAGTGAAGCACTCCGAAACCTGCGTGTATAAAGGAGGCAAGCAATGGACGAGCAGAATAAGCAGCCGGAACAGAACAAACCGGAGAAAAAGCTCAGCCGCACCACGCTGACCTTTTATATCGTCGGACTGTTTTCTGTAGCAATTGCGCTGATTCTGATCAGCTATGTGGCGCAGTCGCGTGCGGACAAGCAGGTCGAAAACCTGAGCTCGCAGCTGACACAGCAGCAGACCGTGGCACAGGGCGCAACCCAGAAAGTGGAAGATTTGCAGAAGCAGTACGACATGCAGAATACTGCACTGGATAAGGTGCGCAAGACGCTCGACAGTGAGCAGGCGGCAACCGATGTAGTCGGCGCGACCGAGCGGCGTATGGAGGAGCGTGAGGTGTATCAGTACCTTGCGCAGATCGGCGTTTCTCTGGCGGCTAAGCAGACCGCGGATGCCCGCAAGACCTATGACGAAATGCTGACGAAATACAGCGAAGAGCGTTTGCTGGGCAGCAGCGAGGATGGCTTTGATGAGAACATCAGCAAACTGTTCCAGTCGGCCAAAGCGACACTGGAGCAGGCTGAGCAAGCGCAGGATGCAGAGCCGAACGACACGGCAGAATAATATGTATATAATGTAAAAGGAGATATAGAAACAATGCTGGATATCAAATTTGTCCGCACCAATCCGGATGCGGTAAAGGAAAACATCAAGAAGAAGTTCCAGGACGAGAAGATCCCGATGGTTGACGAGGTCATCGAGTTTGACGCGAAGTACCGTGCAGCCAAGACCCGCTGTGACGAGCTGCGTGCACAGCGCAACAAGAAGTCCAAGGAGATTGGCGGTCTGATGGCAAAGGGCCAGAAGGAAGAGGCCGAGAAGATCAAGGCCGAGGTTAAGGCAATGGCCGATGAGATGACCAAGCTCGAGGAGGATGAAAAGACCTTCGCTGAGGAAGTCAAGAACCGTATGATGGTTATCCCGAACATCATTGACCCGTCCGTTCCGATTGGCAAGGACGACTCCGAGAATGTTGAGATTGAGAAGTTTGGCGATCCGGTCGTTCCGGATTTCGAGGTTCCGTATCACGTTGATATTATGGAGTCCTTCGACGGTATTGACCTCGATGCTGCACGCCGCACCTCCGGCAACGGCTTCTACTACCTGAAGGGCGATATTGCCCGTCTGCATTCCTCCATCCTGTCCTACGCACGCGACTTCATGATCGACCGCGGCTTTACCTACTACATTCCGCCGTTCATGATCCACGGTGATGTCGTTAAGGGCGTTATGTCCTTTAAGGAAATGGAGAACATGATGTACAAGATCGAGGGCGAGGACCTGTACTTGATCGGTACCTCCGAGCACTCCATGATCGGCAAGTTCATCGACACCATCAACGATGAGGAAACCCTTCCGCAGACCCTGACCAGCTACTCTCCGTGCTTCCGTAAGGAAGTCGGCGCACACGGCATCGAGGAGCGCGGTGTATACCGTATTCACCAGTTCGAGAAGCAGGAAATGGTTGTTGTCTGCAAGCCGGAAGAGAGCAAGATGTGGTATGACAAGCTGTGGCAGAACACGGTTGACTTCTTCCGTTCGATGGACATTCCGGTTCGCACGCTCGAGTGCTGCTCCGGTGACCTGGCTGACCTGAAGGTTAAGTCCTGCGACGTAGAGGCGTGGTCTCCGCGTCAGAAGAAGTACTTCGAGGTCGGCTCCTGCTCCAACCTCGGCGACGCACAGGCTCGCCGTCTGGGCATCCGTGTCCGCGGCAAGGAGAATCCGAAGGAGCTGTACTTCGCACACACGCTGAACAACACCGTTGTTGCACCTCCGCGTATGCTGATCGCATTCCTCGAGAACAATCTGCGTGAGGACGGCTCGGTTGCAATTCCGAAGCCGCTGCAGCCGTATATGGGCGGCATGACTGAGATCCGCAGAAAGTAATTTATCTTACTATAGAAACTATAGAAAAAAGGAGAGATTCCAATGCAGGTTGGTATTAAGGGTGAGAAGAAGTTCATCGTAACCAAGGATCAGCTGGCATGCAATGTAGGCAGCGGTCTGGTATCCGTGTTTGCCACCCCGATGATGATCGCAGCTATCGAGAACACTGCAGCAGGCAGTGTAGCTGGTGAGCTGGAAGAGGGTAAGACCACGGTCGGCACGCTGGTAAACGTAAGCCACGTTGCCGCTACGCCGGAGGGCATGGAGGTTCGCATCGAGACCGAGCTGACCGAGATCGCGCCGAACGGCAAGATGCTCACCTTCAAGGTTGCCGCATATGATGAGGCAGGCCTGATCGGTGAGGGCACGCACCAGCGCGCTATTGTAGCGAAGGAGCGCTTTGAGCAGAAGGCACAGAGCAAGCTGTCCAAGTAAAAATAGGCAAAAGAAAAACGCTGTGGAGAGATTCCACAGCGTTTTTTTGCTGGTGCGGGTAACAGGACTTGAACCTGCACGTCGAGGACACCAGAACCTAAATCTGGCGCGTCTGCCAATTCCGCCATACCCGCGGGTGAGATTAGTATACCCTTTTTGCGGGTATTTGTCAATCTTGATGATGGTGCTCATCGGGAGTGGGACGCTTGCGAAGCGAGCGGAATCTGCGCTGACGCCGCGCGGGCGCACAAAAGGGTAGACACCTGCGGTTTCCACCCTCTTGAGAATCACCCCTTTCCCTTGGATAGCCTGGCGCAGATTACCGATATGTGACCGCTCCGAAAAGGAGTACGACAGAGGATTTTTTCTACCGTATCTTTCTCAACCTGTTCGCAGTGTCAGATACATTACTGCTACACAGGTGATTTCATTTACGCAGGCGCGGCATAGCAGTGCCGCGCAACTCTTTGGCACGTTGTAACGCACGGCACCTGCGGATTAAGCATTTGGTACAATTTATCCTCGTAGGTGCTGTCTATCATAACGCGCTAACGAATTGCGCGGCACGGTCATGTCGCGCCTGCGTAGAGTAAACCGTATGTGTAGCAGAACGGTATCCGGCACTGCGTATAGGTTTCGGCATGGGAGCACACTGTGCTCCCCTACGGAAGAAAAAATCCTCTGCCGTTCCCCTATTTCGCAGCGGTCACATGTCGGCAATCTGCGCCAGACTAAGAAATAAAGGGAAACGGGAGTTAAGAGGGTAGAAACCGCAGGTGTCTACCCTCTTGCCCCTGCCGCGGGTGCGGCGAATCCTGCATGAGCAAACTCCTACGCAAAACTAAGGATTCCCCCTTGCAATCTGCGCTATTTCGTGATATATTGTTAGTTAGTAAAAGCTAACCAGCTCGGGTACAAAAGGAGCATTACACCCATGTTGAAAATTACTCTCGGCGTTGACGGCATGATGTGCGGCATGTGCGAAAGCCATGTCAACGATGCGGTTCGCAAGGCATTTCCTGTGAAGAAGGTCACTTCCTCTCACGGCAAGGGGCAGACGGTTATCCTCACTGAGCAGGATCTCGATGAGCAGGCTGTCCGCGATGCGGTAAACGCTACCGGCTACACCGTTACGTCCTTTTCCAAGGAGCGATATGAGAAAAAGGGACTGTTTTCCTTTCTGCATAAATGAGCAGAGTAAGGCCGCCTTGCAGCGGCTTTGCTTTTCAACACAGGTTAGCAAAATCTAACCTAATAAACCGATATATACCAACGGAGGAAATCGCAGTGCTGGAAACTCTGCTCAAACCGAATACCGGCGCATCGCTGTCCGGCTGCGTACGCTGGACCCAGCCGATGGATGGCGTGCACGTGTGCGATTTTGACTGCGCGCTGACCGTGCCGCCGGCCATGCCTGCGGAGCCATCCGAGGTGCCGTGCGAGGTGCTGTTCTGCCGGCAGGGCGGTCTGCGGCTGACCATGACCAATGGGCGGCAAGTGTTCCTGCATGAGCACGAGGTACTGCTGCTGCTCGGCGCAAGTGTGCAGAGCCTTTCGGTCGCGGACGGATTGTTCAGCGGTGAGCTGGTGCTCATCGAGCAGAGCGCAGCGGCACCGTGCCGTCTGACGGTCAACGCAGCACGAATCAAAGCACGAGTCACTCCGCATCTGGGCTGCGTAGTGCTGCGCAGCGCGGTGTGGATTGATAATCTGGCTGCGGCACTGCAATCCGTCCCGGAACGGGACAGAGCCGCTTACAGTGCAATCAAAGCCATTGAGCTGCTGTACCTTATCAGCACAGACAGTCCGCTGCTGACGATACCGCCGGAATCCGTCTCCCGCGATCACTATCTGACCGATACAGTGAGGCAGGTACAGGAGTATATGGTATCGCACCTGTCCGACCCGCTTACAATCGACCAGCTGTCTGCACGGTTCCGCATTTCGCCGACCGCCCTGAAGGATATATTTCGGCAGACCTATGGTCGTCCGATTCACCAGTATCTGCTTGAAAAGCGGGTGCAGCATGCTGCCGAACTGCTGCATCGGAGTCCGCTCTCCATCGTGGATATTGCGGCGGCGGTCGGCTATAACAGCGCCAGTCAGTTCGGTGTGGCGTTCAAGCGCCGCTATCAGCTGACGCCCTCGCAGTACCGCCGACAAGCTCGAAAAAGTTAGCAAAATGCAACTATTTTGATGATAAAACTAAAGATTAGCGGCAACAAACTGCAAAAATGTCCGATTCCGTGTGTTTCATGTCTAAAGCTGTGCGACAAGCAGGGAAAATTGTGATATGATAATCGCAAACAAAAAAACACACCATGTTTGGAGGTGTACTGTATGAAGCAGCATCGTTTTTGGGCATGGGCCGCGTTGTTCTGCATGGTAATGACGATGATTACCGGCTGTAAGCGCAAGTGAGATTGATAGGAGGAACATATTATGAAGAAGATTTACAAGGACATCGCCGTATTTGTTGGTGGCACTCTGTTCGGTTCCGCAGGTATCAAGCTGCTGAGCAGCAAGGATGCTAAGAACGTATATACCCATGCTACCGCAGCGGTTCTTCGCATGAAGGATACCGTTATGAATACCGTTGACTGCGTTAAGGAGAACGTCGGCGACATCCTCGCTTCCGCAGAGGAGATCAACGAGAAGCGCGCTGCTGAGGCAGAGGCTGCTGCTGTTGAGGATGCAGATATTGAGGTTGAGCTGACCGATGAGGACCCGACTGCTGCTCCGGTTGAGGCATAAGAACCTGTCGCCAAACCGTGGTTTGGCGGACAGGAAGAACGGCCTGTGAGCCGTTCCAAAGTCGCCCGAAAGTTCCCGTTCGGAAGCTTTCTCCCTCTTAGGGAATGAAAACCGAGGCACATGTTTCTGGTTTTCATGGGACGAATATCAAAGAGGGGCAGAGCCCCTCTTTTCCTATCTACCGGAAGTAAGCTGGAGGTAATTTTACTATGAAAGCATTCATTGAACACGAAAGCCGCGGACGGCTTCGTGTGCGCATGAAGCAGTACCGCATGACGCTGGAGCAGGCTGATCTGCTGGAGGCGTATCTGCAGAATCAGCCGGGTGTACTCAACGCAGCCGTGCACGAGCGCACCTGTTGTGCTGTCATCCGCTACATCGGTGACCGCGAGAATATCATCCGCGCGATCGCTCAGTTTAACTATACTGCACCGTCTGTTACGGCGCTGACGCCGACCCACAGCGGCCGTGCGCTCAACCGTGAGTATCAGGAAAAGCTGGTCGGCAAGGTTATTACGAAGTTTGCCTGCACGTTGTTCCTGCCAACGCCGCTGCAGATTGCACGCACGCTCTGGCTGTCGCTGCCGTTCCTCGGCCGCGGTCTCAAGCGCCTGATTCACAGAGAGCTGAAGGTTGAGCTGCTCGACGCGCTGTCCATCGGTGTTTCGATGGTACGCCGGGACTTCTCCACGGCAGGCTCGGTTATGTTCCTGCTCGATATTGGTGAGCTGCTCGAGGAGTGGACGCACAAAAAGTCGGTTGACGATCTGGCGCGCTGTATGTCGCTCAACGTAAAACGCGTATGGCTCAAAACCGATGACGCAGAGGTACTTGTACCGTTGTCAAACATCGCTGTCGGTGATCACGTTCTGGTTCGCATGGGCAGCGTCATCCCGCTGGACGGTGAGGTTGTTGAAGGCGAAGTCATGGTTAATCAGGCATCGCTTACCGGAGAATCCATGCCGGTTGCAAAGCGTCCGGGTACGCAGGTTTACGCCGGCACGGTCATCGAGGAAGGCGACTGCGTGATCGAGGTCACCCAGTCCTCCGGCGAGAGCCGCTATGACAAGATCGTTTCTATGATTGAGCAGTCCGAGCAGCTCAAGAGTGCAGCTGAGAGCCATGCCGCCAATCTGGCGGACAAGTTGGTGCCGTATACGCTGATCGGCAGTGCGCTCAGCTACGCACTGACCCGCAATGTCACCCGTGCACTGTCCGTGCTGATGGTTGACTTCTCCTGTGCGCTCAAGCTGGCTATGCCGCTGGCGGTTCTGTCCGCCATGCGTGAGGCAAGCATGTATCATATCACGGTCAAGGGCGGCAAGTTCCTCGAGGCTGTCGCGCAGGCAGATACCATTGTATTTGACAAGACCGGCACACTGACGCATGCCTGCCCGGTTGTTGCCAGGGTTATCCCGTTCGGCGGTCGTTCCGAAGACGACATGCTGCGCGTTGCAGCCTGCCTGGAGGAGCACTTCCCGCACTCCATGGCGAACGCCGTTGTCCGCGCTGCGCGTGAGCGCAATCTGGCGCACGAGGAAATGCACTCGCAGGTTGAGTATATCGTAGCGCACGGCATTTCCAGCATGGTTGAAAACAAGAAGGTCGTTATCGGCAGTGCACACTTTATCTTCGAGGATGAGAAGTGCACGGTTCCGGCCGGTGAGCAGGAGAAGTACGATGCACTCCCGCCCGAGTTCTCGCACCTGTATCTGGCGATCGGCGGTGAGCTGGCGGCTGTTATCTGCATCGCAGACCCGCTTCGTCCGGAGGCCCGCGATGTGATGAAGGCGCTGCGCGCCCTCGGCATCAAGCGCACAGTCATGCTGACCGGCGACAGTGAGCGCACGGCAGCGGCTATCGCGGCTGAGGTCGGCGTGGACGACTACCGCGCTGAGGTTCTGCCGGAGGACAAGGCAAACTTTGTCGAGCAGGAACGCGCGGCAGGCCATACGGTCATCATGCTCGGCGACGGTATCAACGATTCTCCGGCGCTGTCGGCGGCTAACGTTGGCGTTGCCATCAGCGACGGCGCGGCCATCGCCCGCGAGATCGCGGACATCACCATCGCAGCGGAGAATCTGTTTGAGCTGGTTGCGCTGCGCCGTATTGCACAGGGTCTGATGCGCCGCATCAACTCCAATTACCGCTTCGTAATCGGCTTTAACGGTTCACTGATCGGTCTGGGCGTTGCCGGCGTGCTGGCTCCCGCAACCTCTGCGATGATGCACAACCTGTCTACGCTGGGCATCAGCCTGCGCAGCATGACCAATCTGATCGATTCTTCCGAGACGACCCGTCTGCTGGAGAGCAAGTAATTTTAATAGAGTTAAGAGTGGAGAGTGAAGCGCTTTCCACTCTTTCTTTTTGCGATTCAGGTATAACAAAACCCCGTCTTTGACGGGGGGTAGAGGCTGTCGAAAAACTATCGTTTTTCGAGCAGCCTCTCGATCGAAACCACGCTTTCGATCGAATGCTGAAGAAAAACCGCGTCCTCCGGACACATTTTTTCTTCCCTTGTATAAAAACCGAGGTACACAAGGTGAATTGCCGCATAGCGGCAAGAGAGGGTGGTCTGGACCACGCCCCCGGTTTTTATGAATTTGCTGCGCAAATTCTATTTTATGCGTGCTGTCGCACGAAGCACAAAATAGAAATCTGACTTTTTCGACAAGCTGCCCCCGTCTTTGACGGGGGTTTGTGTTTCTATAACTGTTTGAAAAACTGTATTTTTACTTCTGCTGCCACGCCATTCCATAATCTTTTTCTCCGGTAGCTTCATCCAGGCCGCTGTACTGAATTTCAAATCCTTCTCTTTGATAAAAAGATATTGCTGGTGTGTTTTTTTGATATACATTCAAAATCAGTTTGCTTCTTGTATTCTTTACATAATTCAGCAGTCTTTTACCGATGCTCTGCGACTGCATTGCCTCAGAAACAAAAATGCCTTCAATATATTCGCCATTCAGCCCGATAAATCCTTGTATCTTCTGATTGTCCTCATAGACATAGACAGTTGCCTGCAGCAGCAGTTCTTTCACAATCTCCAAATTGCTTTTCCAATATTGGGCAGGGATAAAATAATGTGCCTTTATATTGGTATCCAGCCATATATCGGCAACTTGATTGATATCTGCTTTTCGTAATTCTCTAATCATAGCGGGGGACTCTCCTGAAAATTTGATTGTTACACAATAGAAGGTAATGTCAGATACGTTACCGGATGTGGAAACGTAAACAGCGGGCGCGGTTCGCCGCTGGCGTTGATCAGCGTGAGGGACAGCGTGCGCAGGTCATTCGTCGGCAGCGGCACAAGCTGTGTCCACTCGGTGCGGATAAACCGGTTCGGATCGGTCTCAGTCAGCGTGTAAGTTCCGTTATGGTATGCAAGTAACAGGGGCTGTCCCAGAGCGGGCTGCATTTCCAGAGAAAGGGCGGCATTCCGATCTCGATGGATTGCAAAAAAGCGCGTCAGCAGCGCATACGGCGGCTTGAGTTTGTTCTGTCCGGTCAGGCACAGTGTACCGCAGTCGCGCCAGCGCGGCACAGAACAGATATGCCGGGCGTCCCACTCGGTCACCGGATCAAAAATGTGCTGCCCAATGTCGGAATCGGCCATAAACCATTCGGTGTAGGGGAGACCATAGGCGTTTTCGCCGTCCGCGGAAAACAAAACCGAATAGGTGAATTCGTCGGTCTGTCCGCACGGCTGCAGGTGATACTCTGTGCCGTCGAACATCAGAGAGCCGGTTTCACCGTTCGGTGTGCGCAAGGTGAGCGTGCTGGGTTCGTCTGCTTCGGCAAGCTCATACAGTACAGAATCATCTATGACCTCGCGGTCAGAGGAGATTGTCAGCGTGCCGAAATCAGCCGCAGCGGCATGAACGCAAAGTCCTGCCAGCAGCAAAGCGGATAACAAATACTTTTTCATAGCCATCCTCTCCTTTTTTAACTATAACATGAATGGCGAGGAAACACAATTTCCACTTAACATCACAGGATACCTGCGGATCATAACACCCCCCGTCAAAGGCGGGGGGTGTTGCACATATTACAATTTATTTTGTAATAACAGGTTTTCCTTCTGCATCTAACAGTGGCGTTAATCCACCGGAAACGCCGCTTGCAATAAAAAGATAATTTACGCCGGTTTCCTTATCCACATATATGGTTTTCTCACTTATCATGCCGGTTTCCTGATATACTGCTTCAAATCTTTTTTCTTTACGCATTTTTACCTACCTCTCAATTCCGAATAATTATGTACTTGCAGATTTACTATACCATGAATACCCCCGAAACACAATCACCCATTGACACCACCGATATTCCGATAGATAATATAGGCAATAGAGAAACTTTACGCAAGAAGGGAAGTGCTTCAACGAATGAAACGCAGCTACGAGATGGACCTGTGCAGCGGTCCGCTGCTGAGCAAAATCCTGCTGTTTTCGCTGCCGCTGATTCTTTCGGGTGTGCTGCAGCTGCTGTTCAACGCGACCGACATTGTTGTAGTCGGCAAATTTGCGGGCAGCAATGCGATGGCGGCGGTCGGCTCGACCACCTCGCTGTTTAACCTGCTGGTCAACTCATTCATCGGTATTTCGGTTGGCGCGAACGTGCTTGTCGCGCGGCATTACGGCGAGCGGGATTACGATGGTGTGCAGCAGACCATCCAGACGGCGCTGCTCACCGGCTTGATCGGCGGCGCGATACTGATCGTGCTCGGCGTTGTGCTCGCACGTCCCATGCTGACGCTGATGGCCACACCGGATGAGGTTATCGACCAGGCTGTGCTGTACATGCAGGTGTATTTCATCGGTATGCCGGCAACCATGATCTACAACTTCGGTGCCGCCGTGCTGCGTGCCGTGGGCGATACCCGGCGTCCGCTGTACTTCCTGATGGCGGCAGGCGTGATGAACGTCCTCGGCGACCTGCTGTTTGTGTGCCTGCTCGGCATGGGCGTTGCCGGAACTGCGATCGCCACCGTGCTCAGCCAGTGTGTCTCTGCGGCGCTGACCGTGCTGTGCCTTGTAAAATCGGACGGCATGTGCCATCTCGACTTGCGCCGTCTGCATTTCCACATGGATAAGTTCCTGAGAATCATGCAGGTCGGTCTGCCTGCCGGTATGCAGAGCGTTATCTTTAACATCTCGAACGTACTTATCCAGTCCTCGGTCAACAGCTTTGGCGCAGTAACGGTTGCGGGCAACACGGCAGCCGCCAACATTGAGGGGTTTGTGTACATTTCGATGAACGCGCTCTATCAGACCTCCATCAGCTTCACCAGCCAGAATCTCGGTGCAAAGAATTATCACCGCATCGACCAGACACTCGTGCGCTGCATGTGCATCGTCACACTGATCGGTCTGGTGCTCGGCAACGGCGCACATCTGCTCGGCAATCATCTGCTGCACATCTACTCGGATGATCTGGAGGTCATCTCGTTCGGTATGCAGCGCCTGTCGGTCATCAGCGTCACCTACTGCCTGTGCGGCATGATGGATGTGCTCGCGGGCACAATACGTGGTCTGGGCTATTCCATGCTGCCAATGATCGTCTCGCTGATTGGCGCATGTGTGTTCCGTATCATCTGGATTTTTACGGTCTTTCGCGTGCAGCATACGCTGTTCATCCTGTATGCGTCCTACCCGATCTCGTGGATACTGACCATCCTGGCGCACTTTGTGTGCTACCTGATCGTGCGGAAAAAGGTTTTCCGACCGCAGGAGACATGAGAGCGCGTTTTTCTCCGGAAAATGGTTGTAATTGACGGTTAAATATAGTATAATACTCGTGCAATGCGGGAATTTCCCGCGCAATAAGTAAATAAGCGAACAGTCGGTGCCGCTGTATGTTTTCGAACAGGACAGCGGGTAAAAGGGAAGCAGGTGCAAATCCTGCACGATCTCGTCACTGTAAGCGGGGAATGGACTGCCATTTACGTCACTGATATTACGGTATCGGGAAGGCGGCAGTTCTAAGGCAACATCGCATGATGAAAGCTGCGGCG
Organism: Butyricicoccus sp. AF35-5AC; assembly: GCF_003477715.1. Classification (NCBI taxonomy): domain Bacteria; kingdom Bacillati; phylum Bacillota; class Clostridia; order Eubacteriales; family Butyricicoccaceae; genus Butyricicoccus; species Butyricicoccus sp. AF35-5AC. Next base: position 50,457 of record NZ_QUDX01000004.1, read on the forward strand.
CTTTGCGGAAACTTTGTGTTCTGACTTCGTTGTGATTTCACGGTAATACATCAAATATTACCGCAAAACCACGCCTCGTCAGTACGCAGAATTTACTTGCAAATCGCTCTTGTGCAATTATGCGGTATTGCCTTAAGCGCCGCAAGTCAGGAAACCTGCCGGTCTGTTGGTACGGGAAGCTGCTTCCGGGTCACGAGTTATTGATTGTACTGATACCGCATGATTTTTGATTCAGGCAGTCCCTTTCATCATATATTGATGGGGGACTGTGTGTTTTCCGTACCCTTTTTCCTTCAAAGTGTGCGCTTTCGCTTTGCAGGCAAAATGAAGGAGGAAAACCATGAGCAAAGTAAGCAAACTGAAAAAGCTCGGCATTATGCTGATCGTTTCCGGCATGCTGATGTCCATGCTGACCGCTTGCGGCGGCAGCAAGACCGCAGCTGCGGATGACACGAAGGACAATAACACCACTGCACAGACCGATGCGCAGGATCAGACCGATCCGGACGAAAACTATGAAACGGGTGACGCTTCCTTGGACGATCCGCTGAATCAGGATGAAATCGGCGATACCGAGCTGCTCGTAGTCAGCTTCGGCACCAGCTATAACGATAGCCGCCGTGAGACCATCGGCGCCATCGAGAAGGCGATGCAGAAGGCGTTCCCGGATTACGCGGTACGCCGCGGCTTTACCAGCCAGATCATCATCGATCATGTAAATAAGCGTGACGGCGAGAAGATCGACAACGTAACCGAGGCACTGGACCGCGCCGTAGACAACAAGGTAAAGACCCTGGTTGTTCAGCCGACCCATCTGATGAACGGTCTGGAGTACAACGACCTCAAGGATGAGCTGGCAGGCTATTCGGATTCCTTCGAGAAGATCGTGCTCGGTGATCCGCTGCTGACCTCTGATGATGACTTCCAGAAGGTTATGAATGCCATCGTAGACGCAACCAAGGAGTACGACGACGGCGAGACCGCAATCTGCTTCATGGGTCACGGCACCGAGGCGGATTCCAACAGCGTTTACACCAAGATGCAGGAGACCCTCAAGGCCGCAGGCCACGACAATTACTTTGTCGGCACTGTTGAGGCAACTCCGTCCCTCGATGACGTAATCGCAGCCGTTAAGGCAGGCGGCTATAAGAAGGTTGTTCTGCGTCCGCTGATGATCGTTGCAGGCGACCACGCCAATAACGATATGGCAGGTGACGAGGACGGCTCCTGGAAGACCGAGTTTGAGAAGGCAGGCTTCGAGGTAACCACCGTAGTTGAGGGCCTTGGCTCTGTGCAGGCAATCCAGGATCTGTTTGTTGCACACGCACAGGCAGCGATTGATTCCCTGAAGTAAATCAAGTAAACAGCAGGGTCCGGACCGTGGAATGCGGACGGACCCTGTTTTTGTGGAAATTTTGATTGTCGATTTCGGTGTGCAGAATTGAGAATTGAAAATGGAGAATGGAAAATTGCTGAAAGAGTGAAGAGTTGAGAGGGGAGAGAATGCGTAGGTGTAATTCGCAGGTGCTGTGCGTAATAACGCGTAAAAGAGTTGCGCGACACGGTTATCCCCCAGGGGACCCTCTCTTGCCCTTCGGGCAATTCACCTTGTGTCGCGCTTGCGCAGACCTTCCGGCCTGTGTAGCAGTACACTGTCTGTGAACTGCGAAAAGGCAGAGAAAGACACGCTGCGGTAACCCGACTGCCGTTCCTTTTTTTCGGAGCGGTCTCGTCTCTCTGATTTTCGCCGTGCTATGATAGGAAAGGGGTGATTCACAAGAGGGTGGAAACCTTGGTGTCTACCCTCTTGTGCCCCTGCCGGGTAGGCAAGATTCCGTTCGCTTCTCAAGCGCAAATGCCCCGAATGGCAACCATTCATCAAAATCCCGTTTATATCGCAAAACAAAGGAGAAACCACAATGAAGAACAAAAAAGCACTGTTAAGCGCCGTATTTGCGGCATTCATGCTCCTGTCCGCCTGCGGCGGCAGCACCCAGAAGGACACCTCCGCGCAGGACAGCAGCACCACCTCTCAGGTCGCTTCTGCGTCCGATATGGCCGATGTCGAGGACGTTGTTGAGGACGGCATGACGCCGATCACCGGTGACAAAGTGAAGGACGGCACCTACGATGTAACCGTCGATTCCAGCTCCAACATGTTCAACGTTAACGCATGCGAGCTGACCGTCAAGAACGGCGAAATGACCGCTAAGATGCACATGGGCGGTACCGGTTATCTGTACGTCTATATGGGCACCGGCGAGGAGGCTGCCGCTGCCGCTGAGGCCGGCTACATTCCGTTTACCGAGGAAGCTGACGGTACACACAGCTTTACCGTTCCGGTTAAGGCGCTCGATGAGGGTATTGACTGTGCAGCCTTCAGCAAGAAGAAGGAGAAGTGGTACGACCGCACCCTGGTGTTCCGTGCGGACTCTTTGCCGGCAGATGCACTGGCAGACGGCGTAATGACCACCGCTGAGAGCCTGTCTCTCGCAGACGGCACCTACACCGCTGACGTAACGCTTTCCGGCGGCTCCGGCCGTGCAAGCGTGGAATCTCCCGCAGCGCTGACCGTTTCGGGCGGCAAGGTGACGGCTAAGATCATCTGGAGCAGCAAAAACTACGATTACATGAAGGTGAACGACGAAAAGTACGATGCTGTGATCGAAAATGAGCACTCCACGTTTGAAATTCCGGTTGCGGGCTTTGACTGGGCGATGCCGGTCGTAGCCGACACTACCGCAATGAGTGAGCCGCACGAGATCGAGTACACGCTGCGTTTTGACTCTGCGTCCATCGCTCCGGCAGCAAAATGAGAAGAATTACAGCATGGTGTCTGAGTGCGGCACTGCTGCTCGGCGGTCTGTCCGGCTGCGGAACTGCCCGGCAATCGACCGCACAGACGCAGGCGGCGGTCTCGTGGAGCGACATGCAGCCGACCGACAGCGTGGATTTGGAGTATGCCGAGTGCTTCTCGGTCGATCACTATGACGGCGGCTATTCGCTCATTACCGTGAAGGACGACGCACGTTATCTGGTCGTTCCGGAAAACGCGTCCGTGCCGGACGGTCTGGACGCAGATATCGTGGTGCTGCAGCAGCCGCTGGACAGCATTTATCTGGTCTCCTCGAGTGTCATGGACCAGTTCGTTGCACTGGATGCGCTGGACAGTATTGCACTGTCCGGCACCAAGCAGGACGGCTGGTACATCGACGAGGCCAAGCAGGCGATGGCGGACGGCAAGATCACCTATGCGGGCAAGTACAGCGCGCCGGATTACGAGACCATCTACTCCGCTGACTGCAATCTTGCTATTGAGAATACCATGATCTACCATACGCCCGAGGTCAAGGAGCAGCTCGAAAAGCTGGGTATTCCGGTGTTTGTCGAGCGTTCCAGCTACGAGCCGCACGCACTCGGCCGCATGGAGTGGATCAAGGTGTACGGTACGCTGCTCGGCTGCGAGGACAAGGCGGAAAAGCTATTTGCGGATAAGGTGGACGGCATTGTGGATATCCTGCAGAAGCCGGCAGCCGGCAAGACGGTTTCGTTCTTTTACATCACGTCGAACGGTGCGGCAAATGTTCGCAAATCCACGGATTATATCGCGGAAATGATCAGTCTGGCAGGAGGGAAATACATTTTTGACGATCTGACAGACGATACGGCAAAGTCCACCGTCAACATGCAGATGGAGAGTTTTTACGCCGGAGCCAAGGACGCGGATGTGATGATCTACAACGCCACTATCGACAGTGAGCTGCAGACGCTTGACCAGCTGCTGGAAAAAAGCCCGCTGCTTGCGGACTTCAAGGCCGTGAAAACCGGCAATGTATGGTGTACGGAGAAGAACCTGTACCAGTCCACAATGGAACTGGACGAGCTGATCCGTGACTTCCATACCGTCATTGCAGACGGCAACCCGTCCACCCTGAAATACTTACACAAGCTGTCCTGAAAGGAGAGGATTTCCCATGAAACCGCAGCCTAAAATGCGTTATGCGGGCGCGTTTGCCGTGCTTCTGGCACTGCTGGCCGTGCTATTCGTGTGGAATGTCAACTCGGGCAGCTTGCACCTGTCTGTCCGAGAGGTCGCGCAGATTCTGCTGACGCACAGCAGCGACAATGCGGTCATCGTGTGGGAGATTCGCCTGCCGCGTATCTTCGCGGCCATCCTGCTCGGCGGTGCGCTGTCTGTCTCCGGCTTTCTGCTGCAGACCTTTTTCGCCAACCCGATCGCGGGGCCGTTCGTGCTGGGTATTTCCTCGGGTGCCAAGCTGACGGTCGCGCTGACGATGATCGGCGCGCTGTCCTGCGGGCGCGTGCTCGGCTCTGCCGTCATGATAACAGCCGCCTTTGCGGGAGCCATGCTCTCGATGGGCTTTGTGCTGCTCATCGCGCAGCGCGTGCGGCAGATGCCGCTGCTGGTTGTGAGCGGCGTGATGATTGGCTATATCTGCTCGGCGGTGACGGATTTCGTCATTACCTTTGCTGAGGATTCCAATATTGTCAACCTGCATAACTGGTCGATGGGCAGCTTTTCGGGCATTTCCTGGGACAATATCCGCGTGATGACGCCGGTGGTGCTGGTGTCGCTCGTGTGCGTGTTCCTGCTGTCCAAGCCGATCAGCGCGTACCAGCTCGGAGAGGGGTATGCCCGCAGTATGGGCGTCAATATCGCCGCGTTCCGCGTGGTGCTGATCCTGCTGTCGAGCGTGCTCTCGGCGTGTGTAGCGGCGTTTGCCGGACCGATCTCGTTCGTCGGCATCGCGGTTCCGCATCTTGCGAAAAGCCTGTTCGGCACGGCAAAGCCGATCCTGATGATACCGGCGTGCTTTCTCGGCGGTGCGGGATTCTGTCTGCTGTGCGATCTCATCGCGCGGACGGTGTTTGCACCGACGGAACTGAGTATCAGCACCGTAACAGCCCTGTTTGGTGCACCGGTCGTCATTTATATTATGGTGCATCGGAAGTCCTCCAGAGGGTGAGTCTGCGTCCTCACGCAGAGGGAGTGGGAGCCAACCCTTGGCTTGGGGACCAAAAGGATAGACACCAAGGTTTCTATCCTCTTGGAACTCCAGTTTCCTATTGTTAGATAGTCTGGCGCATACCAGAGACCGGCGACCGCTTCGAAAAGGGGGAACGGCAGTCGGGTTACTCTTGCGTGTCTTTCTCCGCTTTTTCGCGGTTCACAGATAACGTACTGCTACACAGGTCGGAAGGTCTCCGCAGGCGCGGCATGGCAGTGCCGCGCAACCCTTGGGCACGTTGTAACGCCCGGCACCTACGAATTTTTCTGCTTAGTAGAATCTATCTACGCAGATGCTGTCTGTTATAACCGGCTCACAAATCGTGCGGCACTGTCATGCCGCACCCAGCGTAGATGAACCCGCATGTGTAGCAGACAGAAAACAGCTTGAGCATCTAAGGTAGGGAAATGGGCGGACACATTGGTCCGCCCCTACGGAAGAGGAACAGTACAGCCGTTCTCCTTATAGTCTCAGTTCTCTAATTGCCGCCGTGTTATCTCAAAAGGAAACGGGATTCATAAGGGTGGAAACCTTGGTGTCCACCCTTATGCCCCTCGCCGTGGGCACGGCGCCCCTGCCGGGTAGGCAAGATTCTCTTGCTTCGTAAGCAATCATGTTAAAGAAGAAGGTACAAGATGTCCCATCCTTTCGTCGAAACAAAAGAAATGACCGTCGGCTACCGCGGTGTGCCGCTCATCCGCGACATCGCCCTGCGTGTTCACCGCGGTGAGATTTTGACGCTCATCGGCCCGAACGGCTCGGGTAAATCGACCATCCTCAAAAGCCTCATCCGTCAGCTGGCGCTCATCGGCGGTACGGTATATCTGGATGGCAAATCGCTGCAGACCCTGCCCGAGCGTGACCTTGCGCGCACGATGTCCGTGCTGCTCACCGAGCATGTGCGGCCGGAGTTGATGACCTGCTGGGATGTGGCGGCCGCAGGCCGCTATCCGTACACCGGACGGCTGGGTCTGCTCAGTGACGAGGACCGCGTCAAGGTGGACGAGGCGCTTGCACTTGTCGGCGCAGATGAACTTGCCGACCGCGATTTTTCCTGCATCAGCGATGGACAGCGGCAGCGTGTGCTGCTGGCCCGTGCCATCTGCCAGGAGCCGGAGGTCATTGTGCTCGATGAGCCCACCTCCTTCCTCGATATTCGCTACAAGCTGGAACTGCTGACCGTGCTCAAGCAGCTGGTGCGCGAAAAGCAGGTGGCGGTCATTCTCTCGCTGCACGAAATCGATTTGGCACAGAAGCTGTCCGACCGGCTCATCTGCGTTCACAACGGCAGAATTGAGCGCTGCGGCACGCCGGAGCAGGTATTCACCGGCGACTACATCCGCACCCTGTATGACCTCGAGCGCGGCACCTATAACGAGCAGTTCGGCAGTCTGGAGCTCGAGCGGGTGACAGGCGAGCCGCGCGTATTCGTTATCGGCGGCGGCGGAGGCGGAACGGCACTGTACCGCAGACTGCAGCGGCGCGGCATTCCGTTCGCGGCAGGCGTTCTGCCGGAGAACGATGTAGAGCTGCCGACGGCTCGTGCTCTGGCGGTCGAGACCGTCACCGAGCGGGCGTACCAGCCGATCGGCGAGGACGCTTACGCGCGTGCGCAGGCGCTTGTACGGCAGTGCGGAAATGCGGTCTGCTGTCTGGATTTGTTCGGTCCGGTTAACGAAAAAAACCGCGTGCTGCGCGACTGGGCACAGCGGGAGGGGCTGCTGCGGAGCAAATCAGAATTGGAAAATATTACATGATGATCGCCTGAAATGTTGCTCAAAACGCAATGTTGTGGTAAAATAGCCAATAATGCCAATGGTGACAGGGAAGGTTCCGCCCGGTCACCGGCGAGAGCAACCACTTTGTCACAGGAAAGTGATAACATGGCAAGAAAGCAACAAAAACGACATAACAGAGGCAGCGATCGGCGGAAAACCGCCCATGCACATCGCAGTACGCGGCATATGCAGCCGGTAAGAACGCAGAAAACGGTCAGACGCCGTCTGCCCGAGGCGGAAGTGCGCCGCAGACAGCGGGCACGCCGTCGGCAGTTTGCGCTGCTCGGACTGGCAGTCCTGCTCATTGTGCTTATTTTCGCCTTTCGGCATTTGATCAGCACACCGCAGCAGAGCGGCGCGGACGGTGATACCGGCAATTCCGGCACGAGCGCGACCGAGGAGGTCAAGCAGGTAGCCAAGGCAGTGAATGTCTATCAGTCGGTTATGTATTATCAGCCGGTGGTGCAGAAATACGCCGAACAGAACAGCATTCCGGAGTACACGGATGTACTGCTGGCTATCATGCAGGTGGAGAGCGGCGGCAAGCTGACCGATATCATGCAGTCCTCCGGCAGCGCGGGTCTGCCGAACGATTCACTCGAGGAGGAGAGCTCGATCCGGCAGGGATGCACCTATTTTGCACACCTGCTGCGCAAGGGTAAATCGCTGGACTGTGATCTGGACTGCATCATTCAGGCGTATAATTACGGCAGCGGTTTTCTCGATTACGCAGCCAAGTTCAACGGCGTTTACAGCACCGAGTTGGCGGAAAAGTTCGCGGAGGAGCAGTCCGGCGGCAACACTGTCCAGTACGACAATCCGATGGCGGTGAAGGAAAACGGTGGCTGGCGCTATGCCTACGGCAATATGTTCTATGCCCGTCTGGTTAAGCAGTATTTGATCGAGTGATCGTATTTTGTGTTCTGTTTGGACAAAACTACTTGACAAACCGTCTGCAAAAGGCTATACTTATCCCACAGCTTAGATTATTTATAAAATCGTAGGAAAAGGAGGAAATCACAGTGCGTGCAGTTCGAATGGAAATGTGCATGATGTGTGGTTCTGCTCGTTTTTCTGCGAAGCAGCCGTAAGGCTGAAACGCATAGGCGGGCCGCTTTTCATGCGGCTGATACAGAAAACGGGCGGAAAGCAGAAACCTGCTTTCCGCTTTTCTTTTGAAAATGTAAGGAGGAATGAATGTGGCACAGGATGTGATCGTCCGGATTCAGGGCCTGAACAAGACCTTTCGCGGCAGAGCCGGAACGGTAGTTGCGCTGAACGGTATCGACCTTGATATCTATCGCGGCGAGATTTTCGGCATTATCGGTCTTTCGGGCGCAGGCAAGTCCACACTGGTACGCTGTATCAACTTTTTGGAGAAGCCCACCGAGGGCACGGTAACGGTGGACGGAGAGGAACTCGGCAGACTGAGCAAAAAGCAGCTGCTCGAGGCTCGCCGGTCGATGGGTATGATCTTCCAGCAGTTCAACCTGCTGCAGCAGAGAACCGCACTGCAGAATATCTGTTTTCCGCTGGAGATTGCGGGAACCGGCAAAGCAGATGCGGAAAAACGGGCGCGTGAGCTGCTCGAGATCGTCGGTCTGTCAGACCGAGCGGATAACTATCCGAGCCAGCTGTCCGGCGGTCAGCAGCAGCGTGTGGCGATTGCACGAGCACTTGCGACCAACCCGAAAATCCTGCTGTGCGACGAGGCGACAAGCGCACTCGACCCGACGACAACGCGCTCCATTCTCGCGCTGCTCAAGGAGATCAACAAGACGCTCGGCATCACCATCATCGTTATCACGCATGAGATGGCGGTCATCGAGGAGATCTGCCAGAGAGTTGCGATCATTGATTCCAGCCGTATTGCCGAGGTCGGCACGGTGGACGAGGTGTTCACCCGACCGAAATCCGCAATGGCCAAGCAGCTTATCTATCCGGACGGCAAGCGCAATTCTCTTGCGACCGGCAAGCGGTACTGCCGCATTGTATTTGACGGCAATTCGTCGTTCGAGCCGGTGGTATCCAACATGGTGCTCGAGTGCAAGGCGCCGGTAAATATTATGTTCGCGGACACCAAGAACATGGATGGCAAGGCTTACGGTCAGATGATCCTGCAGCTTCCCGAGGACGAACGCGCGGCAAAACGCGCACTGGCGTACCTCGAAACCCAGAACGTACACGCAGAGGAGGTAGCCGATTATGCTTCCGTTTAATGTTTGGGCGCAGAGCCTTTGGGAAACCCTGTATATGGTCATTGTTTCGACCGTTATCTCGTATGCGATCGGTCTGCCGCTTGGTCTGACGCTGGTTGTTACCGATAAGGGCGGCATCCGTCCGATGCCGGTCGTCAACACGGTTCTGGGCGTGGTTGTCAATATCATGCGCTCTATCCCGTTCCTGATTCTTGCCGTTATGATTACGCCGATTACGCGCGCGATTGTCGGCAAGGCCATCGGCACCACTGCGATGATCGTTCCGCTGACCTTTGCGGCAGCACCGTATGTAGCCCGCATGGTCGAATCCTCCATCAAGGAGGTGCCGTTTGGTGTGATCGAAGCCGCACAGTCCATGGGTGCAAGCCCGTGGCAGATCGTGTGGAAGGTGCTCGTGCCGGAGGCAAAGCCGTCCCTGATGGTCGGCGGCGCGATTTCGGTCGTTACCATCCTCGGCTATTCCGCAATGGCAGGCTTTATCGGCGGCGGCGGTCTGGGTACCGTAGCCGTAAACTACGGCTATAACCGCTATAATTTCCCGATCATGCTGGTAGCGGTTATCATTATCGTTATCGTTGTTCAGATTTTTCAGGAGGTCGGCATGCGTCTTGCACACCATCTGGATAAGAGAAACAGATAATCGTTTTTCATTCTCAATTTTATTTTGTTATCATTAAAAATGATATATATCAGAAAAGGAGCGAATTCCCATGAAGAAGACAATCGCAGCAATCCTGGCAGGCGCCCTGTGCCTGACCGCACTGACCGCTTGCGGCGGCAGCAAGACCGACAGCGCTGCAGCTGACAGCAGCAGCGCTGCAGCAGGCGACGACAAGACGATCACCGTTGGCGCTACCCCGACTCCGCACGCTGAAATCCTGAATGCGGCAAAGGATGCACTCAAGGCTGAGGGCTACACCCTGAATGTTGTTGAGTTCACCGACTATGTGCAGCCGAACACCGCACTGGTTGACGGTGATCTGGATGCAAACTACTTCCAGCACACCCCGTACCTGAACAACTTCAACAAGGAGAACGGCACGGATCTGGTTTCTGCATTCGATATGCACTACGAGCCGTTCGGCATTTACGCCGGCAAGACCGCTTCCATCGAGGAGCTGAAGGACGGCGCTTCCATTGCCATTCCGAACGACGGCTCCAACGAGACCCGCGCACTGCTTTTGCTGCAGGATGCCGGTCTGATCAAGCTGAAGGACGGCATTGACCCGACCTCCGATGCTACCAAGCTGGATATCACCGAGAATCCGAAGAACCTGGACATTCAGGAGATCGCCGCTGAGCAGCTGCCGCGTTCTCTGGCAGACGTTGACCTTGCTGTTATCAATGGCAACTATGCACTGCAGGCAGACCTGAACGCCTCTGAGGACTCCCTCATCACCGAGAACCCGGACTACGCTAAGGTGTATGTAAACGTAGTTGCTTGCCGTTCCGGTGAGGAGAACAGCGACAAGATTCAGGCGCTGAAGAAGGCGCTGCAGAGCGACGATGTTAAGAAGTACGTTGACGAGACCTATAAGGGTGCAGTCGTAACCGTATTCTAACTTCGATCACGACCACGCTCGTGATCGAGGAGGACATGCCGAGCAATAGCTCGGACATGTCTGGGGCGGGATTCTGCGCGCCCGCTTTGCGGGCACACAGAATCCCTTACTTGTATAAAATCCCACGCACATGTCGCGGGGTTTTATGAAAAGAGGCGGCATAGACCGCCTTTTTCTATTATATGCGCGCTTACGCGCTGTCCGCTGCGGCGGAGCCAATGGCTCGGATTTCTGGACGAAATCCTGCCATGCGGGTGCGGCTTGCAAGCAAGCCGGAATAAAAAGAAAACCGAGGCGGATGCCTCGGTTTTTGTTTTGCCTGTTTACTGTACATTGAGCGTAAACGCCGGATTTTCGGCGGCCGCGTCTGCCAGCACGCGGAGCACCAGCTCGCCGTAATTGCCGAGATGCGCGACCAGCATCTCCGGGTGCCGCAGCGTGAGCCGCGCCGCCGGATAGGCGGTCAGCAGGTCGTACAGCGCGTCCAGATTGCGGCCGTAGTCGGAAGGAAAGCCGCACACCTTGGCCAGCACATCGTGCAGCTGCTCGCGCGTGTACAGCGTTTCCGCGTCCAAAAGCAGTTCTTTCATTCTCATTTCCCCCGAAATTGAATTATTGTAAAAGCTATTCTGTGATTTCCTCAAAACTCTCGTAATGGTCGGCGGTGTAGTAGATTCGGCCGTCGTCCGCGTAGACCAGCCGTTCCGCGCCGCGCTTGTCGGCTCCGCGGGTGTTGAGGTCGCACTCGTGATAGCTGCCGTCCGGCAGGGTGCCTTCGTAGTTGCCGAACCGGTCGCCGCCGATCGAGCAGCCGGGTGCATACGGCTCGAGCGAGCCGCCCTGCCAGCCGAGTGCCTGTACCTGCTTTTTCGTGATGTAGTTGGAGGGCAGGTGCCCATATTCGGTCAGATAGGCGGAAACCTCGTCCTTGCTGTCATACTGCCCATCCTCGGTGACGGAAACAGCGGAAGCGCTGTCCGAGGTGATGATGGCGGTCGGTCCGTCCGCCCCGCCGATGATGCCGATTTGACCGGCGCAGCCGGTCAGCGTGCCGAACGCCAGCAGCAGGGACAGCCATAAAGCGGTTAATTTTTTCATATGCTGTTACTCCTTCGCCGTAGGATAGAACAGCACGAACAGATCGTGGTACAGATTGCGTCCGTCACCGCTCTTGATGGCGCGCAGCTTGCCATTGACGAACACATAGCCGTCTGTATTTACGCCGATCGAGTTGCCGTTCTGGAAAGTCACGGTCAGGCGGTTGGCAGTCAGCTTGTTCTGGCTGGGCTTGATAAAGTGCGGATAGGCGGTGTAGGTCTGCTCACTGAGAAGCTGTATGATAGCGGTTTTCTGGTTGTCGTCGGTTTGTGGTACCTCCACGTCATTCTCGGTGAGGGTGATGGTGGATTGCGGTCCGGTTTCCGCTATGTCGGAAAAGTCCTGGCTGTAAACGTGGGTATAGATCAAACGTCCGGTGGCGAACAGCAGCAGAAGCAGCAGCGTGCCGCAGATGGCCAACACGAGCGAAATGGTTTTTCGCATGGGAAAGTAACTCCTTTGGGTTTTATATAAAACAGGTTTTTGATTGTGAACGGTAGGTTTTTTGCCTGAAATCAAGCAGAGCACGGGAGTTCGCTGCGTCCCGCGGCGGGGCAAGAGGGTAGACACCAAGGTTTCTACCCTCTTAACTCCCACTTCCTTTTGGGAGGGTCTGGCGCAGATTACCGACATGTGACCGCTGCGAGATAGGGGAACGGCAGAGGATTTTTTCTACCGTAGGGGAGCACAGTGTGCTCCCATGTCGAAACCTATACGCAGTGCCGGATACCGTTCTGCTACATATGTGGTTTCACCTCCGCTGGGTGCGGCACAAGGTGAATTGCCCGAAGGGCAAGAGAAGGTCCCCTGGGGGATGACAGTGCCGCACGATTCGTGAGCGGTTTATGATAGACAGCACCTGCGCAGATAAATTCTACTAAGCAGATAGATTCGTAGGTGCTGGGCGTTACAACGTGCCTACGGGTTGCGCGACACGGGTATCCCCCAGGGGACCCTCTCTTGCCCTTCGGGCAATTCACCTTGTGTCGCGCCTGCGTTGACCCTCCGACCTGTGTAGCAGAACGGTATCTGACCCTGTGAACAGGTTGAGAACGACACGGTAGTAAAAATCCTTTGCCGTTCTTCTTTTCGAAGCGGTCACATGTCGGCAATCTGCGCCAGACTATCTAACAAGGGAAAGGTAGGAGTTCAAAGAGGAAGGGAAACCGCAGGTGTCCCTTCCTTTTTGCCCCCGCGGCGGGTGCCGCGACGTTCCCGCCGCAGCGGCGGCGAATCCCCCGCTGAGGTTCAGCGAAAAACCTCCCGCCCGTTAGGGGCGAACACGCTTACGCAGTTCGCATACCCCGGTCAGCCGGTGCAGAAAAATTCGTGCCGAATTGATAAATCAAATTCATCTAATTAAAGCATATCCTAAAAAAACAGCACTGTCAACGCAATAAAAATTACAAAATGTAAACAATTTGTATATGTCAGCGCACTTTGTGGGAATTTGTGCAATAAGGATTGACAACCATCTTCTACTATTGTAGAATATAAGCAATAAAAGGTGTTTTACATTTGTAGAATAGAAGGAGGGTTAGACTATGCGAAATGACAAGCGATTGCCCGATGCGGAGCTGGAGGTCATGCAGACAATCTGGTCTCTGGGCACACAGGTCACGGCGGCCGAGGTGCAGCAGCACGCGGATAAGGATTGGAAAATGACCAGCGTGCTCACGTTCCTGTCCCGCCTGTGCGACAAGGGATTTCTTTCCTGCACGAAGGAGGGACGGCAAAACCTGTACACGCCGCTCGTCAGCGAGGAGGACTACCGTCAGCGCGAGAGCGTCGGTTTTCTGCGCCGGCTGTGCGGCGGCTCGGTGAAAAATCTGGTCGCGAGTCTGTCGGATGCGGGCGCACTGACCGAGCAGGACATCGACGAGCTGCGCGCGTTCCTCGACAGGCAGGCGCACTAAGGAGGGGATCTTATGCTGCAATTCTCGGAAAAACTGCTCAACAATCTGATGCAGATCGGCCTGACCGTATCGTTGGCGGCGCTCGTGCCGCTCATTCTGCGGCGGCTGATGAAAAAACGCTATCCGGCCCGTATGGTATGTGTGGTGTGGGCGATTCTCGCGCTGCGGCTGCTCGTTCCGGTGCAGCTGACACTGCCGCAGGCGCCGGTGCAGGTCATGCCGCGCACCAGCTATGTGGTGCAGAGCGACCAAACGGCGTTCCGGCAGGCCGGACTGCCGGTTGCGCAGAACCCAGCCCGATGGGTGACGGGCACGCAGGCGCAAATGCTCAGCGCGGCAGACACCGGCACGGTCAAGACCGTGGATATTACCGACATTCTGCTGACGCTGTGGCTGGCCGGTGTGATTTCCTGTATACTCTGGCAGGGGATTGGCTATTACCGGCTGATACGCAGCCTGAAAGGTAAGTCCCGTTCGGTCGAACGCGCGGATCTGCACACGATTTTGCAGGAGCAGTGCGCCGATCTGGTTATTGACCGGGAAATCCCACTGCGGGTATCTGCGGCGGCGGACTGCCCGATGCTGGCCGGATTTATCCATCCGACGCTGTATTTGCCGGATGAGCGCATTTCCCGGACGGATGCAGTGTTCATTTTCCGCCACGAGCTGACGCATTACAAGCACGGCGATCTGTGGCTCAAGCTGCTGCTTCTGGCGGCACGCTGTCTGCACTGGTTCAATCCACTGGTGCATCTGATCGCGCGATTCGCGCAGGAGGACATTGAGGCGGCGTGCGACGACGCGGTTGTTCGCGGACACGACGGCGCGTACCGCAGAGCCTATGGCGAGACCATCCTGCGGTCGGCTATTGCGCAGTCGCAAAAGAGAAAGGCTCTGGTGTCCTGCTTCGGTGATGACAAAAAGACGCTCATGCGCCGGTTTGAGGGACTGTTTGACAAGTCGGTCAAAAAACGCGGTGTCGCGCTCGTTGTGATGATCGTGCTACTGGTCGGTTCGCTTAGCTGCACGATCGCGGTCGGTGATAACGATAAGGGTCTAACGAAAGAGCTGCGTATACAGCTGGCACAAAAACAGGCGAATGAGGCGGAAAATATCGGTTATACGGTCAAACTGGACGGGAAAGACACCTATTTGATCACGGATAGAGAGTTCAGCGATAATCCGGGCGAAACCATTCCCGGACGTGTGGTACAAAAGCTGACCTTTGCAAAACAGGATGGAGAGTGGGCCGTATCGAACAGCGAAATTGTGCCGGAAAACGGCCGCGTGACTTCTCTGGATGAATTTAAGCTGTTGTATGAGAATGACCTCGGTCTGCCGGATTTTCTCTCGGACAGCAACCAGTGGAAAATCACAAACGGCTACAATATCAGCGACCCGGTAAATGCAGCAGAAGTGCTGCTCGGTATTTTCCCGGCGGCCAGTCAGGTGGAAGGCAGCAACCAAGATGCCGCACCGTACAACGACATCCGCAAGGCGACATTCACGTTTAAAGATAACAGCAAGGTTGTTGTCACCATGATAAATCAGTTCGGTCAGGGCTGGCTGCCGCAGGACTGGACGGACGGCAGCGGCGTTCGTTCCCGCACGGCGGCGGATCTCGCGCAGCAGTACGCACGCGCAGTTCTGCACAAGAGCGCACAGTATATCTTCCCGATTTTGACGCCGGACGGTCAGAAAGACCTTATCACGCAGCAGATGGCTATGACCGGCGGTGAGCAGTGGACGTGGAAATACGGTCCGTCCTCGCCGTCTGCAACGGATTTCGTGCTTGTACCCACCGATGACGAGCAGGACTACACGGTCGTATTCCGATACACGAGCAGCGCACCGGACGATGTTCGCTCGGCGTACATCGTGCAGACCATCCGCGAGAACAAAAACAGCTCGGTGATCGGCTATATCCGCGAACTCAGTACGGACGGCATGACGCAGAGCGAATTGTTCCGGACGTACTATGCGACCGGTCTGTCGTGGCCGACCGTGCCGCAGTACATCGACAGCATGGATACGCAGATGATAAGAGGCTACGCCGATCCGGCACAGGCGGCCATGCAGTATTTCGGCATGGCGCTGCACGGCGACTCCTATTTGATGCTTTTGCAGGACACAAATACGATGTGGCAGGGCGACAGCGCGGACGGCATACAGCTTGCGCAAGTCAAGCTGACATTTGGAGATAATCTCGCGCCGGCTTATGTAGTCATGGAGCAGACAGACGCAGGTTACTGGCAGCCAATCGGTATCACCGAGGACATCACAGTGCAGAGCGGAAAAGAGAAGCTGTACGCCGGTGTCAATGCGTTGGATGCTATTATGAGCGGTGATACACCGCTGTTGCAGGTTGGCGATACCATCACCTTCACATTTGAGACCGAGCCTGTCGGCGGTGTGGAAATCACCAATCGGCTGGTGAACTGGGAGGACGGCTCGAAGTTCGGTGTGATCGACGAGCAGATCACGCTGCAGAAATCCGGCGATGGCTGGGTCTATACCGTGCCGACAAGTCTTGGCGAGATGCTCTCGAGTACCATCAGCTATCCGTTCTACCATGCTGTCACGCTGGAATACACGGACGCAAGCCATATTCAGCATAAGGCAACCGCAGTGTATACAAGCGGGAGCGACAGTGCGGACGAGAACGAGGACAGCGATATTACTTCAACGGATTACTACAACGATTCGCTGAATTACAGCCTCAAGCTGCCGCAGTCCTTCGTTGATAACGGCTACGCCAAGCGCAATCCGGAGGACGACAGTATCCTGTTCGGCATGAAGAACGCCATGGGCGATGACAGCCGCGACCCGACCGAGGACGGTGTAATTATGACATTACGCGCGGATGCGACTGCTGTTCTGCATAGTACATACGGCGATAACTGGACGGAGAACTATCCGTCTCCGGTCAAGCAGCTTGCCGAAAAGGACGGTTTGACCTATTATCTGGCGTATGTGTCCGATGTGCAGTATGACCCGTCCAATCAGGAGATTGCCGCCAAGTACAAGGAAATGTTCACTGCCGCGCAGAATATCACCGCGGAGGATTTTGTACTCGACGACCTGACGGATAAGGACGGTACCGTTCGCCGTGCGCAGCTGCTGACAAGTCTCGGTGCACATTATGCGGTCCTGCATATGGGCGCACAGCATGACCAGCCGTATCAGGTTGCTGTTAATACGGATAATAATTCCTGTGAGGTCTATGTCAGCCGTATGGTTTTCCCGGTGAACGTAAAAGAATACGCCGTGGATCGTGTAACTTTCGAGGATATAACAAACACAGAGCCGATAAAGGTAGAGCATCTGGCGGATTCGACCGATGGCGCCACAGCGGAGCAGTTCGACCTGCTGTATGGCAAACTCGATTTGCCGGTTTATACTGATGATGAACTGAAAAATCTGCAAAACGACTGGAAGGACCATCCGGAGACCCTCGGCAATCCGCACTGGTGTGCATCGACGATACTTGCACTGGGCGGCATGTACAGTAAACCGGATGAGAAATCCGAGTATTATTTCGGCGATAATAATGAGTATGCTGCGCTTTTGTACCGGTTTACCGACCCGAATACCGGTAAAGAGAACGGCAAATACGTCAAGCTGACCATGCACAAGGCAACAGCCGACAGCAGTCTGCCCGCACTGTGGATTCCGTATAGCTACGAGTTGTATACAGCCTAATCCGGCGGTGCTGAGTATAATAACCAATAAAACCTCTGGGCGGCGCTGTTACGCCGCCCTTTGCGTTGAGTAGCCGATATGTGCAGCAGTAGGGTAGGCAAGACCCGTTCGCTTCTCAAGCAGCAACCTCCCGTTCAACAAAAATTGAAAACCCATGATTTTGTTCACACAACGAACAAACACCGGCGGTATACTTGCGGTATTATAAGAATGTAAGGTGGAATTATATTGTCTACTATTTTAATCGCAGACGATGAGGCGCGTATCCGTCGTCTGGTCAGCGACTTTCTCAAGCGGGACGGTCATACCATCGTCGAGGCCGCCGATGGAAAGGAAGCGCTGAATATTCTGGAGAACCGCCGTCCGGGACTGGATATGGCCATTCTGGACGTGATGATGCCGGGGATGGACGGCTTTGAAGTCCTGCGGGAGCTGCGCGAGCAGGAGCACGGCGAAACCCACCTGCCGGTTATGCTGCTCACCGCCCGTGCCGAGGACGCGGATCAGGTGCGCGGCCTGGAAGGCGGTGCGGACGATTACGTCACCAAGCCGTTCTCGCCGATCGTGCTGGCGGCCCGCGTGCGCACACTGCTCAAAAGAGAAGGCCGTGCCGGTGCACCGCTCGAACAGCTTGGCAAGCTGTCGGTCAATGAGCTGCGCCGTGAGGTCATGGTGGAGAACAAGCCGATCGACCTGACCCCCAAGGAGTACGAGCTGCTTATCTACTTCAAGAACAATCGTGCGATTGCGCTGTCGCGTGAGAGCATCCTCAATGCAGTCTGGGGTTACGATTACTTCGGCGACCTGCGTACCGTGGATACGCACGTTAAAAAGCTGCGCGCCAAGCTCGGCGAGTGCGGCACCATGATCGAAACCGTGCGCGGCTACGGTTACCGCTTTGAGGTATGAAGCTGAAGCATCGGTCAATCCGGGTTACGTTTTTTGCTGCGATCAGCATTATCGCGCTGGTGTTTATCGGTATTCTTGTGCTGCTCAACGTGTTTTTCTATCAGGATTACTATATGATGACACGCCGGAGCGAGCTGCGTGATGCCTACGGCAGCATCTGTACCAGCTACGCGAGTGATTCCTCGGATGTTGCCGCGCTGCTGGACAGCTATGAGAGCCGCAGTGCCATTCGTCTGGCAGTGGTGACCGATAACGGCGATGTGATTACCTCGTCTGCCATGCAGGAGGGTGACGTAGGGTTTGATTTTGGGCACATGGAGCAGAAGTTCCGCAGCTTTGCGGTGCTGGCGTCCGTGGTACAGAATCGTGACTGGGTAGATTTGGGTAAAAACGAATACCGCTTTATGACGATCAGTCTGCGCGATAATGACCAGTATTTGTGTCTGATCGGCGTGCTGAATGCGGAACACGGTGAATATCTGATCGCATATATGCCCTATGCGTATATCGAACAGAATTCTTCGCTGAATCTGGTGTTTCTGCTGATTGCCGGCGGCTGTGCGCTGCTGATTTGTCTGGGGTGCGGCTATGTTATCTCGCGTCAGTTTACGCGCCCGCTTATTCAAATGGCGGGACTGGCTGACCGGATGAGTGAGCTGGATTTCTCTATGCAGTACACCGGCAAGGGGGACGGCGATGAGATTGACCAGCTGGGACAGTCGCTCAACCGCCTGTCTGCGTATTTGGAGCAGTCGATCGGTGAGCTGAAGGAGTCCAACGATCAGCTGGCACAGGAGATCGAGGAGAAGGAGCGTATCGACAATATGCGGCAGGAGTTCATCGTGAACGTGTCGCATGAGCTGAAAACGCCGATCGCGCTCATTCAGGGCTATGCTGAGGGCCTGACGGCCGGCGTGGCCGATGACCCTGAGGACCGCAAGTTCTACTGTGACACCATCGCCGATGAGGCCGACCACATGAACAAGCTGGTCATGCAGCTGCTCAGTCTTTCACGGCTGGAGCTGGGTGCAGAGCAGACGTTCGACGAGGATATTGATCTGCATGCACTTTGTGCGGAAGCGGTGCGAAAAACCGCTGTTTTGTGTGAAAACCGAGGTCTGACCGTGGAATATGAGGACACGCATATTACGGTCCGCACGGACGGTGATCTGCTCGATCAGGTGCTGATGAATTACCTGTCCAACGCCATCCGCTACACGCCCGAGGGCAAGCACATTGAGATTTCGGCGGCAAGAACCGGAAACAGCGTGCGCCTGTCCGTGTTCAATGAAGGTGAAGGTCTGCCGGAGGAGGAGCTGCCGAAGATCTGGGAGAAATTCTACCGCACCGACCGCGCCCGTACCCGAGAGGCCGGCGGCACCGGCATCGGTCTGTCGCTTGTCCGCGCCATAGCGGATACCCTGCACGGCGCCTGCGGCGCGGAGAACGTCGAAGGCGGTATCTGCTTCTGGTTTGAGCTGCCGGATCTGCTGCCCGCGGAGGACAGCAAGATAAAAGACTGAATTTGTCGAATAGAAAATTGAAAATTATGCTTGACAACTGTGCTATCCTATGGTATAGTATATAAGCACTCTGAAAGAGAGCTGCGATAAAATCTATATCGCGGGGTAGAGCAGTTGGTAGCTCGTCGGGCTCATAACCCGGAGGCCGCAGGTTCAAGTCCTGTCCCCGCAACCACGTTTAACCGCTGATTTCGTAAGAAATCAGCGGTTTTTTTGTATTTTTAGAGCACTTAGAAAACCTCCGGGCAGGCGACCCCGAAAGTGGAAAGTCGTATGGAAAGGCAGTGGTATCAAAAAAATGCACAACGTGAAGGTGCTTTTTTTGATACCTGAAATCAAAATTCTGAGTATACTTCGAGCAGCAGGCGAAAAACGTCAAGGAGATATAAAACCAATACTATTAAGCGGGGGATGTATCAACACCTACACGGTACTTTCGATTCCAACAGCAGCAGTGAGGTAACGTCAAAGACCATGACTGTCATCTATGAGGCGCTTGCTCTGAACCTTATGCCGACACGGTGAGGCAGCGTCTTTGTCGGTTGGTATGATGCCGGTGATGGCGACAGCAATGGCAAAAGCACTAGCGATTATTGACAGGCGGAGAACTGGACACTGTATGCATAGGTGGCGCGAATGCGATCATGGCAGCAGCACTGCTCGATTGCGCACGGCACAGTCACCGCCAAAGCAGCCTTTAAGGAAGACCAGTGTGCGGAACTTCTTCTACGACATATTGAATGATTGCCTATTATTACGGGGCGGTCGAGTGAGTCGTTGAGAAGGATATTGCTGATGGCATCGGCGATACCTGTTTATACTGAACAACACTTGTACGCGCGCACAGATTGTGGCGTTCCTCTATCGCGCGTATAAAGGATAATGAAGAGACAAAAATTCACGGTTGACTGGTAGAGTAATACTGGAAAATTTAATCTAAAGGCTCCTAAAAATCGAATCGTTCGAATCCTGGAGCCCTGTAAAATTGAATAATTTCTGTATAAGCCCCCGTAGTTCAGTTGGATAGAGCGGTCGCCTCCTAAGCGACAGGCTACTGGTTCGAACCCAGCCGGGGGTGCCAAAAATGACCGCTGTAAGCCGTTTTTCGATGGTTTACAGCGTTTTTTGTTATCATTTCCTCGAAGCATTCTTGCCGCTCTGCCGGAACGATTTTATACATTTTCCGCTGTATGCCTGCTAATTGGCTTCAAACTATTTTTCCGGCCTTGCTAATAAAAAACGCCGATTTGCTAATACGATTTTCCTGCCCTATTTTTCGGATGGGGCCGACGCCAGCAATGCGGCCAGCGTGTTGGCCAATTCCGGCGAGTTGCGGAGCTGTTCCACCAGGGCCTCCAAATCCAATGTGGCGGGCGCCGGTTCCTTCGGTTCCTCCGGGGGACGAACCGAGCGTAGGTCGGGATTGGCATAGAAGGCGCTCTCAAACTTCTGGGCATTGATCTTGCGGTCCTCGTCCAGAATGTGCGCATACACGCTGGTAATCATATCGATCTGAGCGTGGCCCGTATCACCCTGGGGGGCCTTCAGATCGCCGTGGTTGAGCTTCAGCTTATAGGTGGTACTGGAATGTCGCAGGGAGTGAAAGACCACTTTTGGAAGCCCTGCTTTCTCCCGTAGCTTCTCAAACGACTTTAGGATGATACGGTCCTCACAGGGGCGGCCATTGGCCAACGCCACCACCAGGTCGTAGTCCTGATACTCGTCACGGAGCAGCGCCCGAAGCTCGTCTTGCGCGGACTTCCATTCCCGCAGGATATAAGCCAGGGTCTTGGGCAGCCACACCTTGCGGATACTGGAATCGGTCTTGGGCTTTTTCAAGATGATCCTGGTGCTGGTGTTGGGAAACAGCGGCGTGAACATATGGTAGATGTCCTTTTGCCCCAGCATCTCAATGGCCCGCTTGGAGGCCCGCGCCAGCTCCTTATCGATGTAGACATAGGCGTTGTCATCGGCAATATCTTCATCGGAGATGTGGACATTGCTCCAGGTCAGCCCCAGAATCTCACCCATGCGCAGCGAACAGGCAAAGGCCAGATTCATTGCCACATAGAGTTTGCTATCCGTACACGGATCCAGGGCGGTGCGGATCATATCGGCGGTCCAGATGTCCCGCTTCTTGTATTCCACTTTGGGCAGCACCACATTGTCAAATGGGTTCTTGGCAACCAGCTCCCACCGAACCGCCTGTTTGAAGGCGCAGCGGAGAAGTTTGATGATCTTTTCGATGGTAGCGTTGGTGACAAACTCCGTTTTGGCGTGGTGCGTCCTGGTGTTCACAGCAGGGGTTTTCTGCAAAGTCTGGATGTACTTATCCACTACCCGCGTGGTGATGTCCTGCACCTTCATATCCCAAATGATGGGGTTGATGTAGTTGGCAATCAGCGAGTTTTGGCTGTCGTACATAGACACGCCCCACCGCTTTTCGCCATAGAGGGAGACGAAGTCCGACAGGAACTCCGCAATATTCTGATTGGTGGGCGGAAGGAAGGAGTTGGAGCTTTTCTGACTCTCAATCTCTGCCTTGCGCTTCAATGCCTCCTGGTAGGAAGTGCGGGTTTCCCATTTCTGCTTGGTCTCGCCGTTCTCGTCCACATAGGTGTAGACGATGGAATAGTTTTTCTTTCTTTTGATAATGGATGCCATAACGAATCTTCCTTTCTTGTGTCACAGGTCAAGTGACTCCAGCCAGTGGTCGAACGACCGCTTGGAAATCCGTATGGCGTTGCCAATTCGTACGCTTTTGAAAAGGTCCTCCCGCACAAGGCTATATGCCCGTGCCTGGCTGACACCTAAGATCACGGCAATGTCATTGACCGTATAGGTGCGGCACTCCAAAGGCCTTTTCTCCGTACCGTTCTGAATCTCTGACACAGCAGCCTCCTTTCCAGTCAGAAACGGCACGCAAAAGGGTGTTCATTCATAACTTCCACACTCATTGTACCGCGCCGTTTCGGGTTTGTCTGCTGCTAATGAAAAGTTTACGAACTATCTGTAAACAGAAAAGCAGAAGATTTATCTGAAAATTAAAGAGGCAAAAAACGGATGGCTGCTGGCCGCAGCTCCACGGGAATCTCACCCCGGCCCATGCTGATGGGTGCGCCGCGCAATGCTTTGAGGGCGTTCAACGCGGGAGTCTCATTATCCTGTCTGTGTATCCTCGCCCACAGGCTGCCACACCTGTTTCGCGGCCTAGTTTTGTCGCTCACCTGTTTGGTAGGGGTCCCGTCCTGCGGACTTGCAACAGGGTCATGGCGCACCGGCCGACCGGCTCCACACAGACAGATCGTATCCGTCTGCCTTATGCTGCCCGAAGGCTCTCTTTGTCAAGGTGGGTTCAGTCCCCGGCATCGGCAGTTATGAGGAATTGGTGGAACGGTGCGACGCCGTGTCCGCCGCCTCCATCCGCACCAAGGAGAGCCTGCGGGATACGGAACAGCAGATTGCCGACCTTGACCTCCTGGGCAAGTAGATTGACACCTACCGCAAACTGAAGCCCGTCTATGACCGATATAAGGTGTCAAAGGATAAGGAAAAATTTCTTCGCGGGTTTGAGAGCGAAATCATCTTGTTCGAGGCGGCAGCCAGAGAGATCAAGAAGGCCGGACTTGCCAGACTTCCTTCCTCCGAAAAGCTGAAAGCAGAACTGGATGGACTTGCCGCCCACAAGACCGCTCTGCAAGCGGAACTTCGCAAAATACGGCGGGAGGAAAAGGAATATGACACCCTCCGCCAGAATGTGGACTCACTGCTGGAAAGGTCTGATGAGCAGAATCAAGAACATCGACGAGAGCACATAACCGGCCTAGAGTAGTTTTTATATCCTGCTGCATATATCTGCTTTATGTTGAGTATTTCTCCATAATATGATAGAATATCCATAAAATCCTCTTACAATAGAAAATTGCTATTGTGTAGTAGCGTCAATTGCCAAAGGTAGCTGTACAATGATTAAATGTGCCCTGCCAGGTTTTTGCAGGGCACATTTTTACATGGGGGAAAGAAAAATGAGCATTGAAAAAGAGATTGAGCGCGCTGTAAAAAGAACTATAGCCCTTGATAAAGACACCCCGTATAAATCTGCTGCGGAACAAGAAAAGATTATTTCGGATATAAAGAGCGCCCTTAATGACGCTACCTTCCATTTTGAAAACTCGAAGTCACTTATGTTAAATCAAAGCGGTAAAAAGCGGTTGGTTAAACAATATGATAATTTATATTCACCTGAAAATATCCTATGTCAAAGCATCAAACAAATTCTGGATAGAGCATTTAAAATAAAATATCCTAATCGAAACAAAACAACTCGGACGCTTTTCAGTGTTTTCTCTGCTGCAATTCAAATGTCGGATTTTACAATTGTAAAATTTGATTTTAAAGATTACTTCAATTCTGTTTCGTCTATTTATGTTTTTGAAAAATACTTAAAATATAATATTCTTGATCGGCACGAGATTGACCTGATAAAGGTTTTCGCTTATTCAACTAAATATGCGTATGCGGGACTTTGTACTTCAAATGCAATCGCGGAAATTATAGCTGGATACTTTGATGAAGCTGTCAAACAGATGTTCTTTTCTAACGGCATTATATATTATGAAAGGTATATAGATGATAGCATTCTGATTCTAAACGAGCACATGGAGGAAACTGAAGTTAAAGAGAAACTGGAAACCGTTCTTTTAAAAATATTTCATGATCAAACAATAAAAGCGCCAAAATGCCATACAAAATTTAACAAGAAAAAATTCAAGTATATTTCTCGCCGAAACATATTAAAAGGAAGTTGCTCTGTAGACTTTCTTGGCTATGAATTTTGGCTTTCAGCGAATGGTAAAGCCAAAATTGAAATTAAATATGGCATTACTGATGATAAGCGAAAAAAATATGAAGATCGCATTGATAAATTGATTGCTTCTTATACAGACCTGTCATCGCCTGATTATAATAAAATGGAGTTACTACGGCATAGAATAGCTGCATTCTCCTCACGCGAAGTTTATATGACAAAACATTTTCGTTCAAACATCTGGAGAGTAAAAGGATTTATTTCGAATTATGGCGAACTTCGATATTTTCTAGATACTGGGCTTGTCGAGACCAATACAGAACAGTATTTGAAGAATATGATTGACGATGCGTTTGACAGAGCAAAGATTGATAAACCTTATTTTTTGATGGGGGGCGCCCAATTAAATTGTGGCTATAATCTATATGGGAACATGAAAGCCAATAAAACGATTTTGCTTGTTGATCGTATTGGGTATGACTATAAATCTCTCGTGGCTCTATGCAAGCAGGTTGGAATCAACAGCACTGATGCAAATGGCAAACGACGGGGCTATGGAACACTTGTAAGGGACTATTTAATAAAAATTCGGGTCGGATACTAAATGACGAAACGGCAAGGTTGCCCTTGCCGTTCCGGAACATTTGCCGCAGCTATGTTCTAAACACAATGTCCTTCCTCAGCAAGGCTGATTTCAGCATTGTGCCGATGATGTGTGTGCATTTCTGCACTGCAAACAACTTGTCTGCTCTCTTATAATAAAAAAGATGGAGGAAAAAGTCAATGGGGTGGAGTGGCTTAGAAAGGAATAAGCTGGACTATATTCTGACAGATTTACTACCTGTTGAAATATCGGAATTATTTTCTTTTTCTCAACTTTACGCATTTCTTTTAAAGAAAGAGAACCAAAAGATTTTAGACGCGCTTATCCAAGAAATCAAACAAAATAAAGCTCAGAGCAGTTCTAGAATGTTTGAAAATGGCTGGAGCACAAAACCTTTAAAATACAAAATTCTTAAGGGAACTGACACAATGAGAGAAATGAGTGTTATTCAACCATTTTCTGCCTTGAACTTGTTCCTTTTTATCGAATGCTATCAAAAGGAAATATTGAACTATTTTGAAAAGCATCATGACTATTCCATTCGTTATCACAAAAAAAGCACAGATTTATATTATAAGGCAAAGTCTGGACGAGTAACACAATACTTTCAAGACCAATCCTTTCGTGCAGGACGTGGAGCTATTCAACAAGCTGGAAATTATTTCAAAATAGGGCCCTTTGAATCAATAAATTCTTTTGCTGATTCACGGGTATGGCGAATGTGTAACTTTAAATACAAATATTATGCAAAACTCGACTATAAGGCTTGCTTTGACAGCATATATACACACGCATTTACATGGATTATAGAAAGAAATGTTGTTGATGCAAAAGATGCCGTTAACTCTCATTTACTTGTCACCATAGATCGAATACTCCAAAATATAAACGGGCGGTCATCAAATGGCATTGTTGTTGGTCCAGAGTTTTCTAGAATGATGGCTGAAGTTTTACTGCAGCATATTGATAATGTAATCTCCGTTTCCCTATCTAAAGAAAACATTATCTATAATGTCGATTATGTTGCATTTCGATATGTTGATGATATTTTTCTGTTTGCCAATCAACCACAGGTTCTTGAACAAATACTATCCAAATATAAAATGATTGGCGAACGATACCTGCTACGCTTAAATGAGTTGAAGTTGACAAAAGGAAGTACGCCTTGTGTCCCCAAAGAATGGCTTGAAAAAACCAGGCAATTGTCTGATATTATTAGAAACTTTTTCCATCAAGGGAAAAAATCTGATTACGATAAATTGCCTGAAGATGAGCAGTTCATAGTAAAGACAGAGTTTATTTCTGTAGATAGAATAAAAGATGAAATTGCTGTTCTGGTTAAAGAACATTCTGAAAATAGGAGAACTATTGTTTCGTTTCTTTTATCAACATTGCTAAACAATATCAGTAAAAAGAAAAATGGGTATACGCTCTTTGGCAAGCAGCGCTTAGGTAAGGCACTGCTCTTAATTGATATGGCCCTATATGTATACGCATTTTACCCTTCATTTGATCAAGCCCGAAAAATCATTTCCATTATTGCTTACATGAATAGTGAAATTGATTTTAAAGGTGACGATAAAGCTCACACAAAATTAAGTAGAACAATTAATAGGTATTCATTTGTTTTTTGCTCGGGAAATGTATTTGATTTATGTGATTGGTTTCCTTTTTTTTACGAATATAATATTGTGCTTGACACCAAAACAGAAAACCATTTAATTCAAGCCGCCGAAGAATGCAATGACCCAATTATTTGGGCAAATTTATTGCTCTATTCGCAGTATTATCAGCCCTTTTTTAATGAACTATCAAAAAAAGTTGAAAATATTGTCGAAAGGCAAATACTTAGAATATCAGATAAAGAACCGATGATGCAAGTAGAGTTCTGGTATGTCTTAATTTTTCATAATTGCCCATACATTTCGATAACGCTACGCCAGAAAATGAGTGACATTATTAATGATATAAAAACCAAAGCCGTCGGTGGTAAGGGGAAAAAACTATTCCCGTCTGCTGTAACGACTCAGTTAATATGTGATTTTTTAGAGCAGCGTTCTCCTAGTGGAAATAAACCCGAAGAAAGTCTTTTTAATTGGAAAGGTATTAAAAATTTTGCCGATCAAATTACTTATCGCACATATCAAAGGACTGTTTTCAAGCGTTATCGCAAAAACACATATGGGCTATATGCAAGTTTAGACTGAAATAACTCTCTAAACACAAAGAGCGCCGCCACCGGACAAATATCCGATGACGGCGCTCTTTTCTTGTTTACAAAAGGTATAAATCCAGCATTTTTCCTATGCAGAAACGCCCTACCGCCCCATATGGGAAATCATACTGTCCCTATACGGGAAAGCCGGCACAGGCGGTTTCTTCGCCCATTTTGAACCCTAATTTCTGCACTTTTGGGAACGGAGGGAAAGATAGTGCGGGCAGGACACCACCACTGCCCGGAAGCTCTGCTTGCAGGGATAGACACAGCCTTTGCAGAGCTTATTATACTGGCGCCTGCCATTCTTGCCCCGGAAGAACGACCATTCCAGACGCCATTTCTTGCTCCGGCTCATAAGTCGCCCAGCTCCGGGGGCTTCTTCTGCGGGGCGGGCTTTTCCGGGCCTTTCCGTTCCACGCACTCCCGTTTCGCGTCCTCCAGCCGCTCCCGGATGGAAGGCTTTTTCTCCGGCGTGGTCCTGCACGCCTCGGCCTGGGCTTTCTCCAATTCCTCCCCACGGCGGCCGTTATTGATGATCCCGTCGATCATCCCATAGTCGTCCTCCAGGGTCATTTCTGCCGTGCGCAGCGGGTTTTCCGGCTCCACGGGGACGGACACGATCTGCCCGTTGATGCTGGCGAACAGCTCCGGCCGCTTGAATTGCTCGGTGTACTTCTGGATCATGTCTGGGGACAGGGACGAAAAACTCTCCGGCCCCAGGCCCATAACCAGGAAGGTGCCTGCCACGATGTCGTAAATCTCCCCATGCTCGTCCCGGAGGGAACGGTTCAGGTCTAGACCAATGAGCTTGCCTTCATCGTTCAGCACCAGCCCAACCGGATCGTCAAAGGGATAGGAGGCGGCAATATCACCGCCCACCTTCGCTTGCAGCGCATGGAGGCCGGGGTCGATCTCCTTCACATAGGGTTCCTTCATAGGCTCCACCACCAGAACAGTCAACTTCTCCGGCGCGGTATGTTCGGGGGCGGATCCGCTGGGGATGGCAAAGGCACGGCTGCCGTTGGCCATGATGAGATACTTCCCATCCTCGGACTCATGGTGAAAACCGTATCCAGCCGCCTCCATCTGTTCCCGGCTCATATCCGTCACATGGAAGGTGCCCCTGGGAGTCCGCACCGTCTCACCGGTCTCCCGGTCGTCCGGGGTGGACGCCGCTTGCTGCCCGTACAACTCCGCTTTATACTCCAGGTTTGCCTGTTCCGCAAAGGCCAGCATCTCGTCCACATGGGACTGATCCGGGTTTTCGATGGCTTCCCGGATTACCTGGGGGTCCATATCCAGAAATTCTTCATAGCCGGTGGCGCCCTTGAACTTCCCAATCTCCGAAGGAAGATAGTCCTCCTGGGTCTGCCCCAGGGCAGCCAGCTTCTCGTCTAGGGCGGAGATGCGCTCGGCCATCAGATTCTCGTAGATTTCTTCCTTCGCCGCATGTTCCTCCGGGTACTCAGCGGCATACTGCGGGTCGTGCTGCCGGAAAAACTCGTCCATATCATAGGCAAGGTCGGTTGCCATATCCGACTTTGCACTTTCGTCCAGAAATTCTTGTTCCTCTTGTGTAACGGTGACTCGGTACTCCCACGGGATGCTCTCCCGGTGTCTATCGTACACCTCGTCGAAGCGGTCCCCGGTATCCCGTACATAGCCCAGGTCGGTGAACTGGCCGCTTTCCTCCAGGGCGATGTCCCGCCCGTAGGCTTCATAGTCGATGTAGTTGCGCAGATGCTCCGGCACCTGCATGGCGTCCAGTTCCTCAATGTAATACCGTCCCAGATCGTCGTGGTCGTGGATGTCGGGATAAACGTCGTAACAGTCCAGGTTTTCCGTCAGATTGATAAGCTCC
This sequence comes from Butyricicoccus sp. AF35-5AC, assembly GCF_003477715.1. Classification (NCBI taxonomy): domain Bacteria; kingdom Bacillati; phylum Bacillota; class Clostridia; order Eubacteriales; family Butyricicoccaceae; genus Butyricicoccus; species Butyricicoccus sp. AF35-5AC. The sequence continues at coordinate 79,684 of NZ_QUDX01000004.1, forward strand.
TGGATGCTGCCCGTGTGGTCGCCGATTTCCATAGCAGCCTGGAACCGCTCATATTCATCCTGGCTCATATCATCCAGTTTGGAGGCCAGGTAGTTCATCCAGGTTGGCATACTCGCCCAGCAGGTCATAGAGGCCGTCCACATAGCAATCGTAGTCCGTGATGAACCATTCCTCATAGATCTGCCCAAATTCGTCCTTCGACCCAATCCCGATACGCTCAAAGACTTTTTTCAGTTCCTCCGCCGTGGTGGGGAACTTCACCTATTCGCCCACAAGGGCGCCCTCGTTGTATTTGCCCAGGTTGATGATGAAAGCGGCAAAGGGATACTCTTTGTCATAGTCATAATGGGGCATAGCGACACCTCCTTATCGCTCCGGCGCAGGCTTTTCCCGATGGGGCTGCGCCTTGCTCTGGTTGGCACATTCCTTCCGGCTCTGTTCCAGCCGTTCTTTGATGGAGGGCTTTTTTTCCGTCTGCCTCTCCCTGGGGCGCTCATGCTCCCACTCGTCGCCGGAGAGGGTGAGATACCCTTTGCTGGTGAAGCACCCCTGTTCCTCCTGAATGGCGTGGTTGCCGAAGGGAACGGGATCAATGGCGTCCAGCAGCGCCGGAGGCAGAAGGACGTCCAAATGCTGTGCCAGATAGCGCCAGCCCACATCCTCCACTTTGCGGATGTTGGGCTCCAGGATGAAATACTCCGTGTTAGCGGGAAACTCCCGGAACTGTTCCAGGGTGGTCAGGCGGAAGGGAGACTCCTGCACAGCGGCCAAGAGGTTACGGTCTTCGGGGGAAAGTCCGGCAAGCGCCTGGGTCGCTGTCTCCAGCTCGCTTGCGTCACCGCCTGCGGGTAGCAGCGGTTTCAAATGCTCCATGAAATTGGGTTCGGTTTTGCTCAAAGACATCATCCTTTCTGAAAATGGGTAAAAGAAAAGCAGGGAACTTTGTGTGTTTCCTGCTCATGAGTAGTAGAATGGTATTAATTTGTTGCTTCTCTGAAAAGACTGTATTAGTCCGCATAGATGCCTTTTCTGTCCATTTTTAACTTTTCTTTAATTTGATCGATAAAAGGACGCATACGGCGATATGCACGCTTGCTTAATTCAAGTTCGTACTCGATACCTTTCCGCTGTTCTGCAACAAGATGGATTGCATTTCTATAGCCATATATCTCAATGATTTCGGAAGTCAAGTCAATTGTGCTGCCATCATTGCTAATAAAGCTATGTAGAAGGCCAAGCTTTTCAGCCGCTTTACACTTATCGTCAAACCTGATCTGTGTATCTTCTTTTTTTCGTTCTTGTATATGATAAGTCAGGATTTCTTCACCGTTATGAGTGAGTTCCTTTTTTAGCGTAGCCAATTTTGCTCTTGGTATATCTATTTTCGCTGGAGCAAAATGGTATTGTAACTCATGAAATTCCGGGGTATCTTCATAATAAGTGTATAATACGGAATGAATTACGGCTTCGTATATTGTGGCGTATGAAAATATCTGATGTCGAATTTCAAAGATAAGATTTTCGTCTTTTGCTTCAATTCCTTCGTAGAGTTTGTAAGCAAATCTTATACCCTTGAATTCTTCAATAAGCCGCTTGCGTAAGGCTTGATCTTCTATAAATTCAAATTCACCGTTATACCATGCTTCATCTGCTAAATGATTGTTGCAATATTGATATACTGCATCTTTTATCTCAGTTGATAAAGGCATTACGCATCCTCCCTAATTCTATTTTCATACATCATTATAACAGAGTTTGCCTTTGTCATGAATAGCACAAGGTGAAATATACAGGTCACTTTAGGTTTGGAGAATTGCGATTTTGAATTTATTTCTCGATGCGGTAATTCACATATTTTCCTCCGGTGTCGGCCAGAACGATTGTCCCGTCATAGGTTTTCCCGGTACGCAGGGAGCGCAACCCTTTGACCTTTGTCTTTCCGTCTTTGAGCAATGCGGCGGCGATTTTGAAAGTAAAAACCTTCCCGCGCTGCTCGAAAAAGCGGTCATTCTTCCACATGACGAACTGACAGGCCCGGTCCGAACAGGCGAAGTTCTTCTTGCCCACATAAAGCGGCTTGCCGCAGCGTGGGCAGAGGCCCACCGTTTCCTTCTCCGGCTGGAACAACTTTTGCCCATCCTCGGAAATGTGGGAGTATTTCCGCACCAGCTCCGCCGCCATTGCCTCGATCCCGTCCATGAAGTCCTCCGGCGACACCTGGCCCTTTGCCACTTCGTTCAACCGCTGCTCCCAATCCGCTGTCAGCTTGGGAGAGGTCAGCAGCTCCGGCAGCACCGTGACCAGGTTGACGCCTGCCTTTGTGGGAATCAGGTTCTTGCCCTTGCGCTCCACAAATCCGCCGGACACCAGCTTTTCGATAATGGCCGCCCTGGTTGCCGGGGGGCCTAGGCCCTTGCGTTCTGCCTCGTCCGGCATATCTTCTTTGCCCGCATTCTCCATGGCCGACAGAAGGGTGTCCTCTGATACGTTTTGTCAAGGGTGTTTAAGAACTTTTTTCGCTGTCATTCAAAATCAGACGCTTGATTTTGTCGCTCATGGTTTCTTTGCTCGTTTCACTGAAATGGATTTTGACGCGGTAGGTGGTCTTTCCGATTTTCTTTATCATTACAGGTGGCGCGGCTTCCTTTACGGTCAGAGGGGAAGCGGTTGCGGGGGTGCTGCGGTTGCTGGTGTCGTTGTTCATAGGCTCTCCTTTCCATGAGAAAAGCCCCATGCGGTCATACATGGGGCGGTGGTTTTGAGGTTGAAGTGGCGAAGTGGCAAAGTGGCAAGGTATCTGGGTTTTGCCACTTGGATTTTGCCGTTTCACTTTTTAAGAGCGTGATACCATGCCGCGCCAATGCGCTTTGAGGTAATGCGCCCGTCAAGGTTTTTCTTTGCCGCCCGGACAGTACGGGCAGAAATCCCCGCGTCGGCTGCGGCTTTTACAATGTCCTCGCTGGCAAGCTCTTTCCCGTCTGCAAGCAGGTCAAGTATCAGCCTTTCAGCCTGTTCGGTTTTGGTGGCGTTGTTGCCGCCCGCGCCGGACAGCAGCTCGTCGGCGGTGATGTCGTATTCGCCTATCCACGAAAAGCCTGTTTCCGGGTCAAGGCAAAAGGCTATGGGCTTGCCCTCCGGCGCAAGGGAAGATTTGTCATGGACGATAACGCGCACATTCGGTTCTCGTTTCACGCGCCCGATCAGCAGGACGCTCCTTGCTGCGGCGCGGAAGTCGATAGAACCTAAGCTCCGGTATGCGCTCTGCCCTCCGGCAGCTTTGTTGAGATGTCCGATAAGGATAACGGCGCACCCGGTACGCTCGGCAACATCGGCAAGGCGGCGGAACATGGGGCGCACTTCGTTTGCCCGGTTCATGTCGGTTTTTTCTCCCATGTACGCATGTATGGGGTCAAGGATAATCAGCCGCGCCCCGTTCTGTACGATTGCTTTCTCTATGCGCTCGTCGGACAGAGTAAGCTCCCGTTTTGCTTCATCAATCACAAGTACGCGGTCAAGGTCGGCTTCTGCTTCCATCAAGCGGGGCTTGACGGTATCGCCCAGTCCGTCCTCGGCGGTCTGATAAATCACTTGGAATGGCTGTATGGGCTTCATGCCCGGAAGCGTCCCGCCTGTGGTGCAGGCGGCGGCAAAGCGTAGGGCAAAGGTGGTCTTTCCCTCGCCGGGGTTGCCCTGCACAATCGTCACTTTCCCAAAGGGAATATACGGCTCCCACAGCCATTCGACGGTCTGTGTGTCAACCTCGCTCATGCGGATAATCTCAACGGTTTCTTCCTGCGGCGGCTCTTTCAATCCATAGACCGCTTCGCGGAGATACTTCCCGTCTGTGATTTCTCCCCGGCGCGTCTGCACCTCGTTCCAGTCCTTGAAAAGAGGGATAAGCCGATGGACGGTCAAGCCCTCCGGCATGAGCTTCACAAGGCGGCTGCAAGCGTCGTTTCCGGCTTCGTCGCTGTCAAGGCAGAGATAAACGGTCTTGATGTTCGGACGGTCAGAGAGAAAGCGGAGCAGGGCTTTCTCGCCCACGCCGCCCAATGACAGGTAGCTTTGCTTCTGCCACTCCTTTTTGAACAGGCAGAGGAAAGAGAGCAGGTCAACGGGGGCTTCAAAGACAAACAATCTTTCGCCCTCGCCACGGTAGCAGAAGTTAAAGGCTTTGTCGCTGCCTTTCACATCAAGCCGGAAACTCCCGGCTGTGCCGCGCTGGTGGGCGTATCGCGGTATGCCGCTTTCGTCGCGCCCGACAAATACGGCGTTGTGGTGGGCGACTTCCTCGTAAATATCCCCGTTGGAAAAGAAAAAGCCCGACACATCTTCATCAATGTGACGGGCGGCTGTGAGGTATTCCCTCGCTGTTTTGTTGTCGGGGCTGCGGGGTGGCAGTCGGAAGTCGGAGAGGGGCGTGGGGCAAGGGCGGTCTGGCGGTGCTGCGCCTTTTTCTCCTGTCAGCAGTTCAACGGCTTCGGTGAAGCTCTTGCCGAAAAACTCCATGACAAAATCAACGGGGCCGCCGCCTTTGCTTTGGCTGTGGCGATACCATTTGTTTCCCCGGACGGTCAGGCTGTCGTGCCGCTTCCAGCGGTATTCATTCCCGGCGCGGGTAAGCTGCTCGCCCTGTGATTGCAGGAAAGAAACAAGGTCGGCTTGGTTGGCGTGGTCTATCTGTTCTTGGGTGTAATACATGGCTGATACCTCTCTTTCTGTGGTTGAATTGTTCATAGTTTTGATGTAGAATGAAACCGAAAAATCGGAAGTTAGTGAGGTGCTGGATTGTGAATGAAAGAGAAAGAATTATTCACTTATGGTTTGAAATGTGGCTTACAAAACAGGATTTAGGTATTGATAATATTTTTGCAGAAGATGTAATTTATACTGAAAGTTGGAGTCCAAAATATAATAACCGTCAAATCGTAAAACACTGGTTTCAGGAATGGAATACTCGTGTCAAAGTCGTTGCTTGGGAAATCAAACAATTTTTCCACAAAGGAAATCAGACGATTGTGGAGTGGTATTTCAAAAATGAAATGAACAATGGGAGCATAGAGGAATTTGATGGAATTTCCCTGGTTGAATGGACAAAGGATAATAAAATAAAATCATTGAAAGAGTTTGGCTGCAATTTGAATAATTATAATCCTTATGAGCATAGTGACCTGCCCGAATTTAGGGACGAAAGAGCAAGTTGGTTTTAATATTAGGAATCAATAGCGTCCATTTTATCGGAAAACATTTAGGACGGACAGGCAAAGTAGCTTGCCCGTCCTTTTCTTTATCGCTCCTGTTCCTGCCGCTTGGTGCGGGTCTGCGTCTGTGCCGGTTGGTCGGCGCGGAGCGCAATATCCACGCATTTGCGGATTTTTTGAAGTTCGGAAACATCAGCGCGGGTAGCTTTCAGCTTGGTGTAGTCGGTATCTCTCTGCACTTTGAGGTCGGCGTATTCCTGTTTCCATTTGGAGATAGGCAGCGTCTTTGTATCCGTCAGATTTGCATGGAGATAGCGGCTTGCCGCGTTCCATAGGGTCAGCTCGGCGCGGTGGGCTTCCTCATACTTATCCCGTTTGTTCGTCCAGCCGTTTTTCAGCTTTTTCAGTTCATCGTGAATGGGCTTGTACTCTGTGTAGTTCTTCCCGTATTCAATTAGCTTTTGCAGCTCTTTCATGCGCTGCTCGGCGGCTTTCATTCCCTCCCGGATAGAAAAGGTTTCATCACTGACAGAGGAAAGAGAAGCGTCCAGCTCATCAAGATTAGAGATACCATGCTCGGAAAGATAGTTGACCGCCGCCGCTATGGTTTTCAGTTCATCGGCTGTGTGCTGTTGTTGCCAACGCTGTGAATACTTCCGGCTCTTTTCTCTCTGAACGCTCAAATACTTCATCAACAGATTTGCGAGGTTGGGAGATTGCGGCGGCTGTTCTGGGGCGGTTTCCCGCGCTTTGAACAGGTCGGCAATCCATTCTTTGAGCTTCCCAATCTGCGCCCGGATTTCCCGGATAAGGCGGTTTGCCTTTTGGATATTGCGGTTCAGTTCGCCTTTCTCGGTGGCGATACCTTTCTTCTCCATCTGGCAAGCCGCCACGCCCATGTGGACGGTGGGTATCTCGTCAATTCCTCTCTCGGCGTTGCTGCGGTGGTCGATACGCTCCGGGCTTCCGTTTCTCTCCAAAAAGTCGTTGGTATAGTCAGCCCACGCCTTGCGCCACAAGAGGGTGTTGTCCTTGTCGTTCCAGCCTGTAAGGTCAATTTTGTGGGTTTTGTATCTGCCGCTTGGCAAGCGGATGCGCTCCCCGTTTTCATCAAGGTCATATTCCTTTTTGGACTTCGCTGCCCATGTGCCGCGCTCGTCAAGGGGTCGCATAGTCAGCATGATATGACAATGGGGATTGCCGCTGTCGGTGTCGTGAATGGCATAATCAACGCACATTCCTCTGGAAACAAATTGAGAGGAACAGTATTCCCGGACAAGCCGGATCTGTTCCTCTCTGGATAATTCTATGGGGAGCGCCGCGTCAATCTCTCTGGCAAGCTGGGCGTTCCCGGCTTTCTCGTAAAGCTCCACGCTGTTCCACAAGGTTGAACGGTCAGAGAATGAGGGTGGCGCGTGGGGCGGCAGCATGATTTCTGTATGGACAACGCCGCCTTTGCGGGTGTAGTCATGGGTCATTCCGTCCCATTCGTTTGTCAGCTTTTCGCCGCTTCGGTAGGCGGCTGCGGCAACGGCTGATTTGCCTTTTCCTCGGCTCACAATGCCGATGTTCCAATGGTAAATGGCTATGGGTATCACCTCCCGGATAGGATAATAAAACCCGCAAAAATGGTACAGACGCCAACGGCGGGTGTACTGCTTTTGCGGGTGTGCAGGGATAGCCGCGAAGCGGCGCAAGGGGTGCAGCCCCTTGTTGCGGCAAAGCCGCCAATGTCGGTCAGACGGGGAAGCAAACTGCTTTCTCTCTGTGCCGACAAGCCCTCGGCAGAGCGCACACGCCCGCAAGGGTGTATAAGTGCGCCCTTAGTTCCTAAGGGATTTTCAGCTTGTCGTTCCCTCGTCTCGTTTTTTCAGATATTCCCGTACCGGCTCACTCGTCAGTGCAAGCCGGAGAAGCGCGGCAGCTTCCTCGTCGGTCATGTCCTTTGCTTCCGGCACAATGCTTTCAAAGACCGCGCCCCGGACAATAAGGCGGTGGCTGCGCGTTCTGCGTTCCTCTTTGGATAGCTTCTGCCGCAACATCTTTTCCCGGTTCTCAAACTGCCGGATTTTCTTCTTTCCGTCCTCAATCTCGGCTTGCAACTCCTCGCGGGTTTTCTCTCTCGGTTTCGTCATGGGTGTCGCTCCTTTCTGCCCGTAGGCATGGAAAAGGACAGTCGATTTTCTCGGCTGTCCCTTGTGGGTGTCAATCAAAGTTATTTTTCTTGGTCTGCGTCAACCGTTCCGGCACCGTCATCAATATATAGCTCGGCTGGAATTGAACTGACAGTAAGCTGTTTTTCTGGCGGTAATGAATTATACCACTCAAGCCATTTAAGGGTTTCTTCGGATAAGTCCGATTTGTTAAATAACTGTCCTTCAAATTCAACTGTTTCATTTTCTGCATTTTCCAAATTACTATATAAGAAATATTTACCATCAATTAAAATCACAATATCATTTTCATATTGATATACTTTAGCGCCTACAATATCGTCATTAGCTTGGAAATTTTCTTTTGGCTCTTGTGATGAACTAACTTTGCTTTCGATTTCCCCTAAATAAATGAACTGGCTTTCTTTGTCTGTAAGACTGGGTTGACTATCAGCATATTGATACAACTTGTTATTTACATAAACCATAGGAGCCAAATCTCCAGAAACAGGGGGATTAGAGCCATTAAGTAAACGAGGAATTGTAGCTACACAAATTATAAGGCAAAGACAGGCTGCCATAACTCCCCACTTTATCCACACAGGCTTTTTCATTTTCTTTTTGTAGTTGAGTGCTTCGTCAACATATTTTGTATCAAGCTCGCTCATAGCGTCGGAGAATTTCTTTGCGTTCATACGAATACCTCTCTTTCAATTAAGTATTGCTTCATCTTCTCGCGGATACGGGTCAGCCGGACGGAGATATTTTTCTCCGAAAGTCCCACAAGCTCGGCTATATCCTTGTAGCTATCGGAAAACCAATAGCGGCGCATGAAGATAACGCGATTTTCAACGGTCAGCGTGTCCAAAAAGTCCTCGATAATACGGGCTAACTCTCTGGCTTCAATTTCATCTTCAACGGTTTTCTGGTCTGCGATACAGGCTTCGATTTCTTCTAAAGCAATCGTATAGTGACTACTCCGTTTTGCAGCTTCCTTTCTCCAATAGATTTTGAGTGAAATGTTCCGAACAATTTTCACTATGTAGGACAGAAGCGGGTTAGGCCGCGCCGGGGGAATGGCGTTCCATGCGCCTAAATAAGCGTCGTTTACACATTCCTCCGCGTCTTGTCTGCTCCCTACGATATGGTAGGAAAGATTGTGGCAGACTTTTCCGTATTTTATGTCCAATTCCCGTATGCCCTGTTCTGAACGCTCGAAAAACATTTCTATGATTTTTTCATCGTCTATCAATCGCACCGCCTCCTTTCTGGCTTCACCTATATACTACGGTTTTAGCGGCGAATACTACATCAAATCTCAAACTTTTTCAAAAAAATTATATCACACTTCGCCGGAGATTGCTTGCAGTAGCTTTTGCCGCTTCGCTGGCGGCTTTCCGTCGTTCCTTGCTGTATGGGGCGGTCAGACGGAAAGAGAAACGCCCCTTTGCAATATCAAACTCCATGCAGCCCGTTTCCGGGTCTGTGTCCGTCTGCTGGCAGATTGCCGGATAACGGCGGCTGTATGCAAGCAGACGCTTCTTTAAGGCGGTGTTGTGGGTGCGGATATGGATAAGGGTGTCTTTCTCGTCAAACCATATATCGGTGGTCTTTTCCTGCTTGGTAAGCCCTGTTTTCATAAACTCTCCTTTCTGCGCCCCTGTTACGCAATAGGGGCATTTTTCGGGTGTTTTTCCCGGCTCTTGACTTGGGGAAAATGAGGATTTTCAAATAGAAACCGCTCAGACAGGGAATGGTTCGTTGGGGCGGCTGTTATCGCAAGATTTCTGTTTTTTCCGGTTCTTGACCGTCAAACATAGATTAGCTCAAACTTGGCGATTTCCTCCGCTTGCGCCCTGCAAGCGTTCATCAGTCCCACCCATTTCATGGGGTCGGTAGCTTTGAGTGCTTCGGTAGCTCCCGCGCTCCTTGCAAGCTGCGGCATGATAAGGTCAATCCGGCTCCGCGCTGCTGCGTCGATCTCCGCACAATGCTCATACAACTTTTCACTGGCGGCAAGGGCGGTATAGAGGTCGGGGCGGTAGCCCTCAAGATAGGATTTCCGCAAGTGTCCGTAATGTCCGATATGGGGCAATCTGGCGGGCGGGGTAGTGCCATTGTCAATCAATCTTCTCATGCGCTTTTTTCTCCTTTCTTGTCTGCGACAGGGGGAAGTTCATGGGGCTTTTGTTCCTGCTCCCGTTCCCGCTGTTCTCTCCATTGTCTGCGTTTTTTCTCCATATAGCGGCGGTTGTATTCGGCTTTTTTTGCTCTGCGCCGTTCCTGCTCTGCCAATGCCGCTTTTTCTTCCTCTGTCAGTACGATTTCCTCATGGGGGATTTCTACCTTGCCGACAAAGTTAAAGAAAATCTCAACCTCCTGTGTGCGGCTCGCCCCTTTTCCCTCTGCTTGGTGGACAAGGATTTTTTCAACAAATTCATTTATCATGGCGGGGGTAAGCTCGGAAAAATCCGTATATTTTTTGACAAGGGCAAGAAATTTTTCAGCGTTGACGGTTTCCCAGCTTATACGGTCAAGCTCCTGCTCGTCTTGGGTAACGCTCTCGGTTAAACTCTCTAATTCCGCTTCAAAATCATGCAGCATTTGTTCAAAGAGCTTATCGGAAAGTCTGCCGTTTACATTGTCCTCATAGAGCTTGCGGATTAAGCGGCTCAATTCGTCGGCTCGTTTCTCGCTGCGCTGTTTTCTCTGCCGGATTGCCTTTGCCGCTTTCGCCTGCCGCTCGCTGGAAGCAGAGCAGACCTGCTCCATAAATGCCGCTTCATTGTTCAGCGCGTAGTCGCATACTTCCTTGATAGCTTCGAGCAGAAGCTCATTTACAACGGCTGTGCGGATAAGGTGCGTCGTGCAATATCTATCATAGTGCTGGTTGCCTAAATCATAACGGGAACAGTTGTACTCGTCGCGTTCTGGACGCTTCCTGCCGTTGGGTCGCCCCGCCCAGTCCCGCGCCAGTCCAGCCCCGCCCCTGTGGTTATACATCTTAGCCCCGCAATCCGCGCAAAACATCAAGCCCGTTAAAGGATTTGCCGCGCCTATGGTGTCCGTCCGGCGTATTGTTTTTCGTAAGCTCTGGACGCGCTCCCATGTTTCCTTGTCAATAATGGCTTCCTGCGTATTTTCAAAAATGACTAAATCCTCTTTGGGTGTCGTTCTGGAGCGTTTGTCTTTGTAGCTTTCTTTATAGGTACGGAAGTTTACTGTATGCCCCATATACTCCGGCTTGGACAGAATATCGGCAACTGTGCCGCCGCGCCATGTGTACCGTTCAGCGGGGTTAAAATTAGACTGATGTTTCCCCACGCCGCGCTGTGCAAGGTAATAGGACGGCCTTTCAACCTTTTCCAAAGCAAGGATACGGGCAATTTCATACGGACCTTTGCTCTCCAACGCCATGCGGTAAATCCGGCGTACTACCTCGGCGGCTTCCTCGTCGATAATCCAGTGGTCTTTGTCGTTGGGGTCTTTCTTATAGCCATAGATACAATGGCTGTTTGTATGCTTGCCGGACATTCCTCTTGCGCGGAGAACGCTTGTTATTTTTCGGCTGCTGTCACGCACATACCATTCGTTCATAATGTTCAAAAACGGGGCAAACTCGCTGCTTTCGCGCTTGTCGCTGTCAACTCCGTTTGCTATGGCAATAAAACGGACGCCCCGCTCCTTGAACATGACTTCTGTGTAAAATCCCACTTGCAGATAATCTCTGCCGACACGACTTAAATCCTTTACCAGTACATAGCCGATTTCGCCGCTTTCAATTCCCGCAATCATGCGTTTCCAGTTCGGACGCTCGAAGTTTGCCCCAGACCAGCCGTCATCGGTAAAGTGGACGCAATTCGTAAAGCCATGTTCCCTTGCATAATCTTCAAGCAGCTTCTTTTGATTGATTATGCTGTTGCTGTCGCCTGTGAGGTCGTCGTCGCGGCTCAACCGCTCATATAATGCGGTTATTTTGCCTTTATCGGTTTTCCTTGCTTTCATTAAGACATCTCCTTTCTATGGGCGATTTCTTATCCCCCTTTCATAGCATATAACTTCGGTGTAGGGCTTGGGAGGTGAAGCGAAGTGCTCGGTGACGGAGGCGGAGACCGGCTCAAAGACCTGCCCCTCGGTCAAGGCGGGAAGAACACCCTCGGCATCTTCATCCTCCGGCTTCTCCTTCAGGGAGGAACGGAACACCTCCTGGATGGCACGCTAGCCCTGGGAAAGCACCTGCTTTCCTTTTGCCGTGAAAGTGTGGCCGCCGCAATCAAAGGCGGCTGTGACCGCCTCATACACGAAAGGCTCCGCCGCCGCACACAGCAGCTTGCAGCAGACCAGCAGAAGAATATTGCGCTCGCCCACAGGTAACGCAGGAACATCCGCCTTTTCCAGCTCCAGGGTGGGAATCAGGGCGTGGTGGTCAGATACCTCCTTGTCATTCACCAGCGCCAGAACATCGGGAAAAAACTTCGGGCAGGCGTCGAAGGGCGGCACCCGCGCCGCCAGATGCAGGACCACGGAGGCGGTTTCCGTCATGTCGCCCGTCAGATACCGGCTGTCCGTGTGGGGATAGGTCAGCAGCTTCTTTTCATAGAGCGACTGGGCGTAGTCCAGAGTTTGCTTGGCCGTGTAGCCGAATACCCGGTTTGCCTCCCGCTGCAAGGTGGTCAGGTCGTACAGCTTGGACGGCTGCTCCGTCTTTTTCTCCCGCACCAGGGATACACACACGGCTTGCTGTCCGTCGCAGGCGTCCCGGATGGCCTGGGCATCCTCCATGGCCGGAATTTTTTCAGAAACCGCCGCAGCTCCCTCCAACGTCAGGCGCACATGATGGTATTTCTCCTTGCGGAACAGGACGATTTTGCTGTCCCGGTCGGCCAGCATCGCCAGGGTGGGCGTTTGCACCCGCCCCACATTCAAGGTGCGGTGGTAGAGGACAGAGAACAGGCGGCTTGCGTTGATCCCAATAAGCCAGTCCGCCTTTTGGCGGCAAAGCGCCGACTGATACAACGGGTCATAGTCCCCACCGGGGCGCAGGTCGGAAAAGCCCTCTCGGATCGCCGCGTCCTCCATCGAAGAAATCCAGAGGCGGGAGAAAGGCTTGGAACATCCGGCAGCCTCATAGACCAGCCGGAAAATCAGCTCACCCTCGCGCCCCGCGTCGCAGGCGTTGACCAGTTCTGTCACATCGGGGCGTTCCATCAGGGAACGGAGAGTGTGGAACTGGTCAGCCTTTTCCTCGGACACCACATAGCGGAAGGGGGCGGGCAGGATGGGAAGGTCCTCATACCGCCACTTCTTATAGCGGTCATCGTAGGCGGCTGCGTCTGCTAGCCCCACCAGATGCCCGATGCACCAGGAAATGAGCCAGCCGCCGCCCTCAAAATAGCCATCGGTCCTGGATGTGACACCCAGGGCTGATGCGATACTCTTTGCTACACTCGTTTTTTCACAGATCACAAGTTTCAAACTGTTACCTCCTTGATTGTTCTTTACATTTTGTCTAAAATTAAAATAGACTGGCGAAGGGAGTACTTGTATGGACGCAGATAAAAACATTCTTGATGATGAATACATGATGGCTTTGTTTTATCTATATCTTCAAGAACAGACAAACACACGGAAACTACTTAATAAATTGGAATCTGATTTGCGTCTTTCAAATAGATTTTTTCCGGAGAGCAAATTGTGCGATGCAATTAAAAATCTATCCAAGGTATCTTTATGTACTTTAAAAAAGGGAAGCACATTATATCGTTGCCGGTTGATTAGCAAGGAAGATGAAAATTTGCTGTTTTCAAAGATAACTACTGAGTGGTTTTCTTTAGCTCAGGCAGTCGTTCCTACATTTGATGTAAACGGTGGCGACGAAGAATGGATAAAATTCTGCCTATATGTTAAAAATCATCCGGAGGCTTTACCCCCTTGGCAGGAAAGACACGAACAACTCTTAGAAAAGTACTCCAAAATATCTTTTTGGGGATACGACGAAAAAGGATCTGATGCTCCACCTAAAGGAACCGCGTCCCCTGGGAGAATAAACCCTGATGGTATCAGTTATCTCTATGCGGCAAATGATATTCAAACAGCCGTATTAGAAGTTCGTCCAATTCCAACTCAATTTGTTAGCGTTGCTCAGGTCGAATTACTTGAAGACGTAATAATTTACAGCTTTATAAAACCATCTTCTTTAGAAGCTGATAAGTCGGATCCTTTTGATTGGGTAGATTATGATGAAATATCCAGATATTTTGGTCAACCTAACTATGGAGGAAAATCGTACTATTTAGCTACACAATACATCAGCGAATACATAAAACACTTAAAAGACTCTAACGACCAGACAATTTTTGATGGATTGTGTTTTCGTAGTTCATTGAATCCAAGCGGAACAAATTATGTGCTGTTTGATGTATCTCAGAGCAAAAAATACCGCATTTGTAATTCAAGTATATATCAAGTTAATGACTTATTAGGAAATACTTCTTGTATATTACCTTTGAGTGACTCCCATTTCTAATCCTGAGATAGATTGTAGTGGTCAAATAGCCTCGATCATGATAAATCAAGCCTTTGATGAGTTGTTTCTTAATAAGCATTATTGTTCCTTACGGAATGTCGACTTTTTAAAAAGGCGGCATATTGAAGACAGAAAAGCCCTCATCTCTAAAATTGGAGATGAGGTAGCTTTTCGTAACGGATACAGTAAAAATAATCATTTGAGTATGCTTAATTCAAAAAAGCAAAAGAGTTTGAGAACGATATATAGCAAATTCGCAAGAACACCAACATACTTGTCGCTTGATTTTGAAAGTGGTGGATTTGAAGTGTTCGATAAAAATGGGCAGCATTTAGGACAGTATTCATTTGACGGAGTTCGTACAAAGCTTCCTGCTCCCAATACGCATAAATTGTATTTTTCTTGATTAGCTATAGTCGAGTTTGCTGGAAAATAAAATTCTTGCAATTTATGATTTAGACAACTCCCACCTTAAAGGCAAAGAGGGCCATAGGTTTAACTACCATGGTCCTCTTTAGTGCTAGTGCTATTCTTACTCGGTTTCTTCCTCCATCTTCAGCCAATCCTCAAAGGACTTCCTAGAGATACGAATCATGTTGCCGATGCGGATCGTCTTGAACGCTCCGGAGTTGGCGAGCTTATAGGCCGTAGCGCGGCCGATACCGAGAATGGCTGCGATGTCACTCACGGTGTATGTTCTGCTTTGGTGCGTTCCTTTTTCGTTGGGTGTGTTGGTGCTCATAAGATTATCCTCCATCTGTGCTAACAGCATTTTGAAATGACCCCTGGAAGCCCTCTGTCACAAGGGGTTCCTGCTAATACCTTGCTAATACGACATTTGAAAAGCCGTTGTAAGGCAGCATATTTCAGGGGAATTTGTGCAAATTGACCTGCCTCCAGGCAGCACAATTTGCGAAGAAACAACACGGGAAGATATGATATGAACAATTTACGAAATGGTACGCCGTGCTCTCGGAGCACCGCTTGTTGAGTCTGTGCTCCGGGATTGTTTTGCTGCAAAGCGGTTCGGAGTTAATCGTTTTTGGATATATGCAAAGGCAGAACAGGAGTAGAACAAAGTGGAACAAAGGTAGAACAACTTGGAATCAAACGGTGATTGTCAAGAGAATCTTTCGGGTGTATAATAGTACTATCGAAAAGTGGGTAAAGTGGCTCTGCTGTCGCAAAAAGATGCGATAGTGGAGCTTTTTGTATATCAAAAAAGTTAAGAGAAAGACCAATAAGTAAATTTCTTATTGGTCATTTTTTATACCATTTTTCGAGAGTATATACATGAAAAGAGTGAGAATAGTGGGGAGAAAATGCAAAAATTCGCCTAATGTGAAGGTGCATGGAGTACCTTTCCGTGTGACAGAAATGGGGATGACGACTAAAGGGCAGGCTAGATGCTATATCAGTATGAGGCAGCCAGATGGGAGTATACTGCATGGGGAAGGCGTAAGTAAACTGGTTACGGCAAAGAGTATGAAGGCTGAGGCTGTCATAAAAGCTGCAGAAAACATTATATGGAAGAATCGTGGACAGGTGCTTGAGTGGTTACGAGCTGGTCGACTGCAGAAAGCGACACCGACGCTGTTGCTTCTGGTGCTGCCGGAAGAAAGCATAGAGCGCGTATACGGAAAGAGTGATGAAGCGCATCGAGAGTTGGTGCGGCAGGCAGTAAAAATGCTTCCGCCATTGCCTGAGCTACAGGAAAAGATGGAAGCTGTAACTTTCCGCGCAGTAAAAGCCGTGGCCGCGAACCAAGAGAAAGGTGACATACTAAAGCGTGCTCTGAATCGGCTGTATGATGAAGCCGTTGAACAAAGACTTTTAAAAGAAAATATGGTAAAAAAGTTGCTTGTAACGGTGCGCAGCGAGGTAGAAAAAGCGGATCGAAATATGCGTCAGCGCATCCTTACCTTTGAGGAGATGCGACTGCTAACTGACTTATGTATAGAGGGGATGAAGACAGATATAAGGTATGCGGCCGTGCTGCTTCATCTGACCACGGGTGTAAAGACAGGAGAGCTGTGTGGACTAAATATTGGCGATTTGATGCGATATAAAGATGTGATATATATCGAAATTGGTGCAAAATCCGTACAAAATCGAGGTAAAGTTGCGGAGTGGAAGCCATATGAGCGTGAAAGCGGAAAGCTGCGGCGCATACCGTGTACCCCTTTAGCACAAGCAGCACTAAGTGTGCTTTTGAAGTCGCGGTTGGAAGCGGGTGCAAAGGTGGATGCTCCGCTGATTGTAGACGAAAATCGACGTCGATGGGATGTGTTGAAACTGCGCGCTTTTGAAAAAGAGCTGCTGCAAAAAGTAGTACCGGAATATGCGAAAATATCACGAACTGACGTAATTCGTACAAGTTTTGAGTATTACTGCCGGGCTGTATGCGGTATGCCAGATGGTCAAGTACAGAAGATATTGGGGTGTAAGGCAGGTCAGACGTACGAAGAGTGGTATGCGGACTACAATTCTAGGGTTGCGCTGATAACGCTATGTGCACAGCTTACAAGATTCCATAATTTGTTAGCGGAAAAGGGGGATAGATGGAAAGTGGCCATGCACCTGCATCTGCGGGTGAAACGTGGGGCAAGTGTCCAAATTCAAACGGAGCATGGTATCAAAATTGAAAAAATATAGTAATATGTGAGCCGAGAGGCTCTTTTTTTATGCCTGCAGATAAGGACCTATTGTATCTTGCAATAGGTCCTTATGTTGCATAATGAAATTTGAGTTAATTATATTGACGTTTATTTACTAAAATGTCATTATATAAATATAAAGCAGCAGAATAAGGAGTGAAATAAATGGCATTTTTCACAACTCAGCGAAAAGAAACCGGTAGTTATAATACAAAGCGAACTAAGCCATGCCGCAGTAGACGCAAGGGCAAAATATATAACGAAAAAACGAAAAATGGCAAACTAACCGTTTGGGGTGCTTACGAGCGGGTAATTTTGGCTATACAGAATGCGCGCAAATGGGCTGACAGCACATGCAGGGCATATGATAGTGTTTTCTACCATTACATTGCTGAGATTTATAATGACATTGAGTATGCTTCGCTGACAGAAGAAACGGCGGAGCAGATTTGGTCGTCTAAAATTGACATTTTTGAAGGCAGTGATGCACAGGATCAAAGAGCGCGGAGTATTTTCGTGAGCTTTGTGGAGCAGGCATGTCGAGCGGGACTTTCCTCAATGCGGTTCAGAGACTTGGCGCCGTTTGTGATTCCGGCAGACCTGAGTCAGCTGACTGTGGAGCAGCTGTTGGCAGTACGCGAAGCAGCTGAGCTTTGCAAGTGGCGGCCAAAATCGTTGACGATTGAAGCAGAAATTAAAATTTATAACGAGTTGATCAAGCGGGCATCGACGCAGGGAGAGTGCATTGCTTTGCTGGTCATGCTTTTGCTGGGCTGCCGTACATCAGAAGCTGCGGGTTTGTCCTTTGGAAATGTCCGTAAGATGGCAGATGATTTGTACTCCATAGAGCGACGGGAAGTAGAAGAGCAAAGCTCAAGAACCGTTAAAGCTGGCAGTAAAACCGCAAGCGGTTACAGACTTTTGCCGCTTTTGCCGCAGTTTTATGATCTGCTGGAAGAGCGTAAGCGTATGGTGCAGGAGTACATGGAGGAAAACGGCTATACGGACTTGGATATAGACAAAATGCCGCTTGCTTGCCAAGGTACGAATCTGCTGACACGGTGTACAGCAAAGGAAATGAACCGCGTTTTTAAGGATATTTGCATTGATGTGGGTGTCGAAGAAGGTTTTTTCTTTGAAGCCGAGGCAATGATGGCCATTGATAAAGAGGCAGGGGTGGAGTACGAGAATACAGTAGTAGCCTACATTTTACGGCATCAAGCTGCAACGGAGCTAATAGCGTCTGATGCTTCTCGGGCTGCAATTTCTGTGCTGATGGGTCACAAAATCGAAGATCCTAATGTAAAAGCATTTGACTATGCCAATGCAGACGGTCAGCGTGAACTGCTGCATATTTTAATGCAGCGCCCGTTATACCGGTATATTTGCGGTGCGACAGATATAGAGCAGACTACGCTTGAAAAGGGTCAATCGGCAGTATGCGGAGGATCGACTCGTTTGGTCGCACAAGAGGACGAGGAGTTTGATCTTTATATTGACACGCTGGAACCGTATGACACAATGCAGATTCAACTTGAGGGCGATATCCGGTTAATGAAGAAGGATGCAAGAAAGACAACCGCATTGCCGTATCAAAGACCGAGCGGGCTTAGTATGGTGAATGCAGTGACTCAGGTTGTGACAGAGGCCGAAAAGAATGTAAGAGCTGGAAAGCTGGCGGATAAGCCAGTTATGATCGCGCAGTGTGATGATCCTCTGAGCGAATTGATGACCATTGACGATCTGCAGATCAATTGGAAGCCTCAAATCACCAATGGGGATGGAGATCCGATTGCAGATTCGTCTGAAGAAGTGCAGATGGCGGTTTGCGAAGATACATTGATTGCAGTTTTGCCAGGCGGTGTCTTAAAAGAAGTGCCGAAAAAGGAATTCGTTTATAACGGTACAAAGAGGGCACGCCGCGATGAGAAAATTTTTGCGGATAAGACCATAGACCGCGTTAAAACGATATTGCCGTTTTCACAATATGCGGATAAAATTGTAATTAGCAGAGAAGGAACGGCATGGTATTTGCTAGCCGAGGTCAGTGTAGAAGAATTTTTACAGGCAGATGCGTGGGAAGAATGCCGCAGAGCGTTGGCAGCAGGCGGTATCATGATTCCATGTGAAAAGGATGCAGATTCGCTGATTTGTGGAGCGAAAAATGGCGATATAGTACGCTTACCAGCAGACAAACTGTGTGCATGGCAGGGCCAGCGGCAGGTCGTACGTATAGGCGAGGCACCTCTGGCAGCAGCTTGCTTCTGTAAGGCTACTGATGATATTCTGCTGATTAGCGAAAAGGGACAGGCACTACGTACGCATGTTTCGGATTTGTACAAGCGCGTAGACATTGGCGGTGGACTGACCAAAGGTATGCGTATGAAAACAGGTACAGACGATAGATTATGCTGCTGTTTGGTTTATCAGCCAAAGCGTAGTTTAACAGCTGTTTCTCAACAGAGGAAGCTGCTTGTGCTGCGTGCGGACAGTGAAGAAAAGGCGCAGCTCAGAGCGCAAGGACATGTTGGAGAAGGCGTTTGCTTGGTGTATGTGGAAGGTTCGGATCGCTTGGCGGAGGTGTTGTATACAGATCAGGCAGTGTTACTGTTGTCAGACTCCGGATATGCGCAGTGTCGTGACGTTAGTGTGCTGAGAGAGAAGGGACGCGGTGCAAAAGGCATTGAGGGCATGAAGCGTGGTCAGATTATAAGAGCGGTATGTGCGAAAGTTAAATAATAGGGAAGGCGCAGCTTTTGAGCAGGTATCTCAAAAGCTGCGCCTTTAGGCTTGAATGAATGTAGTTAGACTTGCTATTTTAAAGGAAATATAAAAATAAAGCGAAGAAAAAGTTTATAAAAACTGATATGTACCCAGAATTCTGGACACATGAAAAATTGAATTAGGTGCACATGGATGCCTCTCTGAATTTTGTAGGAGGCATCCATTTTGTTTTCTCTTGGATTCTTTCGTTGTTGTAGTAATTTATGTAGCCGTCAACAGCCTTGGCAAATGTTTCAAAAGAGGAATACTCTTTTTCATGCCCGTAGAACATCTCGTTTTTCATCCGTCCAAAGAAAGTCTCCATGATGCAATTGTCGTAACAGTTGCCCTTCCTTGACATGGATTGAATGATTTTGTGATCTTTAAGTGCCTGCCTGAAGTACACGTGCTGGTACTGCCACCCTTGATCAGAGTGAAAGATCAGGCCATCTACAGAGGGAAACTTCGTAAAGGCGCCGGCCAACATTCTCTGGATCTGTTCCATATTGGCACTTTGAGATAAATCATAAGAAATGATTTCGTTTGTGTTCATGTCGAGTATGGGAGAGAGATAACACTTCCCCCACGAAAAACCGAACTGAGATACATCGGTAGTCCATTTTTGCATAGGAGTTGTCGTGCTGAAATCCCGGTCAAGGATATTCTCAGCAACCTTGCCGACCTCGCCTTTGTAGGAATGATACTTTTCCCTTGGGCGCTTTCCTGCCAACCCCATAGTATGCATAAGCCGCTGTACCCGCTTATGATTGACCTTGTGGCTGCGCTTTATCAGTTCCTGATATACTCTTCGCACACCGTAGCGGCCTTTATGCTGTGAGAAAATGTCTTTGATTTCATCTGCCAAGCAATGGTTTCGAACAGCAACTTGATCGGCCTTGCTCAACTCAAAATAATAGGTAGACCGTGCCGTCTGCATAGATTTCAACAGATATTTCAATTGGTATCCTTTTTCACGCAGCTCTTTGATGATCGCTGCTTTCTCGCCTTGAGTTGCGCTGCGTGCCTCTCTTCTCTCAAGGCGATCTCTTTTTTTATAACTTCATTCTCCGCCTTTATATACTCGTTTTCTGCCCGAAGCCGGATCAATTCTTCTCGTTCGGATTCATTCAGTGGCCTTGCTTCTTCCTTTTTCATTTGGGATACCCCTTTACTTGGACGACCTTTTTTCATTTCTACCAGGCCATTATACCCCTTTGTTTTATAGTTTTGAACCCATTGATACAATAATCTATCTTGAATACCGGCCTCGATCGCCACTGACACACAGGATTTTCCGGATATTACTTGGGATACTAGTTCCAGCCGTTCTTCTGGTGTCCAGTTCCTGTTGAAATTTTTGTGTTTCAGTGCTTCTGGACCGCGGCTATCCTCTGCTCTTACCCATAGTCTCACTTTATTCCGAAAGGATTTATCGCTAACACCTTCCGGCGTTTCTGGCCATTTTCCTTCTCGATACAGTTCTACACATTTCCTTTTGTACTCATATGTGTACCGCATAATAATACCCCCTCTACTGGGTGTCCAGTAAAGGGGGTACATATCAGTTTATAAAAACCTTTTCTTCGTTTTTAATACCCTGCTGACGCAGGGAGAAATTGATGTGGAGACAACTGTTTAGGATCAGCATAAGGATCACCCCCGCTTACGCGGGGAAAATAAGTTGTCTACACTCCCCGATACTTACGATAAATGCATTGTGAAAATAACAACTTATCGCTGCCGGGTCACCCCCGCTTATGCGGGGAACATATTTATTAATGATAGTATAGCAGAAATTTTATATCTTTGCAACTTTAAATTGCAAAGATATAAATTAGATTCTGGATTTAATAATTAATGTTATGGTAACCAGGGAGTGATAAGTCATTTTAGATGAAATTCCAGACGCTTTTCAGGTTTCGTGATTTTTCGGATTGTTCCAAGCGGATCAACTTCACATTTATATTGTAGAGGGCATCACCGAGTGGCTGCCGATCAGCAGTACCGGACACATGATTCTGCTCAATGAGTTTGTGAAGCTGAACGTGTCGGAAGCGTTTTACAGCATGTTCGAGGTGGTCATTCAGCTCGGTGCGATACTCGCGGTTGTTGTCCTGTTCTGGGGACAGATTTTCCCGTTTGAGCGGCGAAAGGGCCGTCACGGCGGTGCATCCATCGTGCTGAATATGGATACCGTCAAGCTGTGGATCAAGATTTTGGTCGCTTGCGTTCCGGCGGCAATCGTCGGTCTCAAGTGGAACGACCTGTTTGAAGAGCTGTTCTACAATTACCAGACGGTTTCCATCGCGCTGATTGTGTTCGGCGTAGCATTCATTCTGGTGGAGAACGCGCATAAGGGCAAGTCGGCGCGCATCAACGCACTCACTGAGCTTACTTACCCGACCGTATTTATGATCGGTATGTTCCAGCTGATCGCGGCTGTGTTCCCGGGCACCTCGCGCTCCGGCGCGACCATCGTCGGCGCACTGCTGCTCGGCGTGTCGCGTACTGTGGCTGCGGAGTTTACGTTCTTCCTGGCCATTCCGGTCATGTTCGGCGCAAGCCTGCTCAAGATTCTCAAGTTCGGCTTTGCGTTTACATCCACCGAGCTGATGATCCTCGGCATCGGTACAATCACTGCGTTCGTGTCCTCGCTGCTCATCATCCGTTTCCTGATGGCCTTCGTCAAGAAGCACGATTTCAAGGTGTTCGGCTGGTATCGAATTATCCTCGGTATCGCCGTGCTGGCGTACTTTATGCTTGTTAAGTAAGCTGAATAGCAAAAAGAAACCCTCGATTATCAGAATCGAGGGTTTTTAATTGTAATATGACAACGGTTGACCTCAAATAAAAATACTCCCGAGCATATCAATCGCAATGTCACCAAGTGACGTTGGAAAATATCTCGGGAGGTTTGAATTTACCCAAACTCGTAAAACAGGGTATCCAATTGATTATGGAATCTTCGCAAATCGTCCAGCTGGTCCTCTGGATCGCAATAATCAACGGTTTCCCCCACGGGCTCGATGGTTTCAATGGCCTGCTCCAGCAGCTCGAAGAAGTGTTTCTTCTGATTTTTGCTCAGGTCGTCATATTTTTCGAGAAAGTCATCATCTGTGCAGTAATACTCGAATTTTGCAATATCGTTATCGGCTTCCTGCATGGTAAGGTAGGCATAAACCAAGTCATTGGTATCGAATTTCATAATTTTGCTCCTTGTTGTTAAGTTAGGAAAACCCCCGAGGTATCCTCGGGGGTTTAGGTATGCCTTTAACTAACGAGAGTTAATTAAGCAGCAACTGCGGAAGTTACAGCAGCAGCGGAAACTGCGGTTGCAGCGTTCGGCATGGTGAACGTTACAGTCTGAGCTGCGGTAGCGCCAGCTGCAAAGGTCAGGGTGCCAACGGTGGTGGTACCAGCCTTAACAGTTACAACAGCCTTGTTGCCAGCAGCAACAGCGGTGGTCGGGGTAACCTTTACGGTAACGGTGGTGCCCCACTTAACATCGCCAGCAACCGGATCGGTGGTAACGGTGAAAGCAGCGCTGGTATCGGAACCGGTAGCAGTTACAGCAGAGGTGGTAACGGACAGAGCCTTAGCAGCTGCGGTAGAAGCAGTCTTAACGTTGGTGATATTCAGCTCATTGTTTACGGTATCGTATACAACAGCGATAACCTTCTTGTCAGAGTTGAATACAACGTATGCGTTCAGATCGTAACGGTCGAACTCGTCCTTATCAGCAGAGGTCGGAACAGCGCCGAGCTCGCTAACAGTGCCAACGTTCTTAGCATCGTCAACGCCGATGAATACGCAATCCTCGTCCAGAGTTACGTTCATAACAGCGCCCTTCTCATCAACGAGGGACATATCGCCCTTCTTCTTGCCATCAAAGCCCTTGATAGCGTAAGCGCCGTTTGCGAATACGGTGCTGTTTACGGTATCAGCCTTGGTGCCAGCAGCGATAACGGTCTTAACGTCGATCTCGTCGCCGTCAACGGTGTAGATGATTACAGAACCAGCTGCAGTGCCAACGTGAGAAGTGCCATCCTCGTACAGGTCAACAGCCTCAGTGGTGTTGCCTACGATAGCCTTGAATGCGGTTACGGTGTCGCCATTCTTCTTGGTTTCGAAAGCATCCTCAGTTACATAAGCGTACATCTTGTCGCCATCAGCGTTTGCAACCTTGTCACCATTGTTAACCAGAGCAGCAACCTTGACGTAGTCAATACCGTTAGATTCCTTGGTCAGGAAACCAACATTCTTGACTGCTACGGTGTTAGCCCAGTCGCGAGCAGTCTTGCCGGAAATAACCTTAATCTCGGTGTTAGCTACAACGAACAGTACAGCATCGTCTGCAATCAGAGTGCCATTGATACGCTTGTTAGCATAGTCAGTGCCAGTGAACGGAGCGCCCGAACTGCCCGGAGTAGTGTCGGTAGCGGTAACATAGTTATCGTAACCAGCCAGATTCTTGGATGCACCGGAAGCAACCAGATTCTTCAGCTCGTAGTTGCCGTCCTTATCGGTAGCGTAGGTGTACAGCTTGTTCTGCAGAGCATGTGCATCAACAGAATCAGTTACATCAGTACCATTAACCTTATCTACGATAACCTTCTTGTTGGTACCATCAGTGAAGTAAACGCGAGCCTCAACAGTCCAATCCTTACCCAGATTGTTTTCAGCCTTCTTGTTGTCAGAAACGAACAGGATGTTCTTAGAAGAAGCTCCGGTGGTGTCGATGTTGTAAACGTAGTTACCAACAACTGCAGCCGCTACCTCATCATCAACAGACGGAGAAGTGGTTACAGAAGTAGACTTCTTGTACCAGTTGCCATCAATCTTGATCTCGTCCGGAGAACCAGTCTTAACGCCGGTAACCTTGCCAGAAACTACAGTAGCCTTGGAGATAATCGGATCGCCAGAGGAGGTGAAGTCGCCGGAAACGATTACAGCCCAGTCGTCCTTCTTGATGCCGTCATAGATGTCAGCATCGTCGAACTTGTAGGACTTGCCGCCGATGGTAGCAGCAGAAGAACCAACGTAGGTTACTTCCTTAACTTCGGTCGGAACAGCTACAACCAGATCAGCCTTGTTGTTGCCGTTCAGATCAATAGCCTTGATGGAGTAAGCCGGATAGGTGTCCTTCGTGGTGATAACTTCGCCCAGAGTATCGATAGCAGCCGGAACGGACTCCTTGTTCGGGTAGATAACCGGAACATCAGCCAGAGCCTTTTCAGCCTTGTACTCAGTGCCGTCAACCTTGAACTTCTTGGACTCGTTCTTTACGGTGTCCAGAGTACCAACAGTACCGGAAGCCAGTACCTTGGAATCGTCGTCAGCGTATACGCCGTAAACGTTGGTGTCGCCGTTAGCCTTAGCCTTAACCAGAACCTTAACATTCAGGCCAATCATATCAGCAACATCGGTCGGAACCTTGTCGAACTTAGCCTTGGTGTGATCGCCATCGCCGTACTTAACAGCCTTGCCCAGGGTGATCTCGTAGGTGTCCTTGCCGGAGGTCTTCTCGACAGACAGAAGCTGAGCAGCATCGGTCTTAACGAGGTCCATGTACTTGCCGCCGATGGTCTTGTCGTCATCAACGTCGGTAGCCGGCTTGAAGTCCTCGATATCGTTGGACCAGACTACGCGCTCCATGTCCAGTGCGTTGTACAGGATCTGTGCAGCGTACTGACGCGGCAGAGCAGCGTTCAGGTCGGTGTCAACGTCCTCGAACAGGTTGTTCAGCTGGCCGTACTTCATGGTGTTCTGAGCCCAAGCTGCGCCAGTCAGGCCAGCCTTCTGAGCATTGTAGCCAGCAGCTACCAGTACCATCTTTGCAGCCTCGAGACCGGTTACGGTATCGTTCGGAGCAAACTTGGTAGCAGACTTACCAGCGATGATGCCGGTGTTCTGCAGGTAACGTACGTAGCCCTGAGCCCAAGCTGCGGTCGGCAGATCGGTGAACGCAGTCGGAAGGGATGCGTAAGCGTTGGCGTTGTCATTACCGCCATTCATGATCGTAAAGATCATCTTTGCCATCTGAGCACGGGTAACGGTGGTGTTCGGCTTGAAGGAGCCGTCATCGTAACCCTGGATTACGCCCAGAGAAGAGAGCATGTCTACAGCGGTGCTTGCCTTGATGTCAGCCTTGTCGCTGTAAGACGCTGCACCGGCGAACATGGTGAATGCACAAGCAAACGCCAGCACCAGTGCGAGAATCTTTTTGAGATGGCATATAAAAATCTAAAAATCGGGGTTAAATCGTGTTTTCAAAGAAAATTATCGAGAATTGAAAACATTTTGTGCATTTGCGTGCTTAACAGTATGAACCATATTATGGATAACAAGCAACGTGCTTCACTGTGTTTGTCAATAGAAAAGCCTTCAGAATTTCAACTAGCAGTTTCAGCTGATTCATATCGCATCCGGCATAAATGTCCAGACTGGCTTCACCGATACGGAGCGTCGTGGAAGATGTCAAATGTTTCGGCTCACCAGTTTCGACACTGGCACTTCTGCGAAAGTCGTTTTCTCCGAATGGCAATTCGTTTCGGTACTTGCCAACACGTTCCGCTCCCACCGATAATAAGCGCTCGGTGTAATTTGGGCCTGCTTGCACCACGTTTTAACTAGCAATCCGCTGCTGCGGCATTCTTTTATGAGTTCTGTCTATTTTGCAATGTGTGCCTGATGTTTAATTCTGTTGATGCCATTGCCATCTCTCCCGAAACAGTGCTGGATTGTTTCGGATCGTTCCGAAGCTTCCCGCTACTTGTATTATCTCACACGGTGGGATATGTGGAAGGTTTGACGGTTACTTAGCCTGTATTTTATGAGCAATTTCTTTCACTATCATATTCCTTATTATATATAGTATAGCGTAGACATTAAGAAATGCAACGGCGTCAGTTATAATATTACACGTAATGTTACATTCATGTTACGGATGGTGAACTGCGCTTGACCCTTGTGTTTGACTATGGTAATATACTAAGCGACGAGTGAAAACTCGAAAAATTTTATAAGGAGGAATTCCCCTATGAAGAATCTCAAAAAGATTCTTGCACTGGTGCTGGCGTTTGCTTGTGCATTCACCATGTTTGCTGGTGCAGCGTTCACGGATCAGGCTGACATTAAGGTTAAGTCTGACGTAGTGGACACTCTGGTATCGCTGGGCGTTATCGAAGGTTTCGAAGACGGCTCCTTCCAGCCGAACGGTACTGTAACTCGTGCGCAGATGGCGAAGATGATCTACGTTCTGCGTACCGGTAACTCTGACGCTTCTGCGTACAACGATGACAAGACCTCTTTCACCGACATTGGCTCCCACTGGGCTCGCGGCTACATCAAGTACTGCCAGTCCCTGGGCATCATTGCTGGTAAGAGCAACACCAAGTTCTGCCCGAACGACAAGGTAACCGCTCAGGAAGCAGCTAAGATGCTGCTGGTAACTCTGGGTTACGATGCAACCAAGGCAGGTCTGGTAGGTGCAGGCTGGGCTGCAAAGACCAACGCACTGGCTGATGAGGCTGGTCTGCTGGAGGACGTAAACACTTCCTTCACCGCAGCTTGCCCGCGTCAGTACGCTGCACAGCTCATCTACAATGCTATTGATGCTGTAACTGTTGCATGGCGTGATGACGCTTACACCAAGTACAACTACAATGGCAGCGAGAACAAGACCATTGGCGAGAAGTACATGGGTCTGAACAAGACCGTTGGTATTCTGAACGATGTAACCAAGGACACCGACAAGAACACCTACTCCCTGACTGTAGATGTTAACAAAAGCGAGAGCAATGGCAAGCTGCTGGGCTCCTTCACCAAGGTTACCAAGGACTACTCCGCTCTGAAGTATCAGAAGGTTAAGGTTCTGTACAAGGACAAGGACAACGTATTTGGCGTTTACTCCATGACCGATGACAACACTGTTGTTTCCAACGTAATGGATAACGTTAAGATGGATAGCAACAAGCTGAAGATCAATGGCACCAAGTACTCCATCGCATCTGACTCCACTGTATATGTAGATGGCGATAAGATGTACACCACCGATAACGGTAACACCTTTACCACGAACTCCAAGGCAACTGGTGCTAAGGACGCTACTATCGCTCAGTGGGTTGCTAAGAACTCCGAAGGCGACAACATCGGCAAGGCTTCTTCTGTTCAGGCTATCTCCAACACTGACAGCAGCAAGATCAACATTCTGAAGGTTACCACTTACACCGTTAAGAAGGTTACCTATGTTGGCACCGACTACATCAATGCAGGCGGCGCTCGCAAGGATGATGACTACAACTATCCGTCCGACATCAAAAAGGATGACTACGCTGTAATCTCCTCCAAGGGCAACTATGCTGATGACAAGGGCCTGATCACCAAGGCTGAGACTGTTGAAGGCAAGGTTACTGGTACTAAGGGCAACGATCAGGTAATGATCGATGGCAAGTGGTACACCGCTGACTACAAGGCTGGCACTACCAATGTTATCGAAAACTGGCCGTCTTCTAACGCTACTGTAAAGCTTGTTCTGGTTAACGGCTTTGTTCAGTTCGTTGACACTGTTACCGCCGGCACTGCTGACATGGTAATGGTTATCGAGACTGGTTCCGCATCTGGCCTGGGCGGCAGCAAGGTTGCTGACGTTATGTTCGCTGACGGCTCCCGCAAGACGGTAGATCTGGATTCTGATTCTGAGTACGGCTACGGCGGTACTAAGGTAACTCTGGGCTCTCCGAAGCTGGCTACCTACGAGGTATCCAAGGGCAAGTACACTCTGAAGAAGGTTTCCGGCACTGTTCGCAATGGTTACGACATCTACGCTACCGCTGCTAATGCAACTGTTGATGGCAACGTTGCAGGTGCATCCGTTACCGACAAGTCTTCTACCAACACTCAGAAGCTGTTCTTCAAGAGCGACGCTGTTGTATTCGTTAAGTACAAGACCGATGACTACAAGGTAGTTACCGGCAAGGACGTTGCTAACTGGAACTCCACTGCTCTGACCTCTGTTGAGGCTCTGGGCGAGCTGACTTCCGGCAATGCATACGCACAGGTTGCTGTTATCACCATGACCTCTAAGATCCCGGGTTCTTCTGACAGCACTTACGCTTACGCTCTGGATGATCCGTATGAGCAGACCATCGACGGCACCAAGTACACCTTCATCAAGGCTTGGGACGGCACCAAGGAAGTTACCTTCAAGTCTGAGGACCTCAACACCGGCATCACCAAGCGTACCGCTTTCGAGTACTCCAACAACTCCGACGGCACTGTTGACCTGACCAAGCTGGTTGGCAAGACTTCTGCTACTGCGTACTACGCGAAGACCCAGATTACTTCTTACGACGAGGGCACTGGTTCTATTACCTTCCTGGATCCCAACGCTGACAAGAGCCGCAAGAACAAGATCAAGGCTGGCGAGACCACGATCCTGTACGTTAACTCCGACGACAAGGTTGGCGTTGGCGCATTCGACATCGAGGTTGCTGAGGATGTAAACGCAGACGGCCACAAGGAGGATAACGTAATCGTTTACTCCGAGTCCACTGAGGATTACATCAACCTGATCGTTGTTGACGTTAACAACGAGATGAAGTCTTAATCAGTTCTGCTGATCTAAAGGCATAACAAAACCCCCGAGGAAATTTTCCTCGGGGGTTTTCCCTTTCTCAAAAAAATTCGTAAAAATCCAAAAGTTTTTCTTGCAATTTCAGAAAAATCGGCTATTCTATAACTCACATCAAAACACCATGCGAGTTTAGGAGGTAATTTTTATGGGATTCGAAGCAAATCGTCAGCAGGTATTCAGCAAGCGCATTGTGGATCTGCCGGACCAGCCGGACATGTCCGCACGCGATCTGAAAGCGTACTTTGACTCCTCGGCAGAGGAACTGCGTCAGTCGTTCAATGGGCTGTGCGATGCACTGATCGACTTCTCTGCGGCGGCCAAGATGGGTTACCACGAAAGCGCAGGCGTGCCGGCGCAGACCGTTCAGGGCGCGATTGAAAACGTGCAGAAGCAGGTGCGTGACGCGTCGGTGGGCAAGCTGCCGAGCGGCTGTGTGGACGGCGACAAGTTGGCGCAGGACGTGCGCGACCGCTTCACTGCAATCGAGAACTCGGTACAGGCGGAAGCCCACACGCGCAGCAATATGGATGCCACCCTGCAGCAGCGTCTGGAACAGGCCGGACAGGTCCTGACCTGCAAGGCAGAGATTACCGCATCGCATTACATCGGCGATGGTCAGGCCAACCGTGAAATCAAACTGGGCTATCGTCCGAAGGCTGTACTGCTGTTCCGCGAGGGATATTACACCAGTTACGGCAATGCAATGTACGGCGGTCTGGCAACCGATGGTTCTCCGGTTATGTACGGTGAACGCATTGCGCTGGGCATTACCGATGAAGGCTTTGAGGTCCTGCATAACTCCAGTTGTGCCATGAACCAGAATACCTGTGTATATACCTACCTGGCCATTAAGTAATGGCAAAAGGAAAACCCCGAGGATTTCCTCGGGGTTTTCTGACTGTTAAATCAGAGATTTAACACACGATTATGCAATCGTTACAGTCGGAGCTGCGTTGCCAGCACCCATAACAAAGGTATAGGTGAAGGTAGCATTGGTTGCAACAGCAGCGGTAACGTTGATACCGTTAGTACCGTTAACGGTAGCATTGGTCATCGAGCCAACAGCATTCAGTGCAGTAGCAGTTACACCAGAAACGTTTACAGTACCAGCTGCAGCAGCAGTACCGGTTACAGTTACGGTAACGGTAACAGTCTCGCCCTGTACAGCAGAGGTCTTATCAACTGCAACGTTAGCAGTCAGGCCATTGCCGGTAACAGCAGCAGCCGGAGCAGCTACGGTGTGAGCAACAGCGTTGCCAGTAGCGGTTGCACCAGAATCCTGAACGTAGGACTGCAGCTTGTTGTCGGAATCAATGAAGATAGCCTTGATCTCATCGTAGCCGTTCTTGTGCTCGTAGAAGATAGCTGCGTTAGCGTAGTCATCGCCGAAGGTCTTGGTGTAAGCAACAACGGTATTGTTGTCAGACTTCTTCTTGTCGTCGGTGTTAACGCCGATCTTAACGGTGTCAGAAGTCAGGGTCCAAGCGGTATCTACGCCATCAACAACCTGACCGTTAGTAGCAACGGTATCGGTGGTGGTGATGATGCGCTTATCCTCAACAGTCTTAACCTTAACTACCTGGAAGTAAGTAGAACCTACAGACGCGGTACCGGAAACTGCCGGCTCAACCTTAACGTCAGAGTTGTTAGCCTTGGCATCGGAAGCGATGATCGGGTACTCAACAAAGTCGCCGCGGTATGCAGAGCAGGTAGAACCGTCAACATTCAGGGTTACTTCCTCAGAGCCGTTCCAGATGGTCAGCTGAACAACAGTGTCATCGCCGAGCTTGGTGTCGATGCGGTTGGTAACGTAACCGTAAGCGGTAGAGTCAGAACCGCCGGTCGGGAAGCTGCCAGCCTTAACTGCCAGAGCTACGATCTTGTTGTCGTCAACGATGTACTGAACGTTGGTAGAAGCGGTCAGAGCAAAGTTACCCAGATCCTTAGCGGTGTAAACCTTCCACTTGCTATCGGTGGTGTTGTATACGAAGATAGCAGCATCAGAAGCTACGATCTTGGAAACAGCGGCGCTACCAGAAACAGTGTAGGTTACAGTCTTAGCATCGCCATTGAAGGAACCAGAAGCGATAGAAGCTACATTGGTGTAATCCTTAGCGCTCAGGTCAACCTTGGAATCGCTGGACTTCAGGTTGTAACCGTACAGAACGCCGGAAGCCTTCTGCGCGTTAGTCGGCAGAGTAGCGCCATCCTTCTTCTCGTCAACAGTGGTAGTAACTTCAGAACCATCAGCCTTCAGCAGCTTAACGCGGGTATCGCCAAACTCGGTGTTACCCAGAGTAGCTACAGCGTAATCGTTGAAGCCGGAAACCTTGTTGTAAGCAACGTAGTACTTGCCGTCTACGATCAGCTCGTAGGTGTCATCTACGTCGTTAGCGGTCAGAGCGGAATTGGTGAAATCAGTTGCTACTGCAGTGTTAGCAGAGAACTTGTACCAGTTGCCGTTTACACGAATCTGAGAATCGCTGGACTTGAATGCTTCGATCTTGCCCTCAACGGTCTCAGCCTTGGTGATGATGTTCTTACGCTCGGAGGACTGATAAGCCTCAACGTACTGAACCAGATCGCCAGCCTTGATGCCGTCGTATACTACGCAGTCATCCAGATCCTTGGTGCCGAGACCCTCGACGCCAATCTTGGAAGAAGTTACGGAAGAAACCTTGCCGAACTTGGAAGTGGTAACGTAAGCCTTAACGATCTTGTTGTCGTCGTTGGTAACGAACTTGATAGCATCGTTAGAGTTTACCTTGTAGTTGCGGGTAATGTAGGTAGCAACATCAGCAGCAGAAGCAACTTCGTTAGTAGCCAGCGTATTGCCGATTGCAGTGTGAATTGCCTGAGCCTTGATGGTAGCATCAAAATTGGTAACGATTACGTCATTGTTAGAAGTCTGTGCAGCAACATCATACTTCTTATCGTTGAACTTGATCTTGCCAGCATCGGAGCAGGACTGCAGATCGCCCTTCACAATGTTGTAAACCTTGGTGTTGCCGGTTACATAGATACCAAAGATGGTGTCCTTAGCGTCCGGCTGGTTCTTGGTACCGGTGTTGCCGTCCTTGAACAGTACGGAAACTTCCTCGCCAACATACTTGTTGTCGAAGTCAGCCTTGAACTGTGCAGCTACAGCAGAAACCTGAGAAGTGCTGTTGGTAATGGTCTTGTGCTGACCATCGATAGAGCCATTAACAGTAATCTCGCCATCCTTAGCGGATACGATGCTGCTGTCGCCCTCGAAGGTACCGATCCACTTCTGCAGGCCCATGTACTTCTCGCCAACGGTCTTGTTGTCAGTGCCAAGCAGGGTTACGTTGGTGTAAGCATCGTCGCGCCATACAACGGTCGGGGTGTCGATGGTGTTGTAAATCAGCTGTGCAGCGTACTGACGCGGGCAAGCAGCGGTGAAGGAAGTGTTAACGTCCTCCAGCAGGCCGTTCTCGTCAGCCAGTGCGTTGGTCTTAGCAGCCCAGGACGGACCAGTCAGACCAGCCTTAGCAGCATCGTAACCCAGGGTTACGAGCAGCATCTTAGCTGCTTCCTGAGCAGTTACCTTGTCGTTCGGGCAGAACTTGGTGTTGCTCTTACCAGCAATGATGCCCAGAGACTGGCAGTACTTGATGTAGCCACGAGCCCAGTGGGAGCCAATGTCGGTGAAAGAGGTCTTGTCGTCGTTGTACGCCGAAGCGTCAGAGTTACCGGTGCGCAGGACGTAGATCATCTTCGCCATCTCCGCACGAGTTACGGTGCCGTTGGGCTTGAAAGAGCCATCGTCGTAGCCATTTACTACGCCCAGAGCAACCAGAGTGTCCACGACTTCAGCGTCAACCTTAATGTCAGCCGAATCCGTGAACGCTGCACCAGCGAACATGGTGAATGCACAAGCAAACGCCAGCACCAGTGCGAGAATCTTTTTGAGATGGCATATGAAAAAACTAATATATGAGAAAAGGGTAATGAAAAATCGAAAATATAGTGTATTTATAACTTTATATAGGAAAATAGGTACAAGAAATATGTTCTAAAATAAAACATAAAAAGTAAATTTTCGTAAGCAAATACGAAAAGAAAAAATTTTTTTGACAAATTTAGTGTTCGCCAACAGTATATATAAAATGTAGATAAAAGTAAAACACCAGAGTATTAGATATTCCGTGGTATAATAAAGGACCTGTATCTAAACGTACAGGTCCTTCGTGGGTAAGGAGATCTGAGCGCTCCCATCTCTCTAATGCAACTTAAAAGTAGGGGAGCCACAGCCTTAAAAAATTTAAGTGTATACAGGATAACATAATTATTGAACAAATGCCATTGAGATTTTGAAATATCTATATGATTTAATATGTCTACGGTATGTGTAACGGCAGGGACGTAGAAGGTGCACTGCTGAAAAAGTGCAGGTTTCGGGGTCCCTCACTAATTCTTTGAGAAACGAATCATACGTCATAAAGAACTCCTAAGAGAAAGTGTTTTGAATTTTAAGAGATTTATTTACTTTGCAGCATTATCCCGCTCCATAGCCTCTTGAATAGCACGATTTACAAAAGCGTTTACTGATTCTCCTTGAGCAATGGCATGATTTTGAATCCATGCTTTTTGGCCTTTAGGCACACGAAAACGTATTTCATCAAATTTTTCACGCCACTTATCGTTAGCACGACGCTGTGCTTCAGATGCCATGGTGGATACCCCCTATTGTAGGTAATGTGCAGAATCAACATATACGCGTGCGTATATTTGGCAAAAATACTCCTTGATATACGCGCGCGTATTATTTATAATACAATCAGAAAATAAAACAGCAGCTGCCAAGAGCTGGCACCCTTGACAGCCTGCGCAGGTGACTCGACCACCTACACAACGGAAAACTCCGCACCGCAGTATTAGTATACCCTTTTTTTAAGGGTTGCACAAGACCTTTGTTCGTGCTATATTTATACTTCTTTCTGCTGTATGATTTTGACACCGTGTAGGCTCTATATTGCCTGCACGGTTTTATTTTCGCTCAAAATCACATATAGAAAGAGGCGAAATTACGATGAAGAAGTATTCCTTCGCAGATATGCAAATGTTGCACTGGAAAGACTACGAGTTCGAGTGTCAGCGGCTGACCTTTCCGAACGGCAGACAAATCCGTTTGACGGACAGCCAGAGCAGGCAGGTACAGACGCAGTACACACAGTATATCGATCAACATCATCACGCACCGCGCATGGGAGATTTTATTTTCCCGAGCAAGGAGGCGAGGTCATGGGTATAACTTTACGGGAATGGTCGCAGCAGTGGCTGGAGGTTTACGTTAAGCCGGTAGCCAAGCCGAGCGGCTACGAGCACTACTACGATAACCTGCACAAACATATCCTGCCGAAATTAGGTGATATGCCCTTGAAAAGTCTGACTACTGCCGTGGTACAGCACTTTCTCAACGAGGAATCCCTGCATGGCAATTTGCGGACCGGCGGCGCGCTGAGCGCAAAAAGCATCAAAAATATGCGCGTTGTGCTGGATGTTTGCTGTAAGCGTGCTGTTGCGGACGGTATGATGCCCGCAAATCCGGTTGCTGCGACCGTATATACGCATTGCCGCTCGAAGAAACACAATATTATGAGTGATAGCGATCAAAAAGTGCTCGAAAAGTGGCTGTTTTCTGATCTGTCGCTTAATAATGCAGGTATTATCTTAGCATTGTACAGCGGTATGCGTCTGGGTGAAGTCTGTGCTGCACGTTGGGGTAATTACGACGCGATGAGCGGCACGCTGCACATTACACAAACAGTACGCCGGGGGATGGTTGATCCTGAGGCAGAGTACGGCAAGCGGACGAAACTTATCTTCAGCTCTGCGAAAAGCGATGCTTCTGAGCGAGATCTGTATCTGCCGGAAGTACTGCAGGGTTTGCTTACCGTACAGTATCAGCGGTTCGAGTCTCTTTTTAAGCGCATGCCGAATGCTGATGATTTCATCATTTATAATACAGTCGGTGGTGTAATGGATCCGGACCATCTGAGCAGTTACTGGGGCGATGTACTGGATGGCCTTGGCCTGCCGCACGTTCGTTTTCACGACATTCGGCATACATTTGCCACCCGTGCGATCGAGCAGGGGATCGATGTTGCAACGGTTGCGGGTCTGCTTGGACACGCGGATGTAACCACGACCACGCACTACTACGTTCACCCGCGCGATGCTTCGATGCGAAAAGCAATGGCGGCTGTCGCACCGGTCGGAGCAGTTACACACGCATGGCAGAATACCCGATTATTTGCACCGAAAAGCGCTGAAGAGAAAGTACCTGAAGCGGCAAGGCGTGTGCATCGCCGTCGCAAGCACATCGCAGAATGTGGATGAGTAAATGCTGCGGAAATATATGAGGAGAATCAATATGAGAGAATATAAATATGTATGTAAAGACTGTAAGGAACACCTCACAAATTCTGAGGATCGATTGTGTGAATGGTGCCGGGACAAGAAAAGGGTTAATTCTGCACAGATTTGCATTATCTGTGGGAAAAGACGTACTCCTGCACGGGATGGTGTGTGTTACAACTGTCGTCCAAAGGTGCCTAAGGAGCCCTATAAACCTGGCGTGCCTTGGAAGGAAGCTCTTGAATGGGTTGAGCTTGAATATGTTATTTTGCAGGCTCGTTATGACGGTTTGTCCTTTCAAGAAATTGCAGAGCTGACAGAATTGTCAGCTGAGGAATGTGCCGATATCGCCGTCAAAACGCTTGATAGACGCCGATTTGGGTATTACTTAAAAATATGAGTAACTCTCGAAAAAGGAATGGAAGACACGCAAAGTGTCTTACAATTCTTCCCCGCATTTGCGGGGGTCACCCCAATTTGATGTAAGCGCTTAGATTTGAAAATCGGCAAATTATCCCCGCATAAGCGGGGGGACAGAACAATCCCCAAAGCAAAGGACCATAAACCTTTTGCTTTGGGGATTGCTTCTTGGGGTAAGAAGCGTACGCCTTGCGGAATAGTAGATATTATGTTATGTGATTGCCGTCAAAAGGCAGCGGTTTCGTGCCTCTAACTTCTCAAAACGTCAGCCGCATCTGGTGCCACCGGACATTTCCGTGCGTGGATTTCTCGGACACGCCTTCGTCGACAAAGCCGAATTTCGCGTAGTACGCAATGAGCCGTTCCTTGCAGGTCAGCACCAGTCCCTTGCGGCCCTGCTGTCTGGCATCGGCGATGGCACGGCGGATCAGCTCACCGGCATAGCCGCGTTTGCGGTACTCCGGCAGGGTATTGACGCCGAAAATCATCTGCCATGCACCGTTTTCGTTGTGCATACAGGCGTTTTCGTACATTGCATCGGTCAAATCCGGCTCGTCCGTGACAAATCCATCGACAAACGCGATCAGCTTGTCGGCGTCATACAGCAGCCAGAAGTGATTGCTGTAATACTTGATCCGCTCGACAAATTCCTGCTCGGTTGCCGCTTCTGCCGGCGGAAAGCAGGCGGCTTCTGCCGCGGCGATGGCAGCAATGTCTTTTTCTTCTGCATAGGTGATCTTCATTCTGTATACCTTCTCAACGGATAGGGAGAATATCCGCTGTATGTTACTTTTCTCTCAGCATACCACGCTTTTGAGCGCGAAACAAGAAAAATCACTATAAATTTCATCATGATAAACAAAGCGACCGCGCTTCAAACGAAAACTTGAAGCGCGGTCTCTTGTCAATTAAGGGATTCCGGAATGTACTGTTTTCTTCGAGTGGGCGCAGCAGTATCTGCGTGCACAGACGGCGGCAAAAAGAAAAAAGTCGAAATAAGCAGTCGGGAATGCATGAAGTGCCCCCATTTGTTGGATAGTATGCCATACTGTCTAACAAATGGGGTGCACTTTGCTAGGAGCAGTTTTATTTTTCTCTCAAAAGCATTGGATCAGCTGTCACTCCGCTTTCATGATCACCTTCAGCCGATGCACAAGCTGGCCGGTTTTCAATTCTTCCAGATCAATAACGGCGATCCCAAGCTGGGCGGCGCGATGACGGGCGGCGGCATTGCAGGATTCGGTCGTGACGATGACCGCTTTGGCGCCCTTGCCGCCGAAACGGTCCCGCAGGATGGCAAGTTCGTTGAGGGCCTCGGTCTTGATGTCGCAGGCCTTGCAGCTGAGGAACAGCGGGATGACCCCGCGGGCGGCCATGACGTCGATCTCGTTCAGGACGCTGCCGTGCCCCAGCACGTCATCCCACCGAACCACGGCGCTGCTGATCACATCATGGAAGATCGCGGCATCCACGCAGGCCTTGTAGGTATACAGCTCGAGCACGCTGCCCACATCGCGCAGCCATGCCCGGGTATGCACATCCCGGAAACGGAACGATACCTGCTGGTCGGGAATGATCGTTAGATCCTGAATGAAACCGATCTGTGCCAGCTCCTGCAGAGCATCTTCGTTGGCGGAGTTGCGGGAGCCGCGCTCTCCCTTCACGGTATAGCTGCCCGTAATGTCCAGAGGTGGGATCTGACCGTACTCCGCCGGAGAGATCCGCTGGATATAGGAGATGATCGTGGGCCACTCGTGTCGAAACCGGAGAAAACAGGAGAAAAACGGGTCAAAATACGGGAGATACTGCGACAGGATATGATTATCCACCCGCCCGGGGAGCAGTGTTCCGCCGGCCATCAGGAAAAAGTCCTCGATGGAATAGGTCAGATCACAGTACAGATCATCCGCAAAATCCGCGCCCGAGATGTCGTAAAAGCGGTTTTTCCTGCGGGAGTAGGTGAAGGCGGGCACACCCTTCCGGGCGGCGAACATACCTGCCGCAAACAGAGCGGCATCACTGCCGCCGGTGACATCTATGGCGCAGTCCGGGTATTTTTCTTCGATGGTGAACAGCTGGCGCAGGATGCGGTCCGCCTCAAACAGACTGGTTCCCACGAAGATCAGTTCGGGTTCCCAGCCGCGTTTCCGATAAAAAGCCGCCAGCTTTTGCTGCCGCGTGTGATCCCGGAGAACCTCACGGGGACAGAGATAGATAATGCGCCGCGGGTGAAACATATCCGGTGCCAGAATGTTTTCAATGGCGCGTTCATCGTATAATTCGATCAAGGTATTCATGCACCGTCCGCCTTTCCTCTTTTGTTTCCATTATAGGGCGCTTTGAACGGAAGCACAATAGACAACTCCGGCTGGTCTGTTGAAAAAACGGCACAGGCGCGCGCAAGTCGCACTAAATCCCTGTGCCGTAAAAAATTTCGCTGCGGCAAAACCATTTGCGGTGCCCGTTTGTCTATCAGTCTGGACACTTTCGGAAAGGAGAACACCCGTTTATGCTGGATGGAGAGCAGTTCACGGCGGCTGCGCTCTGCATCGGCGGAACGGCCTTTGCCGCCAGCGCGCAGAGCTGGTTCCCACTGCTGTTCACGCACGGCGGCGATGCGGGTTTGGAGGGCTATGTACAGATGGCGGACAACGCCAAGCTGGCCGACGAGAACGAGCATTACCGTCTGTCGGTGGAGTCCGTGCTGTTTGACGAGAGTGCGGGCACAGGCGTTATCAGTCTGCACCTTGAAAACAAACAGCAGGATGGCGTAAAGCCGTTTACACTCGCGCACCTGCTCGACAGCTACCGGAACAAGCCGGATATGACATGGACCACGCTGTCCTCGTGCTACGCCGAGGAGGGACAGCTTGCTTTCGAGGTCATGTACGGCGACAGCGGCTTCTGCGGCAGTGAATTTTACCTCGATACCGCGCGTTCGATCGACAACGACTACTATTTCGAGGGCGCATTTGCGATTTCGAGCGATTACAAGAAGGGAGCGGGTACTGCAAAGACAGTTCTGGCAGTCGATCTGCCGGAATTTCGGGAGATGCCGTACCGGACGAGTGAAAACGGCGATGTGACCCTGTCACAGATCGGCATCCGCACGGAGTTTCAGCGACACTTTCACGCAATAGAGCGACATAGTGGATGGTGCTGGCCACAGCGTGGATAAAAGCTGCCGTCTCGCCGGAGAAATTATGCCACCATCACGGACTTTCAGCTCCACTTTCACGGGCTAAAACTCCATCAAGCATAACAGTGCGCCGGACTGGGAGGACCAGCACGCTGTCAGATCAACAGGCTTCACCGACACGGAGTGTAGCGGAATGTGCTGAAACGTTTCGGTTCACCGTTCTTCTCCTTTTTCGGGTAATGAAAAAGCCGTACTCATTCGAGAATGGCTTTTGACCTATGCATTGGCAAAAAACAATCCGATTCATTCTGCATTTCTGTATATTTCTTGCCGATAATATGGTATACTGTAAATACAGCTATCCCGCTCGGAGGTGAGCATATGAACTATCTTTCTGTTGCAGAAATAGCGAAAAAGTGGAATATTTCCGAACGAAGTGTGCGAAATTACTGTGCACAGGAACGTATTCCGGGTGCTGTGCTGATCGGCAAAACATGGCACATTCCCGAGAATGCGGAAAAGCCTGCTCGCAGTAACGGCAAAAAAATGCCTGTCAAAACATTGCTTTCCATTCTGCAGGAAGAAAAACGAACCAAGTATGCCGGAGGCATCTATCACAAAACCCAAATCGACCTGACCTACAACTCTAACCGCATCGAGGGCAGCCGCCTGACGCACGACCAGACACGTTATATTTTTGAAACCAACACCATCGGTGTAGAAAACGAGGTGCTGAATGTGGACGATGTGATTGAAACCTCGAATCACTTCCGTTGCATTGATCTAATCATCGATCATGCAGCAAGCACGCTAAGCGAGCATTTCATCAAAAAACTGCACCATATTCTGAAAACCGGCACTAGCGATTCCCGTAAGGACTGGTTCGCCGTTGGCGAGTATAAGCGCTTGCCAAATGAGGTCGGCGGTATGCAGACCTCACTTCCGGAAGAAGTTGCCGATAAAATGAAAGCTCTGCTATCTGACTATAACGCCGTTTCTAAAAAGACACTGGACGATATTCTGGATTTTCACGTGCGCTTTGAGCGTATCCACCCATTTCAAGACGGCAACGGCCGCGTTGGACGGCTTATCATGTTCAAGGAATGTCTCAAATACAACATCGTTCCGTTTATCATAGAAGAAAACCTCAAGCTGTTTTATTATCGCAGTCTCAAGGAATGGTATAACGAAAAGGGATATCTTACGGATACCTGCTTAACCGCACAGGATAAGTACAAAGCCTATCTTGACTATTTCCGTATCCCCTACGAAAAGTGAACCAGAGAAGCCGCCCTCATTTGAGAACGGCTTCTACTGTACCGGCTATCTTACATAATATGGCTCATATTTTAGGAAACAGTTTGTACAAATCTCTCCTAAAAGTTGTTCTTATCCCATTGTACCAGATGAGCAGCTTTGCTCACGCCGCCGAAATAATTGAAAGCATGAACATGACAGTTCAGCCAGTTCTCTATTTTCATGTCGTCGCAGGCTTCTGCATAGATATCGTGAATTCAAAAGGTTGTCGCTGCGTTCCGGCGAGGTGCCGCTATTTCCCCGGCAAGATGTCGCTGAAAGTCCGTGCAGGCGTCGCTGTATGGGCGGTTTATGCATCTTGCTGCTATTGCAGGCCATTTAGTCGGATTTTACAATTTCAATCGGTCAAATTTCAGAATATCATTCAGTCAAATTTGAAAAGTCTAATCCGTCAGATTTTATAAGAATCAATCATACCACATCTTCTAAAAAGTTGGAGAATGAGGGTTGATTTTCAGACTGAGAGTATATATAATAGTTGCAGCATCAAAAAACGATTTATAGTTTTTGTACGGGGCGGCGTTGCGACGGCGTCCTAGTTTTTTATAATAAAAAGGTGCCTAATGATGGATCAAAAGCGACTTGAATATCTCCGTCAGGTGGAGAGGCATGCAGATGAAACCGGCTGGGTTGCTCCGCTGACCCAAGAAGATAAGGACCATTTTGCTTATTTGAGAAAGGTTTTCAAACGCTATAATATTGCTCCTTCTAAAGCAACCCCAACGGAGTATGACTTTGTGGTCAGAGTGGCAGAAAGTGAGTTCTATTCGCGATAGGGTAAAACTAAAACAGATACAATAAAAATAAGGAATTATTTTAATCAGTGAGGACAGAAATTGAAGTGACCCAAAAAAGTTAGACAAAAATTCAACGCAAAAATTGTTCAAGCAGCTGAAAGGGTTTGCTGCCCGTGAATTGCAGGCGGCAAGCCCTTTAGCTTTGCCTTGATCCTGCGGTTGTTGTAGTAATCCAGATATTCAACGAGTTCCTGTTTGAAGTGCTCCATGGACTGAAATTCTTGCAAATATAGCAGCTCACTTTTGAGCAGCCCAAAGAAATTTTCTATCACAGCATTGTCCAGACAGTTCCCCTTGCGGCTCATGCTCTGCCGGATGCCTTTCTCTCGGAGCATCCGTTGATACTGTTTATGTTGATACTGCCAGCCCTGATCAGAATGGAGAATGAGGTTTGTTCCGTCCGGAATTTTTGCAAATGCCTCGCTCAGCATGGTCGTCACCATGCTGAGCACAGGACGATCCGATATGGTATAGCTGACCAGATCGTTGCTGTGCAAATCGAGAATCGGGGACAGATAGAGCTTTTCTCCGAACAGGCTAAACTCCGTCACATCCGTGACCCATTTCTGATTCGGCTTTTCGGCATGAAAATCCCGATTTAGCAAATTTGGTGCAATTCTGCCTACTTCTCCCTTGTAGGAACGATATTTTTTCATCCTGACACGACAAACTAAGCCCAGCTTCTTCATGAGCCGCTGGACAGTCTTGTGGTTCACAGAGAATTTACGCTTGCGAAGTTCTGCCGTGATCCGGCGATAGCCGTACCGGCCCCTGTTTTCGTGGTAAATTGCTGCGATTTCTTCCTGTTACAATATATTTGCCTCGGAAAAGTGGCAGCCAGCTACGAGCCGAGACATCTCGTTGCTTAAGCTGTTAGAATAGGAAGGTAATGGTCTGACCCTTTCTTCCAAGGGCTTCGTGCCCGTTGTTAAGTCAGTCAGCCATCCTCCTGTTCGCAGCGTTCGATTTGTGCAGGTAGAACCGCGTGTTCGTGTCACCAGACAGATAGAATCGGCAAGAGGTACTGATGGATGTGGAAGTTTATCAGTACCTCATGTCCCGCTCTGGTGTTGGTAGTACCGGGGCGGGATTTTTTATTTCTCCCACCGCGCGGCGAGCTTTTGCAACTCGGGCAGATAGGCGTTCTGGATTTTTGCTGCGATAACAGCGGCAGTATGGTCATCGTAGATATGCGAAGTCTGGTTGCGGGCATTCAGCATATCCAGCCAGACGCCTTCATCGTCGATCAGCTCGGCGGCGTACGCCTCACGCAGCACTTGCTTGGGGAATTGCAGGGTATTCTGCATGCCAGCGTCGAGCATATATTCCTTGAGTGCCTTCCAGCCCAGCTCAAAGGTAAATTCAAACCGCTGGATCATGCCGTCACGGACGGTGTCGTTTCGGATGTTCTGATAGTCCGTTACCGCCTCCGCCAATCGATGTGCAGCATTTACAAAGTTATCGCGTTTGGTTTTCATACAGTATCACTCCATCTCGGTCAATTTCAGCAAGCAGCTCGGGCGAGGTGTAGTCATCGACAAACACAACGTCGTATTTCAGCAGGGTCGGCAGATCGTCCATGCCGCACCAGAACCGCGTCTGATGCTCCTCCGGCATACCGAACACCGCAAGGTCAATATCACTGCGCGGACGGTTATCG
Source organism: Butyricicoccus sp. AF35-5AC (assembly GCF_003477715.1). NCBI lineage: Bacteria > Bacillati > Bacillota > Clostridia > Eubacteriales > Butyricicoccaceae > Butyricicoccus > Butyricicoccus sp. AF35-5AC. The sequence continues at coordinate 122,332 of NZ_QUDX01000004.1, forward strand.
CCGCGTGCGCGGGAGCCGAACAGGACGAGTTTGCGTGCACCGCAGTCCTTCGCAAGCTGTGCAAGAGCAGGTTTCAGGTCATTCATGCGGGATAGCTCCTTTTCTTAATATTCCCGTATCAGCACCTGCGGGATGCCGATGATATGGCAGCTTTCGAGGTCTACGCCTTCAATGCGGCGGGGCGGGTACGCGGGATTGAGCGGCACAAGCTTGAGCCAGTCTTCGCCGTCCACATAGTTGATGCGTTTGATGGTCATTTCGTCATCGCCGTAGCTGATCACGCCGATCTCGCCGGAGTGGTTCATGGTGGACTGACGCAGTACCAGCACGATGTCGCCGTTCTGGAACGCCGGATACATACTGTCGCCGCGCACGCGCATAGCACAGAAGTCCTCGGCTTTCCGGCCTTTGAGGTAGGCGCGCGGCACTTCGATCTTCTCGCCGGCCGCGCTCTCGTCGATGGATACGCCGTCGTAGTGCGCCGCTACGCTGGTGATGACCGGAAATGTCACTGTGTCCTCGGTGATGGTGGGGGAGGGGAGAGTTGGTGCGGTGGGTTCGTCCCAGCCCATCAATACAGAAGGTGTAACGCCGAGAATGTCAGCCAGTTTGGCAATGCGTTCATGCCGTAACGATTTAATATTTCCACTTTCCCAACGCTGCACAGTAGCTTCGGTTACGCCGATTTTTTCGGCAATCTGTGCGAGTGTAAGTCCTAATTCTTTGCGCTTTGCTTTCAAGACAGATGATATATTTCCCATAATGAGTACCTCCCTCTTATGATAAGTTAACTATATCACAGGCAAATACGTTGTGCAAGCAAAAAATGCGTTTCACGTAAAAAACTTTCGCATAACGTATTTACAAAACGGCAAGAGTGGTGTATCACAAATTTACGCAAAATGAAAGATTGGAGGTGAACGACATGGCTCATATTGATGTGCCGAAGGTGCGAGGTGGGATGGCATACTTCGCTGCATTGGAAGATCTGCCGCCTGTAGATATGGATTCCACAGGCTTGCATCACACGAAATAAACAGCTGTAATCAGGCTCTGCAGGTCGGCGCATTCGCGGCGGCCTTTTGGTGTTGTGCTTTTCTCCGCCCGCTGCCTGCGATATTTTCTTTTGTCAAGTCCGCTTGAGGGCTTGACTTTTTATTTGCAGGCTTAACAGATGCATATTTGTCTTCTCTCTGCATCTGCTTCAAATGATAGTAGAAAGTTGCACGGGGCAGTTGAGCGATTGAGAGCAGTATACTGAGTGCGTGTTTTTGCCTTAGCTTTTGAACTACCAGCGTTTTTTGTGCTGGCGTCGCTCGTCTTCCAAAACCAAGGCTTGCAAATTTTTTAGGTAGTCTACCTCCGTACGCAGCCGCTGAACCTCTGCCAGCAGATCTTCCGTTACCTCCTTCGGCAGCCGCTTTGGCGGACGGCCCTTACTGCTGCGGCCGCGCCGTTCAACGGCAAAGCCTTCCGGCCCTTCCTCCAGGTAGATTCGCTCCCATGATTCGATTCGATCTCTGCTGTTTACCTCAAATCTACGGCAGGTTTCGCTGTAACTCAATTTCTCTTCCTGCATAGTTTTAATCACCAGTTTTTTGAATTCCGGCGTATATCGTTTGTTTGGTACTCCTTTTGGCATAGAAAAACACCCCATTTCCTAACAATATACCATACTGTCTAACAAATGGGGTGCAGTTCCCGCCTGTCTTCTTGACCGGTCTTCCAATTATTCAGGTAAACGTCCTTCGTACATAATGCTCAGTTCTCCGTAAACCTGTGCCCAGTTTCGAATCGTAGCAGTCCATTTTTCAGTTACACGGTCTAAGAAAGCCAGCGCCTTCTGCTCATCAGCGGCCTGATAGATGGTTTTTAAATCCGCACCCCGGCTCGAGTAAGCTGTTGTATCTGCAGGAATTTCACTCTATGGAACACTTCAAGCAGGAGTTCATTGAATATCTGGATTACTACAACAATCGCAGGATCAAGGCAAAGCTAAAGGGCCTGCCGCCTGCAATCACAGACAGCAAGCCCTTTCGGTTGCTTGAACAATTTTTGCGTTGAATTTTTGTCTAACTTTTTGGGGTCACTTCAATCGGCTGTGCCTTTTCTTTTCTCTAATCGAGTGTTGCAGACAATGAAAAATGCAAAAAGGAACGTCATTCTCCATTTTTCATCCTCAATTCTCAATTCAGAATCTTTTCCATCTCAGAGATCATTTCATCAAACAGCTTTGTTGCGTCCTCAATCGGCTTCGGACTTGCCATATCCACGCCCGCGCCGCGCAGCAGCGTGATCGGGTCGGCAGAGCAGCCGCCGGACAGGAAGCCGAGGTAATCCTTCACCGCTGGTTCACCCTCCCGCAGAATGCGGCGCGAGAGTGCAATGGCAGCGGCGTAGCCGGTTGCGTACTGGTAAACGTAGTAATCGTAGTAGAAGTGCGGAATACGCGCCCATTCAAGCGAAATCTCTTCGTCTACGTTCATTTCCGGTCCGAAATACTGCTCGTTCAGCTTTTTGTACATCGCGCAGAGCGCTTCGGCGGTCGTGCCCTCGCCACACTGGGTCATTTCGTTGGCGGAAAGCTCGAACTCGGCGAACATGGTCTGACGGTACAGCGTGCCGCGGAACTGCTCGAGGAAGTGGTTGATGAGGTACGCGCGCTCCTTCTTATCGGTCGTGACGGATAGCAGGTACTCCATCAGCAGCGCTTCGTTGCAGGTGGATGCAACCTCAGCAACAAAGATAACGTAATCCTGATACGCGGTCGGTTGGGTCTTGTTGGACAGGTACGAGTGGATAGAGTGGCCCATCTCATGCACAAGCGTGAATACGTCGTCGAGCGTGCCCTTGAAGTTGAGCAGCACATACGGGTGTACGCGCGCACCTGCCGAGTACGCGCCCGAGCGCTTGCCCTCGTTCTCGTACACGTCGATCCAACCGTTTGCAAAGCCTTCGCGGAGCAGATTCAGGTAGTCCTCGCCGAGCGGCGCGAGCGCCTTCAGTGCGATCTCCTTGGCCTCCTCGAACGTGAATTTCATTTCCACGCCGTCCACGACCGGCACATACAGGTCGTACATGTGCAGTTCGTCCACGCTGAGCAGCTTCTTTCTCAGCGCAACATAGCGGTACATGGGCGCAAACGAGCGGTGCACCGCGTCGATTAAGTTGCGGTAAATCTCGGTCGGCACTTCATTGCCGTCAAGGGCGGCATCCAGCGTCGAGGGGTACTTGCGGACATTCGCGAAGAACAGCAGCTGCTTGAGCTGCGCGGACAGCGTTGCCGCCGAGGTGTTGCGGAACTGGCCGTAAACCGAGTACAGCGAATCGAATGCGGACTTGCGGAGCACGCGGTCGTAGGACTGCATGAGCGGGATGAACGTGCCGTGCGTGACAGGATGCGCGATGCCATCCTTGTCCACTGCGTCCGGGAATTTGAGGTCAGCGTCGTTGAGCATGGAGTAAATATCGTCCGGGCTGGCGGCCATTTCGCCTGCAGCGGCGAGAATTGCCTCCTCCTTGTCGGACAGCACATGCTCTCGACGGCGGCGGATGCGGTCGATATTCAGACGGTAAAGCTCCAGCTCAGGCGCTTCGGCGTACAGACGGTTCATGTCCTCATCGCTGATGGCGAGCAGCTCAGGGGTCTCAAACGCGGCGGCAGACTGAATTTCGACCGCGAAGCGCGTCACCTGGCTGACCATCTCCTGATACGCGGCGACGCGGGTGTCCTCATCGCTGCGGCGCTGCGCGTAGTGTACGAGCGCGTCAAACGCAAGGCTGATTTCATCATCCAGACGGAAAAAAGACAGCAGAGCAGCGCCGCTTTCGGCCAGTCTGCCGCGGAATGCGGTGATGCGCGGAAGGAACTCCTTGGCCTTCGCTAACGCGGCACGCCAGTCATCGTCGGTCGCAAACAGATCCTGAATCGCCCATTTGTCCTTTTCGGGCACATCTGCGCGGGCGGGAATTTTATTGGTTTCCATGGAAATACTTCCTTTCCGGTAGAGTTTTCTCCTCTTATTATGATACTCCAACCGCGGGATTCATGCAAGACCCTGTCGCAAAACTACCGTTTTGCCGACAAGAGGAACGGACCGTGGGCCGTTCCAGAGTCGTCCAAAAGTTCCTGTGCAGAAACTTTCTCCCTCTATAAGTCCAAAAAGTCAGGTACACGCCCTGACTTTTTTGGAATTTGCACAGCAAATTCTATTTCATACGCGCTATCGCGCGAAAAGATTCACTTGGGGATAGAAACCCTTGAATAAAAAATTATTCTTCCTCCGGCAGCGAACTGCCGTAGGTTTCGAGTGCGCGCTTGATATCATTCCATGCAAAACCGCGCCGCTGGAGTGCTGCAACGGCTTTTTCGACCTCTTTTCGATCGGAAACGTCACCGCGCAGGCGTTTTTCGAGCAGAACCAGCATTTGTGCCTCATCCGGGGAGAAGGTCTGCATAGCTGCTTCTGCGGTGTCGCGGTCTATGCCGCGGCGGGTCAGCTCCTGCCGGATGCGTGCCGCGCCGTAGCCCTTGCGCGTGTAGCCGCGCACAACGCTTTCCGCGAAAAGCTCGTCATTGAGCATGCTGCGTTCGGTTAGCCACGCAAGCGCGTAATCGGCGGCTTCCTCATCGTGCCCCTTGGCAAGCAGCTTGTCGCGCAGCATTTTCGCACTCAGTGCCCGGTAAGACAGCTGTTTTGCCGCCATATCGAGGGCTGCGCGGTATTTATCCTCGCTCATTATTCTTCGTCGAGGTCATCAAAATCGTCCGCGTCGATGGAGACCGCCTTGGAGGACGACGGACGCGGCGCCTTATCCGCAGGCTTTTCGGCCTTCTCGGTCGGCACAGCGGCGGAAGGACGTGCCGCATGGCTCTGCGCCAGCTTGCTGCGCTCCTCGGCAACCTTTTCCATGATCTGCTTCTGTACGTCATCCGCGATGTCCGGATGATCCTTGAAATACTGCTTAGCAGCATCGCGGCCCTGACCCAGACGGGTATCGCCCATGGAGAACCATGCGCCGGACTTGCTGAGGATGCCGAATTCCACGCCGAGATCGACCAGCTCGCTCGTGCGGGAAATGCCTTCGCCGTACATAATATCGAACTCAGCCTGCTTGAACGGGGGAGCGACCTTGTTTTTTACAACCTTTACACGGGTATGGCTGCCGATCAGCTCGGTGCCGTTTTTCAGATGCTCCACGCGGCGGACCTCCATGCGGACAGACGCATAGAACTTGAGCGCACGGCCGCCGGTGGTGACCTCCGGATTGCCGTAAATGACGCCGACCTTCTCACGCAGCTGGTTGATAAAGATGGCTACACACTGGCTCTTGGCGATCGAGCCGGCCAGCTTGCGCATCGCCTGACTCATCATGCGGGCATGCAGACCGACAAAGGAATCACCCATTTCGCCTTCGATTTCGGCGCGCGGCGTCAGCGCGGCAACCGAGTCGATAACCACGATATCGATCGCGCCCGAGCGCACAAGCGCTTCCGCAATGTCCAGGCCCTGCTCACCGGTGTCCGGTTGGGAGACCAGCAGGCTGTCAATGTCAACGCCAAGTGCCTTGGCGTAAACCGGGTCGAGCGCGTGCTCGGCGTCGATAAACGCAGCCGTGCCGCCCAGCTTCTGTGCCTCTGCAACGCTGTGCAGTGCAACTGTGGTCTTACCGGAGGATTCCGGTCCGTAGATCTCAATGATTCGGCCGCGCGGCAGACCGCCGATGCCGAGCGCGAGATCCAGACCGATCGAGCCGGTCGGGATGTGTTCGATGTTCATGCCGGTGTTTTCACCCAGACGCATGACCGAGCCCTTGCCGAACTGCTTTTCGATCTGACCGAGCGCAGCGGCAAGTGCTTTCTTCTTATCAGCCGCAGGAGCGACCGGTTCCAACTGCTTTTTGGTAGCCATGATAGCATTTCCTCCTGAAAAAGTTACAAATATGCAAGCCGCGGAGCGGCGGTGTATTCGGATTCGATACACCCATTATAACAGGGTGCCGATTTGAATGCAATGATTTTATCGAAAATTTGTTCGATAAAATTTGATATAAAAAATCCTGCCTTTTCAGGCAGGATTTTCAACGGGTCTTATTTACCCTGTGCGTCGATATACGCCTTCGCATGCTGCTTGAGCTTGTCGAAGGTTTCCTCGCTCAGCACATGCTCGATGCGGCACGCATCCTCAGCGGCGGTCTCAGCGTCTACGCCGAGAGCGGTGAGGAACGCGGTGAGCACGGTGTGGCGCTCGTAAATGCTGGTGGCAATCTGCATGCCGGATTCGGTCAGTCCCAGCAGACCGTTCTGGTCGATGGAAACGTAACCGTTATCGCGCAGCAGGCCAACGGCACGGCTGATGCTCGGCTTGGAAAAGCCGGTGTAGTGCGCAACGTCGATCGAGCGCACCTGTCCATTTTTCTGCGTTAGAACCAGGATGGCTTCCAGGTAGTTTTCCGCGCTTTCCTGAATTTTCAATGCACGGACCTCCTTTTTCTAAGATACTCTTTTCTGTAGGGCAGCACATGGGTTGGTCCTGCCGCGAAATTCTGTAATAGTATATCTATTTTATCATGACTTGCGTGTTTTTGCAATCTGCGTTGAACAAATTTCAAGCGGAAACAGCGGTTTGTGTTACGGCTGATCGGGCGGGAGCGGATTTTCCGGTGTATTCTGCGGCTCGGGCTGCGGTGCGGGAGCCGGCTGCTCGAACGGCTGCGGCTCGGGCATTTTGCGGTCAATGCTGCGCAGGGTGCGGTGCATGCTGAACAGCATCATAATAAATTCATAGCCGAGCCGTGCAGCAATATTTCCGACGATAAACAGCAGAATCGCCCAGAAAAAGTGGAAAAACAGCAGAATAACGCTGTAAACAGCCAGCGCAGCGACCGTCATGCAGTACAGGATTTTCAGCAGACCCTCGGTGTATGCGTGCCGGAAATTGAGAAAATCATGCAGCTTTGCCGCTGCACCATGGTAGTGATTCGGTTTGCGGACAAACAGCGTGTACAGCGCGATGCCGCCCGCAAGAATCAGTAAAAGTGCCAGAATCGGCAAAATCATTGAGAAAAGCGGTGTGTATGTATAGGTGTAAGCGTAATTCATGGTATGCACCTCTCCTTTGGAAATGGGTTGATACATTTTTAGTGTACCATATTCTTCGGGGTTGATAAAGGGAAAGTTGAATAATTGAGAATGGAAAATGGAGAATGGAGAATGTAGAATGCAGGTGAGGGGAAAATCGGTGTATTTATCAGGTGAGAATGGCGTTATCATTAAGAAACGGCGGCAATCGTGGAATTGCAGGGGCGGCCGGCGACCGCCCGCATACCGTTCAATATTACGTTCATTTTCCATTCTCCATTCTCAATTTTTCATTTCAAACCGCCTACGACCATTGCAAATTCAATCAAAATGTTGTACTCTTGATGTACCACCGAACAGGAGAGATACCATGAAAATTTTGCACACTACACCCGCGCAGGACGGGTTTTATATGCCTGCGGAGTTTGCACCGCATGAGGGCTGCCTGATGATCTGGCCGGAACGCGCCGACAGCTGGCAGTACGGCGCCTATGCGGCCCGGAAAGCCTTTCTGCGTGTAATCGAGACGATTTCCGAAAGCGAAAGCATGACCGTGCTCTGCTCGGAAGGGCAGTATGACAACGCGCGTGCGCAGCTGCCCGACCGCGTTCGTCTGGTCGTGATGGAGACTGACGATGCGTGGGCGCGTGACGTTGGCCCGACCTTTGTTATCAACGACAGGGGAGAGCGCCGCGGCATCGACTGGGGTTTTAACGCGTGGGGCGGCGATGTGGACGGCCTGTATCCCTCGTGGGAGAAGGACAACCGTGTGGCGCGCAAGTTCTGCGACATGGTCAGCAACGACGTATACGACAAACGCGATTTCATTTGCGAGGGCGGCTCCATCCACTCGGACGGCGAGGGCACCGCGCTCGTCACCGAAGCCTGCCTGCTGAGCGCGGGACGCAATCCTGATCTCACAAAGACTGAAATTGAGCAGGTTTTGTGCGATTATCTGGGCGTTTCCAAGGTGATCTGGCTGCCGCGCGGTATTTACAACGACGAGACCAACGAGCACGTTGACAACGTATGCGCTTTCACGGCTCCGGGAGAGGTTGTGCTCGCGTGGACGGACGACGAGACCGACCCGCAGTATGCGCTCTCCAAGGCCAGTCTGGATGCACTGGAAGCCGCGACCGATGCCAAGGGCCGCAGGATCAAGGTGCACAAGCTGCCGCTGCCCAAGCCGGTGACCATCACCGCAGAGGAGTGCGACGGCCTTGACCTGTGCGACGGCGAGCCGACCCGTACCCCGGGAGAGCGTCTGGCGGCAAGCTACGTCAACTTCTACATTGCGAACGAGGCTGTTGTCATGCCTGCCTTCGGCGATCCGATGGATGAAAAGGCGCAGGCTATCCTGCAGGAGCTTTTCCCGACCCGCAAGGTAGTTGCGATTCCGGCTCGCGATATCCTCATCGGCGGCGGCAATATCCACTGTGTGACCCAGCAAATCCCGAAAATCTAACAGAAAGGACGAACCAAGCGGTTCGTCCTTTATTTTGCTGTTTTTACTTGAGCAGGCCGTTATCGGTGAAATAGTCGATCTTCATCGCGTGACGGACTCGATCGAGCGTACCCTGAGCGGTCTCAGCGGCGATTTCGCTGCCCTTCTTGAGAATCTCGTAGACTTCGGGCAGGCGACCCTCCCACTGTGCACGGCGCTCACGCATGGGCGACAGCAGAGACTGCATGACGTTGTTCAGGAACTTCTTTACCTTCACATCGCCGAGTCCGCCGCGCTGGTAGTGCGCTTTCAGCTCGTCGAGGCTCTGGTAGTCCGGCAGGAATTCTGCGAAGTGCTCCGGCTGGCAGAACGCATCCAGATAGGTGAACACGGTATTGCCCTCCAGCTTGCCGGGATCCTGCACGCGGATGTGGTCCGGATCGGTGTACATGGACATGATCTTCTCACGAACGACCTCCTCCGGATCCGCAAGGTAGATGCAGTTGCCGAGCGACTTGCTCATCTTCGCCTTGCCGTCCGTGCCGGGCAGACGCATGCAGGCGTTGTTGGACGGAAGAACAATCTGCGGCATCGTCAGCGTTTCACCGTAAATCGTGTTGAACTTGTGCACGATTTCGCGGCACTGCTCGAGCATCGGCTCCTGGTCCTCGCCGACCGGAACAGCCGTAGCGTTGAATGCGGTGATGTCCGCCGCCTGACTGATCGGATAGCAGAAAAAACCGACCGGAATGCTGGCTTCAAAGTTGCGCATCTGAATCTCTGCCTTAACGGTAGGGTTGCGCTGTACACGGGACACCGTGACAAGATTCATGTAGTAGAACGTCAGCTCGGTCAGCTGCGGCACCATGGACTGGATGAAGATATTCGCCTTTTCCGGGTCAATGCCGACCGCAAGATAGTCCAGCGCGACCTTCATAATATTCTGGCGTACGCGCTCCGGGTGCTCGGCGTTGTCGGTCAGCGCCTGTGCGTCCGCAATCATGATGTAAATTTCGTCATATTTTCCGGAATTCTGCAGCTTCACGCGCTCGGCCAGTGAGCCGACGTAGTGGCCGACATGCAGGTTGCCGGTCGGGCGGTCGCCCGTAAGAATGATCTGTTTCATATCGTAAACGCTCCTTAAAATTCGTTTTTCAGACAGGTTTTCCAGTTTTCAGGCAGTTCCACGTTGGAAGAAATCCACATGGCGAACATGCCGTTGAGCATCGTCCAGTAGCGCAGAAGCCGCCATCGTGTCTCATCCTGCGGAATGCCTTGCTTTTCCGCGATAGCGACAGCCACACGGCGGAAAACGGAAAACGGCGGGTAGTTGCCCTCGATCGGCTCAAGCGAGAACGTCAGTTTCTGGGACGCATTGCGGAAATACGCGCTGAAATACGTCGGGTTGCGCATGTAAAAATCCAGATAGGCGGTGCCGAGCTGTTCCATGGTCTGCGGCAGGCTTTCGTCCAGACCGCTGAGCGTCAGCTCGAGTGTGCGCGTCAGCTCCTGCATGACATAGGCACGGCAGGCGTCGATCAGGCGCTCTTTGCTGTCAAAGTGGCGGTAGATAGCGTTGTGACTCACGCCGCACTGCGTTGCCAGCCGCCGGAGAGAAAGATTTTCGAGGCCGTCCTGCGAGATCAGCGTGACCGCTTCCTCCAGCAGCTTGCTTTTCAGATTTCCGTGATGATACTGATCGGCCATTTCCTCACCTCGTTGTTTGTTGTGATGGGTTTATTATAGTCCTTGATGTTGTCAGTGTCAACATTAAAATGTCACAACGATAACCAATTGCATTTGCGAAAAATGCGTATAAAATGACGAATTGTATTATCGTGGTGAGAATTTATCGTTGCGGTGCAAGACAGGATGTTGATGATGTACACACTGTTTTGCGGCAAAAAAACACCGATACTCTCCGGAAAAACGGAGAATATCGGTGTTTGCAGCTGCGGTTTAGTAGATTACGACAGTCGAACCAATCGGTACGTTGTTGTAAATCCAGTTGATGTCGTTGTGCTTCATGCGTACACAGCCGTGCGAAACCGGATAGCCGCTGCTGAAGTCGTATTCGGTATCGGTGCCGGGATAGCACAGGCGGGAGTGGAACGCGTAGCCGGTGCCCGGGTAGAAGCCTACAACCGGACGAACCGTGTAAGTACCGGTGGTCCAGCCTGCCTTCAGCTTGTAGCTGACGGTGGTCACGCCGACCGGAGTCGGGGTGGAGGCAGCGCCGGTGCCGACGATAAAGCTCTTGGTCAGCTTCCAGTTGCCCTTGGAGCCGGTGAATACGTTTACATGCTGATAGGCGCGGTTGATCCAGACCAGATAATTGGTGTTGCTGGAGTAGCCCTTGGCGTTGATCCAGACTTCCTTGGTGGTCTTGGAGTAATCGTTGTTGGCCGCGTAGGACGTGGTGTAGTTGCCGCGGTAAACCGAGGATACCTGCTTGAGGATAGCGGCAGCATCGCGCTGTGCATACCACTCGGCAGAGTAATTCTCGATCGGAACGGTCTTCTGGGCGTAAACCTGCTCGGTTTCGCCGGTGGACGGGTTGTTGTAGAGCAGCTTGAAGCCAATCGCCGTGCTGGTCTTCATATTCTTGGTGAAGGTGAAGGTGCTGGTGTGGCTGGAGGTCTTGTCGTTGGTCAGCTCGAAGCTGTTGTTTGTGCAGCCCTTGATCGCGGAGCCGTCCTGATACCAGATTGCAGTGCAGGTAACGCCTTCCTTTACGCCGGAGAAGCTGACCTTGGCAGTCAGCGAGCCGCCGGCCTTAACCTTATCCGGAACGGTCATCGTGATCTGAACGCCATCCAAACCGGGATCGATGTTGTCGATCGTGTGGTCGGCCTTAGCCGTTACCGTGCAGCCGACCATGCGGGTGTCTACGGTGCCGATCTTGCCGGTGCCGTCAACCGTGGTGTTCTTGCCGGCCAGAACCATCGTGCCGACCGTGCCGGACAGCGTGATGCGGTTGCCGGAGCCGCGCAGGACGGAAACGGTATCCGCGTCGCCCTTGAGCAGGATGGTGTTGTTGCTGCCGGTAATGGTGATGGCATCCGAGGTCATGCCTTCGAGCACGATGGTGCGGCCGGAAGCGGTGACCTCGATGTTGGAGACTGCGCCGCTGTAGCCAACGGAGCCGCCCTTGCCTGCGATAACAAGCGTGTTTACGGACGAAGTGTTGTCCAGCTTAACATCCGCCGTGCCTGCCGGGTCAACAGCAAGCGTGGAAATGCTAGTCTGCTTGGTGCCGTTCAGTACAGCGCGCTCCTCGCCCTTGAGGACGATGCGGTGCGAGCTGCTGACGGAATCGAGCGAAATTTCATTCGTGGGAGCGGCAAAGATCCAGTCGCCGTCTGCGACTGCGCCGGTCAGAGCGATGCTCGGATTGGTGAGTACGGTGCCGCCGGCCAGCTCGGTCGGTGCGCTGTCTGCGTTGGTGGCAGCTGCAATGCGCACGATCATGGTGACGAACTGTGCACGGGTCAGCTTGTTCGACGGAGACAGCTTGGCAGCAGAGGTACCGTTTACAACGCCCTGGCTGATCAGAGCGGCAGCAGCCTGCTTCTGCTCGGTGGTCATGGAGGAGGTATCGGTGAAGCTGCTCAGCTCATCGGTAGCGGTCTCTGCGCGGTCGTACGCGAACGCACGAGCCATCAGAACGAAAGCCTCGGCACGGGTAGCTGCAGTGTCAAAGCTGCGGTTGTCGTTTGCGGTAATCAGGCCGAGGTGGATGGCCTTGCCCAGATCCCCGCTGTACCATGCGGACTGCTGGCTGGCAGCCAGACCGGATACACTGTCGGCCTGCGTTGCGCCAAGCGCACGGTTGAGGATAACGATAGCCTCGGAACGCTTGACCGAGTTGTTCGGCATAATTTTGCCGTTGATGCCCTTCAGAAGACCCAGTTCAACACCCTTGCGCAGCGAAGCGGCAGCCCAGTGACCGTCGATGTCCGGGAAATCCGTGGTCGCCGGATCGGAAGGTGTGGTCGGGTCAGTCGGAGTCGTGGGTTCGGTGGGAGTGGTCGGAGTCGTGGGTTCGGTGGTCGTCGGAACGGCGGTCTGCTCCAGTGCAAACGGGAGCGGATCGAGCATCAGATACTGCGGCATGTACTTAGATGCACCGGCACGCAGCGGATCGGAATCGCCGCCGATCACCAGCTTGCTGTCGGAGAAGCTGTCGTCCACCAGCATGCGGAAGGTGGTGGTGCCCCAGTGGAAGGTGAGCCACTGCGCCTTGTTAGCGTCGTTCTTGCTGTCCGCAAGGTATGCCTTTACCTTGTTGTGGGCCTCGGTCAGCTTGGTCTTGCCGGAGTCGGTCAGGTCGATCTCAACGGCTTCTGCGCCGTTCTCGGTGGTTGCCTTGGCAGAGGCAAAATCTGCACGGTCGAACTGCCACTTCTCGTTCAGAAAGTCGGTCACACTGCACAGACGGCGGTCGCCCAGACGAGCGGCCCAGTAAGCGGCGGTGTTGCCGGTAGCTGTTTTCGGAATGGAAACGGTGATCACATCGCCGGAAACGGCGGCAGACGCGCCGGTCAGACCCTCAAGCTGCATGCGCTGCGAGATGATCTTCTGCGCTGCTGCCAGATCGGTCTGGAGAGCGGTGCTGTCGTACTCGCTGCCGGTGATCGGCTTGAACGCAAACGTCAGCGCGTTTGCAGCCTTGGTGGTCGCCGAATCATTTACGGCAAAAGCAGTGGTGAACAGCATCATGGCGGCCAGCAGACCGCTGAAAATGCGTTTTGTCAACTTCAAAATACTATCCCCTTTTTGACAGTTGCAGAATGCGGACATTCTGCCTTACCTTATTATCATTACCTATATTTTACGTTCCTGACCATAGCTTGTCAAGACGAGTAAGGTTTCAGTTCCGAAACATTTCGCTGTCCGCTGGGGACGGCGTACCCACGCCGAGAGGGCAAGAGGGGAGACACCTGCGGTTTCTACCCTCTTGACTCCCGTTTCCCTTGGGAGAGCACGGCGAAAATCGGAGAACTGAGACTCGCCAGGGGGAACGGCTGTACTGCTCATCTTCCGTAGGGGCGGACCAATGTGTCCGCCCATTTCTCCACCTTCATCGCTCAAGCTGTATTCGTACTGCTACACAGGCGGTTCAATTTCCGCAGGCGCAACATAACAGTGTTGCGCAACTCGTTTGCACGTTGTTGTGCATGGCACCTGCGGATTTCATCCGTTGCAGAATCTATCTTGTAGGGCGGGATGACCCCATCCCGCCGTATGTAAATGGCAGCAAATCGTAAAAAACGGCGGGGTGAGGTCACCCCGTCCTACAATATAACGCGTTAAAGACTTGTGCGGCACTGTCATGCCGCACCCTGCGTAGCTTTAACCATATGTGTAGCAGTAAGCTGTCTGTGAAATGCGAAAAGGCGGAGAAAGACACGCTGCGGTAATCTGACTGCCGTTCCCCATTTTGCAGCGGTCGCCGGTCTCTGGTCTGCGCCAGACTAAGAAACAAAAGGAAGTGGGAGTTAAGAGGGTAGAAACCATTGGTGTCTACCCTCTTGCCCCGCCGCGGGGCGCGGCGACGTTCCCGCCGTCCGCAGGCGGCGAATCCCAATATGGGGAACAGCCATCCACGCTTTACAATCTGAATACAGCATGTTATACTATAAAATAAGCATAAAAACGACCCTTTTTCAAAGGAGGAAATCACCCATGCTTTGCAAAAACTGCGGCAAGGAGCTGCCGATCGCCGGAAAATTCTGCCCCTTCTGCGGCGCAGCTGTCGAGCAGACCGGTGTCAATGACGAAACAGCTGTATTTACCACCCTGCCGGATGATATGAAGGACCCTGTTGAGACCGGTCCGATTGACACCAGCGCGTTTGACGCGGCTATGCGGGACGAAAAGCAGCAGCTTCCGGTGGACGACACGGCTGCCGATCCGCTGGCAGACACCAATCCCAATATTCCGAATCCGAACATTCCCACGCAGGCTGCCATGCATCCAATCGACACGCCGCCGGTCCGCCGTGCTGCGGGCACGCCCGAGCGCCGCACGACCTACTACAACGGTGAGGCCGATTCGAAGGACAGCGTTTACAAAAAGCCGTCCAAGGGAAAACGCGGCCTGATCATTGCGCTGGTGGTCATCATCGTGGCGGCTTTGATTGGCGGCGGTGTGTGGTATTTTACAAATTCACACAAGACCGACGAAAACCTCATCATGGCCGAAAAGTATATGGATCGCGGTGACTTCGACAAGGCGCTCGAGTATTACCAGAAGGCACAGGCGGAAGCCAAGGACCCGGCAGCTCTGGATGCGACCATTCAGCTGATCAAGGACTATCAGTCTGCCGAGGATTATGTGGGCAACGGCCAGTACACCGAGGCCATTGCGGCACTCAAGCAGCTGCAGAACCGTGTCACCGACCCGGATTCCGCGATGTACAAGGCTATCGAGGATTTGCTCGATAAGGCGCAGTCTGCCCAGTCGGACGATCAGTTCAACTCCGATCTGGACGAGGCACAGAGCTATCTGGACGATAAAAAGTACGATGCCGCCAGCGGCAAGCTGGATTCTCTGGCAAATGATGATTCGCTGACCGATGACCAGAAAAAGCAGGTCAAGGAGCTGCAGAAGCAGCTTTCCGATGCACAGCAGCAGGAAAAGCAGCAGGAAGAGAGCAGCCAGAAAAAGGCCGAGCAGCGCGATGCGTTCAGCAAAAAGATGGATGAGCTGGAAAGTGACGATCTGAAAATTTCGTCGGCAGAGAATCAGGAGGATGAGCTGGCCATGACCGCAAGCTCGTTCGAGCAATGGGATAACCTGCTGAGTGAGATGTACGACTACCTTGCGACCGTGCTCAACGCCGATCAGTACGCTTCCGAGGAGGCAAGCTACAAGCAGTGGGTGCAGGAGCGGGATTCCGGTGCGGAAAATGCCGCAAAGGAGACCGAGGATGACACCGCAAAGCAGCTTGCATCCTACAGCTTTAAGCAGAGCTACACCAAAACACACTGCTATAAGCTGCTCGATCTGATGAACTGAACACAGGAATAACGAAAAAGGACGCATCAGGCGTCCTTTTTGTTTGTCGCAAACGAGAAACAAGGGTGCAAAAAAGCGCCGCTTTCTTGCGAAAACGACGCTTTGCGTATCCTTAATTATAAAAAACGAATTGCTTACTCTGCGGTGTACGGCAGAAGAGCAATGTGACGTGCACGCTTGATAGCCTCGGTCAGCTGACGCTGATGAGCAGCGCAGGTACCGGTCATGCGGCGGGGCAGGATCTTGCCGCGCTCGGACATGTACTTCTTCAGCTTGCCGGCATCTTTATAGTCAACGTGTGCAACCTTATCTACGCAGAATGCGCATACCTTGCGACGGCGACGGCCGCGCTGCGGGCGCTCTGCACGCTCCGGACGGGGAGTAAATTCCTTCTTGGTTTCTTCCATGATCACGTAACCTCCTTCAGTTTAGAATGGGACATCGCCGTCGTCATCAGCAAGCTCCTGAAAATCCGAATCTCCTGCGGGGAGATCGAAAGCCGGAGCAACCTGGGACGCGGCAGGCTCGGGCCGCATCTGCGATCCGTTGTCATAGCCGCCAAAACCGCCCTGATTGCCTGCATTGTAGGCATCGCGGGATTTCTTCGTTTCACCGAAGGAAACCTCGTCGCAATTTACTTCGATTGCAGTGCGGTTGTTGCCGTTCTGGTCCTGCCAGCGGCGGGACTGGATACGACCGACTACGATTGCCATAGAACCCTTCGTGAACCACTGTGCAACGAACTCTGCCTGACGGCCCCATGCGACACAGTCGATGAAGTCGGTCTGGCGTTCGCCGTTCTGATCCTTGCGACCACGGTCGATCGCAAGCGAGAACGAGCACACAGCCATGTTGGACTGGGTATGGCGCAATTCGGGATCGCGGGTCAAACGACCCATCAGAATCGCCTTATTGAGCATTGGTGTTCACCGCCTTAGTCGTCCAGGCAGACGATGATGGAACGCATGATGCCGTCCGTGATCTTGTAGATACGGTCCAGCTCAGCCGGGAAATCGGGCTTGGACTCAAAACGAACCAGCGTGTAAACGCCCTCCGTCTGATCCTCGATCGGGTACGCCAGACGGCGCTTGCCCCAGTCCTCGACCTCTACGTTCGTGCCGTTCGCCTCAACGAGAGACTTGAACTTGTCCACAACAGCGGTAGCCGCTGCCTCTTCCAGCTTGGGGTTAACGATGAAGATAGTCTCGTACTTGCCAGAAATCTTTGCCATATTCTTAGCACCTCCTTTTGGACTTTTGGCCCACATCCTTTGATGTGAGCAAGGATACTATACCATTATAACGGATACACGGAGAATGTCAAGAAAAATTTCAAAAAAATATTGACGAACTTTCAAAAGCATGATATACTGAGAACACTGTGAACGAGAAAAGACTCGTTCCGGCAGCAAATAGCTGCTTGTGTGGCTCAGTTGGTAGAGCAGCGCATTCGTAATGCGCAGGTCGCCGGTTCGAGTCCGGCCACAAGCTCCAAAATGTGTTGATGAAAGATGCAGCACCGAAAACACCGCACGAAAGTGCGGTGTTTTTTGCATATTTAACGCCGTTTCACGCAGGGAAAAGTTCGAAAAAAACGCTTTTTCCGGAAAATCAGTTTTTCCACGCGAGAGGCGACATTTCAGAGATGCAGCGAAACTCTTTTATGGTCTGGTGTGACTCGAACACCAAGGCTGAAAAACAAAGAAAACCAGCAGCCGCTGTATCACCCGCCCCTCTTCTGGCATGTGAGGCAGCGGCTTTTCCTATCAGATGGGAGTCGGACACATAATCTGAAGTGGGCTCTATAACCTAATTGAAAAGAAAACGTTATACTTGATATGGACTTTTCCTGCTGAGTCGGTTACCATATTAAGTGTTCCGTGCGGCAGGTTCAGCTTTGTCCCGCAAGGATCGATGAAAGGAAAGGCAAAATCAATTATGAAACTGAAAAGAAATTCCCTGACCACGCTTCTGGTGGTCAGCTTCCTCCTCATGGCACTCTCAGGCTGCGGGCAGCAAGCCGAGCCGGATTCAGCGCAGCCGCCGCTGGAAACCGTAACGTACTCCAATCTGACGGACGCGGACTCGCGCAAGCTGCTCACCGAAGCGCTTGCAGATGCGAATGTGGATGAGACCCGAACGAAGCTGCTGCTGGACCGCGTGGATCAGTTCAATGCCAGCGTCAAGAGCGAATGGCTGACAGGCGGGTTTGAGAGCGCCGCTACCACCGAGACCAGATATGACCCCTATGAGATGCAAGATCTGTGGACGGAGAAGAACGGCAGCTTCCCAGGCTATAACTGCCGGATCACGGCCTTCAGTCTGTTCGGTGAGTTCGTCACCGCCGGAGTAGATCAGCCGGAAACGCAGGGCGAGGACTCCCTCTTTATGGATCTTGAAACGCTGGCCGCAGATCCCGCCGTTCTCTGCGGAGACAGCACGTCCAAGTTCTGCGCATTGTTTGCACCGGTAACTGCCGCAGATACCACGGAGGTGGCGGATCAGGTCAAAGCGCTTCAGGCGGGCTGGTCGGAGCGCGGGATTTCCTTTGAAGACAGCTCTGCCCGTCTGATCTCCGTTGTCCTCCATGACCGATTTGCGAATACGGACAATACGCTGTTCATCGGGCACGTGGGCGTATTACTGCCGGCAGAGGACGGAAGTCTGTACTTCATTGAAAAGGTCGCCTTTCAGGAGCCGTACCGCCTGGTAAAGATTCAGAACAGAACCGAACTGAGCGATTATCTGATGGAAAAATACGATACTGCATGGGGACAGGATACGACACGTTCCTTCATCATGGAAAATGATGAACTTATGGATGGATACCGCCCAAATCCGTTGGACAGCGCGTCATAAGCAGCACATAGGGCAGGAAGCCTGCTTCTTCGGAAACAGACTTCCTGCTTCCTTTTATACCCCCACGTAGCCCCCCTGTCGCGCCCTGTGTGGCCGATAAAGCAGACACTGCGGATACGGACACCCCCTGAGCAGAAAGCGCCGTGTAAGTCCGCAAACGCCGAAGTAAAAAAACAAATCACACATGGAGAAAGCCGCCCTGGGCATCTGAGATCATCAGATGCCCAGGGCGGCTTTTTGCGTTGCCTGGCGAACGCCCGAATATACCAGAGATGGAAAAACGGCACTGACCCGCAATGTCATGTATTCGGACGGCACTCTGCTCGGCGGTGAGGGGAAAGGTATTATTCTGGATGGTACCCCGGTAAGGATGCCTACTACACCGGCTACCACTGGACCAAGGCAATGTGTGATACCTGCGGCACCATGAACAGCAATGGCGGCATCAACGGCTATGGCTTTGGCCGCAATGTGTACAACCTGTACGATTGTGCTGCCGAGTTCATGGAAGATCTGGATAAGCGCGTAACATATGAGTACGCAGATGACACCTACCACATCGTCACTACCAAAGGCGGCTCCTACTGCTGTTTCTGCTATGGTACGATCTATGAGTCCAGCTCTAAGCTGGAGCGCCACAGCATGGTAACAGAAGTGCTGCCCCAGCCGGCGAATGGCCGCTTTGCAGTGGTGGAGAAGTGTAGCCTGTGCGACTATTGCTGCACAAGGGGCTGGATGACGGTGCTGAACGCCTGCGGGCCCAGCTCCGGGATACAGCGCAGCAAGGACGCCGGGATGAGTACGGTGGCGACGATATCGAGGATACCGCGGTCAGCGGCTCCAAGCGAGCCGCCGCGGAACTGTTGAAGCAGCGCAAGGAGAAAGTCACAGAGCAGCCGAGCAATCCTGCCCGGAATGGCGCGTCAGCACCAGATGCACACAGGAATGAAAGTCCCATCATCCGAACCAAAGATACAGAGTTTGCAGAAACCCAAACGCCTGCTGCGACGCCCCAGGCACAAGCGCGTCGCGCTGCGATGCAGAAAGCGGCAGCTGTCAAGACGAAGGACACCTATATCGAAACACAGGTGAAAACCAGTGTCACAGAAGCACCGGAGCCACAGCGGCAAGGACAGCGGGCATTCGTCCGGGAACAGGGACGCAAGACGATGCGGCAGACGAGGCTTCGGCAGACGGAGCAGAACAGACGGCTTCGGAATACATCACCAGGTCTCGACACTTCGGAAACGATCGGTACAGCACAAAATGCGGAGGATCTTTCACACAAAAGTATTAAAGAGAGGACCAGTATTCCGTTTCCGAAAGATTCTCAAAAAGCGCTTTTGAAGAAAGACGGGCAGGCTGAACATTCCGTGCAGAAGACCGCGCAGGCGGCAGGCAGGGCGCTTCGCGCGATCCTCGCCGCTGCCCGCAGTCTGCTTGCCGCCATGATGGCAGGCGGCAGTACGGTGGTGTCTATGGTGCTGGTGATCTGCCTCATAGGGCTTTTGATCGCCTCACCCTTCGGCATTTTCTTCTCTGGTGAGGACAGCGGCACAGGATATACCATGCCGGAAGCTGTCCGTACATTGAATGGAGAGTTTACTGACCGGATCGGGAAGATCAAGGCGGAGAATCCGCATGATGAATTGGATATGGACAATGCCGGCAATGCGGCGATGATCGCTAACTGGCGGGATGTGCTGGCCATCTATGCGGTGAGGACGACTACGGATGATACCTCGCCGGATGAAGTCGCCACGCTGACGGCAGAAAAACTGGACATCCTGCGTCAGATCTTCTGGGATATGAACGCCATCTCTTATTGGGTGGAAACCGTCTCCGGTGATGAAGATGAAAGCGATACCGTTATCCTGCACATCACTGTCACAGTCAAGGATCATCTGCAAATGGCGGACGAGTATCGGTTCAACACCGAGCGGCGCAAGCTGTTGGGAGAACTGATGCAGCCGGAGTATCAGGAGCTGTTCATGGCGCTGACCGGCAGTTATCAGGATATCGACCTGTCTCCGGAAGAGATCCAGGAGATTATCAAAAAGCTCCCCACCGATCTCAGCGAGGAGCGCAAGCAGGTGGTGTTGACTGCGTATCAGCTCTTGGGAAAGGTCAATTACTTCTGGGGTGGAAAGAGCCTTGTGCTTGGATGGGACTCTCGCTGGGGAACGCCTATGGAGGTGACAGCCGCAGGCAGCTCCAGCAGCGGTACCGTGCGTCCGTTCGGCTTAGATTGTTCGGGGTTTGTCGATTGGGTATTCTACAACCAGTCTGGCGGCAGCTATATCATCGGCCATGGTGGAGGGGCGTCTGCCCAGCACAGCTACTGCACACCCATCAGTTGGAACAATGCCAAGCCGGGCGACCTCGTCTTTTATCCTGGCGACAGTCATGTGGAGATCGTCTGCGGCTTCGACAGCAGCGGAAATATCCTCATCATCCACTGCGCCAGCAGCTCCGATAATGTGGTGGTGACTGGAAAGATCGGCTTTACTATGATCGGCAGACCGAGATATTTTACGGAATGAGAACTATGCTCGCAGCAAAGCAGATATGGTAAGGGTGCGTCAGTTCTGCATGGCAGACATCTACAAGGTCACTGAGATATCATTCGCATGGTAATCCGAATCGTATCCAAACGGTAGCCTAAATGCCGCACAAGCAGCTATACAATATAGACCTTGCCATTTTGAGGCGCCTGTTTGGATAAAACTGTCACACCTTCAAAATAAAGTGGCTTTTATGAAAGTCAAGCAGGCCCTCATCCCGCATTTTGCCAAGTTCCATAGACAGTCCGCTGCGCTCCACGCCGAGATAATCCGCAAGCTGCTGACGAGAGAACGGAATGTCGAACTCATAGCTGTCCCGGCGCTGTGACTCTGCGGAAAAATAGGACAGCAGCTTTGCGCGCGTCGTGCGCTGGCCCATGTGGGTGAGCTTTTCGTTGAGCCGCAGGTTCTTCTCCGCCAGCTCGCTCAGCAGGTTGCGGATGATTCGGTTATGATGGGAGCAGGCGGAGGGGCACATGCTCAAAACGCGCTTTATATGCAAAAACATCACCGTCACCGCGCTTTCCGCTTCCACGCTCACATTGAGAACCGCTCCCGGCGCGCAGGCGAACACCTCCGCGAAGGTCTGCCCCGGTCCGGACTTGGAGAGAATGTTGCGGTTCCCCCAGATGTCCTCCTGCACAATAAGGGCGCTGCCTGCCAGCACAAGCCCCACTTCATCCACCGCGTCTCCGGCGCGGAGCAGGCGGGAGCCTTTGGGAAAGGCATCGATTCTCGCACCAAGGCAGGAGAGCACGGCGGCAAGTTCCTCGTCGGAAATGCCGGAGAAAAGCGCCGCCGTATGGAGCACCGGGAAAAATTCTTTCATAAACAATCCTCTTTCGTTGAAAATTCAACCGACTTGCTGATTTGATTTTAGTATAATCAAGCCACAAAAGCAAGGAGGCATTGCAATGAAACGACGGATCATCGAGATCGACGAAAATAAATGCAACGGCTGCGGCGCCTGCGCTGCCGCCTGCTACGAGGGCGCCATCGCCATGGTGGACGGCAAGGCGCGGCTCATGCGGGACGATTACTGCGACGGGCTGGGGGACTGCCTGCCTACCTGCCCAACCGGGGCCATCACCTTTGTAGAGCGGGAGGCGGCGGCCTATGACGAGCAGGCCGTCATGGAAAATAAGCAGCGGAAAATGCGGAAAGAGGGCATGACCCTGCCCTGCGGCTGCCCCGGCAGCCAGTCCCGGAATATTCAGCGTCAGGACGCGCCCGCCGTGGAAACGCCGCAAGCCCAGCAGATGAGCCGCCTTTCCCAGTGGCCGGTGCAGATCAAGCTGGTGCCGGTGAACACTCCGTATTTTGACGGCGCGCGGCTGCTCATTGCCGCCGACTGCACCGCTTACGCCTACGCCGCCTTTCATGAGCGGTTTATCAAGGGGCACATCACGCTAGTGGGCTGTCCCAAGCTGGACAGCGTGGACTATTCCGAAAAGCTGACCGAGATCATCCGGGAGAACAACATCAAAAGCGTCACCGTTGTGCGGATGGAGGTGCCCTGCTGCGGCGGGCTGGAACTGGCGGCGAAAAAGGCGCTCCAGCAGAGCGGAAAATTCATTCCGTGGCAGGTAGTCACCGTGACAGTGGACGGCCGGTTGGTGGAAGAATAACAAAATCATTAGAAAAAGAAAGGAAAAAGCAAAATGAAGTATGTATGCAGTATTTGTGGTTGGGAATACGACGAAAGCGCAGGTTACCCGGAGGGCGGTATCGCGCCGGGAACGCCTTGGAGCGAGGTGCCGGAGGATTTTGAGTGCCCCCTGTGCGGCGTGGGTAAGGATTCCTTCGAGGAGGCGTGAGCTTCTGATAAAAAGGACATGATTTGAACCGAATAGGAGGAAAACGATAATGAATCACAAAATGTTTTGCTTTCAGTGTGAGCAGACGGCTGGCTGCGCCGGTTGTACCGGAAAAGCCGGTGTCTGCGGCAAGACCGCCGATGTAGCGAAGCTTCAGGACGAGTTGACGGGCGCGCTCATTGGGCTGGCAAGAGCCACAGATGGCGATGCACCGGTCAACGCTGATACATGGCGGCTGATGATCGAGGGCCTGTTCACTACCGTCACCAATGTGAGCTTCAACGAAAAGACCATTCGGGAGCTGATCGATCGGGTACACGAGGAAAAGGCCCGCCTTGTTCCAGGCTGCTCCGGCTGCGGCTCCCGCTGCGGGTCAAACGATGATTATGACATGAATTTGCTCTGGAACGCGGAGGAGGATATTCGCAGCCTCAAATCCCTGATCCTCTTCGGCGTGCGCGGCATGGCGGCCTACGCCCATCACGCGATGATGCTGGGTTATGCCGACGAGGAAGTGAACCGCTTCTTCGCCAAGGCTCTTTTTGCCGTGGGCGAGGACTGGGATATGGATGCGCTGCTGCCCATCGTAATGGAGGTGGGCGAGAAAAACCTTAAGTGCATGGCGCTTCTGGATAAGGCCAACACCGAAAGCTACGGTACGCCCGCGCCTGCCACCGTCCCGCTGACGGTGGAGAAGGGACCGTTCATCGTCATCACAGGCCACGACCTCCACGATTTGAAGCTGCTGCTGGAGCAGACCGAGGGTAAAGGCGTCAACATCTACACCCACGGCGAAATGCTGCCCGCCCACGGTTATCCTGAACTGAAAAAATATGCCCATCTCAAGGGCAACTTCGGCACGGCGTGGCAGAATCAGCAAAGAGAATTTGCCGACATCCCCGCGCCGGTGCTGTTTACCACCAATTGCCTGATGCCGCCGAAAGCAAGCTACGCCGACCGCGTGTTCACCACGGCGGTGGTATCCTACCCGGAACTGACGCACATCGGCGAGGATAAGGACTTTACCCCTGTCATCGAAAAGGCATTGGAGCTTGGCGGCTACAACGAGGACAAGCCGTTCACCGGTATCAACGGCGGCGGCACGGTCATGACCGGCTTCGGTCATGGCGCGGTGCTTGGCGTGGCGGATCAGGTGATCGAGGCGGTAAAGAGCGGCGCGATCCGACACTTTTTCCTGGTCGGCGGCTGTGACGGTGCCCGCCCCGGACGAAACTATTACACCGAGTTTGTCAAGCAGACACCCGCCGACACCGTAGTGCTGACGTTGGCCTGCGGCAAATACCGCTTCAACGACCTTGACCTCGGGATCATTGGCGGCCTGCCTCGGCTCATGGATGTGGGCCAGTGCAATGATGCTTACGGAGCTGTCAAAATCGCGTTGGCGCTGGCGGAGGCGTTCGGCTGCGGCGTGAACGATTTGCCCTTGTCCATGGTTCTTTCCTGGTATGAGCAGAAGGCAGTGTGCATCCTGCTGACGCTGCTGCATCTGGGGATCAAGAATATTCGCCTTGGCCCCACGCTGCCGGCGTTCGTTTCGCCCAATGTGCTGAACTACCTTGTAGAGAATTTCGGCATTGCTCCCATCACCACGCCGGAAGAAGATTTGAAGCAGCTCCTTAAATAATGATGCCCATGGGGCGAACTCAAATCATATTTCTCGCTGTCCAATAGAAGTGAGTGGCTCTACCTGCGTAAATCGAATGCTGCGAATAAGAGAGGCGGCTGACGGACTCACTTACGGGCGTGTTAGCCCAAGGTGAAACGGGTCAGACCATTACTCTCTTATTCTCACAGCTTCGGCTTTGAGATGGAAAAAGACGCGGCTGGCGGCCGCGCCTTAAACCTTAATTATTATTGTAGGAGTTGTGTGAGAGGATATGAGTGCCAATACTTAATTTGAAAAACAGCAGATTTTTCACCTTTAGCGCTTTGAACGCATCTTTTCCATCAACGCAAGGCAAAACCCTTCCGATTTTCGGAAGGGTTTTTGCTTTATCCGGATATCGGCGTCTGCTGCCTATAATAATGGAATAGCGGTATTCCAAAACTTATTATTGACATATGCCGAAAACATGATAGACTATAAGTAATGTTATTGGCATATGCCAGAAATGATTCGGAGGAAATGGTTATGAAGATCGCAGTTACCTATGAAAACGGAGAGGTTTTCCAGCATTTTGGCCACACGGAGCAGTTTAAGCTGTACGAGGTATCCGGCGGCAAGCTGCTGCATACACAGGTGGTGGATACGAACGGCAGCGGTCACGGTGCGCTGGCCGGCCTGCTGGCACAGCTCGGTGTGGATACGCTGATCTGCGGCGGCATTGGCGGCGGCGCACAGGCAGCGCTTGCGGAGGCCAATATCCGTCTGATCGGCGGTGTGCAGGGCAATGCCGATGAGGCAGTGCAGGCTTTCCTGAACGGTACGCTGGCGTTTGATCCCAATGTGCACTGCACGCACCATGATCACGGCGAAGGCCATTCCTGCGGCAGCCACGGCTGCGGCGGTCACTGTCACGAATAATTCATGCCGAGACCGAGAAAGTGCCGCAGAATCTGCGGTCTGCCGACGTTCAGCGAGTTTTCCCCGCAGGAAAGTACGACAGAGTGCGTGCAAATGACGCTGGACGAATATGAAGCCATCCGTCTGATGGATCTGGAAAATCTGCAGCAGGAGCAGGCTGCCGCGCAGATGGGCGTGGCCCGCACAACGGTGCAGCTGATCTACAACAACGCCCGCCGCAAGCTGGCGGATTGCCTTGTAAACGGCAAACGGCTGGTGATCGAGGGCGGCGATGTTGCGCTGTGCGAACGGCATGCGCAGTGCCCCGGACGCGGACATTGCTGCCGTAGCGGCTGCCCGAAACATCAAAAATAAGTGCAGAAAACGAAAAACCGTTGCCAAAGCAACGGTTTTTTCGTTATTCTTCGTGATCGAGCACATAGCGGTACAGCGCGTTTTTCTTTACGCCGGTTTCGGCGGAAACTGCCTTGACTGCGTCCTTCTGGGTCTGGCCCTGCTCCATGCGGCGGCGGACCGCCTCGGCGGCAGAGGCAAGACGCTCGGCCTCATCCTGCTCGGTCTCCGGCTCGTCCGGCGCACCCTCGAGGATGAGCACGAACTCGCCGCGCGGCGCGTTGGCGTCAAAGTAGGCAACCGCCTCGTCGAGCGTCATGCGGAGCGTCTGCTCATGCAGCTTGGTCAGCTCGCGCGAGAGTGACAGCCGGCGGTCGCCGCCGAAGGCGTCGCGCAAGTCGCGCAGCGTTGCACACAGCTTGTGCGGTGCTTCGTAGAAGATCATCGTGCGTTTTTCACCCTGCAGAGTGTCCAAGTGCTCTCTGCGGGCCTTTTTGTTGACCGACAGAAAGCCTTCAAAGCACCAGCGTCCGGTCGGCAGACCGGATGCCGCCAGCGCGCAGACCGCCGCACAGCAGCCCGGAATCGGGATAACGGGCACATCGTGCTCGGCGCACAGCGCGACCAGATCCTCACCCGGATCGGAAACCGCAGGCGTGCCCGCATCGGTTACGAGCGCACAGGTCTCACCGGTGAGCAGCTTCTCCAAAACTGCTTCACCGCGTGCGCGGCGATTGTGTTCGTAGTACGAGATCATCGGCTTTTTGGGCAATTCGCAGGCGTTAAGCAGCTTTTGCGTCACGCGGGTGTCCTCTGCCGCGATGAAATCCACTGTGCTGAGAACCTCGCGTGCCCGCGGCGATAAATCACTCAGGTTGCCGATCGGCGTTGCGACTAAGTATAATGTAGACAATTCAATCCCTCCGGAATTTCTTAAATGGAGAATAGAGAATGGATAATTGAGAATGGAAAATGAAGGTGCGGCTAAATCATCGCGCATTGCGCGTCTCAGCGCAGCGCGGACGGGATTCGCGCAAGGATAGCGCTAATTCTCAATTCCGTAAATACGGAAATATTCATCACTCTCAATGATCAGTGGCGGCTCAACAACAAGTCCTTCCGCGCTGCCGCCTTTTCGGCACTCGACCATGACGACGCTTGGCGCCGTCTGCACGCTCTGGTGCACGAACCGCATTCTTTTCGGCACGAGCCGCACGCGCGAGAGCGCTTCGAGCAGCACCCACAGCCGCTCCGGCCGGAATACGAACGCGGCTTTACCGCCGGTATGCAGCACGAACGAGGCCGCAACCGCCAGTTCCTCGACCGAACAGGTGGCGTCCTGGCGAGCGGTGCGCTTTTCGGCGGTCGGCGCATTCGCGCCCGCGTTGCGGTCGAAATACGGCGGGTTGCAGATGACGTAATCCATACTGCCGTGCGGCAGCAGCGTACGCATCTGCCGCAGATCGCCCTGCAGAGCGGTTACGTTTTCCAGCTCGTTTGCTGTGATGGACTGACGGAACAGGTCGAGCGGGCCGTCCTGCAGTTCCAGTCCGGTGATCTTGAGGTCGGGCCGCCATACGAGCAGCGCCAGAGCGCCTGTGCCGCAGCCGAGGTCGAGCAGTTTGGCATTGCGTCTCGGCTTGGCGAACGCGCTGAGCAGCACGCTGTCCTGACCGAGCTTAAAAAAACGGTCGTCCTGTAATAATTGCAGTCCGTTAGGGAGCATTTCAGTGCTTTGCGCCATGATTTCTCTCTCCTTAGTAGGCTTTTTCTACCGCAGCCTGCAGCACCTGCGACGCAACCGTACCGGCAACCGACGAGCCGCCGCCGCCGTTCTCGACGAGAACGATGAAGGCATACGGCGTGGCCTCGTCGCGCAGGAAGCCGGTGAACCATGCGTTCGGTGACTTATCCGCGCCGACCTCGGCGGTGCCCGACTTGGCACAGATATCCATGCCCGGGAAACGATCCTGACCGTAGGTCTCGATGACGTTGTTGTGCATCATATCCGCAATGGTACCCGCGGTCTTTTCGTCGATCAGCTGCGCCGACTTATGCGGATAGTAAATGCCGGTCGGCAGGCCGTAATCTGTGGTGGATTTTTCGATCAGACGCGGCACGGCAGCCTTGCCGCCGTTGGCGATCGCGCCCATATACTGGAGCATGTTGATCGGACACAGGGTATCCTGACCCTGACCGACACCCGACCACGCCAGCTGATTGTCATTGCCCGAGAAATCAAACTTGCCGACCGAGGTCTGAATGCCGTCCACCTTGATGGACTTGGTAAGCCCGGCGGCATCCGCGTATTTCTGCATGGTTTCGCCGCCGAGTTCGACAGCCAACTGACCGAACACACCGTTGCACGAGTTGGCGAGCGCTTCCTCGATGTCCTGTTCGCCGTGAGCGTGCGGGCAGGTAACTTCTTCGCCACCGATGTTGACCGAGCCGGTGCACGTCCACTTGCGCTGGAACAGGTCGGGGATGTTCTCGATAGCGGCGTTGATGGTCACAACCTTGAAGATGGAGCCCGGAATCGAGTTTGCGGACAGCAGTCGGTTGACGTAAACGCCGTCCCATGCGGGATCATCCGCCGCAATATCCGGCGGATTGGCCGGATCAAACGTCGGTGTGGACACCATGCACAAAATTTCACCGGTTTTATAGTTATAAACGCCAACCGTTCCGTTCATTCCGTTCAAAGCCTGATAGGCGACATTGTTCAAATAGGCATCAATCGTCAGATACAGGCTGTTGCCGGTGCCGAGCGGAGAATATACGCCAGTGAGCAGATTGTAGCCAGACAGCTTATCCGCGAACGAGGTGAGCGCACCCGCGCCGATGTTGCCGTTTTTGTCGCCGACGGCGTGCAGTGTGGCGCGCCGGACGGCTGCGTCATCGTTGTAGATGCGGTTGCCGTCCTCGTCGAGCGTGGACAGCATATCGCCGTCCCGGTCGAGGATGGTGCCGCCTTTCAGCTGACCGGCGTTGTTATAGAGATGACGGTTGTACGGGTAGGAGGCCCAGTCGCCGCCGTCTACGACAAACCGGAAGCAGAAGAACGCCAGACCCAGACCGAGCAGCGCGGCAAGGATCAGACAGAAAATACTGCGTTTTTCGATTTTCCGCATGGTTACTCCTCCCCTCTAAGCTCGCGGCGGCTGGGCAGACGAACCGCGAACGACGCATTCTGTCGGGTGTCGGTCGCCTTCAAAAAGGCGAGCATGCCCCATGCCGACAGCATGGACGAACCGCCGTTGGATACGAACGGCAGCGTAACGCCGGTGAACGGCAGAATATCGACTGCACCGAATACATTCAGGCAGGTCTGGAACACCAGCAGACTGGTGGCCGCGCATGCGGCGATGGTGTAAAAGCTGGAGCGTCCGGCGCGGCAGGCGCGGACAGCGAACACCGCCAGCGTAATGATGCAAAGAATGGTCAGTACGGCGATGACGAGACCCCATTCCTCACACAGCATACCGAACACGATGTCGGTATCCGCGGCAGGGAGATTCGAGAGCCAGCCCTTGCCTGCGCCTACGCCGATCATGCCGCCGGAGGCGGCTGCGGTCAGCGTATGCGTCTGCTGGAAGCCCTTGTCGTACACGTCCTCCCAGATATGTCCCCAGGAAGCGAAGCGAGCGGCAACGTGCGGCTTGATGGTCAGCATGACCATGCCGGCGCCGAAGCAGCCGGCGCACACAAGGCCGATGGTGGCGAAATCGCCCGAACGCAGGTACGCGATGACAAGGAACGTCACGAAGAACACAAGTGCGGTGCCGAAGTCGTTCTGCAGCGCGAGACAGCCGCCGCAGATGGCGGTCAGGCCGATGAACATCCACAGGTTGCGCTTGTTGAACAGGCGGTCGAGCGTTGCTGCACCGGCGAAAATATAGCAGATTTTCGCAATTTCCGAGGTCTGCAGAGACAGAGGACCGAGACGCAGCCATGCCTTCGCGCCGCCTTGCGACGAGCCGATCAGCAGTGTAATAGCCAGCAGTCCGACTGCCGTTGCGCTCATAAACCAGCGCACCTTCTGCGCCCGGGTCAGGTCGCGCAGGAAGAAGCCGAGCACGATAAAGATGGCAAGACCCATCAAAATTGCAATCAACTGCTTGGGCAGCTCGGCCGGCACGGTCGAGCCGGTGACGGCAAGTGACAGCGTACATAGGAAGAACGCTATCGTCTCCATTTCAAAGCCGATGCGGCGGAACAGGCGCATGACGATGAAATACGCCCAGCAGATTACCGTAAAGACAAAAAAGGTGAGCGGAATGGTGGTGGTCGCCTTGTCGCCCTGCGCGATAATGAGCTGCAGACCGGTGAGGATCTGGAACAGCGTCAGCAGTACGAGCGAACCCCACATGCCGGCAGGCTTGCCCTCAATGCGGCGTTCGACCATCTGTGTGCGCTTCTCCTCAGCGGTAATGGGCTCCATGATAGCGGGAATACCCGCAAAGGTGACCGTGTCGCCGTCTTCGACGAGCGCATACTCGTCCACCGGCAGGTCGTTTACCTTGATGCCGCCCTTGGAACCGAGGTCGTATATCGTCCAGCTGCCGTCATCCTCGCGGATGAGCGCGGCGTGCTGACGCGATACCGATGGATATTCCAGCTGCACATCGCAGCTGGGGGCGCGTCCGATGATGTTCTCCCAGTGGGTGATGGGCAGGCGGGCGCCGTTGCGCAGCACCAGATAGCCCCAGACCTCATCCGGGTGCTTGACCTTCCACAGCGAGCGGATCGCACCGACAAGGATCATCAGCGCCAGCAGCGGGAACACAAAGCGCACAACGGTCGTGTACCACGCCCCGATGAGCGGTTTTTCCGCCAGCAGAGCCGTCAGCCTGTCGAGAAGCTGCTGCAAAGCATCATTCATGTAAAGTTCCTCCTTTCGAGGGATGCTGTTGATTACTTGGATTTACCAATAATACTACCAGTATAGCCTATCTATTATAGCATAGGTTGTCAAGAAATTCGCCGTTTTTCACAAACTTTCACGAATATCTTGATTGACATTGACAGAATGTTGTCACGGTGTTACACTGAATCCATAAACTACATACGCGACAAACGAAGTTTGCAGGAAAAAGCCGCGCGGGCAACTGCCCATGGCTTGCCGAAGGAGCAAAACTCTCAGGTGTCCGGTTTTCCGGATGAGGACTGTAAATGGATGTGGCTCTGGAGAACGTTCCTCAAGGGGACTGCCGAAGGTGCAACGCGCGCAAAAGGGTTTGCGTGCCAATCTCTCAGGCAAAAGGACAGAGATGAACCTGTTTTTATAGACGTTAGGATATAAAAATAAGTTCCGCGGAACCACAGCAAATGTTTTCTCACGGTGCAGGGTGTACCGTCTGTTTGCTGTCTTTCCGTTTCTTTGGAGCCGTAACCCGATGTTGATTGGGTTCGGCTTTTTTGTTTGCCGCAAAACAAAGAAGGGGTATGTAAAATGACAATGGAAGTATTGGCAGACTGGGTAAGCAAGGTCAGCAACGTCGTATGGAACGGCCTGCTGCTGTACCTGCTGGTTGGCACCGGCATCGTGTTTACCATCCGCACGCGCTTCGTTCAGGTGCGTAAGTTCGGCGCAGGCTGGAAGCATCTGTTCGGCCATTTCTCGCTCAACGGTGAGAAGGCGGGCAAGGACGGCATGAGTCCGTTCCAGGCGCTTACCACCGCAATCGCGGCGCAGGTCGGCACTGGCAACATTGCAGGCGCGGCTACCGCACTGTATTCCGGCGGCCCGGGTGCGATTTTCTGGATGTGGCTGAGTGCGTTCTTCGGCATGTCCACCATCTACGGCGAGGCGGTTCTCGCGCAGAAGTACAAGACCACGGACGACAAGGGCCACGTTACCGGCGGTCCGATCTACTACATCCGCGCACGCTTTACCGGTAAATTCGGCAAGTTCCTCGCCGGCTTCTTCTCGGTTGCAATTATTTTCGCGCTGGGCTTCACCGGCAACATGGTACAGGCAAACTCGATCAGCGTAGCGTTCAACACCGCGTTCGGCGCACCGATGATCGTTGTCGGCATCATCTGCGCGATCATTGCAGCGTTTATCTTCCTCGGCGGCGTTGGCCGTATCGCGGCTGTTACCGAGAAGGTCGTTCCGATCATGGCGCTGTTCTACATGGCTGGCTGCGTTGTTATCCTGTGCATCAACCACGCGGCAATCATTCCGGCGTTCAAGTCCATCTTTGTTGCAGCATTTGACCCGCAGGCTATCCTCGGCGGCGCTGCAGGCATCACGGTTCGTCAGGCAATGCGCTACGGCGTTGCACGCGGTCTGTTCTCGAACGAGGCCGGCATGGGCTCCACCCCGCACGCACATGCGCTCGCAAAGGTAAAACGTCCGCAGGATCAGGGCGAGATCGCGATCGTTTCCGTATTCATCGACACCTTTGTTGTACTGACGCTGACCGCTATGGTCATCCTGACCTCGGGTATGCTCAATCCGGGCGCACCGGACGGTCTGCAGGGCACCGAGCTGGCACAGGCAGCCTTCAAGGCTTCCCTCGGCTCGGCAGGCATGATCTTTGTTGCGATCTGCATGCTGTTCTTTGCGTTCTCTACCATCATCGGCTGGTATTTCTTCGGTGAGCAGAACGTAAAGGCGCTGTTCGGCAGCAAGGCAGTCAAGGTATATGCCGCTATCGTTGTTGTCTGCATCGTGATCGGCTCTGCACTGCATGTTGATCTGGTCTGGAACCTGTCCGACCTGTTCAACGGCCTGATGGTATTCCCGAACCTGATCGCGCTGCTGGCGCTGTCCGGTCTGGTTGCCAAAGCGGCCCACGATAAGGACATTATGAAGTAAGCTATGACCTGTCGCGGAACGACACGGTTTGTGCAGGAATCGGCTCTATACAGTATTATTTGATAGAAAATGCACCGCAGTTTTGCGGTGCATTTTTCAGTCTGTCAAAAACAGCATTCCGACTCTTGTACTTCGTGCGGCAGCACGCATAAAATAGAATTTGCGGAGCAAATTCATAAATTCCGAGAGCATGTATCTCGGAATTTATACAAGGGAAGAAAAAATGTGCCTGCAAGGCGCGATTTTTCTTCGAAATTCGATCGAAAGCGTGGTTTCGATCGAGAGGCTGCTCGGAAAACGTTAGTTTTTCGACGGCCTCAAAATGCACCGCAGTTCTGCGGTGCATTTTTTGCAGACACCGAAAAAACACTGGTTTTCGCGTTCTCAGTACCGTATAATAGGGGAGTACCGCGGGAACATTTTCATATTCCACCCGTTCAGGATATAAGGCAACACCGCATAATTAAAGCTGCGGCGCTTTGCGGAAATTTTACGCTCTGATGTCGTTGCGGATTTTTGCAATACACAAAGTATTGCTGCAAACCCGCGCCTAATCAGAACGCAAAATTTACTCGCAAATCGCTCTTGTTCAATGATGCGGTATTGCCTAAAAAGGAGAATTTCACATGAAAAAACGTACATTTTTGCTTTTTGGCCTGTTGGCGATGCTGGTTCTGACCGCCTGCGGCGGCAAATCGGGCGCGCAGACCTCGACGGATGATGCCGCCGACACGAGCGATAACTCGCAGCAGACGACTGCTGAGGAGACCGCACAGCCCATCGGTCAGCACCATGCACAAATCACCATCAAGGACCACGGCACGATTGACATCGAGCTGGACGGCGATGCAGCGCCTATCTCAGTTCAGAATTTTATGGACCTTGCAAACGACGGCTTTTATGACGGACTGACCTTTCACCGCATTATTACCGGCTTTATGATGCAGGGTGGCGACCCGCTGGGCAACGGCACCGGCGGCTCGGAGAACACCATCAAGGGCGAGTTTTCGGATAACGGTGTGGAGAACAAGCTGTCGCACACGCGCGGTGCGGTTTCGATGGCACGCTCAAGCAATCCGGACAGCGCATCCTCGCAGTTCTTCATCGTTCAGCAGGACAGCACCTATCTCGACGGCCAGTACGCCTGCTTCGGCTATGTGACCAAGGGCATGGATGTTGTGGATGAAATCTGCGATAATACGCCGGTCGAGGACGATAACGGCACGGTTAAGACGGAAAATCAGCCGGTTATTGAGAGCATTAAGATTATCGACTGACTGTGCAAAGCGTAAAGAGTTGAGGGTGAAGATTGGAGAGTAAGTTTCGGTTTTCCTCTTAACATAATAAGGCACCCCCTCTGTCAGACAGTATGATATACGGTCTGACAGAGGGGGTGCAGTTCAATCCCGGACTGTATACAGGACTCGGGATGTTTTTTTACTTCGCTGTTAATATTTCAGATGCCGTTCCGAAGGATTTCATCTTTTCGGTAAACTGGAATTTACCGAGATAACACCACTTTTTCAGTCGGCCAGGATTTTCTGAGTGCCGCATAGGAAACCAGAAAGTTGGCAAGCCAGCCTGCCGGCACGGCAAGCCAGACAAATGCAATACCAAAGCGCGGAGCACAGATCAACGCCACAGACAGGCGAATCGCAAGGTTTACCATATTGGCAATGAGAAACGGCCGCATGATTCCGAGTCCGCGAAGAACTCCGTCGGTTGCCATTTTGATACCCATAAAGATAAAGAAGCAACCAAGCCATCTCATATAATCCCCGGACACCTGATAAGCCAGGGCGGTTCCGTCTTTTCCAAGGAACAGCGAGGAAATCTGCGTGTGCAGCGTTTCAATAACAAGAAAGGCAAGAATAGCAAAACATACATCCAGCACCAATGCTGCGCGGTAGCCTTTTTTGATGCGCTGGGTTTTGTTTGCGCCAAGGTTCTGGGAAACATACGGCGAAACTGCATTGCCGATGGACACAAAAATCAGAGAAAAGACGTTCTCCACCCGCATCGTTGCCGCGTATCCCGCGAGCGCCTGTGTGCCGAAGGGATTTACCACCGCCTGTACGATCATCATACCGATGGATACGGTAGACTGCTGAAGAACCGATGGAACAGCAATCTGAAGCATCGAACGCAGCTCCTGCCCGTCAAACCAGACAAAGCTGCTCTTATACCGCCGCATCCGATAAAAGAAAATCAAAAGTGAAAACACAGCCGAAATGCCCTGCGCAATCAGCGTTGCAAGCGCCGCACCGAACACGCCAAGTCCCAGACCGGCTACCATCCAAAGATCCAGCACAATATTCAGGATTGATGAAAAGATCAGCAGTCCCAACGGAATTTTTGATTCACCGATGGAAGTGAACATGGTAGAAAGAATATTGTACATGAACAAAAACGGAAAACCTACGAAATAGACCCGCAAGTACAGTACTGCCTCCTTCAGAATATCGGCAGGGGTCTGTAATCCGCTCATCATCGCATGGGAAAAGCAAAAGCCAAAGACACCAAGGATGATACTCAGAAGTAAAAAGCTGATCAGGGAGGTAGATACAATGGTTTTCATTTTGCCATACTCTCTGGCGCCGAAATAACGGCTTACGAGCACGCCTGCACCGACACCGGCACCCAGCGCCACACAAATGAAAACATTGGTCAGGGCAGCGCAGGCGCCGACCGCTGCAAGAGCGGAGGAGCCGACAAACTGACCGACGATAATGGAGTCAGCCATATTATATACCTGCTGAAAAAAGCTGCCGAGAATCATCGGCATGGCAAAAACCGTCAGCGCTTTCAGGGGCGCATCGGTAATCAAATATTCATCTTTTGACATGATCATTTTCCTCCACAATTTCCGGCTTTTTATCAGAAAGTACGAGCATAGCAGGTGCGATCAGTACAATGATTAGATCTGTAATCGAAAGCACCGCAGGGATTTCTTCAAACAAGAAAAAGCCAAATACCATTGCTGCAGCCGGTTCACAGGAACACAGAATGGATGCCTTTCCCGCCTCCATATAATCCGGTGTTGCCTTAAGGAATCCGCTTTGTCCGTTTTGACCTTGCGGATAGGACCGCCGTGTACCGGTCGGTTCGCACGGTGGTGTGCGAGGTCGGCTTTCTATGCAGGAGAACCTCCTGCCCGATTGGCTATATCAAACCGGACAGCACGGCTGTCATCCAATCCGATAATACCTTTTCATAAAATCCAGAAAGTGAATAGCCTGCTCGGACATACGCCGTATGGACGGATACACAATGTACAGCCGGCGCAGGAACGCTGACTGTCCGAGGGGGAACAGCAGCAGCCGTCCCTGCTGTGCATCGGTCTGCACAGTTGCGCGCGACAAAATGGAAATGCCCATGCCCAGTGCGATGCACCGCTTGAGCGCTGCCGCGTCATCCATGACGGCGATGACATTCAGTTCATCGAGTGACAGACCGTGATTCTGGAGGAAATACAGTGTTTCCTGCTTGGTGCCCGAGTTGTCCTCGCGCAGCAGGAACGGTTCGCGCAGGAGCGCTGTCAGCGGGTCCGGCTGGCTTTGATAGGCACGGAAATGCGGTGTGTTCGGTGCGGCGATTACCAGCTCGTCCGAGGTGACCGGCAGAAATTCGCAGTTGGCCTCTGCGGTCTTTGTGCCGACCAGACCGATATCGCAGGTGCTGTCTGCGACCTTGTTTATCACATCCAGACTGTCCGAGCAGCTGGTGCGGAACCGGATCTCCGGGGCCTTCTCGTGGTACGCTGCCAGCAGCTCGGGCAGCAGATACAGCGACGGCACGGACGATACGCCGATATGCAGCATGGTTTCCTGCTCGTTGGACAGCTCCAGAATGGCTTTGTGCCGCAAATCGAGGATTTCTGCGGCATAATTATACAGCGTCTGACCGGCCGGTGTCACCGAGAGCGTTTTTGTCGTGCGCTTGAGCAGCTGCGTGTGCAGCTCCTTTTCCAGATTGCAGATGTGCGCGCTGACGGTCGGCTGCGACAGGTACAGCTTCTGTGCAGCAAGTGAAAAACTGCGGTACTTTACGGTATAAACATAGGCTTCCAGCTGACGAATATCCATAGCGGCATTCCTTTCGTTTTCTCCATTATAGCTGCATTTATAGATTATATCAATAGATTCAATCAAATTATCAATAGAATCGATTTCACATTGAAAACACCGCATGATATACTGAATACAGCATAAAATTCCCTCATTTCACAAAAAAGGAGAAAATCATGAAACTGTTTGACAAGACATGGAAGCTGGCAGTGTCCGGTGCGGTGATCGGACTGCTGGTCATGCTTCTGGCAATTTACGGCAACCCTGCCAACATGGCGATCTGCGTTGCCTGCTTCATCCGCGATACAGCGGGTGCGCTCAAGCTGCATACAGCGGCTCCGGTGCAGTATTTCCGCCCGGAGGTCGTCGGCTTTGTCTGCGGCTCGTTCCTGCTGGCGCTGCTGACCAAGGAGTATAAGTCCACCGCCGGTTCTTCGCCGATGGTGCGTTTTATTCTGGGCGCTGCGATGATGATCGGCGCCCTCGTATTCCTCGGCTGTCCGCTCCGCATGGTACTTCGCATGGCCGCCGGTGACTTGAATGCGTGGGTCGCGCTTATCGGCTTTGCAGGCGGTGTGGCGACCGGCTCGTTCTTCCTCAGGAAGGGTTTCTCGCTTGGCCGTGCGTATGAGGCCAAGCCGGTCGGCGGTGCCGTTCTGCCGGTTCTGCTGGCGGCGCTGCTCGTAATCGGCGTAGCGATCGGCGCTTACGCGGTCAGCGCCGAAGGCCCGGGCAGCAAGCATGCGCCGATCATCCTTTCTCTGGTCGTTGCGCTCATCATCGGTGCGCTCTCACAGAAGAGCCGTATGTGCTTTGCGGGCAGCATCCGCGACATCATTCTGATGAAGAATTTCGACCTGATCAGCATTATCGCGGCTCTGTTTGCAGTGATGGCAGTCTACAATGCGGCAACCGGCAGCTTCCACCTCGGTTTTTCCGGTCAGCCGATCGCGCATTCCCAGCACCTGTGGAACATTCTTGGTATGTATGTTGTAGGCTTTGCGGCTGTGCTGGCTGGCGGCTGCCCGCTGCGTCAGCTCATTCTGGCAGGTCAGGGCTCGTCTGACAGCGCGGTCACCTTCCTCGGTATGCTGCTCGGCGCGGCATTTGCGCATAACTTCGGTCTGGTCGGCGCGGCTGCCAAGGCGGCAACCGAAACCGAGCCTGCAGTCGCAGGCGGTCCGGCGGCAGCCGGCAAAATCGCCGTGATCGTCTGCATTATCGTGCTGTTTGTCATTGCGGGCACCAATCTGCGCCGCAAAAAGACGGCAAAGTAAGTCGGAAAAGGAGAATGTGCAATGGCTGAATATGTTGAAGTAGATGTTCGCGGTCTGTCCTGTCCGGAGCCGGTTCTGCTGGCGATGGACGCGATGCAGGATCACCCGGGGAAGCTGATCCGTGTGCTCGGTGACGAGGCGCACACCCGCAAGAATATCGAGAAAATGCTCGAGTATGAGAATAAGTCCGGTCAGACGACCGTGCGTCCGGACGGGTGCTTCGAGATCGTTTTTCAGGCGTAATGCGAGAGAAAAAGCCGTATCAGGTGCTCACCTTCCACACCACCGATGCCGCCATGGAGATGGAGTCGTTCTGCAAGCAGAACGGTATTGCCGGCCGGCTGGTGCCGGTGCCGCGCAGATTGTCCGCCGGATGCGGCATCGCGTGGCGCATGGAAGCCGAAGTTTACGCGCAGTATCAGACGGTTATCGCGGACTGCGGGATTGAGATCGAGCAGAGCGAGGTGTTGGTGTTTTAAGTAACCATATAGGAGAAACGAGGAAAAGTTCCGCCCTCAAATTTATCCACAGGTTTGTGCATATCTTCGTGGATATTTCCACAGGCACGCAGAAGCCGCAGACGAAAGTCTGCGGCTTTTCTCTTTGGCGTTTACTTGGTTCTGCCAATCTCCGTTGCCTTTCTCAACACAATCTGCGCTGTGTATATTTATGATGCAGATTGCAGCGGCAATCACACTCGGGTGTTATTTTCCGTCGTTTGCAATCGCGGTGTCAATATTCTCCTGCAGCTGCTTCATGCTGTTTTCGTTCGTGATGCCGCCGAGTACCGGTTCACCGACGATTTTTCCGTTCCGGTCGATAACATAGGTGGTCGGGAATGACATGATGTTCAGTGCAAACTTGCCTGCCTCGCTGCCGGATGCAAAGGTAATGTTGCGGTAGGATGCCCCCTTGGTCTGCAGAATCTGTTTAGCGGTAGCAATGGCATCCGCATTGTCATCGAGCGTTTCCGTATTGATGCCGATAACCTCGCCGCCCTGCGCCTTGACGGTCTGGTTCAGCTTATCCAGATCACCAAGTTCAGCCACGCACGGCTTGCAGCCGCTGAACCAGAAATTCACGACGGTGAACGCATTGTCTGCGAACAGGCTGCTGTCCACAGCGTTGCCGTCCAGGTCTTTGCCCTCGAAAGCGGGGAACGCGCCGCTGGCGGATGTGGTGGTGCCTTCCTCGGGCGGAAGTTCCTGCAGCTGGTCCTCCAGCTTGCGGACCTTGGCGGCATCGTCGGTCAGCGTCTTGTAGTCCTCGTCCGAGAGCTGGTCCTTGACGTTTTTAATCGCAAGATCGAGGACATCAGCGTAGTTGGTGCTCTGGGTGCTCTGCGACAGATTGTCCTTGTCGAGCGAATTCAGAGCCGTTGTCCACAGTTCCTGGTGCTGGTCGAGGATGGCGTTTTCCTCCGCTATCAGCTCGGAGACGGTTTTTGCCGGTTTGCCGCAGGCGGATGCGCCGAGCAGCAGGCTTACGGACAGGGCAAATGCGATCAGTCGATTCTTTTTCATTAGATGGTCTCTCCTTTGTCAGTCGTTTGGGTTTTATCGCCCAGACCGTAGCGGTAGCAGATAGCATCGGTCGGGCAGGCTTTCATGCACATGCCGCAGCGGATGCACTCGGCATGATTGGGATTTTTGGTGATGTCCACATCCATTTTGCAGGCTTTGGCACACGCGCCGCAGGATACGCACTTATGCGTATCCACCTGCATCTGAAACAGTGAAACACGGTTCAGCAGAGCGTAAAAGGCGCCGAGTGGGCACAGCCACTTGCAGAACGGACGGTAAAACAGCACGCTGCACACGATAACGGTCAGCAGAACGGCTGCTTTCCAGGTAAACAGTGCGCCGAGCGCAGCACGGATGCCGGAGTTGACCGCCGCCAGCGGCAGCGCGCCCTCGAGCACGCCCTGCGGGCACAGGTACTTGCAGAAGAACGGGTCGCCCATGCCGAGCTCGTTTGTGACAAGTACGGGCAGCAGCACCACCATGATCAGCAGCACCGCATATTTCACATAGCGGAGCGGCTTCAGCCTTTTGGTGGACAGCTTAGGCGAGGGGATTTTGTGCAGCAGCTCCTGAAACCAGCCGAACGGGCACAGAAAGCCGCAGATAAACCGTCCGAGCAGGACACCGAATAAAATCAGGATTCCGGTGATATAATAGGAAAATTTAAACTTTGATGAGCCAATCACCGCTTGAAACGCGCCAATCGGACACGCGCCGGCCGCACCGGGGCAGGAATAGCAGTTGAGTCCGGGCACGCAGACGGTCTTGCCGCTTCCCTGATATAGTTTGCCCTGTACAAAATTCGGCAGGTGGATATTGGTCAGCAGGGTGGCTGCCGCCTGTATCCAACCGCGAAAACGGGCTAAAACCGAAATATTTCTCTTATCCAATCCCAACACACTCCATACACAGGCGGATCGCCTTTGATAATACCGTATCGGCTTCGCCTCTCCACAGGCCGAACCCGATCATTGCAATGCCGACTGCCAGCAGGAAGAGCTGGGCGGCGGTTCTGTGCTTCAGCATTGTTATGCCCCTTTCGAAGTTGTTGACACCAGTATACCGTACGGGAGATAAAATCTGTGTTAAGGTGTTAAAAAAACAAAAATTTTTTGCAACAGATTTCGTTAACACAAATTTTATCCCTGTCTGGTATAATAAAGGTATGAAAATGCAAAGGAGGAAAGCTCATGCGGCTTTTGGTGATAGAGGACGAGCGTGATCTGTGCGAAGATATTGCGAAAAAACTGCGCCTGTCCGGTTATGAGGCGGACACTTGCGTTGACGGGGAGGCGGCGCTCGAGCTGCTGGCGGTGGAGCGCTACGATCTGGTGCTGCTCGACTTGAATCTGCCTAAGGTGGACGGTATGACCGTTCTGCGAACCCTGCGGGAGCACGATCAGGAAACCGGCGTGCTCATACTGTCGGCGCGAAGCGAAATTTCCGACAAGGTGGACGGACTGGATGCCGGTGCGAACGATTATCTGTCCAAGCCGTTCCATCTGGAGGAGCTGGAGGCGCGGGTACGCAGCCTGACACGCCG
Source organism: Butyricicoccus sp. AF35-5AC (assembly GCF_003477715.1). Classification (NCBI taxonomy): domain Bacteria; kingdom Bacillati; phylum Bacillota; class Clostridia; order Eubacteriales; family Butyricicoccaceae; genus Butyricicoccus; species Butyricicoccus sp. AF35-5AC. The sequence continues at coordinate 163,230 of NZ_QUDX01000004.1, forward strand.
CCGGTTCGTCCAGCAGGATGTGTGCCTGCGGTGCGGCGGGCTGACATTTGACACACGCAGCCGCACGGCCACGGCAGACGGACAGACGCTTTCGCTCACGCGCAAGGAGAGCGGCATTCTGGAATATCTGCTGCTCAACCGAGGCAGACCCATCAGCCAGGAAGAACTCATCGAGCATGTGTGGGACAGCAGCGTGGACAGCTTCAGCAACTCCATCCGTGTGCATATCTCCATGCTGCGGAAAAAACTGCGTGCAGCACTGGGATACGACCCGATCCGCAACAAGATCGGTCAAGGCTACGAGATAGGAGCGGGCGAATGAGCAAACGAATTTCTGTCCAGTGGCGCATTACGATATTGACCGCGCTGCTCATCGCGGCGGCGTGTGTGAGCCTGAATTTACTGCTGTTTTACTCCGGCTCGGACAGCATGGATGCGCTGAACGGCTTTGTGGTGGAGTACAAAACGGGAAACCAGCAGGAAATGACCATTGAGATACCCCAAGAGAATATGCAGGCGTTCTTCAGCGGCTTTTCTCAGCAGGTGAGTGCAGAAAAGGTGCGTTTCGAGCGCATGGGCTGGTGCATCACCGCGCTGGTGACACTGCTGAGCGCCGTCATCGCGTATTTCGTCAGCGGACGGGCGCTCAAGCCGCTGGGCGATTTTGCGCGGCAGACCGGGCAGATCAACGAGGAAAGCCTGACCGACACCCGCCTGTCCGAGGACACGACCGCCGAGTTCCGGCAGCTGAGCCGGTCGGTCAACGCCATGCTCGACCGTCTGGCGCAGTCATTTGACACGCAGCGGCAGTTCACCGGCAATGCGGCGCACGAGCTTCGCACGCCGCTGGCGCTCATGCAGACACGGATCGAGCTTTTTGCGGCGGAGCATCCACAGATGGATGCCGAAACAGCCGCGCTGCTGCGCTTTGAGCAGGAACAGCTCGAGCGCCTGAGCGCCCTTGTACGCACGCTGCTGGAAATGAGCGACCTGCAATCCGTGCCGCGCACGGACTGCATCGACCTTGCGCCGATGGCCGAGGAAGTGCTGGTCGATCTGACGCCGCTGGCGCAGAAAAACGGTATCACACTCACGCAGACAGGCGAAAACGTGCAGCTTGTCGGCAGTGATGTGCTGCTGTATCGGCTGCTGTTCAATTTGACAGAGAACGCGATCAAGTACAACCGCACAGGCGGCTCGGTGGAAGTGTCTGTCGAGCGGGAAGGCGGTCAGGCGGCAATCCGCGTGCGGGATACCGGTCCGGGCATTGCCGAGGAGTACCGGGACAGCATCTTTCAGCCGTTTTTCCGCGTGGATAAGTCGCGCAGCCGCGCAATGGGCGGCGTGGGACTGGGACTGGCGCTCGTGCAGGAGATTGTCCGGCTGCATGGCGGCACAGTGCGCGTTGAACAGAGCGCAGATACGGGAACAACAATTCTGGTAACACTGCCGGTTGGAAAAGCGGCTTGACGCGCAAATTGAGGGTATATATACGCGCTGTCTTAACAGTATACACGGTTTACACCCGCTCTGAAATCCAGTATAATTTAGACAGTACAACGGATAGGAGAGCACATTACAGTATTCGGAGGTGCACGCCATGCCAAAATCGAAATGGAATCTGAACACGATCTACATATCCGAGCGGCTGCAGGAGAGCCTGCGGCCAATCTCGCGCTGTGCCATGACGACCGTGGTTGCACCCATGGGCTACGGCAAAACGACGGCGGTGGAGTGGTATCTCGCGGAACGTGCCAGAGCCGAAGCACCGTACATTGTGCGCATCAGTGTGTACTCGGGCAATCTTGCGATTTTCTGGAAAAGTGTGCAGGATGCCTTTGCGCGTGCAGGCTTTGCCTTTCTGCGGGAGTACGACTGTCCGACCGACGGAGCCAGCGGCGGACTTCTGATCGACGATCTGTGTCATGCGCTGACCGAGCGGGAATATGAGATTGTCCGGCTGATGGCACAGCGGCTGAACAACCGTGAGATCGCGGAAAAGCTGTATCTGTCCGAGGGCAGTATCCGGCAGTATGTGAATCAAATCTATACCAAACTGCAGATAGCAGGAGAGCCGCGCGCAAAGCGCAAGCTGCTGCTCGACCTGCTTGCGGATAAAAACTAACAACTTGTGAATGGTTTTTTGGAAAGGTTCACCGTATCCTATAGGTACGGTGAACCTTTCATTTTGTGTAAGCGAGAGGAGGTACGCATTTGGACCGGAAATACATTCAGTCAGTCAAACCGCTGACCGACCACGTTCTGCAGGTCGATTTTATCTCCGGCAGCCGCCTGCTGCTGGATATGAAGCCTTATCTGGATAAATTCCGATTCCGGTCACTTTCCGACCCGCAGGTGTGGAACAGCGCGGTGACAAACGGTATTTTTGTCCGCTTCGGTGATGTGGAGATGAGCCATAACGAGCTGTTTTCCATGGCCGAGCAGGAGCACTGAAACAGAAAAGGAGGAGAATGGCATGAGTAAAAAGCAGATAATACGACGGCGAGGTTTGTGCGGACTGCTGGCGGTGGCGATGTGTATAGGGGTGCTGCCCCCAACAGCCGGGGCAGCCGTGACGGCAGAAAACGACTGGGAGATCTTTGATGCCTCGGACACCTACAATCTGCCGGGCACACAGGAGCAGATTTTGCAGGAGATGATCCAGAATCCCGAATTTGCGGAGAAGTGGGCGGCTATTGCGAACAATGTTCTGCCAAAAACGTACTATAACGACAACAATGACCAAGGCTATCATGAGCCGTATACCGCTCTGACAGCGGCAGATTATGCGAAGGTACAGTATACAGCCAAGGGTCTGCGGGATGCTGTCAGCAGCGTCGTTGACCAGAGCGCGGTTCTGAGCGGCTCGGGTGTTTTGAACAGCCTTCCGGAAGAAGAAACCCCGGTTTATTATGTCTCTACCAGAGCGGAGAAGGAACGCGATAACCATCACTCTTATGTATGCACCGGCTACGGTTACTATGTGCAGGCGTTCTACGACTTCGAAATTCAAGGCATTGCGGACCGGTTTGAAACGCCCTCCATCGCGGCGGACGACACAACGGCGTCGCTCGAGCAGAAGGGCTACCAGTTTAATCTGGGCGGCAGCTCGGACAGCTACAAGGTGACGGCGGAAAACTGCAACGACTTCGAAAACACGGTCGAGAAAAGCTATACCTATGAAAAGAGCACCACTACCTCGACCACGGTCTCCAATACCTATTCGCAGAACTGGACCGAGGAGACCACGGTAGGCGTTGAATTCAGCGTGCCCGTTCTGACTGCACTTTCGCCCACTGCCAAGGTAGAGCAGAGCTTTTCCTACTCCTACGGCATGGAAAAGACCTACGAGAGCAGCAAGGAGGAGTCCTACGCGCAGTCCATTACGGATACCATCTCCGTACCGCTGCCGGCACATACGGGCATTGACATCAATGTTGATGTGACCGACCTGCAAACGACCATCCCCTATACCGGCGCGGTGTACATCAAATATAAGACCATGATTCTCTCAGCCACCGGTTATCATGTAACCAAAGTGAATGGCACCAGTGCAGATAGATGGAAAGGACGGGAGTTTAAGCAGTATACCTTCGGCCGAGACGGCAGAAGCGCAATCGAAGATCTGGATGCCCGCATCGAAAACCGGAATGTCTCCGGCTACGACCCCGACAAGCTGGACATGAACACCCTGTATCAGGGAGCATTCAAGACGGCAGCCGATCAGCTGCGCTCCGGTCAGCCGGTCGCGCCGTACTTCGGTTCGTTCCATTACACCTCCAAGAACACCGTCATCACCCCGCAGAAGGTGTACCCGATCTATGCGCTCGATCGTCTGGTGCCTGATACCGAACAGGTCTCGCTGTACGAGGAGCAGACCGTGCGTCTGGACAGCATCAAGGTTGAGGCGAAGAATGAACACGACGTGGACTGGTACGGCTTCAATCCCCGCCTGAGCGGCGAATGGACGGTTGTGGACGAGGGGCTGAACGACGCTTCGGAGTACGCCGAGGTCACGACAAACCGCAACGGCTACCCTGTTCTCAAGGCGCTCAAGCCGAATGACGGAGCACAGCTGTTCCTGCGCTATCAGCCGAAGGATACGATCGAAACAACGGATAATTTCAACAGCGAGCTGATTGAACTGACCATCCTGCCCGTTGTGCTTTCCTCGGTTACGGTAGAGGGCAGCTTTGAGCCGTTCTACTTCAACGACGGCAGCAACACCGCCGATGTTTCCGCACTGACTGTGACCGCTCTGGACGAGGACGGCAACGATTTTGATGTAACCGGCAAGGTCAAGTGGTATGCAGAAGCAAACGATGACATTACGGTTGACGAAACCACGGGCAGCATCAGGTTTACCGCACCGGGAACCTATCAGATCTATGCCGTAGTGAACGGCACGGAATCCAACCGTGTACCGCTGCAGGTTCTGCCCGAGCGGCAGCTCGATACGCTGACCGTGAACGGCACGATTCCCGATCTGATCTATAACGACGATACGGCGAACACCTTTGACCTGAGCACGCTCGATGTGGAGGCCAAGGATCAGTACGGCGAGGACATGACGCTCCAAAATGACCGGTTCGAGTGGCGGCTTGCCTTGGATAAGGGCTATGCTGCAATCAGCGGCAGCACAATCACCGGCCTTGTAGTCGGCACGGATACCGTTACCCTGTATTATCCGGTCGGACAGGACGAGCAGGGCGAAACGATCTATCGGACGGCACAGCCGCTGCCCGTACAGGTGACGGCAAAGCCCTATCTGAATGAGCTGTATTATAATGACGGCGCTCCCGCCGCAGTAGAGGGCGCAGCGTATGATCTGTCCCGCATCCCTCTGCTGGCGCGCGATCAGCACGGCAATCCCTGTGGAATTCCGTCGGACATCGAGTGGACGCTGGCAGACACCAATCAGACCAATGCCACGATTGAAAACGGAAAACTGCTCGTTGCGGTTGGCAGTGTTCCGGATGCCTCCTATGCGGATGTGATTCTGGAAGCCTCCTCTGCCTCTGCCGGCAAGACTGCAAAGAATGTCGTTGTTAAGGTCGAGCAGCAGCCGACCCTCAAGACAATCCGCGTCGACATGAAGGACGGTTTTGTCCTGCGGCTGGATGAAAATGCGATTCTTGCAGATCAGTTTACCGCTGCCGGCTACGATCAGTATGGCAGAGAAATGACCGGCGGCAGCTTTGAATGGGTTACCTCCAAGCCGGATGTGGTTTCGCTGGAAAACGGAACGCTCAAGGCACTGAAAGAGGATTCTACCGAGATCTATGCCCGTTCCGGTGACATCGAGAGTAACCACATTACGCTGACGGTCAATGCCCCGAGACGGCTGACTGCAATCACCGCAGACGGAATTCCGTCGTCCGTTCGGAAAAACACGACGCTGGATCTGTCTGCAGCTAAGGTAACGACGCTCGATCAGTTCGGCAAGGCCTTTACTCCGGAAGAGCTGGCGGCCTATCCGGCTTCTGTACGATGGACGCTGGAAAAGAATGATACGCACGCCGTTATCAGCGGAAATACACTCAGCTTTGGTGATCAGGATGGCACAATGACCCTGATCTGTGCTGCGGTCAACGCAGATACCAGTGTGATCGCTGAAAAGAAGATCAGCATCCGCATCACAGACTCTACCTCCGGCGGCGGTTCCTCCGGCGGCGGTGGAGGAGGCGGCGGCGGAAGCGTCTCCATTCCCGACACCAAGATCCCGACCGGCATCTATGAGCACGGCACCGTCACCGTATCTCCCGAGTCTGCCTCCAAGGGCGACACTGTGACCATCACGGCAACCCCTGACAAGGGCTACACCCTCGAAAGCCTGACCGTGCTGGACAAGGACGGTAAGGCGCTTGCGCTGACCGACAAGGGCAGCGGCAAGTACACCTTCGTCATGCCTGCAGGCAGGATCACGGTGAAGGCAGTCTTTATGGACGACAACACCATGCTCAACTTCTTCACTGATGTGCACGTGGAGGATTATTACTATGACGCAGTCTTCTGGGCGGCGCAGAAGGGCATTACCGGCGGCATGAGCGACACGCTGTTCGCTCCAAACGCTGCCTGCCCCAGAGCGCAGATTGTAACCTTCTTGTGGCGCGCGGCAGGCTCGCCCGAGCCGAGTGCGTTGAGCAACTTTAACGATGTGCCTTCTGACAAGTATTACGCTAAGACAGTCGCGTGGGCAGTCGAGAATGGTATTGCGGTAGGCACTACAGCTGCTACGTTCAGCCCGGATGACACCTGCACCCGTGCTCACGGCGTTACCTTCTTGTATCGTGCGGCCAAGGCGACGGCTTCGGTCGGTGCATCGGCATTTACCGATGTGGCCGACAGCGCCTACTACGCCGATGCGGTCAAGTGGGCAACCGAGCAGGGCATTACCAAGGGCATCAGCAGCACGCTGTTTGGTCCGGATGAGACCTGCACTCGTGCACAGATCGTCACGTTCCTGTACAGACTGTACGGCAGCAAATAAGCAAATCAACCGATAGAAAGCGGCGGCAGGGGAATACCCCTGCCGCCGTTTGTTTAGCGATTCTTCGCGCTATCTCACGCTTTGGAGCGAGAGGCATTCCCAAACAAATCGCTGCGATAAGAGCAGGAGAAACGGGGAAAATGTCATAGTTTCGGCAAATCTGCGGCAGTATGTCATAATTTCTTCTTTTTTTGTAAAACCCTGTTGACAAAACACGACAGATGCGCTATAGTGTGGATAAAAGAAGATGATGCAGTCGCTTTGACCGCATCTCAAACGATAATGGCAAACCCACCGAAAGGTGGCGACGCAAAGCTATAGGGCCTTACCCCTCATCGAGAGGGCTGGCAGCCAGTTACCGAAAGGAGATCGCCGGATATGAAGCGGCTTTTTCGTATTGCATGCGCAGTTTTTGCAGCAGCTGCCCTCTCGATGGGCATTACCGCAGCAGCAGCAAATGATGTTGTGGATATGAGTAATTCCACCCACGGTTATGTTACCGTAAACTACTCCTCGAGTGCAAGACTCAAGGTTGGTATTCAGTACAACGACGGCAAGACCGTATTCTATGATTGCCCGAGCGGCAAGGATGCTTCCTTCTCTCTCGATAAGGGCAACGGCAAGTACACCGTAACGCTGTACCGCAACGTTTCCGGTACGTCCTATCAGCAGGTCGAGTCCAAGTCCATGAACGTAACCGTTAAGGACAGCTACGCTCCGTATCTGGCCTCCACTTCCGAGGTTCAGTTCTCCAAGGGTGATACGGTATCCGCTAAGGCTGCTGAGCTCTGCAAGAACGCCAAGACCGACGAGGCTAAGGTTATCGCCATCTACAACTATATGGCAAGCCGTTATACTTATGATAACAAGCTGGCAAATGAGATCACCAGTGGCAAGATTACCAAGTACATCCCGGATACCGCCGCTACCCTGAAGGGCACCACCGGTATCTGCTACGATTTTTCCTCGCTGTTTGCAGCAATGTGCCGCAGCCAGGGCATCCCGTGCGCACTGACCAAGGGTTACGCCGGCTCCAGCTACCACGCTTGGAATAAGGTAAACCTGAATGGCGAGTGGTATCAGATTGATCTGACCTACGCGGTTACCCGCAGCGTGAAGAACGCAAAAACCCTGCATGATTGCGTATCTCCGCTGACCTACACCAATACCAGCGATGCGCTTGCAGTAGTTGCGGCTTAACACTTTTTCATTTTATTTTGTATGCAAATGGTCCTGATAGGGTATGTTTATGCCCAATCAGCGGCGATTTCTTGCATAAAAAACGATTCCGGATTGAAACTCTTCTTCGTTTTTACAGTATTTGCTTGTTATTCGCGGACATTTATGGTATACTAAAGAAGAGGATTCGGAGGGTTTCTGTCCGGCTCAGGCAAAGGGCTGTGTATGCAGTCCGGCGTGTCTGCCGACAGAAAAGATCGTAAAATTCTGTGCATGACTTCCGTAAAGGGATACAGGTACAGACAAAGGCACAGCCGGTGAAAACCGGTGTCGCAAAGCCAGTTGGGCCTAAACGGAGGTTTTTTCCTCTCCGCATGGCAGCCGGTTGCCGAAGGTACTTTGTACCCCCTTGCAGAGCTATGCGCGCTGTAAAGGGGGTATTTTATTTGGAGGTTGAAACTGCATTGCATTCTGAGATTATCGCAAACCCACAAACACATGATCTGTGCGGCTCGTTGAGGAGCAAGTTGTACAGACAAAGGCACCATCGGTGAAAGCCGGTCTCGCAAAGCCAGGGGCCTAAACGGAGGTTTTTTTCTCTCCGCATGGCAGCCGGTTGCCAGAAATACATTTGCAATCCCTCTCGATCAGCATGCACGCTGACCAAGGAGGTATTCCTATGTTAAAAAAGAATATGCGTAAACGTCTGCTCGCAGGAGCACTTGCGACTATCATGGCGCTGACCATGTGCCCGACCTGGGCGCTGGCCGGCGATGAAGGCATCACCACCCTTCCGTCACCGGAAGACCAGATGTCGGTTGTTGACAGTACTTCCGCAGAAGACGCCATTCAAAAAACTCCCGATGCCGAGACCCAAGGGCAGACTGAGCCTCAGGATACTGCACAGGCAGGACAGATTGAGAATCCGGATCCTGCACAGGCACCGTCCGGCGGTACGGACATCGAGGAGACTGGCAATAATAGCAATTCCAATGAAAATGATTCTCAGAATAATGATGCAGTAAGCAATTCTCCGGCGAATACAATTAGCGTGCAGGAGGTTCAAATCGACCGCGCATGGAATTGGCAGCAGGAAGCCAAGTACTTCGTGCTTCTGCCGAACCGTGATAAGCCGACGAGCGGCGAAAGCCAGGGCCAAGAAAGCTACCTGCCGAATGACACCTCGGACGGCGGCGTTACCGACCGCGACAATTTCAAAGGCTACAAAGGCTATCTGACCGCGAAGGGCAAGAAGATTGCTGATAAGAATTACAGCATCTACGATGCCACGAACGGTTATACCAAGATTGATGGCGTTGAAAGCGAATATCTGGATCCTCCGGAAAACCTCGGTTTCTTCACCAAGGCCAACTGGTCGGAAGATGGCAAAACCTACATCAAGGATTCCAATCCCTCTGATCCGTTCTCGGTACTGGGCGAAAACTTTAATGTGAATAATATTAGAGTTGTATGGTACACCATTAAGTATCAGGTAGACGGCTATCATGTCGACGGCTATGTAGCCGGTGTTCCGGTTAAGGTTACTTATCATTCTAACTATGGTACTATCCCCGGCACGACCGACGATTCCCGCGAAGTTGCTGCAATGAGCGGTGATACATATACCGTTCTTGATAACATGTTCACCGTCCCGACCGGATTCAGCTTCGGCGGCTGGTATGTTGACGGTAACAAGTATGAAGTTGGCTCTAAGCATCTTCTGATGACCGACCTGCATCTGTACGCAAAGTGGATTCCGAATCCGTATACTGTAACTTGGAAGATTTCTGAGGACGCAGAGGATTCTCTCGATACTCAGGCGGTAAACTACAATGGTTATCCGACTAAGGATCCGAAGGATCAGGCAAGCAAGGCTTCTGACGCTCAGTATGATTACAGGTTCAAGGGTTGGAAGCTGGCAGGCACTGCAGATACTGCACTGGTAGATCCGAAGGAACGCGCAGTGACTGCGGACGTAACCTACATTGCGGTATTCGAGCCGGTAACGCGCCAGTACACGGTAACTTGGAAGAACTCGGATGACGCTGTAGATCCTCTCGATACTCAGGCGGTAAACTACAATGGTTATCCGACTAAGGATCCGAAGGATCAGGCAAGCAAGGCTTCTGACGCGCAGTATACTTACGAGTTTGCAGGTTGGAAGCTGGTAGGCACTGAAGATACTGCACTGGTTAATCCGAAGGAACAAGCAGTTACTGCGGACGTAACCTACATTGCAGTTTTTAAGCCGATTGCCCGCCAGTACACCGTAACTTGGAAGAATGCTGATGACGCTGTAAATGCTCTCGATACTCAGACGGTTGCTTACAACAACAAGCCGACTAAGGATCCGAAGGATCAGGCAAGCAAGGCTTCTGACGCGCAGTATACTTACGAGTTTGCAGGTTGGAAGCTGGCAGGCACCGCAGATACTGCACTGGTTGACCCGACTACTATCGCAGTGGTTAAGGACGTAACTTACATCGCAGTATTTAAGCCGATTACCCGCCAGTATACCGTAACCTACTACGTTGACGGCGAGAAGCAGGGTGACGAGGAGACTTATAACTACGGCACTCTGGTAAAGATTCGTGGCAACGCTGTTAAGGAAGGCCATACGTTCTCTGGCTGGAAGATCGGTAGCGAAGCTGCAAAGGATTTTGAAATCAAGAGCAACGTTATCATCCAAGGCTTCTTTACACAGAATACGAAGCATTACACCATCAATAAGCACTTCTACAACGAGAAGGACGTTGAGGTTAAGGCAGAGAACGGCGAGACCAAGACCGGCAATGAGTATGCACTGGTTGCTGAGCTTTACAAGGATGATGCAGTAAACCAGACCGTTGACGGCAAGACCTACGTTTACGTTCCGGGTCTGACCAAGGTTACCGATAACCTTGAAAAGCTGACCAAGGACGTTACCATCGACCTGTACTACTACCTTGACGTCAAGGGCGGTGAGAAGCCGGACGAGACCGGCAATGGCACCCCGGACGCATGGGAGTACCGTCTTGCATTCAAGGTTGTAAACGGCGAGTGGAACAACGGCGGCAACGCTGACATCGTTGTTTACGTTCCGTTCAAGGACTATAAAAACGGCGATGAGCTTAAATACGTTGTGGTTCCGATCACCCGTATCCCGGCCGTGGGTGACAAGCCGAACTCCGGCTACCGTGCTGGTTCCTGGGATACGATTCCTGTCGGTAATGCAAAGGTTGAGAAGGACACCGTATTCACCTACACCTACGCAAGAAGATCTTCTTCCGGCGGCGGTGGCGGCGGCAGCCGCAAGCCCACCGTTACCATTCCGGATAATGTACCGACCGGTCTGAACGGCGATGACCACTATGCTTACATTGTAGGCTATCCGGACAGCACCGTTCGTCCGCAGAACGGCATTACCCGCGCTGAGGTAGCAACCATTTTCTTCCGTTTGCTCACCGACGAGACCCGCAATGCAAACTCCACCAAGTCCAACAGCTACTCTGACGTAGCAGCCGGCGCATGGTACAACCACGCTGTTTCTACGCTGAGTGCTATGGGCATCGTAAAGGGCGACAGCCAGGGCAAGTTCAATCCGAATGCGCCGATCACCCGTGCGGAGTTCGCTGCGATCGCAGCTCGTTTTGACGACAAGGCCAACACGGCCGCTGTTGACTTCAGCGACATTGCATCCCACTGGGCAAAGAACGAAATCAGCGCCGCTGCCAACAACGGCTGGATCAACGGTTATACCGACGGCACCTTCCGTCCGAATAACAAGATCACCCGTGCCGAGGCAATGACGCTCGTAAACCGCGTCCTCAAGCGCCTTCCGGAGACTGCAGAGGACCTGCACAACGACATGATCAAGTGGAGCGACAACTCCGATACTTCCGCATGGTATTACCTGGCCGTACAGGAGGCTACGAACAGCCACTATTACGACATCAAGGAAAACAAGCACGAGAAGTGGAGCAAGCTGCGCGAAACTCGTGACTGGACCGAACTGGAAAAGTAAATACTTTCCTGTAAGGGCGAACGAATCCCCCGGCCATTGGTCGGGGGATTTTATTGCTCTGATAGTTTTTTCTAAAGGAAACAAATTTCGGCAAATTTTTCTTGTCAAAATTATAACATATTGCCCTTGTGGTTTTTATATCATAGGTTCATAATAGGGATTGCCGAAAGGGAAAAAGAGGAATTCAAAAAGTAGGCTTTTCGGTGATTTTTATGCGAAAGTCATGCTTTTGCAGCCGGTATAGAGGAGGAGATAATATGATCAGCTTTATCGTATGCTTATTATTATTGATCACCGGCTATCTTACTTATGGTAAAATTGTAGACAAAACCTTTGGCCCGGATGACCGGGAAACGCCGGCAGTTCGCATTAACGATGGCGTTGACTACGTTGTCATGCCACAGTGGAAGCTGTTTCTGGTACAGCTGCTGAACATCGCCGGCCTTGGCCCGATCTTCGGCGCACTGCAGGGCGCGCTCTGGGGTCCGGTCGTATTCCTGTGGATCACATTCGGTACCATTTTTGCCGGCGGCGTACACGATTATTTCTCCGGCATGATCAGTGAGCGAAACGACGGTGCCTCCATCGCAGAGGTTACCGGCAAGTACCTCGGTCACACCATGCAGAATATCATGCGTGTGTTCTCGGTTGTACTGTTGATCATGGTTGGCACGGTATTTGCAGTCGGTCCGGCCGGTTTGATCGTTACGCTGTGCAAGAGCAACGGTGTGTCCGGCGTGCTTTCGACCACGCTGTTCTGGCTGATCCTCATCCTGGTTTACTACTTTATTGCAACCTTTATTTCGATCGATAAGATCATCGGTAAGGTATACCCGCTGTTCGGCATGTGCCTGATCATCATGGCGGTCGGTGTTATCATCGGTATCTTCACCAACCCGAATTACACCATTCCGGAGATTTGGTCTCACCTGTACAATATGCATCCGTCCGGTACGCCGGTATGGAGCTTCATGTTCATCACGGTTGCATGCGGTGCAATTTCCGGCTTCCATTCCACGCAGTCGCCGCTGATGGCTCGCTGCATGAAGAACGAGAAGCAGGGTCACTTCGTATTCTACGGCGCAATGGTAGCCGAAGGCATTATCGCACTGATCTGGGCGGCAGCCGGCTGTGCTCTGTATGAGGTCACCGGCGGTCTCAACACCGGTCTGGCGGAAGCGCTGGCAGGCGGTCAGTCCGCAGCGATCTACGATGTATGCTCCAAGACCATGGGCGGCGTTGGTATTGCTCTGGCCATGATCGGCGTTGTTATCTGCCCGATCACTTCCGGTGATACCGCATTCCGTTCCGCTCGTCTGACACTGTCCGACTGGTTCCACATGGATCAGAGTTCGTACGCAAACCGCCTGAAGTTGTGCATCCCGGTACTCGGTATCGGCGCTATCCTCGGCATCGGCAATGCAACCGGTCTGATCGACTACACGGTTATCTGGCGTTACTTCAGCTGGACCAACCAGACGCTCGCTATGATCGTTCTGTGGGCAGCGGCTATGTACCTGTTCACCGAAAAGAAGAACTTCTGGATGGCAGCTGTTCCGGCTACGTTCATGAGTGCAGTTTCCTGCACCTATTTCATCCTCGCGCCGGAGTGCCTCGGCAGCCTGCTGAACAGCAAGACAGCGGACGGCACGGTAAACTACAATACCGCAGTGGCGTACCCGATCAGTATTGTATTCGCGGCACTGCTGCTCGCACTGTTCATTCGTGCGACCAAGAAGCGCAGCGCAAAGAAATCTGCTTGAATATAATAACATTGCTGCAGCCGGCCGTTTCTTTGTGCGGTCGGCTGCGGCCATCCATAACGATAATTGCGGGGTGACGGAAAATGTTGAAACCTTATCCGCTCAGCGCGGGGCGCATTGATGACGCGGCGCTTGCCGAGGATAAAAAAACCTGTCGGAAAATCGGTCCGTGCGGCATCGGCAGGCATGCCCTCTATTTGAACAGCTTTTTTGTTGACCGGTGGTATTATGTTCCGTTTTCCATGGTAACGCGTGTGTACAAGCGCGTTGCGATGAGCAAGGGCGGCTTTTCCGGCAAGGGCATTTTCGCCACGCTGTCCTATCTGGTCGTGGAGTTCGACGGCGGACAGAAGGTGTGCAATTTCAAGTATGAGCAGCAGGTCGATGAGTTTCTGAGCGTTATCCGAGCTGAGCACCCGTCTATTCCGTGTGTCAGCGCGGCGGCAGAGCAGCGCATTGCCGAGGAGAAGGCCCGTCGGGAGGAAGAAGAGCGCAATCGTCCGCCGATGAGCGCACAGGCGGAGAAAACCGTGCAGGCACTCGATAACGCAATCGACTATCTGGAGCGCCGTCCTGAGCTGGCCGAACGACTGAGCGCAGCCGCAAAACGCCGCCGGAACTTTCAGTGTACGAACGGCAGCTACCGCTGGGCCGCTATGGCGATCACACTGCTGGGATTTGCGGCGCTGGCTTACGGTATCGTTTCTTTCGTGCGTCACGGCTCGTTTTCGATTTATTTTACGCTGTTCGGTCTTGCCGCGATATTCACGTTTGCAGGTTTCAGCGTCCTGCCGACAGCACGCAACAACCGTGCCTCTATCATGCAGAATGATGCGCAGGCACAGGAGAAAATGCAGGCTTACCTTGCGGATTATCTGAATTTCCCGCTGCCGGCCCGCTATGCACATCCGGTTGTGCTGCGCCGCATGCAGCGTGCTGTCATGGATGGCCGCGCAGTGACCGCTGCGCAGGCGCTCGACGTTGTGAAGGCTGACCTGAAGGCGCTGAATGCGGATGTCACCGTCTCGCAGGAGGAATACGATGAGATTGTCGCCATCAAGCCCATGTTCCTCAATGCGGAGTATCAGTAACAATCAGATGATACAACTATCCCTCCCGGTTACAGCCCGGGAGGGATAGTTCGATTTGGGCGGTTCTGCTTTCATGATAAGAGCTTATTCTGTAAGCGAAAAGGACATTCCCGAGGGGTGGGAATGTCCTGCGAAAAAGAGTATCGATATGATCTGATTTAAGAGCACAGTCCGCATTTGGCACATGCAGACGGTGTGGCAGCGCAGCCGCCGAGGGCAGTCTCGCGCAGCTCGATAGGGATGCGGCGACCGACCGCGTACATGGTATCGAGCATTTCATCGAACGGGATAAACTGGTGAATGCCTGCGAGCGAGAGCTCAGCGGCAACGAGCGCGTTGGCTACGCCTGCCGCGTTGCGGTTCTGGCACGGATACTCGACCAGACCACCGACCGGATCGCAGACCAGACCGAGCATGTTCATCAGCACGGTGGAGGCCGCGTCAAGGCACTGCTCAGGCTTGCCGCCCATGAGCTCGACAGCTGCGCTGGCCGCCATTGCGGAAGCGATGCCGACCTCAGCCTGACAGCCGCCGACCGCGCCTGCAACGGTTGCGTTGCGCATGGCGAGGTAGCCGATCGCACCGGCGTTGAACAGGGCGTCGATCAGCCGTTCATCCGAGATGTTGTAGCGGTCCTGCAGGGCAAACAGCATGCCCGGCAGAACACCGGCGCTGCCTGCGGTCGGTGCTGCGACAATCAGCCCCATAGAAGCATTTACCTCAAGCACTGCCATCGCGTACTGCGCTGCTTTGTGCAGCACATCCCCGCAGATAGAGTGGCCTTTGGCCGCGTGCTGCGCCAGTTTTTTTGCCTCGCCGCCAATCAGGCCGCCCATGGACTTGACCGGCGTTTTGAGCGGTGTCAGCGCGGATGAGCGCATGATTTCGAGTGCCTTCTTCATACGGTGCGTGACCTCATCACGCGTGGTTTCGCCCAGCTGGCACTCGCGGCGGCGCATGATCTCGGAGATGGGGAGCTGCTGCTGCGTGCAGAGTGCAAGCAGCTCGGATGCGTTTTTGAAATCCATAATCTGCTCTCCTCCTTACGGTTCGATGATCATGACATCGTGGACGTTGGGATTGTTTTTGAGCGGTTCCTCAATGCCCTCGGGGAAATGACCGTCCGATTCGACGATCGTGTAAGCGGTGTTGCCCTTGGACTCGCGGAACAGGCGCATGAACGCAATGTTTACACCCTTGTCGCTCAGGACCTTGGTGATGTGCGCCACGACGCCTGGCTTGTCCTGCTGAACGACGATGACCGTGCTGTATTCACCGGTAAAGTCAACCTCAACGCCGTTAATGCGCGCGATGCGGCACTTGCCGCCGCCGAGCGACTCACCGCGGATGGTCATCACCTGACCGGCGGCGTTCTCCATGCGGATGTCCACCGTATTCGGATGAACATCGGTCTCGGTCTCACACGGCGTGAATGAGTAGGACAGACCGCGCTCGGTCGCAATCGAAAACGAATTGCGGATGCGGGTGTCATCGGTCGAAAAGCCCATGATGCCGCCGAGCAGCGCACGGTCAGTGCCGTGACCGTGGTAGGTCTTGGCGAACGAGCCGTACAGCGTGAAATCTACCTTTTTAAGCGGCGGCGCGATCATCTTGTGCGCCAGATACGCGATAACGGCTGCGCCGGCGGTATGGGAGCTGGAGGGACCGATCATATTCGGTCCCAGCACATCAAAAACACTGATAAAGGACATAGGGGATTCTCCTTACTGAGCGGAGGATTTGCAGATAAACCTGCGGTAGATGGTCTCCACGATCACGCCGATCGCGTTGTCGCCGGAGACGTTGCATGCAGTGCCGAACGAGTCCTGCGTGATGTACAGTGCAACCATGATGGCGCAGATCGGGCCGCTCGGGTCGCCGGCCTCGGTGCCGAAGATCATGTACAGGAAGGGCAGGGCGGTCATAATGGAGCCGCCCGGCGCACCGGGAGACGCCACCATGGCAATGCCGAGGGTCATGATGAAGGGAATGACCGTGCCGATGGAGATCGGCAGCTGGTTCATCAGGCAGACTGCGGTAGCGCAGGCTGTGATGGTGATCATCGAGCCTGCCATGTGGATGTTCGCGCACAGCGGAACGGTGAAGTTGCGGATTTCCGAGGAAACGCCGTCTGCCTCAGCGCACTGCAGGTTGACCGGAATGGTAGCCGCAGAGGACTGGGTGCCCAGTGCGGTTGCGTAGCCCGGAATCTGGTTGCGGATGAGCGTGAACGGGTTCTTGTGGCTGACCAGACCTGCAATGACAAACTGGATGCAGATGCAGATCAGGTGCATGATGATAACAACGATGAATACCTTCCACAGAATACCGAGGATGGCAAAGGTCTTGCCGGACTTGGTCATATCGGTGAACGTGCCGCAGATGTAAAGCGGCAGCAGCGGAATGATGACCTTGTGCAGTACGCAGTCAATGATGCCGGAGAAGTCGGAAACGCCGTTGTACAGCGTGTCGCCGATGGTCTTGCCGCGCAGGCTGGACATGCACAGACCGAGTACAAACGCCGTAACAACAGCGGACAGCGTGTTCATCAGCGCCGGAATTTCCAGGCTGAAGTACGGCTCCAGCGAGTTGCCTGCGGTTGCGGCGATCTTGTCGAGCGCATCCGCACTCATGAAGTGCGGGAACAGGGTGTCGGCTACAAAGAACGAAGCCGAGCCTGCGATCAGGGTCGAGCAGTAGGCGATGGCAACCGTAATGAGCAGCAGCTTGCCCGCGCCGCTCTTGAGGTTAGCAATGCCCATGGTAACATACGCGAGGATCATCAGCGGGATGATGAACGACAGGAACTGACTGAAGAACGACGAGAGCGTTACCACAAAGCGGCAGAAGCCTTCCGGCAGGAACTGGCCGAACAGGATGCCGACAATAATGGCGATGATGAGCTTGGGCAGTAATCCGAGTTTGAATTTTTTCTTTTCTTCCATTTCTTTTTCCTCCTTTTTTGGCGGGCAGCACCACACAATTTGAACTGCGGCACTTTGCGGAAAGTGCACCTGTTCGGTTATGCGATGTTACCCTTTGCGGCGCAGGCCGTTTGTTTGCCCCTCTTTGGTCTGCTGCCGTGGAAGTCTGCCGAGATTTTCTGCCTCCGGACACAAAAAGAACCGCTTATTTTAGGCGAAATGCTGTAAAATAGGACGCGGTTTTTGTGTAAAAAGGATAATTAAAAAATCTGTGGTAAACCTCCAATTTCTTTCTTGACCTCTTTGCAGATTTAGTATATTCTGTTTAATGGGTTAAGTCAAATTCATATATTTTATCATTTCGATTCAAAATATTGATAATATAGGGGAGAGAGGGAAATTCATGGAGCTTCGGCAGCTTGCAACCTTTATTCGGGTAGCACAGTTTAAGAGTTTTTCACGCGCAGCAGAGAGCCTCGGCTACTCACAGTCGGCGGTAACGGTGCAGATACGCCAGCTGGAGGAGGAACTGGACACACGTCTGTTCGACCGCATGGGAAAGCGTATCGCGCTGACCGACACGGGCGAGCGTTTTCTCAGCCACGCGTGCGACGTGATGAATCAGGTCAATCAGGCGCGCATGTCGGTCACATCCACGGCAGAGCTGCGCGGTTCGCTGCATATCGGCACGATTGAGTCGCTTGCATGTCTCAAGCTGCCGACAGTGCTGCATCTGTACCGTAAATTCAACCCGAAAGTGTCTATCCGTATCACGGTCGGTGAGCCGGAAGAATTGATCGAGCACATGGAACGCGGCGAGCTGGACATGATCTATGTGCTTGATGAGCCGCTGTACAGCAACAACTGGAACAAGTTGATGGAGCAGCGCGAGGAGATCGTATTTGTGGCGTCTGCATCGCTGCGCGAGAAGCTGGGCGGAAAAGAGCTGACGATTGAGGAACTGCTTACGCAGCCGTTTTTCCTCACCGAGCAGGATAACTATCGCCGTGTACTCAACCGCCGTCTTGCCGCGCGGCGGACCATCCTTACGCCGTCGCTCGAGTGCGGTGATACCTCGCTGCTCATTCGCATGCTTGAGATTGACCGCGGTGTATCCTTTCTGCCGTGGTACGCAGTCGAGAACAGCGTAAAAGAGGGAAGGCTGATCCGTTTGTCGGTCGAGGACTGCTATATTTCGCTCTACCGCCAGATTTTCAGCCACAAGGAGAAATGGCGCACACGCGAAATGGATGAATTTGTCCGCGTGGCAAAGCTGGCGGACGCGGAAGAATAGGAGCATATAACAACATCCCACTTGTTGAAGCACAGCAAGTGGGATGTTTTTTATTCCATGACCGCCTGCACTACCCAGCGGGTTGCGTGCCCGTTGCCGGTGCAGGTGGAAAGCGTGAGGATATGGTCGTTTACGGTCGGTACTGCACCGGTGCGGATCACCGACAGGGAAATGCCTTCGTCAATGAAGGTTTTTTTGATCGTTTCGTCGGAAAACGCACTGTAATACGCGGTTCCGTCAAGCGCTGCCTCATAGGCCGCATAGATTCTGTACGCATGGGTTCCGCTTGCATTGGTCACATATACCTGCGGATGTGCCTGCAGGAAATCCTGCTTTTTGTAGTGCTTCAGCGCGGCAAACATCGAGCCGTTGTTCATCCGGTGACCGTACACGATGGTGTTAAAGCCGCTGAAATCGGCAGAGCAGCGGCAGTCCATGAAAATCGCGCCGACTGCGCTGCTGTTTTTGTTCCAGGTGTGTGTCAGATAATAGTCGTTGTCCGTGCCCTGCACCAGCGGATAGGAAATCTCGGTGCCCGGAATGGCAATCCAGCCGATGACATCACTGTTGACCTGCTGCAGAGCAGGCAGGTCCATCTGCTCCAGCGCCTGTGCATACGGGTCGGCAGACGGAGCGGGTTCGGGTTCGGTCTGCGTTTCCTGCTGCGGCTGTTCGGTCGGCTGCTGAACGGTTTCCGTCTCTGTCACTTCGGGTATCGCGGCAATCTCGGAAGCCTCGGCGTAGGCTTCATCGCCTGCACGGTAGCTCGTCATTTGGTGCACCAGCATGAATGCGCTGACGGCAAACACCGCTGTCAGAAAAAACAGTATCACAGTCCGTATTTGGGACTTCATACGCTCACCTCGTTTTTTGCATATTATTATAGTATATCTGATTTAAGTTGTAAAATTGGATATATTTCCTCGTTTGACAGAAAAAATTATATCTGTCAGATGCGCTGATACTGGATATTTCGTGCAGATTTTGATTGTTTTCACATGGCTGACCGTGCTTTTCATCACATTGTACAATCGCATAGCAATAATTTCTACGTTTTGTCGATATAGTATGGAAGGCTTTCTGCCAAAATATATCCTTTTTTTGTACCCTCTGTATGGTAAGCTATACCATACAGAGAAAACACCTCGTCTGTCGCGGATACGGACCACTGGCGAGGAGGATATATTTCCTGATTTCATGATAAAGGACTGAGTAGTATGAGCAAAAAGTTTACAAGGCTGCTGTCCATCCTGCTGTCGCTTAATCTGACGTTCGGCACGGGTACTTTTGCAGCATTTGCGGCTGAAGCGGAAGACGGCAGCACCGGCACCGGTTACTCCGAGAGCGGCGATCCCGCAGCATCCGCTCCGGAAGCAGAGGACAGCGGTATAGAAAACACACCGGACACGAGCAGCCCCGCTCCGACAGAGAGCACCGGCGAGAATGCCGAGCCGTCTGTGCCGAGCGAGCCGTCTGCACCGGGCGAGTCTGCATCGCCGAGTACACCTGAAGCACCGGCCGAGGCGGCACCGTCCGCACCGGCGGAGAAAGCGCCTGCGGCTGAGGTTCCGGCAGAGGAGAAGCCTGCTGAAGAAAAATCTGCCGAGCAGGCATCGGTTGCGGCGTATGCAGTCACCGCGTTTACGCAGGACAGCATCCGGTATGATGTTTCCTCGGGCGATGCCGTTGTTACCGGCTGCGCAGACAGCGTGACTAAGCTGGTTATTCCGGAAACCGTAACCTATGACGATAAGGAATACAAGGTTGTCGGCATTCAGGAGCATGCGTTTGACTGGGCAAATCACCGCAGTCTCGCACTGGAAACCGTTGATCTGGGCGGTCTGCCGCTGGAAATCGGCGAGTATGCCTTCCGCGGTCAGAAGTCGCTGACGACTGTTGACGGCATGGATAATATTACCGCAATCGGCAACTATATGTTCACGGCATGCTCGGCGCTGACTTCGGTCGCTGATCTGTCCAAGGTTACTTCTGTCGGGGTTATGGCATTTATGAACTGTTCTTCGCTGACTACGCTGGAAGGACTGAATTTCTCCGCACTGACGAGCATTGGTCAGGAAGCCTTCAATAATATGGAGTCCTTCTCGCTGGAGCTGGGTGAGCATACCTTTGATGCGCTCGAGTCTTTGGGTACCGGGGCGTTCATGAATATGACCGGTATCACCGGCACGGTCGTTCTGCCGGAAAGCATTACCGAAATTCCGAGAAACGCATTTTCGAGCACCGGAATTACCGGCGTTGACTGGTCTCATATCACGGTCATCGGCAAGAGTGCGTTCAGCAACTGTAAGGGTCTGACCGAGCTGCATTTGCCGGATTCTGTTACGTCGATTGGAGAAAGTGCATTCGAAGACAGCGGTCTGACTGGAGAATTACAGCTGCCGAGTGCGCTGACTTTTCTGGGTACCGAGGCATTTAGCGGCACTGCCATCAGCAGTGTTACGTTCCCAAGCACACTGAAAAATATTGGCAGCTACGCATTTTACAGCTGCTCGAATCTTTCCGGCACGCTGATCATCCCTGAAGGGGTTGTTTCCATCGGTAAGGCAGCGTTTACGAACACCGGTATCGAAAAGCTGGAGCTTGCCGACAGCGTACAGACCATCTCGGCCGGTGCATTCAGCACCTGCGCCAAGCTGACTTCCGTGCAGATTGGCGAACAGGGCAAGGGCAAAAGCCAGCTGCAGACCATCGACAGTAAGGCATTTAACAAAGATACCAATATCACCTACTTCTATATCGAAGCATGCTCGGCAGATGTTGCGATTGACTCGAATCCGCTGACGATTCCTGCCGGTGTTGCTGTAAAGTTTGCGGTCACTGTCGATGGCGAAAACATCCGCGAAGGCGAAGAAAGCACGTTGCAGCAGGCCGTTGACGCGGCAGAGGGAAACACCACCATTACCGCAAACAAGAGCTTCATTGTAGACGGCACGGTTACGATTCCGTCCGGCAAGACCATCACGCTGACCGATGAAGGCAAGGGCCTTTCGGTTGTGTTCAAGAACGGCTTCGCCGGTCCGGCTTTCCGCGTGGAGCAAGGCGCGGCGCTGATTCTGGACGGCAGCTTCAATTTCTCCTGCTTCCGCATCGCTAACGGCTCGTTTGCCGAGGTAAACGGCGCAATGACGCTGAACGGCGGCACGATCACCCGTATGAGCCTGAGCGGCTCGAACATGGGTGCGATTACGGTGGACGGCGGCTCCTTCACCATGGGGAACGGCGAGCTCAGCAGCATTTCCGCTTCGTCCGCAAACTGCGGCGCGGTTTATGTGAAGAACGGCGGCAAATTTGCCATGAACGGCGGCAAAATCACCGGATGTACGTTCAAGAACCAGTATTCCGGCGCGGTTGCCCTCGCAGACGGCAACATGACGATGACCGACGGCACGATTTCGGGCAATACCGCATCGGAGTATAACGCGGCAGGCGGCGTACTCGTAAACGGCACTTCGTCTCTCACCATGAGCGGCGGCACGATTGCTGACAATACGGCAAAGCGCGGCGGCGGTGTATGCGTGCGTGAGAACGGCACGTTCACCATGTCCGGCGGTACGATTTCCGGCAACAGCACGGCAGTCGATTCCGCTACAATTCAGCAGCCGAATGCAGGCGGCGGCGGTGTCTTCGTAGAGGATAACGCAGCATTTGAAATGACAAACGGCACGATTACCGGCAACAAGACCAACGGCATGGGCGGCGGCGTTGCAACGGCCGTTCTGAGCGAGAATGACACGGTTGGCGGCGGCCGGTTCCACATGACCGGCGGCACGATTTCGGACAATATGGCATCCTGCGGCGGCGGTGTATACAGCTGGTCCGGCAGAGACCGCGTTGTACTCGAAGGCGGCAATATTGTAAACAATACGGCGTATCGACAGGGCGGCGGCGTTTACGTCAGCCATGCACCGTGGTCGATCACGATTAAGAATGCGCTGATCACCGCAAACAAGGCAGCCATTCAGGGCGGCGGCATTTGGTCCTGCCCGGTGGGCACGGTAAGCCTTGGCACGGATGCAGCTGTATTCGGCAATACGGCAGGCAAATCTGCTGATGATGCGGCCTTCCTGCTCAAGTGGAGCGAGGCGTATTCCACCAGCTTCAGCGGCAGAATGTACGGCGGCGGACTGGTAACCTGGTACCGCGATACGTCAATCGGCGCGGGTGATGCAAACTACGGCGCTTTCGCAGGCGACCGCTACGATGCAGCGAACCCGGGTGCTCCGGTTGAACCGGCTTCCGGTGCGATCAAGGGCTACGGTCTCAAGGCTGTTGTTTCCGCAGAGAGCAAGGCACTGGCTGAAACCGCACCGCTCAAGATTATGGGCAATACCGCAGAACGCGGCGGCGGTGTCGGCACAAACGGCGAAGTGATCATTCCGGGTGAGGACACCTTGGAAAATCCGGTTTCCCTCACCGTACACAAGGTTTGGAGCGGCACAAGCGCGTATCCGACCGCTGTTACCGTAAACCTTATCCGCATTGCGAAGGACGGCACGCGAACCGCGATCGGTACGGTGCTTCTGAGCGAAAGATCCACCGACAAGGACGGCAAGACCTGGTCGTACACCTTTGCAAATCTGGACGGCGCTTACACCTATACCGTCGAAGAGGAGGCCGTTGACGGCTTTAATATCTCGATTACCGGCAGCATGGCAGATGGCTTTACCATCACCAACAGCAAGAGATCCGGCGGCGGCGGTGGCGGCGGCGGTCACCACAAGCCGGACCCGAAACCGACTCCTGATCCCGATCCGAAGCCTCCGGTTGACATTCCGGATCAGCCTACACCGCTTGATCCGCTGAAGCCGACGGAGAACATCCCGGACGGCAAGGTTCCGACGACCAAGCCGGAAACACAGACCAAGACGCCGGATAAAACGAAGGCAGTGAACATTCCCGACAGCAAGACTCCGACGTCCAGCGTTCCGAAAACCGGCGATATCGGCGGTCTGTGGGCGGCTCTGTGCGGCCTGTCCGCAATGGGACTGGCATACTTCGGTATCCGCAGAAAGCACGATTAAAAGCAAAAACAGATAACAAACACCCTCTATATCATCCGATATAGAGGGTGTTTTTTCGCTCAAACAATATGCAAAAGCTGAATCAGCAGCAGCCATGCCAGACCGTAATAGGTTACAACGGCAACCAGATCGTTCACGGTCGTAATCAGCGGACCGGACGCAACCGCCGGGTCTACCTTGATTTTATGGAACAGGATCGGCACGAGCGTACCGACCAGACTGGAAATCACGATCGCTACAAGCAGTGATATGCCGACGCAGCCGGAGATCAGGAACGCATGTCCAGCGGCATAACCCTTGAACAGCGCTATGTATGCACCGAGAAAGACAAGTGCCATAATGCCGAGCAGCGCGCCGTTGCAGGTGCCGACCTTCATTTCCTTGAAGGTGAGGTGCAGCTTGTCCTTAGCACTCAGTTTTTCATCCATCAGCACACGAATCGTAACTGCCAGCGACTGCGTACCGACGTTGCCGGCCATATCGAGAATCAGCGACTGGAAGCAGATAACGACCGGCAGCACGGCTACAACGCCTTCAAATGCACCGACAACGGTCGAAACGCCCATGCCGAGGAACAGCAGGATGATCAGCCACGGCAGGCGCTTTTTCATGCTTTCCCTGGTGGTTTCGTTGAGATCCTCTTCGGCGGACAGACCGGCGAGCTTTGCATAGTCCTCGCCAAGTTCGTCATCCACGGCCTCGACAACGTCCTGTGCGGTGATGATACCGATGATCCTTCTGTCCTTATTCAGCACCGGCAGGGAATCTTCGGCATAATCTTTGATCTTCTCGATGCTCTCTGAGATTTTCTCGTGGTCGAGCAGATACGGATACGCGTAGCTGATGATGGAATCCAGCGGAACGTTCTCTCGGGCAACGATGAGATCCTTCAGGTCGATTGCACCGCAAAAGCGGTTTTTATCATCGACTACATAAATCGTTCCAATGTTGTCGTTTTCACCGGCCTGCTTTACCAGCTCGTGCATGGCCTGCCGAATGGTCAGGTTCTGCTTGATGCAGATGTAGTTGGTCGTGATCAGGCTGCCGACTTCGCTGTCGTCATAGGAATTGATAAGCAGGATGGCTGACTTGGTTTCGTCATCGATCATCGGGCGCAGCTTTACTTTTACGCTCTCGTCGATGTTCTCCCACAGATCGACCGCGTCGTCCGCATCCATTTCGTTCAGAATTTCGGCCAGCTTGTCAATGCCGATTTCATCAATGTATTCTGCCGGATCATCCAGATAGGAGATGATCTCCGCCAGCCATTCCGCATCAAGTGCGCTGTACAGCAGATTGCGTTCCGCGCGGTTTAGGAATTGCAGACTTTGTGCGATATCGTTGTCGTGATAATCCTGCAGCTGTTCCCGCATCTCATTGATCGAAGGGGAGGTGCGGATGATCTCAACGATTTTCTCGGCAAAAGATGTTTTTTTCCATGTTGCTTTTTTCATAATCAGCCTCCTTCTGTGCCCGGAAAAGGGCACAAAAAATCCACCGTAACAGATACAGTGACACAAACATCAGTTGTGGACTTGTTCATCACGATGGAGCAAGGCTCAGCGCTTATTTCAAAAGAGGATGCTTACGGACACTCGAAACAGCAGTATAGTCTGTATCCATCGTCATATGTACATTTCGTCTGTCACAACTGTCCATAGGGCTTGCCTCCTTTTTATTTTTTCGCAATGATTATAGCACTTTTTATGTGGAATATGCAAGGCATTTTTCGCAGTTTTAACAATATGGATGAAATTTGCGGACAATATCGCGCACGGGGAGACAAAAAGCTGACGATGCAGCAATGGGATTGTCTGGGCGTACGGATGATTTTGGAAGATTACCCAAACCGATCCCACCGAAACGCTTCGGTGGACAGAGCAGACGCCTTGCCGTCGAGTGCCGGCTCACTGAGCAGGATACCAACGATGTCATCTCGGATACGGCGATAACCTTTGTCCGGATGCTGCATAGGTATCTGCTCCACCTTCTCTGCAATCTGCAGGTTCTCCTTGTCACGTCTGCTGTACTTGCCCAGACTTGTCTTTCTTTCTATTTCCTTCAATTTTTTGCAGGTGGTTTTCCATTTCTGCCATGCTCGCGGAACGAGAGTGGTACGGTATAAGCACCCTGGGAAACTGCAGACTGCGTATTTCTGCGCGGAATAACAAAGCAAACGAGACTGGCGAAAAGCAATCCCGTGTCGATTAACGGCAGGGTTTTCGTATATTAAGGTGGCATATTGAAAGCCGGTGTGATATAGTTAGGATGAACTAACTGACGATTGACACTGGAATCCCGCAAAAGCAAAGAGATGAAGAAATTATGCAAAGCAAACAGCAAAAGCAAATTAAGGAGTTTTTGGTACAGACCTTTGGCGGAAGCAGGGGCGGCTTGCTGTTTTCACAGCAGGAAAAAACGCTGGATATGTTAATCAAAACCGCAGCAAACAGGTCCAAAAGCCAGATGAAAACACTGGTGCAGACCATTCTGCCGCGCATTGCGCTGTACAAGGTGCTGCAGGCAGAGCTGCCTGCAGAGGAAACCTTTGCGCACATGCGGACGTACATGATGGACTGGGTGGCGGCAGAAAAGCACGCTTTCACGGCGAAAATGGAGCTTGTGCCGGGATTTTATCGGATTTACAGCTATTGTTTTCTCAAAGTCATGCGCACCTCCGACTTGTGGGAGAGTACACAGGCACACGACAAAACGCACTTTTCCGCGTCGATTACCAAGTGTCTCTGGCACACGGCGTGCCGGGAAAACGGCTGTCCGGAGCTGTGTCCGCTGTTTTGCGATGTGGATGACGTGACCTATGGCGGACTGCACAAGCTCGGCTTTTCGCGCACAAAAACGCTGGGCTGCGGCGGTGACTGCTGCGATTTTCGTTTTTTCAAAAGGTAGGTGAGCAGACGGAGAAGCGGACTTCGGCAGGATTTTCGGTGCAGCGGCGGAATCCGTGCTGTCAGATTCATCGCCTACGCAGTGCGGCCGCAGATGGTTTTGAGTCGGATTCCTCTTCCATACCTTGCGATTTCCCCGGTTAAATGATACAATCAAACCACAAGGTTTCATTCCATCAAACGGATTCCGAAGGGGAGCCATCCCTTATCACATAAAGGAGCATCAGTGCATGAACCCAGTTTTTGTTATCGGACATCGCAATCCGGATACGGATTCCATTTGCTCTGCAATCTGCTACGCGCACCTCAAGCGCAGACTGACCGGCGGAGAATACATAGCCTGCCGCGCGGGTCACGTTAATGCGGAGACCAAATTTGTGCTCGAACGCTTCGGTGTGGAGCCGCCGCGCTACATCAAGTCGTTTGAGCCGCGCCTGAGCGATGTGCAGTACCGTGAGGTGCCGGGCATCAGCGAGGAGTTGTCACTGCGCCGTGCATGGGATTACATGAACGAAAATGATATTCAGACGCTGGCCGTTGTCGATGAGGATCGCCATCTGAAGGGTTTGCTGACGCTGGGCGACATCGCGCGCTTCTACATCGAGGATCAGGACGCCAATGCGCTGGCGGAGGCCAAGACCAGCTATCGCAATCTGGTCGATGTGCTTGACGGCACGCTCGAGGTTGGCGACATTGACCAGCGGTTTGAGCAGGGCAGTGTGGTCGTTGCGGCGGCTAATCCGGACGTGCTCGAGGACTACATCGGCAAAAACGATATGGTCATTCTCGGCAACCGTTACGAAAGCCAGCTGTGCGCCATTGAGATGAGCGCCGGCTGCATGGTCATCGGTCTCGGCTCCAAGGTTTCGCGCACCATCCGAAAGCTGGCCTCGGAAAACGGCGTTTCTATCATCGCCACCCCGTATGATACCTACACCTGTGTCAAGGTGATCGGTCAGGCGGTTCCGGTGCGGCATGTGATGCGGAAAAAGAGACTTATCACCTTCGAGCCGGAGGAAACGGTTGAGGATGTAAAGCGCACGGTTTCCAAGAAGCGTATCCGCTATTACCCGTTGATGGATGAACAGGGACGATATGTCGGTATGTTCTCACAGCGCAACCTGCTGGATCTGGAGCGTCCGTCGGTCATTCTGGTTGATCACAACGAGCGCGATCAGGCCGCCGAAGGCATTCGTTCGACCAATATTGTTGAAATCATCGACCACCATCGCATTGACTCGGTGGAAACCAGCGGACCGATCTACTTCCGCAATCAGCCGCTCGGCTGCACCGCGACCATCATCACGCAGATGTACCATGAGCACAACGTGGAGATCGAACCGAAAATCGCGGGTCTGCTGTGCTCGGCAATCCTGTCGGACACGCTGATGTTCCGCTCGCCGACGTGTACGCCGCTTGACCGCATGGCTGCAGAAGAGCTGGCGAAAATCGCCGGTCTGGACATCAAGCAGTATGCA
Organism: Butyricicoccus sp. AF35-5AC; assembly: GCF_003477715.1. NCBI lineage: Bacteria > Bacillati > Bacillota > Clostridia > Eubacteriales > Butyricicoccaceae > Butyricicoccus > Butyricicoccus sp. AF35-5AC. Next base: position 191,400 of record NZ_QUDX01000004.1, read on the forward strand.
ACAGAAATGTTCCGTTCCAGCTCACGTCTGCTCGATCGCTCGATGGATGAGCTGTTCCACATGGATTTCAAGTATTTTCAGGTGCATAATCAGAAGATTGCGATTTCGCAGGTGACGAGTGTCAGTGAGAACGAGCTGTCCGGCATCCGTGATAAAATGCTCGAGTACATGGAAAGCTGCCTGGCATCGAGCGGTCTGTCCATGCTGTTCGCTATGCTGACCAACATTATCGAGGAAAAGACAGAGCTGCTCTACGTCGGCAAGGGCGCGCAGCAGCTGGTTCGTGCAGCCTTCAAGACCGACTGCGGCGAGCATTCGGTCGTCCTGCCCGGCGTCGTCAGCCGCAAGAAGCAGATGGTAGCGCCGCTTGTCGGAGCCATGGAGCACGATGAGGAAATAGAGTAAGATTTGCAGAGTAAAAGCGGAAGAAACCTTGGTTTCTCCCGCTTTTTGTATTTAATTCAGCTTTTTCAGCTGCTCAGAGATGGTTCGTTTCATCGTCTCGGCATCAAGCGGCTTAGACAGATGCGCGTTCATGCCTGCGGCGAGACACTTCTCGCGGTCCTCCTTGAAGACGTTGGCTGTCATGGCGATAATCGGAATGGCTTTCGCGTCCGGCCGGTCGAGTGCCCGGATAGCTTTTGCAGCCTCCAGACCGTCCATCTCGGGCATCATCACGTCCATGAGAATGGCATCAAAGCTGCCCGGCTCGGAGTCCCGGAAGGCTGCAAGCGCCTGCCTGCCGTTCTGCACCGGCACGGTCTGCACACCGCTGTCGTGCAGCAGGAAGATTGCAATCTCCATATTGAGCTCATTATCCTCGGCAACGAGCAGCCGCGCGCCGGAAATATCTGACGGTGTCTGCGGCGAAGCTGCTGCTGCGGTCGCGTCACGATCGAGTTCAAAAGGCAGTACGACGGTAAACCGGCTGCCTTCACCGAGTTTGCTCTCCACCGAAATGGTGCCGCCCATTTGCTCGATGAGCTGATGCACGATAGACATGCCGAGTCCGGTACCCATATAGCTTGAGCGGGGGGACTTGTCCGCCTGCTCAAACGGATTGAACAGATGGTTTTTGATGAAATCCTCGGACATGCCCAGACCGGTGTCCTCGATGATGAATTGACAGGTGATCTTCGTATCCGTCCGTTCGAGCATGTGCATCTGCATATGGATGGAACCGCCGGGCTTGTTGTATTTCACACAGTTGGTGAACAGATTCATCAGGATTTTTTTCAGATGCAGCGCACTGCTGTGGACGTAAATACCGGAAAAATCGTCATGCTCACCGATGACGGTAAGACCGGCGGCTTCCGCCTGAAACAGCACCGAATTGGTAATGCTGCCGCAGACTTCATCCAGATTCATGGATTCGCTCCGCAGAACGACGGTGCCGTTTTCCAGCTGAGCCATATCCAGAACATCGTTCACCAGAGACAGAAGCAGCTGAGAGGACAGCTCGATTTTATGCAGACAGTCGCGCACGCGCGCGTGGTCGTCCTTATTTTTGCGAATGATAGTCAGCATGCCGATGATGCCGTTGATGGGTGTGCGGATATCGTGCGACATGTTGTTCAGGAACGTTGTTTTGGCGGCGTTGGCAGCCTTGGCCTGCGTGAGCGCTTCCTGCAGCTCTGTCTGGCTCTGCTGCAGCCTGAGGTTCAGCTCCTGCGCCTGTTTGGCGGACTGCCGGGCCTTGCGGAACAGACCGAACAGCAGCAGAGAGAGCAGGATGAACACAGCAGAGGCAGTGGTCAGATTGTCCTTGACAAAGTCCGCAGCGGTGACCTTTTCGGGCGCACTGTCGTACATGGCAAGTGCACCGGTCAGCAGGGAAGAAGGCATGGTTTTGAGCGTTTTGTTCAGGATGGACAGCAAAGCCGTATCGCCCTGCCGTACGGCGAACGAGGTCTTGCTCGGCTGTGTGAGGAACACGCGGTACAGCGTTTTGTCCTTCATATAGCGCGGCAGCTGACCGGCACGCATTACATAGCAGTCCGCACTGCCGGTACGCATGGCTTTGATCGCGTCATTCGCCGAAGGGTATTCGAGGATCGTCCACTTGGGATAATTATAGGAAAGGTACTGCTTGAGCGAAAAATCGTTCTTGGGGATGGCAGCGGTGTTTGGCTCAAGCTCATTAAAATAGTTCTTCGTGGTAAGCACCGCCTGACTGAAGCTCAAGACGGTGTTCGACAGAGCAAGACCGTTCTCTTCGGCGGCACGCGGGTTCTGGCTGGTGTGAAAAATCAGGTCGATCTCACCGTTCTGCAGTGCCTGCAGCTGCTCAAGTTGCGTGTCAAAGCCGTGCAGGTCGAAATGCAAGGCGTTATCCCCCAGACAATTCGTCGCATATACGACATAATTCGTGAGAACACCGGTAACATCACCGGTTCGGATATCAAAGTTGCTGATGCCGGTGTCATGATTCAGAAAACCGATGCGGATGGTGCCATGCTGCCGGAGCCAGTCCTGCTCCTCAGTCGAGAGGAGCTCGACCGACTGGGCAGACAGATAGCGCTGATACAGATCATCCTGATAGAACGGCTTGTCGTGTGCAATACGGCGCATGGTATTATCGAGCGCTTCCTTGAGATCGGGACGGCTTTTGCTGATCACGAAGTAAACATCCGAGCTGCCGAACGAGGTGATCGCGGACAGGCCGTATTTCTGCCACTGGGGACTCTCGACCGAGATAAAACCGTCGATTTCGCGGCTGGCGATCTTGGCGGCTGCGTCCTCGTCGCTGGTGATGGTCACATGCTCGGTGTGCAGACCGTGGCGCGTCTCCCATTCGCAGAACTGCGTGGTCGCGATACTTTCGGACAGCATGCCGATGCGCTTGCCGTTCAGGGTGGTCAAATCGGATACGGAAATGTTGGCAGCGGCGAGATTTGCATACAGGTAATATTTTTCCTCGCCCATCGGCAGATCGGAAAACAGCATGGTCTGGGCACGGCCCTCGGCGTAGGATACGCCGGCCATCAGGTCGATTTCGCCCTTTTGCAGCATGTTCAGTGAATCCGGCCAGTTTGCTTCGATGTAATGATAAGTCCAGCCGGTATATGCGGCGACGGACTGCTGATATTCGTAGCCATAGCCACTGCGTTCGCCGTTTTCGCAGGTGATGTTGTAGGCGGAATCCGGATACCATGCAACTCGCACGACAGAGGAATCCTGCACAGCGGCGGCTGTGCCCTGTAGCAGCGGCATAAGCAGGCAGAGGCACAGCAGCAGACAGCTGTACCGTTTCAGTCTGGTTGTAATTCTGTTCATATACCCCTCCGTGAGCCGGAATGCGTCCGGCATTTCTCTGTAAAAGAAAAAAGATGCACTGCTGCATCGGTAATGCATCTGTGCATCTCAAACGAGGCAGCTGGCTGCCATTTTACAGGCCCTGTGAAGTCGGTTTCGCAGTCATTGCGAAAGCGGCTTCTTAGCTTTGCGCCGCAGGCTTTCGCCTGGTTTGCTGAATATTTATTCGGTTATTATATTCTATTATAGGTGAAGAACGACAGGGTTGCAAGAGAAAGACGCAAAATCGACCGCGATTTCAATAGAATGCGGTATTAAAAATTGTTTGATTGATATACAGAACAGAGGGAACCAAATCGCACGGCATCTCGTCTAATTAAGTAACAAGAGAAAATACAGCGGCCGTGCGCCGTACCGCTCAAGAAACGAGGTGTCTGTTATGAAAAAACGATTGTTCCCCCTGTTCCTTGCACTTTTGCTGCTGCTTTCCGCCTGCGGAGCAAGCGTCGGCAATTCGGCATCGGCGGCAGCCGGTGACAGCGGCAGTATGCCGGGTGACATGAATGGCTGGACCGAGGAAGCGTCGGCAGATACCGCTGAGAGCGGTGCGGACTTTTCTGCGGTGAGAAAGAATGCCAAGCTGATTTTGAACGCTAATCTGACGCTCGAAACGCAGGATTTCGACAAAACCTCTGCAGATATTGAGAAAATGGCAGCGGATGCAGGCGGCTATCTTGAATCGAGCAGTCTTTCCGGCGATGCGGGCAGCCGACATGCGAGCTATGTCCTGCGCATTCCGCAGGAGAAGTTTGAGGCGTTTTACGAGCAACTCGGCAGCAGCGTGCATGTGGTGTACAGCTCGCGTTCGAGCGAGGACGTGACCGAGCAGTATACCGATATCGAAACCCGTCTGGCAACGCTGACCACCAAGCACGAGCGGCTGCTGGTGCTGCTCAATCAGGCGGACAAGATGGAGGATATTATCTCTCTCGAGAACGCGCTGGCCGACTGCGAATACGAGATCGACTCGCTGACCGGCTCTAAGCGTCATTACGATGATCTGGTCGGATTTTCGACCTTCTATGTGGATCTGAAAGAGGTTCAGACGCTGACCGCAACGCCAGAAGGCAGCGGCTTCGGCGCACAGCTCGCGCAGGCGGCTAAGACCGGAACACGCGGTCTGGTTGACGCGGTTCGTGCGCTCATCGTCGGCGCGGTGATGTTCTGGCCGGTGCTCCTGTTGGCTGCTGCCGGAGGCGGCGCTGTTGCGGTCCTGCGCCGTCGGCGCAGGAAGGCGCGCGAAGCCGAGCAGACGGAGATTCCGACAAAAAAAGATGATCGGTAATACAGGTGCAAAAGGAGCGCAGATGTTTGCAATCTGCGCTCCTTTTGTCGATACTTGTCGATTTACTGCGGCTATGATATACTGATTATGCTGCCACTCCCCATACCGGCAGGAAAGGGGGTGCGCGTTGTGCATATTTTCTTATCTTTTTTACTTTCTGTTGAGGCAAGTGTAGTTGCTTACTATATTTGCAAATGGCTGGACGGAAAGCGGTAACTGGCAGTGAGCCTCAGGTTTAAGCCGCCTGCTCTAATGGAATAGAAAAGCCTCGGTGCTGCAACACCGAGGCTTTTCGTGCGCGTTGCGCACATTCTTATCTTTTACTTATTGATATTATACCGCATATCAACAGCCAATGCAAGTGGATCCGACTGCGCCGGAAGATATTTCTCTGTCCAAGCGAGGAAATATGCACAATATCATGGACACTTATTTGGATAGTTTTTATACTATTGTCAAATACATTTGGCTCATTCCTCCAAAGTATGATATGATTAAATCATTCAGGAGAGAAAGAGAAACGGAGAGAAAACCATGAAACGATGGAAAGGGGCGGCATTGCTGCTGCTCTGCACAGTTGTGATGCTGCGGCTGCTGCAGGGATTGGCACAGCCGGAAAAAGAGAATGCCCATGTGCCGGTGCTCGGCATTGTCACCACGGCGGCAGAGGATGACCGGCGCGAAGCGCAGTCCGAAGCGCTTGTACATGCGGCGGAGGAACATGGCTTCAAAGTGCTGGAAATGCCGGTCGAGCGCACGCAGGAGGCACAGATTGAAGCCGTGCGTGCGCTGATCGTGTATCAGGTGGACGCAATCGCATTTACGCCGCTGGTGGAAAGCGGCTGGGACAACGTGCTGCGCGAAGCAAAATCCGCCTCTGTGCCGCTGCTGTCGATAGACCGCGCGATACGCGGCGTGGATGATGTGCCGCTGCAGCATATTGGATTTGATTATGCGTCGCTCGCCGAGCAGGCGGCGGATGCGCTTCTGCAGCAGCGCATGCCGCGGGACGGTGTACTGGAGCTTTACGGCACGGTAAATGCTTCGGACGCAAGAGAGATTGCACGCGGCTGCCGCGAGGCTCTGGAGGAACACGGATTGACCGTAACCTACAGCCTGTGCGGCGACGGCATGCGCTCGCGCGGCTGCGAAATACTGGAGGAGATGGAGGACCATCTGGACGAAATCGGCTACATTTTCGCCCAGAATGACGCCATGGCGCTCGGTGCGGTGGATTATCTGCACAGCCACGGCCGTAAACCGGGCAAGGATGTGCTGATTTGTGCGTTTGGCGGCGGTGCGGAGCTGCGCGCGCTGCAGAAAAAAGGGGAGGTTGCCGTAATCGGCGCACTGGATGATACGCAGCTGGCTGAACTGACCGCAGACGCAGCCCAGCAGATTGCGAAGGCACCGTGGAAGCCCTATATCGCTCTGGCGGATACCGCCGTGCTGACGGAGGAGGGAACAGCCGATGCGTAAATCCCATCACAGCCTGCACGGCTTGCTGCGGCAGTCGCTGCTGCGCAGCGTGGTCTGCATGATTTTACCGGTGTGTGTGCTGGCCGGTCTGCTGGTTGTGCTGACACAGCGTTATGGCGCGGATATTGCATTGACGACCCGAGCCTCCGAAGTGCGTACTGTGCTGGTGCAGGACCTGCCGGATGAGGTGTGGAACGTGGTTTCCGGCCGCATTTCCTTCGAGGATGGACGGCAGCGGATGCTGATTGACAGCTCTCTGCACGAGCTGAACGACATGCTGGACAGTGCCGGAGAGGACGAGGCACAGTATCTCAACGCGGCGCTGCGCGCTATCCGCACGATCGACAGCTACGTTGATCAGCTGGAAACGCAGATGGACGCCGGTGCCGCGGTCAGCCGCAACGAATCGCTGTACCGCGAGATTCACAGCGTCGGCCATCTGGCGGGCAGCATGCTTGACCGCTATATCGAGAATGAAATCGCCCGCATGGGGCGTTTCAACGCCCGCATTCAGCACGGACTGGGTGCGGCAGCGCTTGCACTCATTGCGCTGGTCGGCGTGATGATCTGGCTGACTATTCGGGCATCTGACAATCTGGAAGGTGCGATCGGCGCGTCGTTGCGGCAGCTGGAGCAGTTTGCCAACCGCATTGCCGCCGGTGAGCTGACCGAGCGCGTCCCGCCGACCGAGATCGACGAGCTGCATCTGCTGACGCGCGATCTCAATACAATGGCGGAGCAGCTGGGGGCGCTCATTCATGAGCGGGTCGAGCAGGAAAAGACCATTAAAAAAGCTGAACTGCGGGCGCTGCAGGCACAGATCACGCCGCATTTCATGTACAATACGCTGGAAACCATCGTCTGGCTGGCCGAAGAGGGCCGCAACAGCGAGGTTGTCGAGATGACGATGGCGTTCACCGGCTTTCTGCGCATCTCGCTCAGCCGCGGCGCGGATTACATCACGGTCGAGCGCGAGGAACAGCACGTTGCAAACTATCTGCAGATTCAGTCGGTGCGGTACGGCAGCATCATGCGGTATACGATTGATATTGATCCCGCGCTGCACGAGCGGTATATGCTGAAAATCGTGCTGCAGCCGCTGGTTGAAAACGCGATTTATCACGGCATTAAGCGCAGGCGCGGCAGAGGACAGATTACCGTGACCGGCCGCAGGCAGGCAGGCGGCATGTACTTCGCCGTGGAGGACAACGGCATGGGCATGACACCTGAGCGTCTTGCCGAGGTACGGACCTCGCTGCAGAATGGCGCACCGCTGGACCCGGACGGCAAGGGCGGCTACGGTCTGCGCAATGTAGAACAGCGTCTGCGGCTGTATTACGGCTGCGGACTGACAATTGAGAGTGAATACCGGCACGGCACGCGCATCAGCTTCACCGTACCGGACGAACAGGAGGGGAAAACGCTATGATGCGTATATTCATTGCGGATGATGAGGAGATCATCCGGGACGGCATCCGCAACTGCATTGAAAAGGAGCAGGAACGCTTTTTGTTTGCAGGTGAAGCGCCGGACGGCGAAATGGCACTGCCTATGCTGATGGAAATGAAGCCGGATGTGCTCATTACGGACATCCGCATGCCGTTTATGGATGGCCTGGAGCTGGCAAAGGTTGTACGGCGCACCATGCCGTGGCTGCGTATTGTGTTCCTCAGCGGACACGATGAATTTGAGTATGCACAGAAGGCGGTTTCGCTGCACGCGGATGCGTATCTGCTCAAGCCGGTCAGCTCGGCGCAGCTGCTCGAAACGCTCGGACAGGTTGCCGAGCAGATTGAGCAGGAGCAGCAGCAGCTTCGCTCGGCGGGCGCAAACAGCCGCAGTGAGCGCGAGGAGGACGTACTGCGTGAGCATTTTCTCAACGACCTGCTCTCGGGCAGCGTACCGACTGCAGAGGCGGCTGTACAGGGAGAACGCTGGGGGCTGCTGCTGACAGCAAAGCAGTATCTGGTGTGCATCGTGCGTCTGCCGGAAAATGCCGTGCAGGAGCAGGTGCGTGCGCTGACCGAGCGTTTGTGCGGCGAGGAAAGCGAGGTCTGCGCCTTTTTCCGCGGCAGCCGCCGGCTGGTGCTCCTGCTGCGCGGAGAGACCGAGGAAGCTGTGCGCGAAACCGCCTACGAGTTCTGTCAGAACCTGCGGCACGAGCTTTGTCAGGTGCTGGGCTGGAACGCGCTGTGCGCGATCGGCGCACCGGTCTCCCGTGTCAGCGCCCTGCCGGAAAGCTATCGCACAGCGAAGGATACACTGCTGCAGGCCTCCGCGTGTGCGGACAACGGCGTATTCGGCAGCACGGACTTTGCCGGTGTGCAGCACGAGTTCGATTTCTCGGCAGGCGGCTCACTGGCGGACAAGCTGCGGCATGCCGCTCCCGAGGACGTGCCGCGTATTGTCGAGGGTTATTTCGGCGACTCTGCGGCGCAGGACATGCAGAGCGTGCTGTACCGGTATTATCTGCTGATGAACCTGCTCGTCACGGCCTCTCAGCTGGCTGATGAGGTGCAGGCAGGCAGCATTCCGCCTCCGGAGGATCCGCAGGCGGTGCTCGGTCAGGCGGCGACGCTCGAGGGCACAAAGGCCTGTGCCGCCGAGGTGCTCGGCCGCATGACTCGTCTGTGTTATCGCCATCAGAATGTGCGATACAGCGCGGAGATCAGCCGTGCAAAGGAGTTTATCCGCGAAAACTATGCGGACAGCGGTATTTCACTGCACATGGTGGCGGCAGAGGTCGGCTTTAGTCCGAACCATTTTTCCACCGTGTTTTCGCAGGAGACCGGTCAGACCTTTGTCGAATATCTGACCGCTGTCCGCATCGAGGCGGCAAAGCATCTGCTGACCGAGGGCAACAGCCGCATGAGCGATATTGCGTTTGACGTCGGTTATCAGGATTCGCACTATTTCAGCTATCTGTTCAAAAAGCACGTCGGCGTTTCGCCGCGCGAGTACCGCAGCCGGTCGGAAGAAGGGTAAAATAATATCGTAAGAAATTCACCGTTTAGGAACGGCCTTCTTGAATGGTAAAATTTTATCGGATGATGGACGGTAGAGCGAAGCCGCTTAAACTGTTATAGTATAGGGGCAGAGAAAAGCTGCCCGCCTTTTGTATCGAGGTGGAAGCTATGAAAAGAATATGTTTTCTTCCTGTTGTTCTGCTGCTGACCGGACTGCTCTGCGGCTGTACGGGTCAGCAGCAGAACGATCCCTCACCGCAGGAGCACAATCATGCGATGGAGGAGGGGACAGAAACACCGAAATATGACCATCTTACCGTTTACAGTCCGCTGCCGGAGTCGGAAACGCTGCTGTACTGCAGTGCCTTCCGCAAGGATACCGGCATCACCGTGGACTGTATTCATCTTCCTGCCGGAGAAATGACCGCGCGGCTCGAGCAGGAGCGGGACAACCCGCAGGCTTCTGTGCTGCTGGGCGGATCGGCGGATAACTATATTCAGCTGCGAGAGGCCGGTCTGCTGGAGGCGTATCAAAGTCCCGAGCTGACCGATGTGCCCGAAGCCTATCAGGATGAGCAGGGCGTGTGGAATCCGATCTACATCGGCACGCTGTGCTTCGCCTGCAACACCGACTGGTTTGCACGGACGGGAACGCCGATGCCGACCTGCTGGGACGATTTGCTGTCGCCTGCACTGGCAGGGCAGATTGTGATGGCAACTCCGAAAAGCTCGGGTACCTCGTATACCACGCTGGCAACGCTTGTGCAGATGCGCGGCGAGGACAAGGCGTGGGAGTATCTTCAAAAATTAGACCAAAACGTCGGTTTGTACACCCGTTCGGGTGTGGAGCCGGCAGAGCGGGTAAAAAACGGCGAATACGCCGTCGGTATCGTGTTCTCGCACGACGCCTTCCGTGCGGCGCTGGATGGCTATCCCATTGAGGTGCGCAGTCCGGCAGACGGCACCGGCTATGAGATCGGCGCGTGCGCGCTTGTGCGTGGTGCACCGGAGCAGGAGCGCGAAAACGCCCGCACCTTTATCGACTGGCTGACCTCTTCCCGCGGAGAGGAATGCTACATCGAAGCGAAAAGCTGCCGTCTTCCGGCAAACAGCACCGCCCGCGCAGCGGACGGACTGCCGTCGCTGGACGAGGTCAAGCTCATCACCTACGATCTGGAGTGGGCAGGCGAGAACCGCACGCGGCTGATTTCGTACTTCGACACGCATATTTACAGCGCGCGAACCTTAAGGCAACACCGCACAATTAAAGCGGCGGTGCTTTGCGGAAATTTTGTGTCCTGACTTTGTTGCAGTTTCACGGTAATACATCAAGTATTACCGCAAAACTGGGCCTCGTCAGTACGCAAAATTTACTCGCAAATCACTCTTGTTCAATTATGCGGTATTGCCTTAACTTAAAAGGTTTAACATAGACGCGGCGGTATGGCGGCAGCCGTACCGTGAAGAGAAAGGAGAAAAGAAAATGGCTAAAAAATCTTCGCGTATGCGGCGGCTGCTCAGCGGTGTGCTGTCGGCCGTGATGCTGGCAACACTGGTGCCGAGCACTGCTTTCGCAATCGGAAGGACGGATACCGGCTCCTTCCTGACGGGTCCGTACCTGATGACCCCGAAAACAAACGGCATGGTTGTCGTTTGGGAACTGGATAAACCGATGAAGTCCACCATTACCTACGGTACGAGCGATGCGGACAAGAAAACGCTCGAGGTTCCGGTAGAGGAGGGCGAAAAGTTTAAGGGTGAGAGCATGCACATGTATCGTGCCCGCCTGACCGATCTGACTCCGGGTACGACCTATACCTACAAGGTTGAGACCGAGGACGGACAGACTATGGATGGTCACTTCCGCACGCTGCCCGAAAATTCGAATGAGATCCGCTTTGTGGTTGTCAGCGACAGCCATCGCTTTGAAACGGCAACTAAGGTTTCCGACGTGATCGCACAGTTCGATCCGGACTTTATCCTGCATACCGGCGATATGGTAGAGGGCACCGGCTCTCAGAAGGATCAGTTCCCGTACTGGTTCCAGAATGTCGGCTCGTTCCTGCACAATGTGCCGGTCATCTACAACAGCGGCAACCACGATTACGGTGTCTACTTTGATGAGTATGTCACCAAGGTGCAGAAGGAGCAGTATAAGTCCAACGAGACCGGACGCAACGTAGCGTTTGACTGCGGTCCGGTGCATTTCGATATGCTGGACAGCAACCCGTGGTCCCTGTTCGAGCTGAACTCCACTGCGGGCGGCGGCGAGGCAGATGCGGCAACCAAGGCCGTTGTAAACGAGTCGCTCGACTGGCTCAAGGCTGATCTTGCAACCGACAATGCCAAGAAGGCTGACTTCCGCGTTGTTACCATGCACCATCCGTTCGAGGATGACCTGACCCGCAAGTACGTTCCCTCCATCGTGGAGAACGGCAACGTAAATATCATGTTCAGCGGCCATACCCATCTGTATTCCCGCTATGCTTCTGCTGATCCGAAGCGCGGCGCGGATACCCTGTATGTAACCCAGGGCGATGCCCGCATCGGCGACGGCAAGATCGACACTGGCAAGCCGGATCAGCGCCTGAATGACAACTATCCCAACCTGCTTGCAACCGGCAAGGGCGATATGCTCGAAGTAACCGTCAAGGACGGTCTGATGACCTATAAGAATCTGGGCCTGAGCAGCGACGGCGAGAAGGTATTTGAGACGGTTACGCTGTCCAAGGACGGCGCCAAGCTGGCGTACAGCGATATTTCCATCACCCCGGACACCGTTCAGTCCAACGGCACTGTCACGGTATCCGCAAAGGTGACCAATGTCGGCAAGGGTCTGGCGACCGCCTCCATGTGTGTCAAGGACAACGGCACCGACCGTTGGCTGTATGAGTTCGGCAAGAGCGGCAAGGAGCGTGTTGTCGGTCTGAATCCCGGCGAGTCCGCAACGCTGAGCGCACCGCTGACGCTTTCTGCACTCGGCACGCATACCCTCAAGCTGGACAGCTACACCAAGACCGTCAATGTTACCTTCCGCAAGGCAACCTACACCTACAGCAACCTGCGCCTGCAGCTCGGCGGCGGCACGGTAAGCGAGCCGACCAGCGATGTCATCTACACCAAGGCGGATGTGCAGAACATCGGCAATGAGGACGGCACCGCAGAGGCAGTGCTGTACATCAACGGCGCAGCCGTTACCTCGCAGAAGACTGCGCTCAAGGCAGGCGAGACCCGCACGGTTGAGTTTGCCTACAAGGCACCGGCAGGCGGCAGCTATGCCGTCAAGGTCGGCAACTCGGCAGAGAAGACCGTTGCCGTGCTCGGCTCCATGCAGGGCACCCCGATCGTAAAGGATAAGTCCGGCAAGGGCAACGACGGCATCATCCGCGGCAATCCGACGCTCGTTAAGTACAACGGCGGCTGGGGTCTGTCCCTGGACGGCGTGGATGATTATGTGGAAATTCCGGATAACAAGAACTATGTGGTAGACAACGGCGTTACCGGCATGGTTTGGGCAAACATCGACCGTCTGGCAACGGGCGATGAGTGGGACCACAACCCGCTGCTGATGAAGGGCGCTTCCATCAGCTACGGCACCAACTACCTGTTCCGCATGGCAGTCCGCAAGACCGGCATGGTTACCTATGGCATTGGCTTTAACAACGATAACGGCGAGTACTTCTGGAACGACGACGAGAATATGGGCGGCGGCGTTACCCTCGGCAAGTGGGTACAGTACACCGGCGGCTTTGATCGTGCAACCGGCGGCGACAGCTACGAGGATACCAAGGCAAGCGGCCACATCGATGCACCGGATTTTGATTCTGAGATCCGCAACTGGGAAGGCAAGTCCATGTACTCCGGCTTTGCATTCCACCGTCATCTGCTGACAGACCGCGGCCGCGGCAAGACGCACACCATGCTGACAGGTGACATCGGTCAGCTCCGCTTCTATACCACCAAGCTGACCGCAGAGGAGAACAAGCAGATTTACGCAAATCCGACTGCAAAGGGTCCGGAAAGCGACAAGCTGGTCGTATGGCTGGATTACGCACCGGAGAATATCGTCACCAAGGGCACGCACACCACCGAGTGGCGCGCAATGACCGGCAGTGCAGCACAGTTTACCTATAACGCAGAGATTACCGGCGCGGCTTCTGCAACCGCAACCGTTGAGACCTCGGACGACGGCAAGACCGTAAAGGCTTCCCAGTCCGCAGAGCTGAAGAACGGCAAGAACACGGTTGATATTTCCGCACTGGGCAGTGCAAAGTATGTTCGCGTTACTACCGTACTGAACTCCTCTGTTGCAGAGAAGTCCACCGATATTCCGATTATCAACGCGTACACCGTCAAGGCCGGCAATACCAATACCTGGGCAACGCTGGCAGACTGGAACGAGGGCACCTTCACCGATGCAGTAGGCTACGAATCCGATGATGTATTCAACGATTACTCTGTGGATTACGACAACTACGGCACCGTGGGCAAGAATGTCAAGGTTGTTGAGGGTACGGTAAGCACCTTTACCGACATCGCGGGCCACTGGGCAAAGGATGCCATCGAATATGTGACCGATAAGGCGCTGTTCAACGGCACGACCGCAACCACCTTCTCCCCGAACGAGGGCATGACCCGCGGCATGTTTGTCACCGTGCTTGGCCGTATGGCAGGCGCAGATATCACCGCGTACAACACCCAGAGCCAGTTTGCCGACGTAGACAGCAAAATGTACTACAACGCATACGTCAACTGGGCAGCAGCCAACAAGATTGTTTCCGGCGTGGACGCTTCGCATTTCAATCCGAATGCGCTCATCACCCGTGAGCAGGCTGCGGTTATCATGGACAATTACCTGACCGCCACCGGCACCAAGGTAGAGGAGAACGGCAGTGCAGCTGCATTTGCCGACAGCGCAAGCATCCGCGCTTACGCGAAGGACGCTGTAACCAGAATGCAGAAGGCTGGTCTGCTGAGCGGCAAATCGGGCAACCGTTTTGACCCGCAGGGCACGGCCACCCGTGCACAGGTAGCTGTTATCATGCAGAATCTGTGTGAAAAGACCGGTAAATAAGCCGATAAGATGAGAAAGGGTCTCCCGCCGAATGGCGGGAGACCCTTTGCGTTCAGAACAGGAAAAGTCGGGAGAGGTTATTGAACAGCACCCCATTTGTTAGACAGTGTGATATACTATCTAACAGATGGGGTGATTTTAATGCCAAAAGGAGTACCGAACAAACGATACACACCAGAATTCAAGAAACTGGTGGTCGAAACGATGCTCGAGGTACGGCTATCGCTGTATCACAGCGGAAGCTAAATCTGAAATGGGTAACGGATGTGACGGAGTTCAGCCTGTTCGGAGAAAAGCTGTATTTGTCGCCCATTTTTGACTTGCACAGCAGTGATTTGGTTAGTTATACGATTTCGGATCGACCTGTGTTAAGCATGGTGACAACGATGTTGGACAAGGCATTTGCAAAAATTCCGGACAACACAAATCTAATCCTGCACTCGGATCAGGGTTGGCAGTACCAGCACAAGCAATACCAGTGGATGCTTCGTGAAAAAGGGTATCCGTTAAAGCATGAGCCGGAAGGGCAACTGTTTAGACAACGCTGTGATTGAGATTTTTTTCGGACTGCTCAAGAGTGAACTGCTGTATCTGCAAAAAATTCAGTCCATGGAGCACTTCAAGCAGGAACTCATTGACTATCCGGACTACTACAACAACCGCAGAATCAAGGCAAAATTAAAGGGCTTGTCGCCTGCGGTTCACAGCCAACAAGCCCTTTCGGCAGCTTGAACAATTTTTACTTCAAAAGATTATCTAACTTTTTGGGGCACTTCATCTGCATTGCCGCTCCTTTTGCACGCAGAACAGAATTTACAGGGAGAATGTGCTCTTGTGATTCCTTACAAAAACGAAAGGGATTATTTGTTGAAATAACAGATTGACGCTTATACGGTCTGTTGTTATTTTGATTATAGCTTTTGTTTCAGTAGTTTCAAATATCTGGAGGGAGTCATTCCATGATTTATACGGTAACACTCAACCCTGCATTGGATAAAACGGTAGAAATTCCGGGTATTGCGCTTGACACGGTCAACCGCATCACGGAAATGCGCACGGATCCCGGCGGCAAGGGCATTAACGTGAGCAAAGTGATTGCCAAGCTGGGCGGCGAGAGCCGCGCCGTCGGCATTCTGGGCGGTGAGAGCGGCAGAACGCTTGAAAAGCTGCTCGAAAACGAGAATTTCACCACGCAGTTCCGGTTCGTTGAGGGGCAGACCCGCACGAATATCAAAATCATCGACCGGGTCGGCCACACGAATACCGACATCAACGAGCCGGGTCTGACCGTTACGAATGCAGATTTAGATGCGCTGCTGAACGACCTTCTGGCTGAGGTGCACGCAGGCGACATTGTGGTGCTGGCGGGCAGCTTGCCGAAGGGCGCACCGCAGGATACCTACCGCGTGTGGACGAGCGCATGCAAAAACGCAGGTGCGCGGGTGTTCCTCGATGCGGACGGCGCTTTACTGGCGGAAGGCTTAAAGGCCGCGCCGTACCTCATCAAGCCGAATGATGATGAACTGTCGCGTCTGGCGGGCAGAAAACTGGAAACCATCGAAGAACTGACCGCAGAAGGTCAAAAGCTGCTGGAGAGCGGTATCGAACGGGTGGTTATCTCGCTGGGCGGCCGCGGTGCGCTGTATCTGCGCAAGGGCAGCACGATTTACGCTGAGGGACTCAAGGTTCCGGTCGGCAGTACGGTCGGTGCGGGTGACAGCGTGGTGGCCGCGCTGGCGTATGCCGAGTCGCAGGATATGAGCGAGGAGAATGCGGTCCGTCTCTCGACTGCAGCCGGAGCCGCGAATGTCATGTGCAGCGGCACACAGGCCGCCGAGCGCTCGGTTATCGAGGCGCTGCTTCCGAAAGTACGCTTTTCCAAGCTGTAATTGTTGAAATCTATCGTGTTTTAAGATATGGTGAAGGAGAGTTTTATTATGAAAACAAGAGCTGTACGTCTGCATGCTGCGAATGATCCTGCGTCTGGATACCTTTGAACTGCCGGAAATCCGCGATGATGAGATTCTGGTCAAGGTCGTATCTGACAGCATCTGTATGTCCACCTACAAGTGTGCCATCCTCGGCACCGAGCACAAGCGCACAAGCGCGTGCATTCCGATGTAGCTGAGCATCCGGCCGTCATGGGGCACGAGTTCGCGGGCGATATCGTCAAGGTTGGCGCGAAGCATCAGGATAAATTCAAGCCGGGCATGAAGTTCACGCTGCAGCCCGCGCTTACTACGAGGCGTCTCTTGCGGAGACGATGAGTTACTTGGTCGGTGCGTTTAACGCCGCTTATCACACCAAGATAGGTGTTTATCACCGCGAAATGGGTATTAAAAAGGGAGGCAAGCTGGTCATCATGGCAGGCGCCGGTCCGATAGGCCTGAGTGCGCTGACGTATGCGCTGCACCGTGACGTCCGTCCATGGACGTTGTGACCGATGTGAACGAGGACCGTCTGGCACGCACCGAGGCGCTGTTCCCGCCCGCAGAGGTTAAGGAGAAGGACGGCATCGACCTGCACTTTGTCAACACCGGCAAGATGGAAAATTCGGCGGCAGAGCTGCGCGAAATGACCGGCGGCACCGGCTTCGACGATGTATTCTGCTACGCGCCGGTCACAGCCGTGGTAGAGCTGTGTAGCGCCGTGCTCGGCCGCGACTACGCTCAATCTGCCAAAGATTCCGGGCGGCAAAAAAAGGTGCTGTAACAGTGAGAAAACCCTGTCTGTTGTTGGAACAGACAGGGTTTCTTTTGGGGTTAAAGTCAGATATTCGGCTCATACGCCGATACGGCGGCAGTATCTGTATATTGCCCCTCGCAAATCGGAACAAAAACTTTTAACAGAATTGGAAAATAAGAAAAACCGGTTATTTCAAACGAAATAACCGGAGGCTGTCGAAAAACTAACGTTTTCCGAGCAGCCTCTCGATCGAAACCACGCTTTCGATCGAATTCCGAAGAAAAACCGCGCCTTGCAGGCACATTTTTTCTTCCCTTGTATAAATTCCGAGATACATGCTCTCGGAATTTATGAATTTGCTCCGCAAATTCTATTTTATGCGTGCTGCCGCACGAAGTACGAGAGTCGAAAAGCTCAGCAAAAGCTGGGCTTTTTCTCGTATATGAGGTAAATGAAATAGGTAATGCAAAATGATAGAGCGAGGGAAATTAGATTGCGGCGTAGTAGAGATCGTAGACACAGAAAGTTTGGGATGGAGTCGTTGCGAAATCTACCCCTGGACGCAGAAAAACGGCGTGACCATTGTGGTCACACCGTTCTCTGCCCTTCGCAAAGCTAAATAGTACTTTATCACTATTAAGTCTTGCTCTGCGGTGTTTTCCTTTGCCGAGAAAGCGGTTAAGAATCTCTTCACTCTTCTTCCGAATCAGTGCCGATATCCAGAACCTTCTGCGTTTCGCTCTCGCTGAGTTCGGTAACGCCCTTCAGCTTGCGGCGGATAGCGCGCGTGCGCGTACCGACCAGCTTATCCAGCTCGCGGCTCGCCTGATCGAGTCGGTTCTGCGTCTGCGTCAGGCAGGCTTCAAACTTGTCAAACTCGGTCTTGACCGCACCCAGAACGCTCCAGACCTCACCCGAGCGCTTCTGAATCGCAATCGTGCGGAACGACATCTGCAGGCTGTTCAGCAGCGCCGCCATCGTGCTCGGACCTGCCAGATTAACATGATAGTCGCGCTGCAGAATCTCCACCATGCCGCGGCTGACAGCTTCGGCATACAGTCCCTCGAAGGGCAGGAACATGATGCCGAACTCGGTCGTATGCGGCGGTGCAAGATACTTGTCGTGAATGTCCTTCGCCTCGGATTTCAGAGTGGCGATCAGCTGCTTGACGCATGCGTCAATCTGCTCGCGCGAGCCTTCCTCGTACGCATCACGGAGCGCCCCGTAGGTGTCTCCCGGGAACTTGGAGTCGATCGGCAGCCAGACAAAGCTGCCGTCCTCAACGGGCAGCTTGACCGCGTACTCGACTACATTGCGGCTGTTCGGCACGGTCGCCACGTTGGTCTCGTACTGCTCGGGCGCGAGAATGTCCTCGAGGATCGCGCCCAGCTGAATCTCGCCCACAATGCCGCGGGTCTTGACATTGGTGAGCACCTTCTTCAAATCACCGACACCCTGTGCCAGCGTCTGCATCTCACCGAGGCCCTTGTAAACCTGCTCCAAACGCTCGTTGACCAGCTTGAATGACTCATTCATGCGCTCAGACAGCGTTTTCTGCAGCTTTTCGTCTACAATTTGACGCATATCGTCCAGCTTTTTGTTGTTGTCCTCCTGCATGGCACGCAGGTTTTTATCCACTGTAACGCGGATGTTCTCCAAATCCTGCTTGGTCTCACCCGTGAAGGTGTGCAGATTTTTATCTACCGTTTCGCGGATAGTTTCCAAATCCTGTTTGGTTTCGCCGGTGAACGTGTGCAGATTCTTGTCCATCGTGCTGCGGATGGTTTCCAGATTCTGTTTTGTCTCACCCGTGAAGGTGTGCAGGTTTTTGTCCACGGTTTCGCGGATATTGGTCAGATTCTGCGTTGTTTCCGCCGTAAAGCCCTGCAGACGCGTCTCAAACCGACCGAGCTGATCGGTCAGACCGCTCATTTTGTCGCCAAGGCTCTTGTCCATCGCGGAAAGCTGATTGCTTTGTGCTTCCCGGCCTTCGCGCAGGTTTTGTGTCACGAGCGTACCGAGCGCAGTAATGGATGCGGTTGGGTCAATCTGCTGCGGAAGCTCCGGCTTTTCCGGCTTGCGGGTCAGCAGAACGATGACCAGTCCCAGCAGAATAACAACCAGAATCAGGGTTATAATGGGTATGTATTGCATAATTTCTCCTTTTACAGCACTTTCAGTTCTTTTGCGATGCGCTGCATCTCCTGATCGGTCTCCGCAATAACATCCGCACACTTCTTCAAATCATCGGATACATGCTCCGGAATCTCCACATCGGATTTATAGCGTAGCTGGTGCTCCAGGCTGGCCCAGAAATCCATCGCCATCGTGCGAATCTGCAGCTCGATGCGTACCGGCTGTGTGCGTTCCGCGAGGAAAATCGGCACCTCGAGGATCAGATGCAGGCTGCGGTAGCCGTTCGGCTTGGGATTGGCAATGTAGTCCTTCTTCTCGATCAGCGTCAAGTCATCCTGCCGCATGAGCATGTCCGCTACCGTGTAAATATCCTCGATAAACGGACAGATCACGCGGATACCGCCAATATCGTTTAGATTGTCTATCATGGACTGCAGCGTGATCGGGAATCCGCGCCGCTTGAGCTTGCTGATAATGCTGCGCGGGCTTTTGATGCGGCTTTTGATCGAATCAATCGGGCTTGGCTTGCCCGAAATACGCGACTCATCGCTTAGAATATCCAGCTTGGTCTTGATCTCACGGATGCCGGATTCGTACAGCAGCATCATCTGCTGCATCTGCATCGCGGATTCGATCAGCAGTTCCTCGTCGTGCTGCGACAGCCGGTCAATTGCAAAAAAGTCAGCCAGTTCCATAGTCTTTACCCTCCTTGCGTTTCTCTTTTCTTTGTTTATAGCAGTTCAGATAAATAATGCAGCAAAAGCAGCGTGTACAGCGCGTAAAGAGCAAGGAAATTTTACGCAGGCATGCTGTTGCATGTCAAGTGAAATTGACGATGGTATTTGCGTGCTGTATGCGCACACTTGCTGCAGTATTTGTCTGAACTGCTATAGTATACCACATTCGACGATTGGGTACAATCCGCAGACGTCCCCCCTTTTGTGGGCTATCCGGCATCTGCCGATGAAGTGTCCGCTGTGCGGCAAATTTTCATTGACGCGTATATTTTCCGCGGCAGCCGACCATACTGTCAGCAACGGAGGTAAAGGGACATGAAGCAATATCAATCCAAACACACCGCGGTGCTCTCTACCCGCGGATTCTACACCATTCTTTCGCTGTGTGCGCTCATCATCGCCGCATCCGCATGGGTGATCTGGGGCAATGCACACCGGCAGAACGCGGTCGAGCCGGACACCGGCATGCCTATCATCGCACCGGCCGACTCGACCGCCGAAGCACCGACCGAACCGGCCACTGTTCCGCAGCAGGAGCAGGAACCCGAGCCGGTGATCGAGGAACAGCCGGTCGCGGCGGCAGAGCCGGAACCGGCGGTGACGGTCAGCGCCCCTGTGTATGTGCGGCCGGTGTCCGGAGCCGTGCTGACGCCGTTTTCGGGTGACACGCTGCTGTTCCAGCCGACCATGGGTGACTGGCGTGTTCATGCCGGCACGGACTTCTCTGCCGAAGCCGGCGAAACCGTGCTCGCACTGACCGACGGCACTGTACAGCAGATTGCCGAGGATGGCCTGTACGGCACCTGCGTGACGCTGACGCACAATAACGGCCTGACCTCGTCGTACTGCGGCATGGACGATGTACGCGTGCAGGAAGGACAGGTTGTCTCCGCCGGTGAGGCGCTCGGCGTGTGCGCGGACAGCATTCCTGCAGAATCCGCACTCGGCACCCATGTGCATGTGCAGGTGACGCAGAATGACGCGCCGATTGATGTACTCACGCTGCTCGATGAGGATGAGCCGGAGTAAATCGACACAGACTGTGCGTGATCTGCTCTGAAATCCTGCTGCCATCGCATGCGCCATCGGAGTATGCAGACCGAGAAACCCTCTGGAACGCGGTGGAGAAAGTCGAACGCGGAAAGAAAGCGCAGCTTGCGTACAGCTTTGACATTGCCTTGCAGAACGAGTTTTCCATGCAGGAGAACATCGCTCTGGCAAGGCAATTTTTGTTGGAGAACTTTGTGAGCCGGGGTATGGTAGTGGACTTTGCCGTTCATTCTCTCGACAAGGAGGACGGCGGCATTTTCAATCCGCACTTTCATGTCATGTGCCCCATTCACCCTTTGGACGAACACGGCAGATAGGGCAACGAGCAGCGGCAAGGACAAGTGGATTCTGGATGAGGATGCTGCCCAGATTGTCAAGCGCGTCTTTGACCTTTGCATTGACGGCAAAGGCCCGGAGCAGATTTCGCGGATTCTTGAAAGGGACCATGTGGAAATCCCCGCACTGGCAGAACCCATGATTGCAGACTCTACCCTTGGACGCAAAAAAACGGCGTGACCTTAACGGTCACACCGTTCTCTGCCCTAACCGCAGGACTTATCGTTCCTTACGACGGTTAAGCTTTACTCTGCGGTGTTTTTATGCTTTTCAGCCGAGCTTCGGGAACAAGTCCTGCTCGATAACAGCGTCGAGCGTCATGCCTGCATAGGCAATCTGCGCCAGACCGTCGATGAAGCGGGAGACTGCCGCAATCAGCACGGAAATGTTATCCGCCACAAACGGAATGATTTTCTCGAGTTCGAGAGAGCCGTCCACCAGTGTGTTGTGCTTGAGGTAAATCTGACCGGCCTCCTCAAAGAAGCCGAACGAGCCGAGCGCACAGAAGTTGTTGCAGTAATCGCACGCATGACGAAGCTGCACCTTGTTGTTTTCCGGGGCACCCTGAAACAGCGTAACGAAGAACTGCAGCAGACCCATGTCCTCTGCGGGCAGCTGCATCGGGATGAAGCAGGCTTCAATCACAACGTCCTTGGCAACCTTGCCCTGACGCATTGCCTCGCAGCGCAGAATGGTCGGTGCGCCGTCCTTCTGCATGATTTCCGCACGGAAGCCGTTCTGGTTGAGAACATCGTTCATGCAGCCTAAAATCTGATTTTGCTGTTCGATTTTCATTCTTTTTTCCTTTCTTCCATTCACGCAGAATGTAGGGCGGGCTGAGGTCAGCCCGCCCTACAATAAACGTAAAATATTACTTTACGCCGATATCGGTGCGATAATGCGCCTTATCGAAGTGAATTTTCTTCACATCGGCATACGCCTTGAGGATCGCTTCATCGAGCGTGGGGGCAACTGCCGTTACGCCGAGCACGCGGCCGCCGTTCGTGACCAGCTTGCCATCCTTGACAGCGGTGCCTGCGTGGAATACGAACGAATCCCTCACATCGTCCAGACCGGTGATCTCCTTGCCCTTTTCGTAGGCCTTCGGATAGCCGCCGGACGCCATGCAGACACAGCAGGCGGCGTTGTCCGCCCACTTGATGTCGATATCCTCGAGCTTTTCGTCGATAACGGCATTGAAGATGTCGAACAGGTCGGTGTCCAGTCGGGACAGGACAGCCTGCGTCTCCGGGTCGCCGAAACGAGCGTTGTACTCGATAACACGCGGGCCCTTCGGGGTCAGCATCAGGCCGAAGTACAGCACGCCCTTGAACGGACGGCCTTCCTTTTCCATGGCTGCAACAGTCGGCTTGAAGATGGTCTCCATGCACTCGGCAGCAATGTCGTCGGTATAGAAGCGGGACGGCGAGAATGCGCCCATACCGCCGGTGTTCGGGCCTTCGTCATGGTCGTAGGCACGCTTGTGATCCTGCGCGGACGGCATGGTCTTGAGGTGCTTGCCGTCAACGAATGCCAGCACGGAAACCTCCGGGCCGGTGAGGAACTCCTCGATAACGACACGCGCACCGGCACCGCCGAATGCGCCGCCGTCGATCGCGTCCTTGACTGCTTCGATGGCTTCTTCCTCGGTCATAGCCACGGTAACGCCCTTGCCGAGTGCAAGACCGTCCGCCTTGACAACAATCGGCGCGCCGTTCTTCTTGATGTACGCGATGGCATCCGCCGAGTTCTCAAAAACGGCGTAGCCAGCGGTCGGAATGCTGTATTTCTGCATCAGATCCTTGGCAAAGGACTTGCTGCCCTCAATAATAGCGGCGTTCTTGCGCGGACCGAAGGCACGGATGCCTGCGGCCTCGAGCGCGTCTACCATGCCGAGTGCAAGCGGGTCGTCCGGTGCTACCATAACGAGATCCGGCTTGTGCTCCTTGGCGAAAGCCACCATGCCGTCGATGTCGGTCGCCTTGATGGCAACGCACTCCGCCTCAGCGGCAATGCCGCCGTTGCCCGGTGCACACCAGATGTGGTCAACCTTGGGGCTCTTCTTCAATGTATGGACGATGGCGTGCTCACGGCCGCCGCCGCCGATAACCAAAACTTTCATTTATTGTTCCTCCGTTTGTAGGTATATGCGCTGTGCGCGGAACATTTCTACGATCAGTGCTACTGTGCCGATGGAGATGAGGCTGTTCGCCAGTGTCCAGACGGTGTTAAACAGATAGTCGTTTAGCCAGCCGGGTGCGCTCACGAGCACGAGAATGTAGCCCGCACTCCAGACCACCAGCAAAACCCATTCGGGCAGGGTGCTGTGCTCGATCTTGTGCATCTGGTCTTTGACACCCATCAGCAGCATGCAGCCGGTGAGCAGCAGCGGCACGAGCGCCGCATACTGCAGCACAATCCGCAGCAGACAGGGCGGGATGACTGCCGGACCGAGGATGAGCTTGAACGCCATCGTCACGTCCGCGGCAATGCTCGCGCGCATATACCAGCGGGACGCATTCTGCACGGACAGCGCACCGGCAGACACCAGCGCGAACGCCAGTATCTGCAGTGCCCAGTTGTGCTGCGCGGCCAGACTGAGCAGCAGTCCGCCGGATACGGCTAAGTAGGCATAATAGCCTTTCAGCAGTTTCATTAGTGATGGAACAGACGCATGCCGGTGAACGCCATCGTGATGCCGTACTTGTTCGCGGTCTCGATTACGTTGTCGTCACGGATGGAGCCGCCCGGCTGTACGATGTACTCCACGCCGGACTTGCGTGCGCGCTCTACATTGTCGCCGAACGGGAAGAATGCGTCCGAACCAACGGTTACGCCGGTGTTCTTTGCAATCCACGCCTTCTTTTCCTCAGCGGTGAGCACCTCCGGCTTTACCTTGAAGGTCTTCTGCCATACGCCTTCAGCCAGTACGTCCTCGTACTCGTCCGAGGTGTAAACGTCGATCGCGTTGTCGCGGTCCGGGCGGCGGATGCCGTCAACAAACTGCAGACCGAGAACCTTCGGATGCTGACGAACGAACCAGTTGTCGGCCTTGTTGCCGGCGAGTCGCGTGCAGTGGATGCGGCTCTGCTGACCTGCGCCGACACCGATGGTCATGCCGTCCTTGACGTAGCAGACCGAGTTAGACTGGGTGTACTTCAGGGTGATGAGCGCAAGGATCATGTCGTGCTTTGCGCTCTCCGGCAGATTCTTGTTCTCGGTAACGATGTTGGTGAGCAGGCTCTCGTTAATCTCGTAGTTGTTGTAGCCCTGCTCAAAGCGGATGCCGAAAATGTCGCGCTGCTCGATCGGCTTTGGCTCGTAGTTCGGGTCGATCTTGACAACGTTGTAGCCGCCCTTGCGCTTGGTCTTAAGGATCTCGAGGGCCTCAGCGGTGAAGTCCGGCGCGATGATGCCGTCGGAAACCTCGTGTGCGAGGTAGGAAGCGGTGTCTGCGTCGCAGGTATCGGACAGAGCCGCCCAGTCACCATAGGAGCACAGACGGTCAGCGCCGCGTGCACGGATGTAAGCGCATGCAATCGGGGACAGCTCCTTGTCGGTGTCAACAAAGTACATCTGACGCTCAACATCGGTCAGCGGCTTGCCGAGCGCGGCACCGGCCGGAGAAACGTGCTTGAAGGACGCAGCTGCGGGCAGGCCGGTCGCCTTTTTCAGCGCACGGACGAGCTGCCAAGAGTTGAATGCGTCACAGAAGTTGATATAACCCGGCTTGCCGTTGAGTACCTCAATCGGAAGCTCGCCCTCGGTCATAAAAATGCGGGCCGGCTTCTGGTTGGGGTTGCAGCCGTACTTTAAGGCTAATTCTTTCATAAATAGTCCTTTCTGCTCATCAGGCCGCAGTTATTCTGCGTTCTTGTTGCGGATTTCCTGCTCAACTTCGCCGGTCTCCAGATCGACGTAGCGCACGAACAGCGAAACCTTGTTCTGCTCGTTCAGGCTGTTCCAGAGCAGGTTGGTGAACTCGTGAATGGGCAGCTCGATGCGGATGCACTTCGGCTCGCCGCGGAACGGCGGCAGCGGATCGCCGTCGCACTGATAGGTATGGATGAAATGGCCCAGACCGGCAACCGGCTTATCGTACTCATAGAAAAAACGCTTGTTGGCGGTGCGGTCCGAGGTGAAGTTCTTGAGGATGGACAGGCTGTAGGAGCCGTCCGGATTGACAACGCCCGAAATGCGGGAGGTGTAGTTGGGGGCGTCCGGCTCAAACTGGCGGGTGCGGAGCGCCTCAAAGTAGCTCTTGCCCTGCTTGAGATAGTCCACGATGGTATCGGTCTGGTCGCCGTTGGTAACGACCAGGGTGCCGTTGTACAGGCGCACCGGATGATAGATGATCAGCGAGGGATCGACCATCTTGGACGGGTCAAATGCCTCCGTGCGGATACCGTCCTCGGTTTCGGTGAACACGCGGTTGCGGCTGTTCTCCGAGCGGCCCATGATGAAGTAGGCGATAACATTCTTTTTATTATCCGGGGTGCGGCCGAGAATAATGCCGCGGCCGGGATATGCGTTGCTCATCAGCTCCTGGCTGATGTCAAAAACATTCTTGCTCATAATGCTGTCACTCCTGTTCAGTTTTTATGGACGATAGCGCCGTCCACGCGCAGTCTGCCTGCGCAGAAGTCGGATACTGCCTGCGGCAGAAGAATCCACTCCGCGTTCTGCATGACGCGTTTCTGCAAGGTCTCCGGTGTGTCGCCATCTTCCACTTCAACGGCCTTCTGCGCGATGATTGCGCCGCCGTCTACCACTTCGGATACAAAATGCACGGTCGCACCGGTAACCTTTACCCCTTTTGCCAACGCGGCTTCATGCACGCGCAGACCGTAGAAGCCCTCTCCGCAGAAGGAGGGGATGAGCGAGGGATGTACGTTGATAATGCGGTTTTCGAAATGGCGGCAGAAGCTGTCCGGCAGGACGGTCATGAAGCCTGCGAGCACGATCAGACCGATGTCTGCGTTCTCCAGCAGAGCGGTAAGCGCCTTGCCGTACTCTTCCGCGTCGGAAAAGTCCCTGCGGCGCAGCACCTCGGAGGGAATAGCCGCTTTTGCGGCACGCTCGAGTGCATACGCCTTCGGGTTGGACGAAACCACGAGCGAAATCTGTCCGTTTTCGATCTTGCCCGCCTGCTGTGCGTCAATGAGCGCCTGCAGGTTCGTGCCGCCGCCCGAAACCAAAACTGCAATTTTTGTCATTTATTTTTCTCCAAAAAACAAATGAAATGGAGAATTGCGGATTCGTGCAGAACGCGATTATTCAACACATCGCTTTGCACTGAACCACGCAGCGCGGACAAAACCCGCGCAAGGATAGCGCCAATTCTCCATTTTCAATTTACTTAAACGAGTTCTACGCCCTTTTCGGCGCCGTTTACGCACTCGCCGATCACATAAGCCTGCTCGCCTGCAGCAGAAATTGCTGCAACCGCGCGGGAAGCGTCCTCAGCGGCAACGGCCAGAACCAGACCGGCGCCCATGTTGAAGGTGTTGTACATGTCGCGCTCCGGAATCTTGCCGGTCTTTGCGATCAGGTCGAATACCGGCGGAACCGGCATAGCAGCCTTCTCGATCTTGGCAACGATGCCTGCCGGCAGCATGCGCGGTACGTTTTCATAGAAGCCGCCGCCGGTGATGTGGCTGATGCCCTTGACCTCAACCTTGCCCATCAGGGACTGGATCGCCTTAACGTAGATCTTGGTCGGGGTCAGCAGCTCTTCGCCGAGAGTCTTGCCGAACTCGTCGATGTAGCGGCGGACAGACTTCTCGTTGATGCCGAGCGTCTTGCGAACCAGAGAATAGCCGTTGGAGTGTACGCCGGAGGAGGCAACACCGATCAGCGCGTCGCCGGCCTTGATGCCGGTGCCGTCGATCATCTTTTCCTTATCGACCATGCCGACAGAGAAGCCTGCCATATCGTACTCGTTTTCCGGATAGAAGCCCGGCATTTCAGCGGTCTCGCCGCCGATCAGCGCGCAGCCTGCCTGACGGCAGCCCTCTGCGATACCGGAAACCATCTGTGCGATCTTCTCCGGGTGGTTCTTGCCGACTGCAACATAGTCGAGGAAGAACAGCGGCTGTGCACCGCAGCAGGCGATGTCGTTTACGCACATGGCAACGCAGTCGATGCCAACGGTGTCGTGCTTGTCCATCAGGAACGCCAGCTTGAGCTTGGTGCCGACGCCATCCGTACCGGAAACGAGGATCGGATCCTTCATGCCATTGAACTCCGGACGGAACAGGCCGCCGAAGCCGCCGAGCGTACCCATAACGCCCTTGGTAAAGGTGCTTTCTACCATCGGCTTCATCAGCTTGACCGCTTCGTAGCCTGCGGTAACGTCAACGCCGGCAGCCTTGTAGCTTTCAGAACGGCTTACACTCATTCTTAACATCTCACTTTCATAATTAAAGATGGAAAATTGATAATGAAGGCGTGTGACCTTCATTATCAATCATCATTTTCCATTCAGGTTTAGTCTTTGTTAGAGGGGAGCGGAATCTCGATCTCGAACATGTTCTTATCCACCTGCTCGGGTACCGGAATCGGGTACTCACCGGAGAAGCATGCATCGCAGAAGCCCAGCTTGCAGCCGACTGCAATCTTGCGGCAGGCTTCGAGCGACAGGAAGCCGAGCGAATCCACGCCGATGATCTCGCGCATTTCCTCAACCGTGCGGTTGTGGGCGAGCAGCTGGTTGCGCTCCGGAATATCCGTGCCGAAGAAGCAGGGATGACGGAACGGAGGTGCCGAAATTCTCATGTGAACCTCAGCCGCGCCTGCGTCGCGCAGCAGCTTTACCAGACGGCCGCAGGTCGTACCGCGGACGATGGAGTCATCGACCATGATCACGCGCTTGCCCTCAATAGCGGTGCGCAGGGCATTCAGCTTGAGACGCACCGAGCGCTCGCGCTTGTCCTGACCCGGCTGGATAAAGGTGCGGGCGATATAGCGGTTCTTGATGAGACCCACGCCGTACGGAATGCCGGAGAACTTTGCGTAGCCGATCGCTGCCGGAATACCGGAATCCGGTACACCGATAACCACGTCAGCGCCGACCGGATGCTCGATGGACAGGTACTTGCCGGCCTCCTGACGGGCCAGCTCAACCGATGCACCGTCGATGATGGAGTCCGGACGGGCAAAGTAAATGTACTCGAATACGCACGCGGAGGACTTGCACTCGATACCGCAGTGCATGGAGCGCAGCTCACCGTTTTCGACAACGCAGACCTCACCGGGGTCTACATCGCGGATGAACTTTGCGCCGAGCGCGTCCAAAGCGCAGGTCTCGGAAGCGAAAATGTAGCAGTCGTTGTCCAACAGGCCGATACACAGCGGACGGAAGCCGTGCGGGTCACGTGCCGCGATCAGCTTGCGCGGAGACATAACGACCAGAGAGTAGGCACCCTCAATGCGGCGCATAGTGTTCATAACGGCTTCTTCAATAGAGCCGCACTTGAGGCGTTCCTTAACAATGGTGTATACCAGAACCTCGGTGTCGTTCGAGGAGCGGAAAATGCCGCCGTCCAGCTCGATCTCGCGGCGCAGCTCGCCTGCGTTTACGAGGTTGCCGTTGTGTGCAACCGCAAGATTGCCCTTTACATGGGTGATGGAGATCGGCTGCGCGTTCTCGCGGCGGGTATCGCCGGTGGTGGAGTAGCGCACATGACCGATGGCCATCGAGCCGGGCATGTTGTCCA